>NZ_SCFL01000003.1:0-421936 GCF_007000305.1 Rhizobium sp. rho-13.1 | reverse complement strand
CCGCCGCCCTCGTCAGTGACCGGCTTATAGGCCCTACCTCCCGAAGTAGTCAACAGTCGATTTTCACAAAATCAGAAAAAAGTCGTAACGCGCTGGAAATGAACGATAATTTTGAATCGTGTGAAAGTGCCGTGACAGAGCCTATCGGATCGCTGTCGATGCCGGCATGGCGCCCGGGCATCGAGAGCCCGTCAAACCCCGGGACTTCCATGCGCTCTGTGAAGCGGAGCCACCGGCCGCGCCGCACTTTACTCTTGTAAGGCGGTGGCAGGCGCTAAAAGGCGGCGCTCTCCATCCCCAGGAACGGCCACGGGTTGATTTGACTTGGCTGTAATAAATATGCACAGCTTGCCGCCAGCTTTGGCGCTGCCTGTTTTATGGGGAAGGAAGCGGACGGATTGGAATGGTGACGGACAAGGCGATGCTTCGCTCGCTCGGTAACGAGCCGCCGATCCTGGCCGACGGCCGGCGTGCGCCCGACCGGCGCGAAGTCTCCCTGCGCTGGCTTTCCGGAACGTTCCTGACCGGCATCACCTCCAGCATGTTGATGGGCATGGCGCTTTTTGCAGCGCTCGACGGCCGCCAGCAGCTCGCCATTCCGGCCGAGGCCTATGCAACGACCGACAGCGGCAACCCCGGCGACGGCGACGCATCCGTGACGCGCGGCGGACGGCTGGTGGCCACGCAGGTCGCCGCCAAGCCTGCCGACCGCAGCATTCTCGAAGTCTCGACGGTCGTGCGCGACGGCGACAAGGATGTCGTCCGCCGCCAGCCCTTCGCCCATGTGAAGATGCAACTGGCCGCCACCCACGCCACCTCGGAGAGCTATCCGGCCTTCGATCCGCTGGCGATCTTTGCCACCGACGACAAGTTGCCGGCTGCAGTCAACCACACCGGTGCCCTCTACGGATCCGACGTCGAATCCGAAGTCAGCCTGAAGACCGTGCCCTTTCCGGTCAAGGGCACACCCTTCACCCTCGCCCCGGCAATGTCGCTGGACGAGGTCGAGGAAAACGTCCGCTCGAACGGCTCGATCCTCACAGACGCCAACACCCAGCTTTCGGCACTCTATTACGTCGACCCGCGCCGCTTTGCGACCGATGAAGCCGATGTCGACCTGACGGCGGGGCTTGCCGCCCGTATCGTCGAGGAGAACATGTCCGTCTCGGTGCCGGAACAGGTGACGCCGAACACGCCGGAATATGCCGACGACATCATCCCCGTGCGCCAGACGACCGCCATCGAGGCCGCCCTCACCGCTGCCGGCTATCCTCCCGCCGATGCGAGCACGGTCGCCGGCAGCATCGAGCCGCTCTACGGCGCACCGGTCGTCAATGCCGGGGACGTCTTGCGGATCGGCATCCTGCAGACCGGCGAGCGCGCCAAGATTATTCGCGCCAGCCTTTATCATGGCACCAAGCATGCGCTGACCGTTGCGCTCGACGACAGCGGCCATTTCGTCGCCGGCAGCGAACCGCCGCTGCTCGACGCAATCGCCACGGCTTTCGACAACGACACGGCGCCTGTGGCCGCCGGGCGCGACCTGCCGCGCGTCTATGACGGGATCTATCGGGCAGGCCTTGCCTATGGGATGACCCGCGAGATGCTGTCGCAGATCATCAAGCTGCTGGCCAGCAATGTCGATTTCCAGGCGCAGCTGAAACCGACTGACATGCTCGAAGCCTTCTTCTCCGTCGTCAACGGCAAGGGCCAGGCGACGTCGGATTCGGAACTGCTCTACGTCAACGCCCGGTTCGGCGACACGGTCACCCGTTTCTACCGTTTCGAGGACCCGGACGACCATTCGATCGACTATTTCAACGAGGACGGCAAAAGCATCCGCCAGTTCCTGCTGCGCAACCCGGTGCCGACAGGCGTCTTTACCTCGGGCTTCGGCATGCGCCGCCATCCGATCCTCGGCTTTGCCCGCATGCACACCGGCGTCGACTGGGCCGGCCCGCGCGGCACGCCGATCATCGCCGCCGGCAACGGTATCGTCGAGAAGGCCGGCTGGGATTCCGGCGGCTTCGGCAACCAGACGCTGATCCGCCACGCCAACGGCTATGTCTCTTCCTACAATCACCAGAGCGCCATCGCCAAGGGCGTCGTGCCCGGCGCAAAGGTGGTGCAGGGCCAGGTAATCGGCTTCATCGGCTCGACCGGCATGGCAACCGGCGCCCATCTGCACTACGAGCTGATCGTCAACGGCACCAAGGTCGATCCGCTGCGCATCCGCCTTCCCGGCGGCAAATCTCTGGACGGCACTGCACTCGCAAAATTCGAGGACGAGCGCAAGCGCATCGACACCCTGCTGTCGGACGAAAAGGCCAAGCAGGTGGCAAGCCGCGGCTAGGTTGCCGGAGCGTCAGGCCGGCTCCTCGGCCCGATAGGCTTGCGGAATGACGAAGACCTCGTCGGCACGACCATAACCGCCGTCTGGCACGGTCTCGATCAGCACCATGGTGTGCGGTCGGGCCGCTTCGCTGAGATAGGCGACCAGCAGGTCCGTGGTCCGATGGATCAGTTCTTCCTTCTGGGCTTTGGAGAGAGCGCCTTCGGGCAGCTTGAAATTGGCAAACGGCATAGGGATTCCCTTGGATTGGAGACGGATTGGCGGCTGGCCTGGCCCGGTTGAGCCGAGACATGGCCAGCACGCATTCGCAATGTTCAGATCGCGCCGCCATTGGCGCGGATGACCTGGCCGTTGACCCAGCCGCTATCGGGGCCGGACAGGAACGAGACGAGGCCGGCGATGTCGTCGGGCTGGCCGAGCCGCCCGAGAGGGATCGTGCCGGCGATGGCCTTGACCAGCGCGTCGCTTTTGCCCGTCATGAAGAGATCGGTCTCGACTGGCCCGGGCGCCACGGCATTGACGGTAATGCCCTTGGGTCCGAGCTCCTTGGCAAGAATGTGGGTCATTGCCTCGACCGCTGCCTTGGTGGCGGCGTAGATTGCGTAATTCGGCTGGTAGAGACCGACGACGCTCGACGAGAAGCTGACGATCCGGCCGCCTTCTCGCAGTCGCCGTGCCGCCTCGCGCATGCCGCGGAAAACGCCGCCGATATTGACCGACACCATCCGCTCGAACGCGGCGTCGTCGACGTCGGCAAGCGGAGACAGCGACATGATGCCGGCATTGTTGACGAGGATGTCGACCTTGCCGAATTCCTGTTCAGCGGCATCGAACAGGGTGCTCATGCAATCTGCTGCGCCAATATCGGCGCCGACCGCGATTGCCCGGCCGCCGGCAGCAGCGATCGTGGCGACGACCTCGTCCGCAGCCTGGCGACCGCTGGCATAATTGACGACGACGGCGATACCATCGCGGGCCAGCCGCCGGGCGATGGCGGCGCCGATACCCTTGGAAGCACCGGTAATGATGGCGGTGCGGGAATGTTGATCTGTCATGTTGATCTCCTTCTGATGAGGAGACCAATACGCCGATGCCAGAATAGAACAATCACCGCTAATTTGACATCTCTATTCGGCTGTGATGAACAAGCTGAATGGATCGCCTGGATCGCCTGCAATTGTTCGTCCGCATTGTCGAGCGCCGCAGCTTCACCGCTGCGGCAGCCGATAGCGGTCTTGCACGCTCGACGGCGACCGAGGCGATCAAGCAGCTGGAAGCCGATATCGGCGCGAGATTGCTGGAGCGCTCCACACGTCATGTGATGCCGACGCTGGACGGCGAGGCTTTTTACCACCGCTGCCTGTCTATCCTGGCGGATGTCGAGGCGGCGGAAAACGCCTTTCGTGACGATCGTCCGCGCGGCCTGTTGCGTATCGACGCCAATGCGCAGGTCACCCGCACCTTTCTTTTGCCGCACCTGCCGGAATTCCTGGAGCGCTACCCGCTGATCGACCTGCATCTGGGACAGGGAGACCGGCTGGTCGATCTGCTGCGCGACGGTGTCGATTGCGTCATTCGCGCCGGCGAACCTTCCGACAGCGGCATGATCATGCGCCGGCTTGCCCTCGTCGAGGAGGTCACCTGCGCCAGCCCGGCCTATCTCGAGGCGCACGGGGTGCCGACCTCGCCGGACGGGCTGGACGGCCACGTGATGATCGGCTTCCTTTCGTCCCGGTCCGGCGAAGTCCTGCCGCTCGAATTTACCGTCGCTGGCAAGAGGCGCGATATCCACCTGCCGACCCGGGTGACCACCAACAGTTCCGATACCATGCATGAACTTGCCCGCATGGGACTGGGCCTGGTACAGGCGCCGCGCTATCGCTTCCGACAGGATTTCGAAGAGGGCGTGCTGGTCGAGGTGCTGAAGGACTTCTCCCCGAGCCCGACGCCCTATTTCGCGCTCTACCCGCAAAACCGCCAGCTGGCGCCAAGGCTGCGCGTCTTTCTCGCCTGGGCGACAGCAATTTTTGCGGAAGCAAAACTGTCTCGCGAAACTGACTGACGCATCCCGCCCGCTCCTGTCGGACGAACGGCGGGCATTGCGTTGCTTTGAGGGACGGAGTTTGCAAGATTGGCGCCATAGTCACCCAGGGAAAACACATGAGCCGCTTCTGGAGCCCCATCGTCTCGACATTGACGCCCTATGTTGCCGGCGAACAATCGAAGATCCCCGGCCTGGTCAAACTGAACGCCAACGAAAGCGCCTATGGGCCTTCGCCTGAGGTGGCGGCGGCAATTGCCGCGCAGCTGGACGGTTCGTTGCGGCTCTATCCCGATCCGACATCCCGCCGCCTGCGCACCGCGATTGCCGATAGCTACGGTTTCGAGCCCGACCGGGTGTTTGTCGGCAATGGCTCCGACGAGGTGCTGGCGCATGTCTTCAAGGCGCTTTTGAAACACGATGCGCCGCTGCTCTTTCCGGACATCACCTACAGCTTCTACACCACCTACTGCCGGCTGTTCGACGTGCCCTATCGCGAAATTCCGCTCGATGAGGCCATGTCGGTGCGGATCGACGACTTCCGGCAAGCCTGCGGCGCGATCATCCTGCCCAACCCGAACGCACCCACCGGTACCGCCCTGCCGCTGGGCGAAATCGAGAGGCTGCTGCTCGAGCACCCCGATCAGGTGGTGGTAATCGACGAAGCCTATGTGGATTTCGGCGGCGACAGCGCGGTGCCGCTGGTCGAGCGCTATCCGAACCTGCTGGTCGTCCAGACCTTTTCGAAATCCCGCAGCCTTGCCGGCCTTCGCGTCGGCTTTGCGATCGGCCAGAGACCGCTGATCGATGCGCTGGAACGGGTGCGCGACAGCTTCAACTCTTACCCGCTCGACCGGCTGGCGGAGGCCGGCGCCATCGCAGCCTGGGAAGACCGGGCATGGTTCGACAAACACCGAGCCATGATCGTCGCCAGCCGCGAGCGTCTGGCAGCGGCGTTGCGCGCGCTTGACTTCGATGTGCTTCCATCCTCGGCCAACTTCCTGTTCGTCACGCATCCGACGCGCACGGCAAGCGATCTTCTCGCCGAACTCAGGCAAAGATCCCTGCTCGTCCGGCATTTTGCAAAGCCCCGCATCAAAAACTACCTGCGCATCACGATCGGCACCGATGCCGAATGCGAGCGTTTGGTGAAGGCGCTGAACGAGATCCTGTCAGAACCACCCGTTGATCGGTAGCGGCGGTCATCCATACCTTGGAAATGCGCCCCGTTGACGATCTCAGGATTTATGCCTAGCTTGGCCGTCATGAAAGCTGCGACGTTTTTTCAGGTGGTGAGTGCGCGCATGGGCAGGATGGCATAGCCATCCGGCGGAAGCACCCATGCGCGACGAACAGGCTCCCGACGGGGCCTTTTTTTATGCCTCAAATCTGGCTGAGCCCCGTCGATCCCTTTCATCCCACCGACAGGACCGAACGATGATAGCCGCATCTCCGGACAACACGCTCAGACACCCGTCTGCATCTGCTACTGCCAGCCAGACGCCCGCCCCACCTCCGCTGCTCTCGCTGATCTTGCTGACGGCGCTCTCGGTTGTGCCAGTCAACATGATCCTGCCGTCGCTGCCGCACATCGCCGCCGAGTTTCACGCCAGTTCCGCCGTCGTCAGCCTTTCCGTTGCCGGCTATGCTGTTGTCACGGCTTTAATCGAGATCGTTTCCGGTGCAATCTCGGATCGATACGGACGGAGGCCCGTCGCCCTGACGGCCATCGTTGTCTTCATCTCGGCATCGATCGGTTGCGCCGTCTCCACGGATATCGTCGCCTTCATGATTTTCAGGGCTCTGCAGGCATCGATAGCCGCCTGCTTTTCGATAGCCCTCGTCATCATCAAGGAGACCTCGGGCGGACATGCGACAGCCAGCCGGTTTGGTTACCTCGCGATGGGATGGGCCCTTGCTCCGATGCTCGCACCCGTCGTCGGGGGTTCGCTGGATGCGGCCTTCGGATGGCGGGCGATCTTCATCACGCTGGCAACGGCCGGTACCGCCGTCCTCATCCTCAGCCTTGTGACGCTGCCAGAAACCGCTGACCGAGCCCGCAGGTCGCACAGTAGCGCGGGCGCCTATCTCCGGCTCATCCGTTCGTCCGCATTCTGGTGCTATGCGCTCTGCATGGCGGCATCCATGGGGACGCTCTACCTCTTTCTCGCAGGCGCCCCTGTTGCCCTCGGTCCCTTGCTTGGCGGCTCGACCGCGAAACTGGGCCTCTCCATGGGTATTGTCCCGGCCGGCTTTATGCTCGGCAGCTTGCTTGCTGGTCGTTACGCTTCGAGAATGTCGCTCGGCACCGTCCTCGTCACGGCGCGGACGCTGACCTGTACCGGCCTGCTGCTCGGTCTCGGCCTTGCGCTCATGGACGCGGGCAACGCTTTTGCGCTTTTCGGGCCCTGCATGTTCATCGGCATCGGCAACGGGCTGACCATGCCCGCCGCCAACAGCGGCGTGCTTTCCGCCCATCCCGACCATGCCGGAACCGCGGCAGGATTGGCGGCCGCCCTCAGCATCGGCGGCGGTGCTCTGATTGTCTCGCTCGGCGGCCCGTTTATCGCAGGCGCCAGTGCCATCCCGCTGTTCTTTGCCGTCATGCTCGTCCCCGCAGGCCTGGCGCTGCTGGCCGCAATCTGCGCCGCATTTCTCGGAGCGAGGGTAGAGTGAATAAAATGGAGAACCGAAGGGAGAATGACAGAATGCAAATATTGCGCCTCAAAGACAATCCAGCCTTCGCAGATACGGTTGCCGATCGCAGCTGGAACGCCTGGTGGACGGAGACGGGGGTCACTCTGGCGCAATATCGCGCCCACCTGGACCCTATGATCGAGAACGACGGCATTCCCTTTTGCCTCGTCGCCGAAGAGGACGGCATCTATCTGGGCTCGGTGCTGATGATTGAAAACGACCTGGATGCACGCCCGGACTATACACCGTGGATCGCGGCTTTATGGGTCGAGCCGCATGCAAGAAAACGAGGGGTCGCCACGCGGCTGATCGTCGCCGCGCGGGCGCAAGCTGCGAAATGGGGGAAATATAACTGCTATCTCTGCGCAACGCCGGAGATGGACAGCTTTTACCTCGGGCAGGGCTTCGAGCAGATCGAGACGGATGTCTCCGGACTGAATATCTTCCGGATCGAGCTTTCAGACCGGCCGGCGAGATCGCCTCGCGGCCGCATCTCGCCTCGGTGATCCAGCCGGTCGGCCCTCTCAGGCCTTCCGGCTGTTCGTCGTCTGATCAGAACTCTTCCCAGCTTTCCTTGACGGCGGCATTGCCGGCGGAGAAAGCCTTGGCTACCTGGCCTGCAAGACGGCGGGCGGGCGATGGGACCGGCCGATGTGCCGGGGCAGCCGCCATGGCACGGGGCGCATGACCGGAGGTGCTGCCGAGCTGGAACTGTGAAATGAGCTCCCGCAATTTGCCGCTTTCGCTGGCAAGCGTCGCGCCCGCAGCACTCGTTTCCTCGACCATCGCGGCGTTCTGCTGGGTCACCTGGTCCATCTGGTTGACGGCGGTGTTCACCTCGCCCAGACCGACCGACTGTTCGCGCGCCGAAGTGGCAATCGAGTCCATGTGCTGGTTGACGGTGACGATATAGCCTTCGATCGTCCGCAGCGCGTTGCCGGTATCGCTGACAAGCTTGACGCCGCTCTGAACATCGGTGCTCGAGTTGCGGATCAGGTCCTTGATTTCCTTGGCAGCCTTGGCCGACCGCTGGGCGAGTTCGCGGACCTCCTGGGCGACGACGGCAAATCCCTTGCCTGCCTCGCCGGCACGGGCGGCTTCGACGCCGGCGTTCAAGGCAAGCAGGTTGGTCTGGAAGGCGATTTCATCGATAACGCCGATGATGTTGGAGATCTCGTTCGACGATTGCTCGATCTTCTGCATCGCCTCGACGGCATTCGCAACGACTTTGCCGGACTGGGCAGCGCTTTCATTTGCCAGCATGGCAATCTGGCGGGCTTCTTCGGCACGCTTCGAAGAATTACTGACATTGACGGTGATCTGGTCGAGGGCAGCGGCCGTTTCTTCCAGCGAAGCCGCCTGTTGCTCCGTGCGCTTGGACAGGTCGTCGGCGCTGACGCTGACTTCGCGACTGCCGGTATCGATCCCGCTCGTTGCCTGCGCCACAGCCCGCAAGGTTTCGGCAAGCTGCTGGACTGCGGCGTTGAAGTCTTCCCGGAGGCTTTCGAACTCGGGAGCGAACTTGCTGGCAAGCTGAAAGGTCAGGTCGCCGCTGGCAAGGTGCTTCAGGCCTTCGCCGAGCCCGGATGTCGCCTCGGCCATGGATTCAGCCTTGATGCGCTCGGCTTCACTGCTCTTGCGGCGTTCCTGTTCGGTCAGGCTGCGATTGGTATCGGCATCCTGTGCGAGCCGGATGCGCTCGATGGCATTCTCCTGGAAGACACCGACGGCAGCGGCCATCTGGCCGATTTCGTCCTTGCGGCCGATACCGGGAACGACCACGCCGGTTTCTCCGTTGGCAATACGCGTCATCGTCGCATTGATGCCGGAAACCGGGCGAACCAGACCGAGGTTCAGGAGATACATGCCGAGTACAGCGACGAACAGCATTGCGCCGCCGCCGACATAAATGGCCATCTGCGCCGTGGACGCAGCATTCTCCGAAAGCGACGCGCGCTTGACGAGGAGAGCCTGCTCGTCTGCCGCCATCTCCTTCACCTTTGCCCGGATACCATCCATGGTTTGCTTGCCAGCGCCCGAAATCTCGATCTGGCGGGCCTGCTCATAGGTCGCGGGATCTTTCACCAGCACGGTTTCCGGCTCGACCACCTTTTGCGTCCAGGTCTTCACCAATGTGTCGAGATCGTCGAGACGCCGTTGCTGGACAGGATTATCGGAGGTGAGAGCCCGGAGCTGCGCCAGATTGTCTGCATAGGCTGCGGCACCGGCCTTCTGGGGTTCCAGGAAGTTGGGGTTCGAGGAGATCACATAGCCGCGCATGCCGGTTTCCTGATCCACCATGGCAGCGACGACACCCTCGAGCCGGGCCAGAACCTTGTAGGTATGCTCGGTCCAGCCCGAGGCCTGCTGCTGAGTCGCAATCGAATTTCCGCTGATCGCACTGACGGCGACATTGATGGCCATCAGCACCACAAGGGTGACTGAGATTTTGTAGAGTATCTTGAGGTTGTTGAAGTACGTCAGCATCGGGTCGGTATCCTCTGGCGGTTCAGTGGCGTTTTCACGCGTTCGATTGTTGGTGAAAGTCGATCCATCCCCACGGAGATCGTCCGGCACGGCGTTTGAAACGATCTTCAGCCCCACCGCATTGCCGCCGAAGCACAGAAAATCCGCATCCTGATTCCCGCGCGCACGGCAGCAGGCGGCGCTTGCAGAAGCGCGCAAATAACAATCTGGATTTAGAAGAAGAAATCGGGTGCGGCGGAGACGATGTAGAGATGAAGGGGAGATTTATCCGATTACAAGGGATCATGCCGCAAATCAGCAGCATGGCTCCCGGCAAGAGGCGACATCATGTCATCTCGACTGGCGTGTCCGGTAATTGCAGAAACTAGGAGGCATTGGTTAATTTACGCTAAATTCTAAGTTTAAAACAATTAACGGGCTATTTTTGTATTTAGGACTTGGCGATGACGGGCAGGGTGCGAAGAGGAATAGGCCAGGTAGAGCGCTCAGCACCCCTTGCCTCCACCACCCAAAGACAAAAGCGCAAGCCTCGTGGTCAACTCGCTGCGCGCTTTTTCGCAGAACTTCAGCATGACCTTGAACTCAGACAACAGCGTGCTCAACGGCTTCAGCTGGCCGCCGACGGAAAAGCGAGCGCGACCGCGCGGCTTGCCGGGGAATTTCAATCCACTACTTCCCTGCTTCATACCACTGACGCGTGAGGATAGAGCCCCATGACAAGCTCTCGTAAGGATCTGTTTTTTGCCCTGGCGATGATCGTTGCCGGCACAGCAGCATTTTTCCTCTTTCTCTACCTCGCCGGTATCGATCCCGATGAACAATCAATCGGCGCGATGGAATGGGTCATAGGCGGTATCCTCATCGGACCAGGCTTTAGTTATCTGCTCAGGTGGAGTAGCAAGCGGGGTAAGATCAAGGACCGTTAGACCCAAATCCGCTCGATCACTGTGGAAAGCGGCTGAGGTGCTCGTGGACGATCTTCCATTGCGCGTAGTCTTTTCTCAAGATGGTAGTGCCGCGTCCGTCGCCTTCATATATTTTCCCATCAATCTCGGCCCTCCAACGGAAGCGGTATATGCAGCTCGCAGCGTTATCGGTGACCGCAATCCAGTCGACGTCCTCAAGCCAGTATGTCTCGTTTTGAAGCTTGCGCCACGTTTCTTCGAACGCAGCCCTTATTGCGTCAATTCCGCAGTGGATACCGTCGGTAAACCAGAAGACCGCGTCCGCCGATATGAGCGGGGCGACTTCATCGAAGCGCCGCAGGTTAACTTTCGTTTCATAGAGTTTCATGAGTTCCTGAGGCTGCATTCGACGCTCTTTTCGTATCGGCTGGCATTCCGAAGTTTGTGGCCGCATGGGGTATTTTGCCATGGCACATTCATCCGGAACAAGCCGGTCGGAAATTTTGCATCTGCCCGAAAAGGATGGACTTCAGCCACCGGATTTCTTCGCGTGGAAGCAAGGGGAACGGGCCGATCCTTTGAAGCTTTAGCTGAACGGCTATCTGAACAGGGCGCCTATCCACCTCAAAATAAGGGCCGGCGTTGCCGCCAGCCCCATCTCCTTTTGCACCGCAAACCCTTACGCCGCCTGTGGCACGGTCTCGCGTGGGCGGAACAGGAGGCGGTCGCTTCCGCTGGTGACCTTGACCAGCGAGTTGTCCGGCACCTGCCCCGACAGGATCTGCTCGGCAAGCGGATCCTGGACGTATTTCTGAATCGCCCGTTTCAGCGGCCGCGCCCCGTAAACCGGATCGTAGCCCTTGTCGGCCAGCCAGCTGCGTGCATCGTCGTCGAGTTCCAGCGTGATCTTGCGCTCGGAAAGCAGCGTGATCAGCCGCTTCAGCTGGATGTCGACGATTGCTCCCATCTCACTCCGCTTCAGGCGGTGGAACAGGATGATCTCGTCGATCCGGTTGAGGAATTCCGGCCGGAAATGGCTGCGGACCTCGCCCATGACCGGTTCGCGCACCGCCTCGCTGTCATCGTTCTCGCCCAGCTTGGTCAAATAGTCGGAGCCAAGGTTCGACGTCATGATGATCATCGTGTTGCGGAAATCGACCGTCCGGCCCTGCCCGTCCGTCAGGCGTCCGTCGTCCAGCACCTGCAGCAGCACGTTGAAGACGTCGGGATGGGCCTTCTCGATCTCGTCGAACAGCACGACCTGATAAGGACGGCGACGGACGGCTTCGGTCAGCGACCCGCCTTCATCGTAGCCGACATAGCCGGGAGGGGCACCGATCAGCCGGGATACGGAGTGTTTCTCCATATATTCCGACATATCCATGCGCACCATGGCGCTGTCGTCGTCGAACAGGAAGCGGGCCAGTGCCTTTGTCAGCTCCGTCTTGCCGACGCCGGTCGGCCCGAGGAAGATGAACGAGCCAAGCGGCCGGTTCGGATCCTGCAGACCGGCGCGGGCGCGGCGCACGGCACGCGAAACGGCTTGCACTGCATCGCCCTGCCCGACCACCGATTTCGCCAGCTCGTCTTCCATGCGGAGCAGCTTGTCCTTGTCACCTTCGAGCATCTTTTCGGTCGGGATGCCGGTCCAGCGCGAGACGATATGGGCGATGTTGTCGGCGGTCACCACCTCCTGAACCATCGCATTCTGCGTGTGATCCTGGGCTTCGGCCTCCGTCAGGTCCTTTTCAAGACCGGGGATGACGCCATAGGCAAGCTCGCCGGCGCGCTGGAATTCACCTTTGCGCTGGGCAATCGCCAGTTCGTTGCGGGCTTCATCGAGCTGCTTCTTGAGGTCCGCGGCAAGGCCGAGCTTGGACTTTTCCGCCTGCCAGCGAGCCGTCAGCGCATCGGCCTGCTCCTCGAGGTTGGTGAGCTCCGTTTCGAGCCGCACCAGCCGGTCGGCCGAGGCCACGTCGGTTTCCTTTTTCAGCGCCTCGCGCTCGATCTTCAGCTGGATGACGCGACGATCGAGTTCGTCCAGTTCCTCCGGCTTGGAATCCACCTGCATGCGCAGCCGCGCTGCCGCCTCGTCCATCAGATCGATGGCCTTGTCGGGCAGGAAGCGGTCCGTGATGTAGCGGTTCGACAGGGTCGCTGCCGCCACCAGAGCGGCGTCGGCTATGCGCACCTTGTGATGCTGCTCGTATTTCTCCTTGAGCCCGCGCAGGATCGAGATGGTGTCCTCGACCGTAGGCTCGCTGACCATGACCGGCTGGAAACGACGGGCCAGCGCCGGGTCCTTCTCGACATGCTTGCGATATTCGTCGAGCGTCGTAGCACCGACGCAATGCAGCTCGCCGCGTGCCAGCGCCGGCTTCAGGAGGTTGGAAGCGTCCATGGCCCCATCGCCCTTGCCGGCACCGACCAGCGTGTGCATCTCGTCGATGAACAGGATGATCTCGCCGTTTTCCGACTGCACCTCGTTGAGCACAGCCTTCAGCCGCTCCTCGAATTCACCTCGGAATTTCGCACCGGCAATCAGCGCGCCCATGTCGAGCGCCATCAGCTTCTTTTCCTTCAGCGATTCCGGCACGTCGCCGTTGACGATGCGTAGCGCAAGGCCTTCGACGATCGCCGTCTTGCCGACGCCGGGCTCGCCGATCAGCACCGGATTGTTCTTGGTGCGACGCGACAGCACCTGGATCGTGCGACGGATTTCGTCGTCACGGCCGATGACAGGATCGAGACGGCCTTCGCGCGCCTCGGCAGTCAGATCGCGCGCATATTTCTTCAGCGCCTCGTAGCCGTTCTCGGCATTCGAAGAATCAGCGGTACGGCCCTTGCGGATCTCGTCGATAGCCTTGTTGAGACCGATAGGCGTCACACCGGCATTCTTCAGCGTCGTCGATGTCGAGGCGCTCGATTCCATCGCCAGCGCCTGCAGCAGACGCTCGACGGTGACGAAACTGTCGCCTGCCTTCTTGGCAAGATCCTCGGCAGTCGTGAACACCTTGGCCAGCGGCTGCGCCAGGTAGACCTGGCCATTGCCACCCGAAACCTTCGGAATTTTCGCCAGGGCCGCATCGTTGGCAAGCTTGGCCGCCTTGGGATCGCCGCCCGCACGCTGGATCAGCGAGGCAGCCATGCCCTGGTCGTCGTCGAGAAGAACCTTGAGCACATGCTCGGCGGTGAACTGCTGGTGATCCTGACCGAGTGCGTTGGTCTGGGCAGACTGCAGAAAGCCGCGCAGCCGTTCAGAGTATTTTTCGATATCCATCTTAGAACCTCCATGGATCGCCCTGCCCGCTTTTCGGCACAGAACGAGAGTGAGAGAAGACCCCCTGAAAAGGCAGATCCCGGTGCCGCATCCGTCAGGGACAGTGCCGCAGCCGAAGAACATATGGGTGGGAAATTACGCTGTTTAAAGGGTGCTGAAAACGAAAATACCCCGGATGAACCGGGGTATCTTGATGTGTATCAATTCAATGTGCGAAGTGGCGAAAATGCCTATTCGGAGCCGACATCCGCAAGGTTCGGGGCGTCGTTGCCACCTTCGCCGGGAGCATCGCTATCGGTGAGGCGCGGGCGGCGCGGACGGCCAGCAGCGCGACGACGCGGCTGGCGCGGCTCCTCGGTGCCCTGGGCTTCCTCGATGGCAACTTCCGCTGGCGTGCCGACGATTTCGGGCTGAGGGCCGGTACCGTCGTTGACGGGAGCGGGAGCTGCGGCCGGCGTACGTGGCGTGTAGACGCGCGGTGTGCGTGGCTGGCGCGGCGCCCGCTGGGCTTCGGCCTGCGGCTGGGGCTGATCGCCCTCGCCAGGCGTTGCATCCTGCTGGACCGGAGCCGGCTGCGGCGCCGGGCTCGGCTGCTGGCTGGCGACGGGACCGTGGGCCGGTTGCTGCGGCATCGACTGCTGCGGCGCATTGCGGCTCTGCATCGAAGGCGCGATCATTGGCTGATCGTCCATCTCGTTGCCGTCCATGTCGTCCATGTCGCGCTCGTTGCCGTCGCGATCATTGAAATCCTGCCTATCTTCGCGCTGGAAGCGTTCCTGCATCTGCGCCTGTGCGGCTGCGATGATGCGGTAATAGTGCTCAGCGTGCTGAAGATAGTTTTCCGCCATGACGCGGTCGCCGGAAGAGTGGGAATCGCGAGCCAGTGTCGAGTATTTCTCAGCGATGTGCTGGGCGGTACCGCGGATCTTCACATCGGGACCAGAACTATCGTAAGTCCGGGTCAGGGGGTTCGATCCCTTCCGATTGAAGTTGTTGTTCTGGCTGTTATTGCTGCTGCTGCCGCTGCTGGGGTTTCCGCCGCCGCTGCCGCCGCCGTTGTTGCCACGCCCTCGACCGCGCTTGTTCTGCTGTCCTGGCCTCATAGATCCTTCACCTGAATTCTCTTGTTGTGATAATTGCGCGCGGCACCCTGCCGCCATGGCCGGACAAACCGAGCCAGGGCCTGCGTGCCGCAAGCAGATCGGGTCTAACCCCCGTCTGCCGCTCGACTACGTCAGATTAACTGAATCACGCATCGGGTACGTTCAACCTTCAACACTCATTCAAGAGAGCGGACCCCTGAGGCTGACCGGAACCCGAACGAATCTCCCATTCGTTTCCGGCTGCCCAACGCGTGAGCGCAACCTATATTGCTTCCCGGCTAAATCCAAGTCCTTTTCTTTAACAGCATAATAAAGTAGGAAAGACTTGTATTTTCAGCGCGTTATATACCTTTTGCGAAGATCAGGGCACGGTCGTTGTGACCATAATCGCGCGCTGCCTCTATCAATCTGAACCCCGAGCCCTCGAACAAGGCGGTGACTGTCGGGCGCTGGTCATAACCGATTTCGAGACCGAGCACGCCGTCGTCGTGAAGAAATTGCGCAGCGTCCGCAGCGATTGCCCGGTAGGCATCAAGACCGTCCCGGCCGCCATCGAGCGCCGCCGTCGGATCGAAATCCCTGACCTCCGGAGCCAGTGTCGGCATAACGTCCGATACGATATAAGGGGGATTTGAGACGATTGCGTGAAACCGTCCCGAAATCGGCGTGAACCAGCTGCCCTCTGCGGTGCGGAACCGGTCGGCAAGGCCATTGCGTTCGGCATTTCCCCTGGCCGTCGCCAGCGCGTCGGCGGAGATGTCGCTGCCCAAACCCGCTGCCTCGCGACATTCATGCAGCAGAGCGAGGCAGATGGCGCCGGTGCCGGTGCCCATGTCGAGAATATCGATGCTCCCGTGCAAGCCGACCAGCCTGCGCAGATGCGGCAGGACGCTGTCCACCAGGATCTCGGTGTCCGCCCGGGGCTCCAGCGTCGCCGGCGACAGGCGCAGCGGCAGGCCGTAGAATTCCCGCTCGCCAAGAATGCGATGCACCGGCTCATGGCGCAAACGACGCGCGATGGCGTCCTCCAGACGCACGACCCCTTCGGCATCCACCGTTTGGTCGGAGCGGGTGACGATCTCGGTGAACGTCAGCCCGAACAGCCCGGATACCAGCACCTTGGCGTCGGCGGCAGGATCGTCGAGGCCCGCCTCCGCAAACCGGCTCCGCGCCGATGCCTGCAATGCGCCGATCGTCGGGCCGGTGTCGCTCACATGCGATCCCCGAGCTGGGCAAGCTGGCTTGCCTGGTGATCGGCACGCAGCGCATCGACGACATCGTCGATCTCGCCTTCCATCATCCGGTCCAGCTTGTAGAGCGTCAGGTTGATGCGGTGGTCGGTGATGCGCCCTTGCGGAAAATTATAGGTGCGGATGCGCTCCGAGCGGTCGCCGGAGCCGACCTGGCTCTTGCGGTCGGCCGAGCGCTCGTTGTCGACCCGCTGGCGCTCCATGTCGTAGAGCCTGGAGCGCAGCACCTGCATCGCCTTGGCGCGGTTCTGATGCTGCGATTTTTCTGAACTGGTGACGACGATGCCAGACGGCATATGGGTGATGCGAACAGCCGAGTCCGTCGTGTTGACGTGCTGGCCGCCGGCGCCCGACGAGCGCATCGTGTCGATGCGGATATCCTGCTCGCGCACTTCGATATCCACCTCTTCGGCCTCGGGCAGCACCGCCACCGTGGCCGCGGAAGTGTGGATGCGGCCGCCGGCCTCGGTGGCCGGTACGCGCTGCACCCGGTGCACCCCGGATTCGAACTTGAGCTTGGAGAAAACGCCCTTGCCGGTGATCGTCGCAATCACTTCCTTGTAGCCGCCCGCTTCGCCGTCGCTCGAGGAGAGAATTTCAACCTTCCAGCCGTTCACCGAGGCGAAACGCTCGTACATGCGGAAAAGGTCGCCGGCAAACAGCGCCGCTTCGGAACCACCGGTCCCGGCACGGATTTCGAGGATGGCGCTCTTCTCGTCGGCGGCATCCTTCGGCAGCAATAGGATCTGTATCTCGGTCTCCAGCGTCTCGATACGCTCGCGCACGCCGGGCAGCTCCATATCGGCCAGGTCGCGCATCTCGCGGTCGACCGTCTTGTCGCCCAGCATCGCTTCGAGATCGGCCCGCTCCGCCGTCGCTTTTTCGTAGTCGCGGATCTTCATGACGACGGGCTGCAGCTCGGAATACTCGGACGCCAGCTTGACGTAGACATCCGCCGCCGGGCCTTCGGACATGCGCGCCTCGATCTCGCCGAACCGGCGCTCCAGCTCACGCATTTTTTCAACAGGTAGTGTAGCCACAGTCGAACTCCGAATTTTTCCAAGGCGCCCTGATGTCAGGCGCCGTCATCCATGGCGATTATCTGGCGGCCAGCCGTTGAACTGCACGCCTCGCCCCCGATCCTTCCTCATTCCTGTGCTTGTCACAGGAATCCAGTGCGCCCAGTCCTAGGCGCGCAAGACCTCCCGATTGCCGAGACAAGTCTTTTCACGACGCAGACGCGCCGTGGCTGGATTCCTGTGACAAGCACAGGAATGAGGGGGAGAGCGTCGCGCCTTCCAGACCCGGGCGAGAGCCAGACCGCGGGAACCAGGTCCCTAGCTTCCCATGCCTGGCCCAGCCCTGAAAGGACGGGCAGAGCGCCTCTTACCTCTTTCCACCGCAGTCAGCAACAGACTGCGCAAGAGCAGCTACAGGGGAATATTATGGGTCAATGCGAACTGCGCAAGGATGTCCCGCACCGAGAGCGTCGGGTTGCGGTCGTCCAAAGCCTCTTCCATGACTGCCGCCAGCGCCCCGACATCGAGACCCAGCAGCATCGCCTTGACCGGCCCGATCGAGGCTGGCGACATCGACACCGAGCGGAAGCCGATGCCCATCAGCGCCATCGCCGAGATCGGCTTGCCGGCAAGCTCGCCACACAGCGTCACCGGTGTCTTGTTGCGCTCGCCGGCGCGCACGATATCCCGCAGGATGCGCAGGAAAGGCCGCCCGAGCGTGTCGAACCGGTCGGACACGCGGGCATTGCCGCGATCGACCGCCATGGAAAACTGGAACAGGTCGTTGGAGCCGACCGAGACGAAATCGACGGCAGCCATGAGCTCGTCGAGCTGCCAGAGCAGCGCCGGGACTTCGAGCATGGCGCCGAACTGCAGCTTCCGCGGCAGCGCATGGCCGAAGCGCGACAGATGGTGCACTTCCTTCTGCAGCAGTTCGCGCACCGCCTTGATCTCGGAAACCTCCGTGACCATCGGCACCATCATCTTCAGTTCGCCGTCGGCGGCAGCCTTCAGCATGGCGCGCAGCTGCGTGCGCAGCAGGCCCGGCCTATCCAGCGAAAGCCGGATGGCGCGCCAGCCGAGTGCCGGATTTTCTTCCTGATGCGCCCGGAAATAGGGCACGACCTTGTCGCCGCCGATATCCAGCGTGCGGAAGGTGACGACGTGATCGCCCGCCTGCTTCAGGACATTGCGGTAGAACATTTCCTGCTCATCGGCCTTCGGCATCGTCGAGGCGATCATGAACTGCAGCTCGGTGCGGAAAAGACCGATGCCTTCGGCGCCGGATTCGGCCAATTGCGGAAGATCGACCAGCAGTCCTGCATTCATCAGCAGCGAGATGCGCTGGCCGTCCCGCGTGACCGGCTCGACGGCACGCAGCGCCCGGAACTGCTCCTGGCGGCGGGCGCGGAACTTGACCTTCTCTTCATAGGACTTCAGGTGATCGGCCATGGGCCGCAGGTGCACGTGGCCCTCGTCGCCATCGATGATGACGGAATCGCCGTTTTCCGCCAGCGCCACGACGCCGGCCGCCTGTCCGACGACCGGAATGCCCATAGCGCGGGCGACGATGACGACATGGCTGGTGACGGCGCTGTCTTCCAGCACTAGGCCGCGAATGTTGTCGCGCGGATAATCGAGCAGCTCGGCGGCTCCCATGGCGCGGGCGAAGATGACTGCGTCGTTGGGAAAACCGTCCGTCGTGTTGCGGCCGGTATGGCCGGTCAGCTGCCGCAGCAGCCGGTTGGCCAGGTCCTCGAAATCGTGCATGCGGTCGCGCAGGTACGGGTCGGTGAGCCGCATCATCCGAGCCTTCGTGTCGCTCTGCACTTTCTCGACCGCAGCCTCGGCCGTCAGGCCGTTGCGGATCGCCTCCTCGAGCTTGCGAACCCAGCCCTGGTCGTGGGCGAACATACGGTAGGTTTCCAGCACCTCGCGGTGCTCTCCTTCCATCGACACGTCGCGACGCGACAGCATGTCGTCGATGGAAATGCGCAAGGAGCCGAGGGCATCGGCCATGCGCGAGATTTCGTGGTCGGTGTCTTCGTTGAGCAGGTTGGTGACGACGACGCGCGGCTCGTGCAGCACGACATAGCCAAGGCCGATGCCTTCATTGTAGCTGTCGCCGTCGATGGTGACCGAGCGGGTCAGGTCGAGTTCGAGGCCGGGCTTCGAGATCTTCTTCAGATCGCCGGTGGCGATCATCTCGGCCAGCACCATGGCCGTCGTCTCGAGCGCTTCAAGCTCCTCGTCGCGGTAGGTGCGGCTGGCCTTGTTCTGCACGACGAGAACGCCGAGCGACCGGCCGGCGCGCAGGATCGGCACACCGAGGAAGGAATGGTAGATCTCTTCTCCGGTTTCCGGCAGATACCGGAAGGCCGGGTGCGACTGGGCGTCGGAGAGATTGAGCGATTGCGCCGAGGCGGCGATGGTGCCGACCAGGCCCTGGCCCATCTTCAACTGCGCCAGATGGACGGAATCCTTGTTGAGACCTTCGGTGGCATAGAGCTCGAGCACGCCGTCGGCGCGCAGCACGTAGACCGAGCACACCTCCGCCACCATGTTGCTGGCGATCTGACGAACGATCCGGTCAAGGCGATCCTGCGGTTCAAGCGGCTCCGCCATCAGCTCGCGCAGCCGCTTGAGCAGGACGCGCGGACCGCCGGAAAGGTCTCTCATTGCGTCACGCTCCCGAAAATCATGTCCACGCTGCGAAGGGTGTCACGAAGCATTTCGCGCTTCGCCCTGCCCCTCTGCAGTTTCAAATCAACTCTTATCCAGACCGTAGCAGGAATGCAAAGTCCTGACTGCAAGTTCTGCATAGGGGCCGTCGATCAGGATCGAAATCTTGATTTCCGAGGTGGTGATTGCCTTGATGTTGATGCCTTTTTCAGCAAGTGCCCGGAAAGCGCTCGCTGCAACGCCTGCGTGCGAACGCATGCCGATGCCAATCACCGAAACCTTGACCAGACCCGATTCGTTCTGGATGACATCGTAGCCGATCTGGCTCTTGTGTTCGCCGAGAACGGCGAGCGCCTTGTCGACGTCGCCGGACGGCACGGTGAAGGTCATATCCGTGGTCGAGCCGTCCTCGGAGATGTTCTGGACGATCATGTCGACATTGATATGGTTTTCAGCGAGCGGCCCGAAGATCGCAGCCGAGACGCCGGGGCGGTCGGAAAGCCGCCGGAGCGAAATCTGCGCTTCATCCTTGGCATAGGCGATGCCGGTTACGACTTCCTGTTCCACGATCTCTTCCTCATCACAAATCAGCGTTCCGGGCGGGTTCAGAAGGTCGCCCATGCCCGGCGCATCGGGGTCTTCGAAAGACGAGCGCACGAAGGTGCGGACCTTGAATACCATGGCAAGTTCGACCGAGCGCACCTGCAGCACCTTGGCGCCGAGCGACGCCATCTCGAGCATTTCCTCGAAGGCGATCTTCTTTAGGCGGCGCGCCTTCGGCACGATGCGCGGGTCGGTCGTATAGACGCCGTCAACGTCTGTGTAGATGTCGCAGCGGTCGGCCTTGACGGCTGCAGCAATCGCCACCGCCGAGGTATCGGAGCCGCCGCGGCCGAGCGTCGAAATGCGATTGTCGGGACCGAGACCCTGGAAGCCGGCAACGACGGCCACCTGGCCCTCGCCCATGCGGCGGATGATCTCGTCACCGTTGATCTCGAGGATGCGGGCCGCGCCATGGGCGTTGTCGGTCTTGATCGGGATCTGCCAGCCCTGCCAGGAACGCGCATTGATGCCGAGGTGCTGAAGCGCGATTGCCACCAGCCCCGAGGTAACCTGCTCGCCCGAGGCGACAACAGCGTCATATTCTCGCGCATCGTGCATCGGCGAGGCATCGCGGGTCCATCCGACCAGCTCGTTGGTCTTGCCCGACATCGCCGAGACGACGACGGCGACTTCGTGGCCGGCATCGACCTCGCGTTTCACATGCCGGGCGACGACGCGAATACGATCCATGTCCGCGACGGAGGTCCCGCCGAATTTCATCACGATGCGTGCCATAAGCCTCTACCCATAGTGGCGCGCCTCGTCACTGAGACCCGCCATACGACAAGGCTCCGCCCGGGGCAGCAGCAAAAGCGGTGGCTTTTCATACTGCCGGTGCACCGGAAACGGAGCGTCTATTTCGGCCGTCTCATACCGACTTTGAAGGGTGCGTGCAATGGGCATGCGACATCGATATGACGGGCGGCGAAAGCCGGCGGCAGTCCCAAACGATGCTCTAAATTAGACAACCTCGGCAACAAAGTCTTAAAGCTTATGCGCGAGTGTAGGCGAGCCGCTTCACGCAAAGCCAGAAATCGACGATGACCAACCCGCCCGCTCCGCGTTTCCTCGACCGCCTGAAGACGCTTGGCGCATCGCTTGTCTCCGTCTGCAATCCGGCCGTTCGTCGCCTGGAGCAGCAGCTGCGCGAAAAGGAAGCCACCATCGCGGAACAGGCCGAGGCGCTGGCCCGTGGCCGCAGGATTTTCAACCGCGCGGCCGAGGCTGCCCGCATCGGCATATGGCAATGCAGCCTGCCCGACGAGACCCTGACCTGGACGGATGTAGTCTACGACATTTTCGACCTCCCGCGCGACCTGCAGGCGGGCCGCGCGGAAACGCTTGCCTGTTATACCCAGGCATCCGCCAAGGAATTGCAGGAAAAGCGCCGTCTTGCCATCGAGACCCGCAGCGGTTTCACGATGGATGCGGAGATCGTGACGCAGAAGGGCAATCATCGCTGGATCCGCATCACCGCCACGGTGGAATGCGAGGGCGAAGAGCCCGTGCGCATCTTTGGCATCAAGCAGGACATCACGGACGCCAAGCTACTTTTCGATCGCACCCGCCACCTTGCCGATTTCGACATGATGACCGGGCTTGCCAACCGCG
The DNA here is from genome assembly GCF_007000305.1 of Rhizobium sp. rho-13.1. Classification (NCBI taxonomy): domain Bacteria; kingdom Pseudomonadati; phylum Pseudomonadota; class Alphaproteobacteria; order Hyphomicrobiales; family Rhizobiaceae; genus Rhizobium; species Rhizobium sp. rho-13.1. The sequence goes on along the minus strand of NZ_SCFL01000003.1, from coordinate 399,905 downwards.
CCCAATTCCAGCTGCGTCTCGCTGCTCTATGCGAGGAACACGACCGGTCGAAGGCGCCGGCAGCGTTGCTGCTGGTCGACCTCGACGGCTTCAAGGCGGTCAACGATACCTATGGCCATGCCACTGGCGACGCCTGCCTGATCGAGGCGGCCGACCGGCTTCGCGCCGTCTGCAATTGTGCCCATCTGATTGCCCGCATCGGCGGCGACGAGTTTGCGGTTCTGCTGCTGCAGGACGCCGAACGCGGGACGGTGACCGATATCGCAAGCGACATCGTCCAGATCGTTCGCCGGCCGATGATCCTCGGCGATCTCGTCCTCAACATCGGCGCCTCCGTCGGCGTAGCACTTGCCGACGGGTCCAGCCCGTCCGAATTGTTTCAGCGGGCCGACACGGCGCTCTATGCCGCCAAAGCCGCTGGGCGCAACACCTTCAGCATCTTCGAGCCATCAGAGCGCCAGACGCTCTGCGCACCGCGCAGCGCCGCCTGAACCCGCCGAGACCAGATAGGCTAGGCGAGGAACCCGCCCTTGCGCAGCCAGGATTCATACCAGGCCGGCCAGGCGGCGGATGGCGTACCGGCCTTGCCCATGCCGAAGCCGTGTCCGCCGGTCGCGAGGCGGTGCATATCGACAGGCACACCGGCGCTCTTGCAGGCAGCAGCCATGATCAGTGTGTTGTGCGGATCGGAAACAGCATCGTCCTCCGCCTGGACGAGGAACATCGACGGGCAATGGGACCGCACATGCGGCTGCACCGACCATTCGGCGCTTTCCTCGTCGTTCGGATGCCGGCCGATCAGCACGGTCTTTGTCGAGGTATGGTCGTAGGGCGGCTCGAGCGTGATGATCGGATAGATAAGCGCTGCAGCATTCGGCCGCGCCGATTGCTTGTCGGCCTCGTCGACGGCGCGATAGGAGCGATAGGCCGAGCGCGCCGACGCCAGTCCCATCAGATGGCCGCCGGATGAAAAACCGAGCGCGCCGATGCGATCGGGATGAACGTCGTATTCGACGCTTCTCGCCCGGATCAGCCGCAGGGCGCGCTGTGCATCCTGAAGCGGTGCCCGGGGACCTTCCCGCCAGCCCTCCGACGGCAGCCGGTAGGACAGCACGAAGGCGGTGATGCCGCGATCGTTCAGCCAAAGCGCTGCCGGATGCGCCTCGCTTTCCATCTCGATCCGCTTGTATCCGCCGCCCGCCGCCACCAGCATGGCCGCGCCATTGGGCTTGGCCGGGCGGAAGACCTCGATAGATGGCGTGGCGATATTGCTGACGGCGCCTTTGGCGCTGGTCTCGACCGGCCCTTTCGGACCACGGCCGCCCGGGGCTCCTGCCGGCCAGAGCGGGATGACCGCATTGGCCGCGCTTGCCTGCCGCGATGCCGCGAGCAGCAGTGCCGCGCCGCCGGCCATAAGCAATGTTCTGCGATCGATCATGACGGTAATTTCCCTTTGGAGTGGCGTTCAGACAGGTGCGGCAAGGTAAGGGCAAAACTGAGGCAGAACAGCCTCAAAGTGCCGTCCGCAAGCCACCCGGCGACGTAAAACTGCAAATAATGATGATCATGTCATCATACCAGTTGACGACGTCAGCTCAATTTGACAGGTTCCGGCGACTTAAACGGGAGGAAATGCGGCACCACGGCGTGGGGAAAGCCTGTTTGCAGCGTGCAGACAGACAACGCGCGCCGTCGCCCGCATCGGATGAGATCAACAGGAGCCGTTTCCGTGAGGGAGGGCTTCGCGAGACAGGCGGCAGACCCTCTGCGGTGACAGCCCCTGCACTCGTCTTGGGAGGAAGACATGGACGCCACGACACATTCACAGAACACCGAACAGCAGGTCGAGGCATCGACGATCCGGAAGATCTCGTTCCGCATCGTGCCGTTCATCGCGCTGATGTTCTTCATCAATTTCCTCGACCGGACGGCCATCTCGTTTGCCGGGCCGAACGGCATGACCCAGGATCTCGGCATGACGGCCGCCCAGTTCGGCTTTGCCGCCGGCATTTTCTTCTTCGGCTACATCGTGCTCGAGATTCCGAGCAACCTGGCGCTTCACCAGTACGGCGCACGCCGTTGGCTGTCGCGCATCATGGTCACCTGGGGCATCGTCGCCATGCTGTTCACCTGGGTCAGTAGCATCAACGGGCTCTACGCCCTGCGCTTCTTCCTCGGCGTCGCAGAAGCCGGCTTCTTCCCCGGCGCAATCCTCTATCTCAGCACCTGGGTGCCCGGCCGCCACCGCGCAAAGATCCTGGCACTCTTCTATCTCGCACAGCCGCTGACGACCGTGATCGGCGCGCCGCTGGCCTCCGCCCTTATCCAGGCCCATGGGGTCTTCGGCCTCGAGGGCTGGCGGGTGATGTTCCTCGGCGTGTCCATCCCGGCCATCGTCGTCGGCATCATCACCTGGTTCTACCTGCCGGACACCCCCGTCGGCGCCAAGTGGCTCACCCCGGCGGAAAAGGGCTGGCTGAACCGGGCGCTGGCGAAAGAAGAATCGGAAAAGGTGACGGGGCGCCGCCACATGACGCTGCAGGCGCTGAAGGACGGCCGCGTCTGGCTCCTCTCGGTTATCTATTTCGGCCTGATCTACGGTCTCTATGCGCTTGCCTTCTTCCTGCCGACGATCATCGGCGGCTTCGAGGCCAAGTTCGGCACCAAATTCGATGTCTTCGAAAAGGGCATGATAACAGCCATCCCCTATCTGCCTGCCGCCTTCGCGCTCTACTTCTGGAGCCGGGATGCGAGCAAGCGCGGCGTCCGTCTCTGGCATGTCGGTATTCCGGCGCTGGTCGGCGCCATCAGCATCCCGCTGGCACTGCTGATGTCTTCGCCCGAGACGACGGTCCTCGTCGTCACCGTGACCGCCTGTGCGATCTTTGCAGCCCTGCCGAACTTCTGGTCGCTGCCGACAAGGTTCCTGACCGGCGCCGGCGCTGCGGCAGGCATTGCGCTCATCAACACGGTCGGAAACATCGCCGGCTTTGCAGCGCCCTACATCACCGGCGCCGTCAAGGATGCGACAGGCCTGTACGAGATGCCGATGGTCATCGTCGGCGGCTTCATGCTGGTCTCGGCTATCCTCGCTTTCTCCCTCGGCAAGGCCCTCAAGGACCCCACCGCAACCTGAAACCCGCCCTCCCCGTCGCAGCCATTCACCTGCGACGGGGAGGCTCGCGACGACCACGGCGCGTTAACCCTTATTTAACTATAGAGTTGCAACTGCCGCCCGGACGGGCAACAACACGGGGCATGCCCCTCGTAGCTCAACGGTAGAGCAGCTGCCTCGTTTGCAGAAGACCCAGGTTCAAGTCCTCGGCAGGGGCTCCCGCCACAATCTCTCCATAGTCCGGCGGATGCACGATTAAATTTACCCAGATTTAACGAAATACAACTACAGGTCATCCCATGGCCTCGTGGCGGAGTGGAGACGCAAGGGGAGTGAATTCCCCACAGCTTGGTTCGAATCCAGGCGAGGCCTCCATATGAACGTAATGCCGATCACCACCGCCTGCACCATCGGCCCTCCCAATTCCCTCATCCTGCGCCTGTCACAGAAATCCAGTCACAGCGCGTCTGAGCAGTGAGACGACATTATCTTAGGCGGAAAGAACTTTTCGCCCAAGGACTTGGGCGGCTGGATTCCTGTGACGGGCACAGGAATGAGGGTAGCTGGAGCTAACGCTTGTGCTTCCCCAGCTCTATCTAAATCATCCGTTAGGACTACGCCCAAACGGTATCAACGCGCCCATCACATTTTCCCCCCACTTTTCCTGTTTTACAGCGCGCCAACAATGCTCATACCCCTTTGCCAATGGACGGCGCTCCAACCGGAGGCATGCGCGGCCTGCACATTTTCCTCGGTGTCATCGATCAGGACGATGCTTTGCGGAGCGACAGAGGTGGCTTGCGTGACGAGGGAGTAGAATTCGGGGCTCGGCTTCTGGTACCCAAGCGATGCGGAGTAGAAAATGCCATCGACTTTCTCCCGTAGCCCCATGTCTTCCATCAGGTATGCGGCGCGCATATGCTCCTGGTTTGTCGCGAGGTAGACACGATCGCCGCGACCTCTGATCTCCGAAACAGCATCGAGCACCGCGCTGTCGATCCGCGAGTCGTTGGCGAACCAGTAGTCGATAAAAGTATCGACGCTGACATCGGGCGCGATCTCGGCCAGAACTTCGGCAAGCTCCGGCACCAGAGGCTTCCGCCCGCTGACGATATCCTGCCAGCGCGGGGCAAAAAACGCGCTTCGCAACGCATCGCGCGAAATCCCGAGGTCGGCGCCGAGGTCAGTCCACCACTGCGCGCCATCCCCCGGACGACCGCACACCAACACTCCATCGACATCCAGCATGATAGTGCGCATTGCGTGATGCCTTTCGCCAAGCCTGCACAGGGTATTTTCCACAAGACCGTGACGGCTTCATTGCAGCGCACGGCTCGAGGAGAATCCCGTTCGACAAGGGACCTGTGCAAAGGCGCATATGCTGCGGGCGGCGCTGTCCGCAGCGCGTTCGCCGCACACCCTCCAAACCCAACCTTCCGGCGAGCACCCACCGAGACGTTTGTCACTGCCGTCTGCCGGAATGGAGGCAAGTCGGGGCAGAGTAGTCAAGATATTGCAAACACAAACAGATTGAGGCAACCGGCCCAGTGAAAGACCGATCCACCACTGCCAAACCCTTTAAAGTCCAACCGCGCCTGGGATGCCCACCAAACCCTCATTCCTGTGCCCGTCACAGGAATCCAGTCACGGCGCGTCCGCGCCGTGGGAGGACTCTCTGTTGGTGGAGAAGTATCTATCGCCCAAAGACTTGGGCGGCTGGATTCCTGTGACGGGCACAGGAATGAGGGAGGTCGGGGGTGGCTCTTTCCGGTTTTGTGATCTTTCTGACCTCACACACACACTCTATCTCTAGCACACTCTCCTCTCTCGCTTCCCTCCATCGCCCCTGCTCGCAGCACCTCATGGGGATAAACCGTTGGGATTTCCGTTTGGAAACAATGCCGGCATCATAATTTCATCCCCGCTTTTCCGGGTTGATCTATAATCACCCCGTTCCGCCATCGGATACACCGGTCTGCGTTGCCGGCGAGGTGGGGCCGGGTCTTGGAGGGGTTGCTGTCTACGCAGGCACGTCTTCAAGGGTCCGCAGAAAGTGGATCCCTTCGGGCCCCTAGGCTCGGCGTGCCTGTGTGGCATAACTCCTGCAGCTTTTCCCCTCAACGGGACCTGGGTCGGAAACAGAGGATCCGGAGTTGCGGATAAAAACTGTCGAACGGGGCACATCTGGTGTCACTTAACTAAAAAATCATCAGGCACTCGATGTGCCCCGGCCATCAGAATTGTCATGACACGGACCGAACAGGCCGCGTGAACGGGATGGCGTGACGGCGCGACACGGCGAGCTTGCAGACCGGGGCAGAGAGACGATCCTGCTGCGGTCGAATGACGCGGGGCGGCCGGCGTGGTCGTCTCCTGCGTGCAAAGGAAGACCTCCCGCCCTTGACTTCCAGCACCGATCGTCCGACTTCACTGAGACAGGACAAGGAACCAGACGATGACCGAAGCGGCTCAGAACACCACGGCAAAGACCACTATCGACCAGAGCGAAGTCGACCGCTTTTCGGCAATGGCGGCGGAATGGTGGAGCCCGACCGGCAAGTTCAAGCCGCTGCACAAATTCAATCCCGTCCGGCTCGCCTACATCCGCGACCGCGCCGCCGAGAATTTCGGCCGCGACCCGCGCAGCCCCCGCCCGCTGGAAGGCCTGCGGGTGCTCGATATCGGCTGCGGCGGCGGGCTTCTCTCCGAACCCATGGCCCGTATGGGCGCCGAAGTGGTGGGCGCAGATCCGTCCGAAAAGAACATCGGCATCGCCTCCACCCATGCCCGCCAGTCGGGCGTCGAGGTCGACTATCGCCCGGTCACCGCCGAACAGCTGGCTGAGGCCGGCGAGACTTTCGACATCATCCTCAACATGGAGGTCGTCGAGCACGTTTCCGACGTCGAGTTCTTTCTGTCGACCTGCGCGAAGATGGTGCGGCCGGGCGGCATGATGTTCGTTGCCACCATCAACCGCACGATGAAGGCGGCTGCCCTTGCCATCTTTGCCGCCGAAAACGTCCTGCGCTGGCTGCCGCGCGGCACCCATCAGTATGAAAAGCTGGTACGGCCGGAAGAAGTGGAAAAGCCGCTGATCGCCAACGGCCTGATCTTCACCGCCCGCACCGGCGTGTTCTTCTCGCCGCTGCAGAATCAGTGGAACCTGTCTAAGGACATGGACGTGAACTACATGATGGTCGCAAAACGGCCGGCCTGAGCCGCCTTGGCGCACCAGACCCCCACCCTATGGCATTTCATGCTGCGCTGGAGGCGCAGGGTTATTTGACGAGTCGATGGATCGGCGGAAGGGGCAGCGTCAGTTGGCGTCGTCCGGCAGCGTCGGAAGCGGAGCGATCTCGATGCCTTCCTCGATCAGCGAGCGTGCCTCGGCAGGCGTTGCCTGGCCGATGATGCCGCGGGCATCGGCCTCTCCGTAATGGATCTTGCGGGCCTCCTCCGGAAACTTGGGCCCGACATCTTCCGAATTCGCCTTGATGGCGGCAACGGCGTCTTTGAGCGTGGCGATTGCCTGCTTGCGGGCCGCGTCCATCGCCAGCGTCGTTAGCGCCTCCCGGGTCCGGGCCGTCGAAACGGACGGTGCCATCAGCATCTTGCCGATCGAGGAAGATCCGCAGGTCGGGCAGCTCAGCAATCCGCTTTCGACCTGCCGCTCGAAGTCGGCGCTTTGCGAAAACCAGCCCTCGAACTCATGGCCGTGGTCGCAACTGAGCGAATAGCGGATCACGCAGCCACACCCCCGGCCTTTGCGGCCTCGATCGTTTCCAGCGTAAACGCGCGGCCGTTTTTCAGATTGGGGATCTTTTCGCGGGCAGCCTTGACTGCGGCAACGTCGATATCGGCCACCAGCACGGCCTCGCCGCTGCCGCCGGCGGACGTCAGAACCTTGCCCCAGGGATCGACGATCATCGAATGGCCATATGTCTCGCGGCCGTCCTGATGGACGCCGGCCTGGGCTGCGGCGATAACGAACATGCCGTTCTCGATGGCCCGTGCCCTCAGGAGGATTTCCCAGTGAGCCTCGCCGGTCTGGCGGGTAAAGGCGGCAGGAATGCTCATCACTTCGGCGCCGGCAACGGCCTGGCTGCGGAAAAGCTCGGGAAAGCGGACATCGTAGCAGATCGAGAAGCCGAGTTTTGCAAACGGCAGCGACACCACCCGAGCCTCGGAGCCTGGACGATAGACGGCACTCTCGCGCCAGCTTTCGCCATTGTCGAGATCGACGTCGAACATGTGGATCTTGTCGTAGCGCGTCACCAGACCGCCATCCGGGCCGAACAGGAAACCGCGATTGGCGATCTTTCCATCGTCGAGCGAAATGGCCGTCGAGCCGATGTGCAGGTGGATACCCAGTTCCGCCGCTGTCCGCGACGCTGCAGCGACGACGAGATCATCGGCCTCGTTGCGCAGGATGGCCCTCAGGCCGGGCCGGTCGCGCTGGATGGCGCCGGTCATTTCAGGCGTCTGGACATAGACCGCACCCCTGGACGCGGCGTCGCGCACCAGGCGCACCATATCGGCGACGTTCTTCTCCGGGTCGGTGCCCGAGCACATCTGGATAGCGGCGGCCTTGAAGCTCATGATTTATCCTCAGGCGGCAAGAAGCGGATCGAGCTTGCCCCCCCTGTCGAGCGCGTGCAGGTCGTCGCAGCCTCCGACATGCAAGCCGTCGATAAAGATCTGCGGAAAGGTCGTGCCGCCGTTCGATTTGGCGATCATCTCCTCGCGCATCTCCGGGGAATAGGTGGCATTGTGTTCGACATAGGCGACGCCCTTGGCCCCAAGCAGCGATTTTGCCTTGGCGCAGTAGCCGCAGAACTCACGCGTGTAAATAACGACGGATGCCATGGTCACTCCGGGTTTGAACAGCTTTCCTGTCATATAGGCATGGCGAGCGCCCGCGCAAAGGTCAAGACGGTGACATCGGCGGCGCCCGCCTTTTTCAGCACCCGCGTTGCCGCCGCAACGGTCGCTCCCGTCGTGTAGACGTCGTCGATGAGCACGATGCGCCGGCCAAAGACCTCGTTGTCGCGGTGGCGTGCGATTGCAAAGGCGCCCCGGACATTGTCCTGCCGGGCCCGGGCACCAAGCCCGACCTGCTGGCTGGTCCGCTTGATCCGGACAAGTGTCGCCGGCAGCAGCGGCTTGCCGGAGAGTGACGCCAGATGGCGGGCAAGCTCGGCTGCCTGGTTGAACTTACGCGAAAACAGACGGGTGCGGTGCAGCGGCACCGGGATCAGCGCATCGCAACCGGCAACCGCACCGTCGCTGGCGCGCAGCATCCATTCGGCCATCATCCGCGCAAGGTCGATACGATCGCGGTATTTGAGGCCGTGGACGAGATCGCGAACCACGCCGTCATGGATCGCCGCCGAGCGCAGCCGATCGAACGGCGGCGGATCTGCAATCGCCTCGGCGCTGAGAATGCCGGCGCCGAGATCGTGGGTAAACGGGCTGCCCATCACCTCGCAATAGGGACGCTCGACGAAACGGATCGTCGACCAGCAGCGCGGGCAAAGGCTGCGGTGGCTGCCGGTCGAGGCGCCACAGGCAGCACAGCCGGGCGGATAGAGCAGATCGGCCAGCATAAACCACGGCCGCAGCAGCCCGCGTCCGATGAGCGCAGCGGTGATTTCCGGTCGGCTCGTCCCCATATGCCCCATATGATTGACAATAGCCCGTTCCTCGCGCCATTGCGAAAGGAAAGTGCGGCAGGCTCTGGTGCCGCAGAGGACGTGGAGTGCAGGAATAGCGCATGGATATCGTATTCGACCAGGACCTCATCGCCGCCAACCGCCGCCGCGCGCTGGCGAGGGATGACGCCAAGGCCGCCTTCCTGCTCGACATCGCCGCCAACGAACTGGCCGAGCGATTGTCGCTGGTGGAACGCCGTTTCGAGGAGGCGGTGGAGCTGCACGGCGCGACCGGCATCGCGGCACGGTTGGCGATGGCGTCCGGCAAGATCGGCCATATGACGCGCATCGAGACCGACGAAATGCCGGCCGTTGCCGGTGAGACCATCGTCGTTGCGCCGCCAGAACGGCTGCCGCTAGCTCCGGCCTCCGTCAATCTGGTGCTCTCGCCGCTGGGGCTGCACCTCACCAACGACACGCCGGGCGTCTTCATTCAGGTGCATCGCGCATTGCAGCCGGACGGGCTGTTCCTCGCAGCCATACCCGGCAACGGCACGCTGCAGGAATTGCGCGAGGTACTGCTGGCAACCGAGATCGAGATGTTCGGCGGCGCCAGTCCGCGCGTCATCCCCTTCCCCGACATGCGCGATGTCGGCGGGCTGTTGCAGCGGGCGGGTTTCGCGCTGCCGGTCGTCGATGCCGAAAGCTATACGGTGCGCTACGCCTCGCTGTTTCCGCTGATGCAGGACCTGCGCGCCATGGGCATGGCCAACCCGCTGGTCGACCGCAGCCGCCGACCGGTCGGACGCAATTTCTTCCTGCGTGCCGCGGAATTATATGCCGAGCGCTTCGCCGATGCCGACGGACGGATCCGGGCGACATTCTCGATCATCTATGCATCGGGCTGGAAGCCGCATGAAAGCCAGCAGAAGCCACTGCGTCCGGGCTCCGCCAAGACGCGGCTGGCCGACGCGCTGAAGGTCGAGGAGCAGACCCTGAAGCCGTGATTACGGCGTGCTGACCTTGTTGGCAAAGAAGTTGAACATGTTCGAGAGATTGCTGCCGAGAAGACCGAGGCTGACGATCAGCGCAACGGCGATAAGGCCGGCAATCAGGCCGTATTCGATCGCTGTTGCGCCGATCTTGTCGTCAATGAGTTTCCGGACCACATGCATCGAAAATATCCTCTGATCTATACCGAAATCAGCGAACCCGATGCCCCCGGCACAGATCGGCTGCAAGCTGTTCAGCAGTTGATATCGCTGCCATACCCCTGCACGACACAGACTGAACCGGGTTCGTTCTGCAGCACGCTGCGGCGGATCGTAAAGCGCTTGCCGCTTTCCGTCTTCGGAATGGAGCCCGTGGTGATGTTATCGAATTCGGGCGCGCTCGCAAGCACACTCGATTTCGACTTATCGGCCAGCATCGGCGTCAGGATCAGCGACAATGCAACTGCCGCCGTGCCGAAAAGCAGGGCAATATTCAGTGCGCCGGTCTTGCGAGACTGTGAAGTTGCCTGTTCTTTCTCGCGAACGGCCTTCCAGAAATCGTCGTCCATTGTGTCAAGCCTCGTTATGACCATGCCCATCGCTTGATTGAGGTCGATCTTTGCCAGAAGGTCTTAAACGATCTCTTAATATCCACAGGCAAAATGATCATAAAATCTTAAGTGAAGAAGTATTCACTAAATTAATGGCCTGTCACAGCAGGTCTTGCAGAAACGGGATCAGCGGTTCGTCTGCAGGAGGCATGGGATAATCGCGAAGTGCCTGCGGCCGAACCCATTTCAGCCCCTGGCCCTCGCGGCCCTCTGGCGTGCCTTCATAGCGGCGGCAGATGTAGAGTGGCATCAGCAGGTGAAAACTGTCGTAGGTGTGGCTGGCAAAGGTTAACGGCGCGAGGCAGGCTATACGCGTCGTGACGCCAAGCTCCTCGTCGAGTTCACGAATGAGACACTCTTCCGGCGTCTCGCCCGGCTCGACCTTGCCACCTGGAAATTCCCACAGCCCGGCAAGGCTCTTGCCCTCGGGACGCTGCGCGAGGAGAATTCGGCCATCGGCATCGATCAGCGCGCATGCGGCAACCAGCAGGATCTTGCGCCCGGCCGCGACGCTCACGACTGCGGCCTCCAGTAACGGTAACGGTAGGCCTCGCGAAATCCTATGCCGTCATAAAGCGCCAGCGCGGCATCGTTGCTGGCGGCGACCTGCAGCCAGGCGGTTTTTGCGCTGCGGGTCCGGGCCCAGCGGAGCGCCGAGGCGACGATCTCGATACCGAAGCCCTTGCGGCGAAATGCCGGTGCGACCGACAACGACATCAGGCCGGCAAGGTCGTTGTCCTGCACGCAGAGCGTCGTCGCTACAGGCCCGAGTTCCGGATCCTCGATGACGAAGAGGCCCGATGGCGGCTTGATGGAACTGACGACTTCGGCCAGCGCCGGCTTCAGCGCGGAATCGGAACCGTCGACAGAGAGGCTGGCATCGACATAGCGGCCGACATCGTGGCTCGGCAAATGGTCGAGCGTGTCGGGGAGGACGATATCCAAAAGATCGCAGGTCATCACGATCGTCTCTTCGAAGGCGTCCCAGTTTGTCTCGCGCAACAGCGTCATCAACACCGGTGGCGCCAGCGGCGTTTCACGCACCACCAGGGGGCGGCCATAAGCCTCGAACTTGCGTTGCGCCTTCTCCAGCCGGATCTCGACGTCGCGATGGTCGGAGGGGTCGAGCGGCACGATCGAGTTCAGTCGCTTGGAGGGATGCCCGGCCGTCAGCCGCACCTGCCAGCTGCCGTCGTAATGGATAGACGACGCTGGCCAGGCCCGAAAGCCAACGGCTTCGAGCCTGCGCACCAGCGGCAGGGGATTGGACAGGAATTGCAAGGGCATCAGACGCTATCAGCTCCGGTAGTCGCCATTGATGGCAACATATTCCTTTGTGAGGTCGCAGGTCCAGACCGTAGCCCGGCCTTGCCCAAGTCCGAGCTCGACTTTGACCGGAATATCCTGGCGCTTCATGACTGCGGTCGCCGCATCTTCCGAATAGCCGGCGTCGCGTTCGCCATTGACGGCAACCCGGACATCGCCGAACCAGATGGCGAGCTTGTCACGATCTGCCATCTCGCCGGCCTTGCCGACGGCCATGACGATACGGCCCCAGTTGGCGTCCTCGCCGGCTGCAGCGGTCTTGACCAGCGGCGAGTTGGCGATCGACAGCGCAATGGTCTTGGCAGCGGCATCGCTTTCGGCACCGGTGACGGTGATTTCGAGCATCTTGGTCGCACCCTCGCCGTCCCGCACGACTTGCAGCGCAAGGTCCTTGAGAAGCGCATTCAGTGCCGTGCGGAAAGAGGCTAGCCGCGGATCGCTGGCGGTCTCGACGCGTTTCTGGCCGTCGGCCGCAGTGGCGCCGGTCGCAAACAGCATCAGCGTATCTGAGGTCGACGTATCGCTGTCGACGGTCATCGAATTGAAGGTCGGGCCGACGCCATCGGACAGCAGGGCCTGCAGCGCCACCGGCGCGATATCGGCGTCGGTGACAACGAAGGACAGCATCGTCGCCATGTCGGGTGCGATCATCCCGGCGCCCTTGGCGATGCCGTTGATCGTCACCGCGATGCCGTCGATCTCGGCGCTCCGCGTAGCGACCTTCGGATAGGTATCGGTGGTCATGATCGCCTTGGCGGCTTCGAACCAGAAATCGCCCGTGGCATCGGACTGCATCTGGTCCAGCACGCCGGCAAATTTCGTGGCGTCCAGCGGTTCGCCGATGACGCCGGTCGAGGCCAGGTAGACCTCGTTCTCGCTGCAGCCGACGGCGGATGCGGCCGATTTCGCGGTCAACTCCGTCGCCTGGCGGCCCTTTACGCCGGTAAAGGCATTGGCGTTGCCGGAATTGACCACAACCGCACGGGCTGTGCCGTGCGAGAGATTCTTGCGGCAGAAATCGACAGGAGCAGACGGGCACTTCGACTTGGTGAAGACGCCGGCAACAGCCGCCGGTGCATCGAACACCATCATCAGCACGTCGGTGCGGTTCTTGTACTTTATACCGGCGGAAGCAGTCGCCATACGAAGCCCGCGCACCGGCGGCAGCGTGGCAAAGGTTGTCGGGGCAAGCGGGGATACGGAACCAGACATCTTAATACCTTTGCAATTGAAAGGACCCGGATGAACCGGGCCTGTTGTCTAAGCAGTGCACCGCGTCTTGGCCAAAGTTCTCCTCATTCCTGTGCCTGTCACAGGAATCCAGCCACCGCGCGTCTGCGCGGTGAAAGGAGTCTCTTACGCTCACGGACGTGAACGCGCTGCATCTCCGCCACAAGGGCGAGGATGAGGGAAAGAAGACCTCCGGCCATGATCATCTCCCCGGACAAGGCGAACACATGCCCGGCGAGGCGGCCTGAAGAAAACCCACTTCCGCCTAAGCCATCAGGGCCCGGATGAACCGGGCCCCAATCGCATTATTGCTGTCTTACTGCTTCGGTGCCTCGGCGGCCGGCGCGTCAGGTGCATCGGGGGTGGCAGGCGCGGCATCCGGCTGCTGCTGCTGCTTGTCTGCATCGGCATAGGCCTTGGCCAGCGCCGGATCGGAGATCTCGACCTTGGAAGCTGCCTTGGCAGTCTTCAGCAGTTCGAGATACTTGTCACGCATGACCAGCTGCTTGACCTGGTCCTTGACCTGGTCGAACGGCGGAGGAGGCGCATCGCGCTTGTCTTCGACCTTGATGACGTGGAAGCCGAAGTCGGTCTTCACAGGCGTCTTGGAATAGGTGCCGACCGGCATCGAGAAGGCTGCGTCGTCGAATTCCTTGACCATGCGGCCACGCTGGAAATAGCCGAGATCGCCGCCGTCCGACTTGTTCGGATCGGTCGACTTTTCCTTGGCGACTTCAGCGAAATCCTTACCGGCGTCGAGTTCCTTGATGACTTCCTTGGCCTCGTCCTCGGTCTTCACCAGGATGTGGCGGGCGTGCACTTCTTCCTGCTTCGGCAGGGCAGCAACTTCCTTGTCGTAGCGCGCCTTGACCTCAGCGTCCGTCACGACGTCAACGACGTGCTTCTTGAAGTAGGCATTGTGCAGTTCGCGGTCCTGGAGATAGGCCATGCGGGTCTTGAAGTCAGGAGTGTCCTGCAGCTTCTCGGCAAGCGCATCCTTGGCCAGAAGCTTGACGTCGATGGCGGCCGAAAGTGCGGCAACCTTCTTCTGGTCGTCTGGCAACTGGGCCAGCTGCGGGTCGAGGTTGGAGATGGCAAGATCGAGTTCGGACTGGTGGATCTCGAGGTCGCCTACCTTGGCAACGACGGCATCTGCAGCAAAGGCCGGGGCCTGGAAGGCAACGATCGCAGCAAAGGCGACAGCTGCAGCAAGTTTATGGTATCGCGACATGAAATTACCCTTTTGAAGTTCCCACCGGCTTCAGCATGCGCGAATCCGGCCTGAAAGTAGCCTTCACCATCAGAATGTGGCCTTTGTGTATCGGCCAATCCCGTTGACATCAATCGACCCCCCTCTTATCTGTCACGCAACCTTGCGTCCAGAACAGTTTCCGGCCGTTTCGGGTCAATCGGCCGATTTTTTCGGGACGGCGATTGCAGGAACGGCGGGATGTAAATTCAGAAAGGGCCAGTCATATGGTCAGCTTTGGTGGAATTGCCCGAAAGTTGTTTGGCTCGTCCAACGAGCGGCGTGTCCGCGTGTTCACGCCAAATGTTGCGGCGATCAATGCGCTCGAAGAGGGCATGCGCAAGCTGTCCGACGAAGAGCTTGCCGCCAAGACGGTGGAGTTCCGCCAACAACTCGCAAATGGCAAGACGCTCGATGATCTCCTCGTTCCGGCATTCGCCGTTGCCCGCGAAGCATCGCGCCGCGTGCTCGGCATGCGCCCGTTCGACGTCCAGCTGATCGGCGGCATGATCCTGCATTCCAACGCCATCGCCGAGATGAAGACGGGCGAAGGCAAGACGCTCGTCGGCACGTTGCCGGTCTATCTGAATGCGTTGCTCGGCAAGGGCGTGCATGTCGTCACCGTCAACGACTACCTCGCCCAGCGCGATAGCGCGACCATGGCGCGGCTCTACAGCTTCCTCGGCCTCACCACCGGCGTGATCGTTCACGGCATGTCGGATGAGGAACGCAAGGAAGCTTACGCCTGCGACATCACCTACGCCACCAACAACGAGCTCGGCTTCGACTATCTGCGCGACAACATGAAGTACGAGCGCGCCCAGATGGTCCAGCGCGAACACTATTACGCCATCGTCGACGAAGTCGACTCGATCCTGGTCGATGAAGCGCGCACCCCGCTGATCATCTCCGGACCGCTCGACGACCGCTCGGACCTCTACACCACCATCGACGCCTTCATTCCGCAGCTCTCCGAAGAAGACTACGAAATCGACGAGAAGCAGCGCTCGGCCAATTTCTCCGAAGTCGGCACAGAGAAGCTCGAAAATCTCCTCCGCGAAGCCGGCCTGCTGAAGGGCAATGCGCTTTACGACATCGAAAACGTGGCGATCGTCCACCACATCAACAATGCGCTGAAAGCCTACAAGCTGTTCAGCCGAGACAAGGACTACATCGTCCGCAACGACGAAGTCGTCATCATCGACGAGTTCACCGGCCGCATGATGCCGGGCCGCCGCTATTCGGACGGTCAGCACCAGGCGCTGGAAGCCAAGGAACGCGTCAAGATCCAGCCTGAAAACCAGACGCTGGCGCAGATCACCTTCCAGAACTATTTCCGCATGTACGACAAGCTCGCCGGCATGACCGGCACGGCGCAGACGGAAGCAGAGGAATTCGGCAACATCTACAATCTCGAAGTTATCGAAGTCCCGACCAACCTGCCGATCAAGCGCATCGACCAGGACGACGAGGTCTACCGGACGTTCGAGGAAAAGTTCAACGCCATCACCGCCGATATCATCGAGGCGCACAAGCGCGGCCAGCCGGTGCTGGTCGGCACGACGTCGATCGAGAAGTCGGAGCTGCTGGCCGAGCGGATGCGCAGCCAGGGCTTCACCCAGTTCCACATCCTCAACGCCCGTTACCATGAACAGGAAGCCTATATCGTCGCCCAGGCCGGCGTTCCCGGCGGCGTGACGATCGCTACCAACATGGCCGGCCGCGGCACCGACATCCAGCTCGGCGGCAACCTCGAGATGCGCGTCGAGCGCGAGCTTGGCGACATGGAGCCCGGCCCTGAAAAGGACGCCGCCATCCAGGCCATCGCCGAGGAGATCAAGGTCCTGAAGCAGAAGGCCATCGACGCCGGCGGCCTCTACGTCATCGCTACCGAACGCCACGAAAGCCGTCGCATCGACAACCAGCTGCGCGGTCGCTCTGGCCGCCAGGGCGACCCGGGCCGCTCGAAGTTCTACCTGTCGCTCCAGGACGACCTGATGCGCATCTTCGGCTCCGACCGGATGGACGGCATGCTACAGAAGCTCGGCCTCAAAGAGGGAGAGGCGATTGTCCACCCCTGGATCAACAAGGCCCTGGAACGCGCACAGAAGAAGGTCGAAGCCCGCAACTTCGACATCCGCAAGAACCTCCTGAAGTATGACGACGTGCTTAACGATCAGCGCAAGGTGATCTTCGAACAGCGCGTCGAACTGATGGAAGCGACGAATATCTCCGAAACCATCGCCGACATGCGCCACGAGGCCATCGAAGAGCTGGTTGCCAAGCACATCCCCGAGCGCGCCTATGCCGAGCAGTGGGACATGGCCGGCCTCAAGGTCGAGATTGCCAACCTGCTCGATCTGGACCTGCCCGTCGAGGAATGGGCCAAGGAAGAAGGTATTGGCGAGGACGACATCCGCGAACGCCTGATCGAGATCGCCGACAAGGCTGCTGCCGAAAAGGCGGAGCGCTTCGGCCCCGAGATCATGCACTACGTGGAACGCTCGATCATCCTGCAGACGCTGGATGGCCTGTGGCGCGAGCATATCGTCAATCTCGACCACCTGCGCTCGGTCGTCGGATTCCGCGGATATGCCCAGCGCGACCCGCTGCAGGAATACAAGTCGGAATCGTTCGAGCTTTTCCAGTCGCTTCTCAACAACCTGCGCCAGGCAGTCACGGCACAGCTGTCGCGCGTCGAGCTTGTACAGCAGCCACGCGAGCCGGAACCAATGCTGATGGAAGCCCATCACATCGACGCGACGACGGGAGAAGACGAATTTGCCCGCCTGCAGCCGCCGACAGACGTTGTCGTGCCACCTGAAAACCGCGATCCGGACAACCCTGCCACTTGGGGCCGCGTTGGCCGCAACGAGCTCTGCCCTTGCGGCTCCGGGCGCAAGTACAAGCATTGCCATGGCGCCTTCGAATCGCAGTCGGACGAGGCGACCATCGTCTGACACCGGAATGCCGCCCACGGGCGGCATTTTCATATCGAGGCAATTTCAATTCTAGCCACAACCTTTCCTTGCTTTCGCCCCATCCAAACCAACGCAATTGGGGAAAACGTCGACCTGTTGCACTGTTTCTTAACCCTGTCAGGGTGAGAATGATGATCGTCTAAAACGGTATCCGAGTATTGCGTGTGATCATGCCTGTCGTTGAAACAGCAGAAAAAATGCTGCCTGTGGACGTGCGGACAAGATTGTCCTCGGCGCTCCAGCAGCTTGCTGCTGTTCTGTCCGGCCGTGGCGAAAAAGATGCCTCCCGCCGCATGGCGATGGTCGCCTTCATCATCCGCATTCTGAGCGCCGCGCTCGCCTTCGTCTCGCAGATCATCCTTGCCCGCATCATGGGCGAGTTCGAATACGGGATCTTCGTTTTTGTCTGGGTGCTGGTGGTGATCGCCGGCAACCTCTCTTGCATCGGCTTCCACACCGCTGTCATCCGCTTTCTCCCGCAGTACAAGGTCTCCGGCGACGATGCGCTGATCCGCGGCCTCACCAGCACGGCGCGCCGCTTTGCGCTGGCATCGGCCGGGGGATTGGCACTGGCCGGCATGATCGCGCTGTACTTCGGCGCCGGCTCGATTGCGCCCTATTACGCCATCCCGCTTTTCCTTGGATTGCTGATCATGCCGCTGATCGCGCTCGGCGACGTCCTCGACGGCACGTCGCGCGCCAATCACTGGCCCGTCATGGCGCTCAGCCCGACCTTCCTCATCCGCCCGACGCTGATCCTCGTCTTCATGGTCGGCGCCGTCCTTCTGGGTGCACCCCACAGCGCCGTGACGGCCGCCGAGGCAGCGCTCGCCGCCACCTTCGTTACCACGATCGGTCAATACCTCGCCGTCACCACCCGCCTGCGCCGCCATGTTCCGGCCGGCCCCCGGGAAATCCGCTTTTCGACATGGATGGCGGTGGCCTTTCCGATCTTCCTGATCGAGGGCGTCGGCTATCTCCTCACCAATTCCGATGTCATCGTCGTCGGCCTGTTCCTCGAGCCGGAGCAGGTCGCGATCTACTTTGCCGCAGCAAAGACAATGGCGCTGGTGCATTTCGTCTATTTCTCCGTCAAGGCCGCGGCCGGCCCCAGGTTTTCGGCGATCATCGCAGAGGGCGACAAGGCGAAGCTTGCCGCCTTTGCCACGCAGGCCACCCGCTGGGCATTCTGGCCGGCGCTGATCGTCGGTCTTTGTGTGCTGGCAGCCGGCAGCGAGTTGCTGTCGCTGTTCGGCGCTTCGTTTACGGCAGGCCAGGTCGTCATGGCGATCCTGCTCGCCGGTATTCTGGCCAAGGCGCTGGTCGGGCCCGGCGAGGTCCTTCTGATGATGGCAGGCCATCAACGCCTGTGTGCTGCGCTTTACGGCATTGCGCTGGCCGCAAATGTCTGTCTCAATGTGGGATTAATACCGCGCCTCGGAATCGAGGGCGCGGCCATCGCTACGGCCTCGGCCATGGGCGTCGAGGCTGTATTGCTGCATCTGGCGGTTCGCTGGAAGCTCGGTATCGTACTGTTCGCCTTTGCCCGATCAACCAGAACAATGATTGTGAAGGCATTCCCCTGATGGCGCGTCCCCCGCTCAACGATGTCACCGACGGCAAGGTAAATCCGATGATGCACGAGCTCGCCTCGCTGCACTTCGACAACCTGCCGCGCCCGGACGCCCGCACCGATGTTGGCCGCCCTGGCCGCGAACTATGTCTTTATCCGGCTAAGCTTGGCTACGACCTGCAGGACGAGCTCGATTTCCTCTCCAACCGCGCCATGGAGCCGAACGTCTTTTTCTCGGCCCGTTTCCTGGCGCCAGCCATGCCTCGCATCGATGAACGGCAGATCCGGATGGCGCTCATTCGCGACAACAAGGGCACGAGCAGCAGGATGCGCTTGCTCATGCCGTTTTCCGTCGACAAGCCGGGCTTTGCCGTCGGTCCGTCGATCATCCGCGTCTGGGCCAACAATTTCGGCCCACTCGGCACGCCGCTGGTGGATGGAGAAGAGGCGGCGGAGACGCTCGACAACCTGTTCGAAGGCCTGCTCCAGCACGCGCTGCAGCTGCCGACCACGCTGGTGCTGCCTGACGTCAGGCTGAACGGACCCTTTGTCCGCCTGGCGAAGGCGGTTGCCATCGGCCGCAACCTGCCGGTCACCGTTGCCAACGCCTATGAGCGTCCGATGCTGCAAAGCACCGAGGACGCGCTGGATTATCTGGCGGCGGCGATTTCACCCGCTCACTTGCGGGAAATGCGCCGTCAGTGGCGGCAACTCGAAAGCCTCGGCGAACTCGTCTACAACGTCGCCCGCCAACCGTCCGATATCCACCGTCGGATGGAAGAATTCATGGCCCTGGAAGCAGGCGGCTGGAAGGGCAAGAAGCGCAGCGCCATGGTGCTCGACCGCCACCACGCGGCCTTCGCCCGCGAGGCGATCTCCAATCTCGCTAGCGTCGACGCTGTCCGTATCCATACCATTGACCTCGACGGCAAGGCCATTGCCTCGATGATCGTGCTGATGATGGGCGGCGAGGCCTACACCTGGAAGACCGCGTTCGACGAAAGCTATGCACGCTATTCGCCCGGCAAGCTGCTGATGGGAGAACTCACCGAATTCCAGCTGGACGACCCCAACACCGTCCGCTCCGACTCCTGCGCCGTCGCCGATCATCCGATCATGAGCCGTTTCTGGCGGGAACGCGAAGAGATGGGCACGCTGGTCATCGGCCTCACCCAGAACAGCGACCGTGACGTCCGCCAAGCCGCCGCTCAATTGCACATGTATCGCAGCACCCGCAATATGGCCAAGGCCCTGCGCGACCGGATTTTGTCGCTGACACGGCGGTAGGCGGCGGGCGCGGCGGCGTCGTAAACCTCAAACATCGTCCTGAATATCGAAGCGGGTTACCTTGCCGCTTTCGATCCGGAAAATGTGCATTACAGTCTTGTCCCTGAGACCATGCGTTTGCCCCTGGAGCGGCTGGCCGTCGAGATCGAACACCGACTGGATCACCTCGACTGCAACGGCACCATTTTCCTGCTCCGAAAATTTCAAGGGCTCGACATGCGGGCTGACGACGGCCCATTGGGCTGTCCAATAGGCGCGCAGTCCCTCGTGACCGTGCACGTGGCCACCATCCATGCCGTTGGCCCAGGCAACGTCCCGGGCGAGCTTTCCAAGGACACCGTCAATATCCCGGGCGTTGAAACGATCGTAAAGGCCCCTGATCAGGTCGGCGTTGTTGTCTGACATCGTCATTTCCCCCGGGACGGTTTGAAGTGCTTGCCGGGCTCGTCAATCGATGTTGCCGACAGCCCACCGGAGAGATATATACGTGCATATATATATGGGTCAAGCAAGGTCGGGAAATGAGCGACATGGATGAAAACGTACTGTCGACGCCGGGGCATCTCATCGGTCTTGCGGCGCGCGCCTTCGCACGGCTGAGCGAAACGCGGCTGAAACCGCTCGGCTTCGGCGTCGGCCATTTGCCGGTGCTGGTGGCGCTGCGGGATGGCAAGGCGCAAACCCAGCGCGACCTCGCCCGCTTCGCCCGGATAGAACAACCGCCGATGGCGCAAATGCTGGCGCGCATGGAGCGCGACGGCCTGATCGAACGCACCCGCGACCCGGCGGACAGGCGGAGCAGCCATATCGTGCTGACGAGCGACGCGCAAAAACGGATGCCCGAGGCCATCGAGACGCTGTATCAGGGAAACCGCGAGGCGCTGGCCGGCTTCACCCCGGCAGAAACCGCACAATTCGTCCATCTGCTGACCCGGCTCATCGAAAACCTGAACCAAATCACCAACCACGAACCACCGTTGGGGATGTCGTAGGTTTGGGTTGAGGGTCGTGCCTTCAGAGCGCAAAAGCTTTCGCAGTCAAAAAGCGACGTCCGTCGGTACGACGAACCGAGCGAAAGTGCGCGACGAGACCTGCCTATTTGGACTGTTGCTTGTCGATGCATGAGACGATTGCAGGCCCCGCAGTCGTTGATCCCCGGGCGGTAAGAAGCTGTGGCTTGTCGCTTATCCCGTCGGAGATGGCGATCTGCTTCTTGGCTGCGGCAAAAGCCTTTACGAACTCCTTTGCCTGCTCACCTTTTATCTGCGTTTGGGAAATCGCTAGATTGTCTCCTACCGCGCCAACCTCGCCTTCAGCATCGAACAGAAACTTGCCATCGAATGCGAATTTCAAAGTTGGCTTGAAGGCCTCAAGTCGAGCATCGAACGTGAAACCGGGAATGGATCGGATGGTCAGCCCTTCTTTCGCACTGTCACAGAGCAACATGACGCCGGATCGAAACGACGTCATGAATCCTACTGACACGCTGTCGCCACCGGAAAATAGATCGGCCTCCTTGTCCACCGACCACTCCCGGAAGCCGGCTTGGCTTACACCCACCGAAGCCAAAAATACAACTCCAGCAATACAGCATAGCTTATACACTTTATTCCCCCGAATTATGCGTTTGTTCAGCGATGTTCGATCCATGTCGTCAATTCTGCGTGACACCCCTATCCCCCGCCAGCCCTGCGGCCTAGCTTCTGCAGCAACGTCGGCCTGCCGCCAGATCGTCGGGCCCGTACAAGCACCGCAGGAGCAAAGCCATGGACTATGTCAAATTCGGCCCGACCGGCCTCGAGGTGTCGCGCATCTGTCTCGGCTGCATGACCTATGGGGAGCCGGACCGGGGCAACCATGCGTGGACGATGAGCGAGGAGGCGAGCCGCCCGCTGCTGCGCCAGGCCGTCGAGCTCGGGATCAATTTCTGGGATACGGCCAACGCCTATTCGGACGGCAGTTCGGAAGAGATTGTCGGACGCGCGATCAAGGATTTCTCCCGGCGCGAGGACATCGTGCTGGCGACAAAGGTGTTCAACCGCATGCGTCCGGGCCCGAACGGCGCCGGCCTGTCGCGCAAGGCGATCTTCGACGAGATCGACAACAGCCTGCGCCGGCTCGGCACCGATTATGTCGATCTCTACCAGATCCACCGTTTCGACCATGCCACGCCCATCGAGGAAACGCTGGAGGCGCTGCACGATGTGGTGAAGGCCGGCAAGGCCCGTTATATCGGCGCCTCCTCGATGCACGCCTGGGAATTCGCCAAGGCGGTATACACCTCGCGGCTGCACGGCTGGACCCAGTTTGTCAGCATGCAGGATCACCTCAACCTGCTCTACCGCGAGGAGGAGCGCGAGATGCTGCCCTTCTGCGAGGACCAGAAGATCGCCGTCATCCCCTGGAGCCCGCTGGCGCGCGGCCGCCTCACCCGCGACTGGAACGAGAGCACGTCCCGCCAGGAGAGCGACCAGTTCGGCAAGACGCTCTATAACCAGGCGGTCGAGAGCGACAGGCAGATCATCGATGCCGTCGGCGCACTCGCCAAGGCACGCGGCGTCTCCCGCGCCCAGATCGGCATCGCCTGGATCGCCCAGAAGAGCGCAGTCACCGCGCCCATCGTCGGCGCATCCAAACCGCACCATCTGACCGACGCCGTGGCCGCCCTTTCGGTGAAGCTGACGGCAGAAGAAGTCGCCACACTGGAGGCCCCATATGTGCCGCGCGGTATTGCCGGGTTCGCCTGAGATATCTTCGAGAGGGCCGCGCTTGCTCCTGCGTCGGCTTCGCTGGCAATTTCCAACACGGGTAGATGGGATGAACGCGGCATGGCAAGAAAATCATTGGCTTAGCCCGAGGTAAGGTCTCTCCGGCAAAGGCCACCTGCCCGCTCGAGGGCAGATGTCATGAAACGCCAGATGGCGATCGGCTATAGTGGATCGTCACGTCCTGTCCCGGCATCCGAGGATCTCCCCATGTCCACCGTCCCCTTCGAGGCCCGCCGCTTCCAGTCCACGGCCGAGTATTACCTGCGCTACCGCGTTCCCTATCCGGACACGCTGATTGCCCGCGTCGCCAACCGTTGCGGCCTGCAGATCGGAGATCCGCTGCTCGATCTAGGCTGCGGACCGGCCCAGCTCGGCATCGCCTTTGCTCGCCTGGGCGCCAGGGTGACGGCGATGGATCCGGAGCCGGAGATGCTGTGTGCCGCGACAGAAGGCGCCCGGGAAGCCGGCGTCGAGATGACCGTGCAGCAGGGCTCTTCCTACGACCTCGGCCCGGATATCGGTCCCCTCAAGCTTGCGGTGATGGGCCGCTCCTTCCACTGGATGGATCGGCCTGCGACGCTGGGAGCGCTCGACCGGCTGATCGTGCCGGGCGGCGCGGTCGTGCTGTTCCACGCCACCCATCTTGCCATGGTCCCGGACGGACGCAAGATCATCCAGCAGCTTGCCGAAAAATTCTCGCCGGAGCGCAGCGCCGACAGCGCCATCCGGCAGAGCAGCGAATGGCCGCGGCACGAGAGCATCCTGCTCCGCTCCACCTTCAACAATCTCGAGAGCATCGGTATCATCCGCGAGCGCCACATCGGCATCGACGATCTCGTCGGCCGCGCTCTTTCCATGTCCACCGCCTCGCCCCAGGCGCTTGGCGAAGACGCTGCTGCCTTCGAGGCAGCCGCGCGTACCGCGCTGACGGAGGCTGCACCCGATGGCAAATTTACCGAGATCGTCGAATCGACCGCCCTGCTCGCCTTTCGCGATTGACCGACAAGAGCAAAAACTAGACCTGTTGGCGAGCTAGCTGGCGATGGGTAGCCGCCAGAAACTCGTCGGCCATCGCCGCGTCCTCCATGGTGCGCGCCAGGATTACCGCACCCATCATCGCTGCAAGCGTGGCCAGCGCGTTGGCGCGACGCGCCTCGGGCGTCTCGCCGGCAACGATCTCGGCCAGCACATCGACCAGGTCCGTCAGTCCGCCTGAAAAGGTCGATTGCAGGCCGGCGCCCTGGCGGCTGACCTCCTGCGTCAGCGAGGCGAAGACGCAGGCGCGGCTCTGCAGATTGCGGCGCGACAGGTAATGCTGCAGCAGAACCTCCAGCGGATCGCCCTCGGCTGTCTCGACGATCTGCCGCCAGCGATCCCGGGTCTTTTCGACCAGTATCTTGCTTGCCTCTAAGGCCAGCTTCTCCTTCGATTCGAAGTGCCCGTAGAAACCGCCATGGGTGAGCCCCGCTGTCTTCATGATGTCGGCAACGCCGATCCCGTCGAAACCCTTCTCGCGAAACAGGTCGCAGGCAGCCTCCAGGATCAACGCCCGGTTTTCAGCAAATTTTTCGCGGCTCACGCGCATCGGCCTGCCTCTTCGAAATCGTTGCTTGACAATTTACATGACGACCATCATCAATGCAAGATACATGATGCCCGTCATGTAAAGGACAGGTCGCAGGCTTGCTGGACTTTGCCTCGGAGACGGGTGAATAGTCGCAGACACGGTCGCGCCGCAAACGCTCCGACCACCCGATCACTGGAACAGTCCCATGGTGTCCACTGCCCTAGCCTCGACGCTTGCACGCCGCAACATCCACTACGGATGGGTGGTGGTGGGTGCCACTTTCCTCACCATGCTGGTGACCGCCGGCGCCATGGGCGCACCGGGCGTACTCATCAAGCCGCTGCAGGACGAATTCGGCTGGAGCACATCGTCGATTTCCTCGGCGCTGGCCATCCGCCTTCTGCTATTCGGGCTGATGGGGCCCTTTGCCGCTGCCTTCATGAACCGCTTCGGCGTGCGCAACGTCAT
Source organism: Rhizobium sp. rho-13.1 (assembly GCF_007000305.1). Taxonomy (NCBI): domain Bacteria; kingdom Pseudomonadati; phylum Pseudomonadota; class Alphaproteobacteria; order Hyphomicrobiales; family Rhizobiaceae; genus Rhizobium; species Rhizobium sp. rho-13.1. Next base: position 375,087 of record NZ_SCFL01000003.1, on the reverse strand, counting down.
CATTTTCGCGCTCGTCACCGTGGCCATCGGCTTCATCGGCTCGCTCTACATGACGCAACTCTGGCAGCTGCTGCTGTTCTGGGGGATCATCGTCGGCTTTGGCACGGGGCTGACGGCGATGGTGCTGGCCGCCACGGTCTCGGCCCGCTGGTTCAGCAAAAATCGCGGCCTCGTGGTCGGCATGCTGTCGGCGAGCTCTGCCACCGGCCAGCTGGTCTTCCTGCCGCTGATGGCGGAGCTGACCCAGCGCTACGGCTGGCGCACCACCGTTGTCTTCGTCTGCACCATGCTGGCCGTCGCGGCCCTGGTCGTCATGGCGCTGATGCGCGACCGCCCGGCCGACCTCGGCCTGCCGGTCTTCGGCGAGGAAACAGTGACGCCCGTACCGAAGATCGACAAGAGCCTTGCTGCCATGCTGATGTCGCCGCTGCTGGTCCTGAAGGAGGTCTCGCGGAGCTCAACCTTCTGGATCCTGTTCACCACCTTCTTCATCTGCGGGCTGAGCACCAACGGGCTGATCCAGACGCATTTCGTCACCCTCTGCGGCGATTACGGCATCCTGCCTGTCGCAGCCGCCAGCGTGCTGGCCGTCATGGGCATTTTCGATTTCTTCGGCACGATCGGCTCGGGCTGGCTGTCCGACCGCTTCGACAATCGCTGGCTGCTGTTCTGGTACTACGGCCTGCGCGGCCTCGCCCTGCTGTTCCTGCCGTTCAGCCAGTTCGGTTTCTACGGCCTGTCGATCTTCGCCGTCTTCTACGGGCTGGACTGGATCGCCACTGTGCCGCCGACGGTCAAGATCGCCGCCGACCGCTTTGGCCCGGAAAAGGCCGGCATGGTGTTCGGCTGGGTTTTCACCGGCCACCAGCTGGGTGCTGCCACTGCCGCCTTCGGCGCCGGCCTGTCGCGCACCGAGCTCGACAGCTACCTGCCGGCATTCTTCGTCGCCGGCGCCTTCTGCCTGCTGGCCGCGATCCTGGCAATCACGCTAAGCAAACCCGGCATCACGCTTCGCCGCACAGCCACCGCCCACTGACACACACGAACCAACGTTTGCCCGGGCCCGCAAGGCCTGCCTGCAAACGCCCACCGACGGAAATTGCCGACGAGCCCCCGCGCCGTCTTGCGCCTGCGCCCACTCGCATGTTAGACACCCGCCTCGTCGGTATCCGTTGCCCCATTGGCGGAATTGGTAGACGCGCTCGACTCAAAATCGAGTTTCGCAAGAAGTGCTGGTTCGACTCCGGCATGGGGCACCACCACTGTTTTTTGACGTTGAAAGATTGACTTTTTTGGCACTAAACGTCCAGAAGACTTGCCCTGCACCAAAAAAGCTGGACACTTTTCTTCAGCCTGTGATCCTCAGCCTTCCTGATTTTATCTATTGAGACCCCCCATGGCACCGTCTGCAGGCCGTCTCTGATTGGCGGCGCCGTGTATCTGTTGACTTCCTTCGACGTCGTATGGCCCGTAATCGACATGATTTGGCGTTCCGATTGGATGGACAATGACGGAGCGGACAGGGCTCAAAAAATACGCCCGTCCTACAGAGGTCGGTTTTGACGAAGCGTTTGCCCATCGGGGCTCTAGGTCTTTATCTAAATTGCCACCTCTACCTAAAGAAGAACTTGCCTTTAAACACTATCGCGATATGAGTGGTAAATATTAACGGTTGATGCATATGTTCCAAGTTTTCAATAATGCTTCTAAGGCGCAAACAACTGGAAGTGCATTGGCGCCCATATTGTGGGCCATAGCAACCTTTGGAGCTTTGGCAACCGCCTTATATGTCGCCATGGCTGGATTAGCGGCCCATGTCGCGTTGGCTGCAACGATCGCAGTGCTGGGCTATTTCATTTATGTTTACAACTTCCTGCTCCACAACGACCGCGACCGAATTCATTCGGAGGCTCACATACAGAATATGCGAACGATCGATGGCAAGTTGATGGGAGACGACCAAAGATCTATAACGACTGTCGGGAACATGCCGCTGGGTAATCCTAATCTACTGGAGCATTAATATGACCATTGATGAAGACAATGGTATCAATTGTCATATGATTTACGGCCTGTACGAAAACGTAAACGTGGCTGGGTTTCAGAGATATTTACTAGATAGCGTCGATATATTGTCTTATTGGAATCATGTTCCGCTTATTTACTTTGTAAAAACTAAACTGGACACGAATGAGCTTACAGTAAAATTACAGGATTTCTTTAATAAGAACCTGTTTGTTGTAGCCGAAATCGACCCTATGAGCATCAGCGGCTGGCTGCCTATGCATTCGTGGGATTGGTTCAGGACGCCTGCACCACTCTACAAGCTACCATCCAACAAGCTGACGTATGGACAACTGCTATCTGGCATCGAAAATAACTCTTGATGCAACGTGTTTTGAAGCATTCTCTGGAGCGTCTGAGCATTTCAAGTATGACGGCTATTCGTGAGCCGGGCTACAGTTCTTCTCGCGAGGCTTCGTCATGAATGTAGCTTGTGAAAGGCGAAAATTGCAACTCTTCAAGCCGATACCTGGGCTGCAAGCTCACCTTCAGATTGAATTTGATTTGCCATCGCTTAGCTGAATTTTGATCGAAACCACTAAAAGCGACCTGCATGGGGCGCGACCACGCCGTATAGCGCTGAAAACTTGTTGAATTTCCAGCAATGCTCGCCACATCACCTGACAAACGTCATTTCCATATTGATAGAACTGCATGACCGAGAGATGTTTGTTGTCGACGGTGGGCTGATCTTGCTGTAACGCCGCCGCATGCTCCGAACAGTCATTATGTATTATTTGATCTCTTGTCTCAGTGCTGCAGCATTTGGAGGGCTGGCTTATTATCTGTACCTTAAGGGTGCCGATAATTATCGCACCTCGATCGACGAACCCGTCAATACGAAGCCTGTCGCGAAAAAAGGCGACCGCCTGAAGCCATCGGATGTAGTGCCGCCGGGCCGGCCGGGTTTGTAGGCAGCACTGGAAAGAATTCGGTTGGCACGTATCGAACCCCAACCTCTCCCCCCACCCTACAATTTTTGCCTTACGACAACTTGCAGCGTCGGCTTTCATAAAGCTTCAATCTTTCCGTCTGCTAATGAAGGAACGACCACGGCTTCAGGATGTTCGTCTTGCAAAATCGAGAGCACGTTCGATCACGGTCTTTCCTCGGGGCGAAAATTGTTCTGGAGGGCGGCTATTCCGTCTTCGATTGCATCGTCAGGGACATTTCGCCGGCGGGTGCGCGGTTGAAGGTGCAGAACGCCATCTCCATACCGGATACCTTCACACTGCTGCTGTCCGATGGACGCAGCTTCGATGCTACCGTCAAATGGCGTCGCATCGATTCCGTCGGCGTCAGCTTCCCGGTGCCCGACATCGCATAAACAGACAAATCCAACCCCCACCTCAGCCCAGCGGCCAGTAGACGTCCGAGCGAAAATCGTCGGGAATGCGCTCGAGCCGGGCCAGCGTTTCTGCGGCATAGGCGATCTGCATCTGGAGATAGCGCAGCGCCTTTGGCATTGCGGCGCCCGTGGCGAATTCGCGGATGCGCCACGTGTCATAGCCGGCCATTCCGATGCGCCGCATGGCTTCGGCATGAACATCGGCGGCAGTCGGCCGCACGGTCGGTGCCGTCAGCCGCGCTGCATTCCTGCCACCCTCGATCACCAGAAGCTTCATGGCTTGCTCCACAGATTCGCGTTAAAACGAGTGTGCGCCGTAACAGTCGATTTGCAATGCAGCAGACACGAAGCTGCCGCCCGCTGCAGCGCGATTGGGTCCGGCGTGACAAGTTTGCGACAGCGCCGGTGCTCAGCGCCATCACGAAAATTTTGCACAGGGCAGGTAGAAGCCGGCGCCGGCGCCATTTACAGCCCCGGTCGAGCCCCCTAAAGCTCTTGCACTGCAACCGGGAAAGGGAACGCATGCTGCGCAGACTGTACGACTGGACCATGTCGCTCGCCGGCCGGCCCTCGGCCGAAATCTGGCTCGCAGTCATCGCCTTCGTCGAAAGCTCGGTGTTTCTGGTGCCGGCCGACGTGATGCTGCTGCCGATGACGCTCGCCAAACCCCACCGCGCCTATCGCTACGCGCTGATTGCCACCGTCGCCTCGGTGCTCGGCGGCATCGCCGGCTGGGCCATCGGCTATTACGCCTTCGAGACCGTCGCCAAGCCGATCCTCGAATTCTACGGCAAGCTCGAAGCCTTCGACAAGCTGCGCAACGGCATCACCTACGAGACCGTCGTCCTCCTGCTGGTGACCTCGGGCCTCGCCCATCTGCCGCCGATCAAGGTGGTGACCATCCTGTCGGGCGTTGCCAACATCAATCTCGGCCTGTTCATCATCTCCGCCATCGTTGCCCGTGGCGCCCGGTTCTTCTTTCTCGCCTGGCTGCTGCAGCGCTACGGCGAACCGATCCGCCATTTCATCGAAAAACGCCTGGGCCTGATTGCCGGCGCCGTCGCGGCGGTGCTGATCCTGCTCTATATCGCCCTGCATTTCCTGACGCACTGAACGACCCCGGAGCCATACAATGACCGAGACGATCAACCCCGCCCGCCCCGCCTTCGGTTACGCCGCGCTTCTGGCACTCGGCATGTCGGCCACCGTCGGCTCGGCGCTCGGCTTCCAGTATATCGGCGGCTACACCCCTTGCGAACTCTGCCTGATGCAGCGCCTGCCCTACTACTACGGCATCCCTGTCGCCATTCTCGCAGCGCTGAGCGCACTGTTCGGCATGCCCGCCTGGCTCACCCGCGCGCTGCTTGCCGTGGCCGGCATCATGATGCTGGTGGGCGGCGGCATGGGCGTCTATCACGCCGGTGTCGAATGGAATTTCTGGGAAGGGCCGTCTTCCTGCACAGGGCCGGCCTTCTCGTCAACGACGCCTGCCAGCGGTGGCGTGCTCGGCAGCCTCAACAAGGTGCATGGTCCGTCGTGCTCGGTGGCTGCGCTGCGCGTGCTTGGTCTTTCCATGGCCGGCTGGAATGTCATTGCCAGCCTCATCCTCGCTGCCATCGCCGTTGCCGGCTTCCGCAAGGCGGCGTGAGCAAACCGCAGCCATCAGGGCTGCAGTTCGGTATCCCAGTAGAGATAGTCGAGCCAGCTTTCGTGCAGATAGTTCGGCGGAAACAACCGGCCGTTATTGTGCAGGTCTTGCACGGTCGGCTGGTACGGCTTCTGCGCCGGGAACATCTGTGCCTGCTTCGGCAGCTTGCTTCCCTTGCGCAGATTGCAGGGCGAGCAGGCGGCAACGACATTCTGCCACGTGGTCTCGCCGCCATGGGCGCGCGGGATGACGTGATCGAAGGTCAGGTCGTCATGGGCGCCGCAATACTGGCATTCGAAGCGATCGCGCAGGAAAACGTTGAAGCGCGTAAAGGCCGGATTGCGGGATGGCTGGACATAGCTCTTCAGGCAAACGACGCTGGGCAGGCGCATGGAGAAGCTCGGCGAAGAGACCGAGTGGTCGTATTCCGCAATGATATTCACGCGGTCTAGGAAGACGGCCTTGATCGCGTCCTGCCAGGACCACAACGACAAGGGATAATAACTCAGTGGCCGGTAGTCAGCGTTCAGGACGAGCGCCGGCAAGGCCTGGGGCGAAACTGCAATCGTCAAGGAAATCCTCCCGGTCGATTCATCTGCAGCACCATATTAGGCCTGTTGTTACAGGAATGTGAAGTCCAATAAATTCAGTGCAGAGCAGCATTTTTGGCATCCGTCAGCCGATCATCCGACGGGCAGAGCGACACGCGCCGTGCGAACCGCGTAAAATGCCCAAAAAAGCCGTGCCGCCACCGACCGCCACGGTGCCCACGCCGTCGCCAGCACAACCACCTGCCTGGCCGACGGGCGCGCTTCCATCCCGAAAGCCATGCCGACTGCTGCCTGCAGCGCGACGTCGCCCGCTGGAAACAGGTCGGCATGTCCGCAGCAGAACATCAGGTAGACCTCCGCCGTCCAAGGGCCGATACCCTTCACCGCTATCAACCTGGAAAGCCCCTCTTCCGGGCTTTTCGAACCGAGATCCATGAGGTCGAGTCGGCCCTCCGCCACCGCTGTTGCCACTCGCGACAACGTCTCGGCCTTGCCGCGCGACAGGCCGAACGCGCGCCAGGCATCGGGCGCCAGTGACACATAGGCCTCGGCGGGCGGTGGCCCTGCGGCCGCACACATCCTGGCCCAGATCGCTTCGGCGCTCGCCCGCGACACCGCCTGCGAGACGATGACATACGCCAGTCCGGCAAAACCGGGTTCACTCAGCCGCAACGGCAGAGTGCCGCACAGTGCGGCGATCGGGCGCAGGCGCGGGTCGCTCTCGAGCAGCGCTTCGAGCCCCTCCGCGATGTCGTCGGCGTCGCGGATAATACGCATTGCGCACTCCTCCTGTTGGCCGAAGCCCTCAAATCGTGGCAGAAGAAAGCATGATCGACCCGCCCCGTCAAAAGCCGACCTTCCGCTTTGCACCGAGCCCGAACGGGCCGCTGCATCTCGGCCACGCGCTGTCGGCGATCCTCAACCACGACATGGCGAGGGATGCCGGCGGCCGTTTCCTGCTGCGGATCGAGGATATCGACCTCGCCCGATGCACGCCGGAGCTGGAAGCCGCAGTCCTCTCGGATCTCGACTGGCTGGGGCTCGAATGGGAACGTCCGGTACGCCGGCAATCGGAACATTTCGACAGCTATCAGGGCGCCCTGTCCACGCTCATCGGGCGCGGCCTTGTCTATCCCGCCTTCATGACGCGCGGCGAGGTCCGCCAGAGGGTCCGCGAGGCCGAGCAAGCCAGCCGGCCCTGGCCCCGCGATCCCGATGGCGCGCCGCATTATCCGGCAGACGACCGCGACCGGAGCGACACCGAACGTCGACGCCGGATCGACGCAGGCGAGAAACATGCCTGGCGGCTGGACATGGCGAAGGCGCTTGCCGCCGTCCCGCAGACGCTGTCATGGATGGAGAGCGGCGACGGCCGGCGCGGCGAGATTGCGGCCGACCCCGGCGCCTGGGGAGATGTCGTCCTGTCGCGGTCGGATGCGCCGTCCAGCTATCACCTCTCCGTGGTTGTCGACGATGCCGCGCAGGGAATAACCCATGTGGTGCGCGGTCTCGACCTGTTCGCCGCGACCTCCATCCACCGCCTGCTGCAGGCCCTGCTCGACCTGCCGCAGCCGCTCTACCATCATCATCGGCTGATCACCGATCCCGATGGGCGAAAGCTGTCGAAAAGCTTCGGCGCCGTCGGGCTGGAAGCCCTCAGGGAGGAAGGCCTGTCACCGGCGGATATTCGCCGACGGATCGGGCTTTGAGGCGCTGCCGGCATCGAGCCCATAGTAATTGCGCGCAATCATCCGGCGGACACGGAACTTCATCAGCGCCGCATTGATCTCGGCACCGATGATGAAGATCACACCGACCATGTAGAGAAACACCAGCACGATCATAACAGACGCCAGCCCCGCATAGGTGGCGGTGTAGTTGGCGAAGGTCTGCAGATAATAGGCAAAGATCAGCGCGCCCGCGAGCCACGACAGCAGGGTCAGAAGTACGCCCGGTACGACATCCAGCACCTTGCGCCGCCCGGCCGGCAACCAGAGATGGACGATCAGCAGCCCCGCGGTGAGGGCGAACAGCGTGCCGTAGATACGCCAGCTGGCAACGATATCCAGCGTATCGGCAAGCCAGGGTAGCTTGGCGCGGATGTAGTCGAGCACCACAGGCACGGCCAGCAGCAGGATGCTGATCGCCGCAAAGATCAGCACCGCAATCAGCACATAGCCGAGGCTGGCGAGCCGGGTGAAATACCACGGCCGCGTTTCCGGCACGCGGTAGGCGCGATTGAGCGAGATGCGCAGCGCCTCGACGCCGTTCGAGGCGAAATAGGCGGCGGCCAGCACGGAGACGGTCAGCAGTCCGCCGCGCGGGATCGTCAGCACCTGCAGCAGCTGGTCGGCAAGCGGCTTGGCAATGGTCTCTGGCCAGGTGTCGAAGATCAGGTGGATGGCCGTACCGGAAAACTGGCTCGCACCGAGAAAGCTCGCCAGCGCGGTGCCGAAGATAAGAAAGGGAAAGACAGCAAGAAGCGTCGACAGGGCGACGTGGCTCGCCATCGCAAAGCCGTCGTCCTCGATGAAGTGAAAGATCGCGTCGTAGACCACCTTGTAGAGCGTACGAAGAACCGTCTGCATTCCATCTCCGCAGTGCCCGGTCGGCGACCGTGGGTGAGTTGATTGTATCGTCGCTGCGAATATGGGAAACGACGCATGCTTTGTACAGGAATCATTGCATGATGGATCACCGCGTCATCATCATTACGGGCTGTTCGACCGGTATCGGCGCCCATTGCGCCCGGGCATTGAAGGCCGATGGCTGGCGGGTCTTTGCGACCGTCCGGAAAGATAGCGACCTTGCCCCGCTCGAGACCGACGGCATCGAGGCGCTGGTCATGGACTATACGGAGACCGCAACCATCACGGCGCTGGTTGAAACGGTCGCCGCGCGCACCGGCGGACGCATCGATGCCCTGTTCAACAACGGCGCCTATGGCCAGCCCGGCGCAGTCGAGGATCTGCCGACGGACGTATTGCGGCAGCAATTCGAGACCAACCTGTTCGGCTGGCACGAGCTGACGCGGCAGGTGATTCCGCTGATGCGCCGGCGCGGACAGGGTCGCATCGTCCAGTGCTCGTCGATCCTCGGCCTCATCCCCTATCGTTTTCGCGGTGCCTACACCGCCTCCAAATTTGCGCTGGAGGGACTGAGCATCACCATGCGGATGGAACTGCAGGGATCGGGCATCCATGTCAGCCTGATCGAGCCCGGGCCGATTGCCTCGCAGTTCACGGCGACGGCGCTGGCGCGCTTTGAAGCCAATATCGATATCGAGGGTTCGGCCCATGCAGCCGAATACCGCCGGCAGCTGGCGCGACTGAATGGCACAGGCCCCGTCAATCGTCACAAACTCGGTCCCGAGGCCGTTTATTCTGTGCTAAAGCATGCGCTGGAGGCGAGGAGGCCTCACCCGCATTATCTGGTAACGACCCCTGCCAGGCAGGGAGCGTGGTTGAAGCGGCTTTTGCCGGCCGATCTCTTCTACCGCCTGATGCGTCGGTTCGATTGAGGAGGGAGGATCAGTTCGATGTCTACTTTTACCTATATTCTTGCGATCATCTTCATGGGCCTCGTCGCCATCGTTCTGGTGCGCGGCCTGTTCAACATGACGCGCGGCGACAATCCAAGCCTGTCCAACCGGTTGATGCAGATGCGCATCCTCCTGCAGGCAGTAGCGATCATCTTGATCATGCTGACCCTGTGGCTAACCGGCGGCGGGCGACCTACCTGAGGCGAAAACCATGGTCAAACTCAACAAGATCTACACCAGGACAGGCGATGACGGCACGACGGGACTGGTCTGCGGACCGCGCCGGCTGAAGCACGATTTGCGCGTCGAATCCTACGGCACCATAGACGAAGCAAATTCGGCAATCGGCATCGCCAGGCTACACAGCCACACCATGCCTGTGCTCGACATGATGCTGATGGCAATCCAGAACGACCTGTTCGACCTCGGTGCAGACCTTTCCACGCCGGAAACCGACGAGCCTCCCGCATGGGAACCGTTGCGCGTCATCGATACGCAGGTCGAGCGGCTGGAACGGGACATCGACTACCTCAACGGCGAGCTTCAGCCGCTGACCTCGTTCGTGCTGCCCGGCGGCAACGCGGCAGCGGCCCACCTGCATCTAGCCCGCACGATCGCACGCCGGGCGGAGCGGCTGATGGTGGAGTTGTCCCACACCGAGGGCGAGCGCGTCAGTGCCCCGGCGCTGCATTACATAAATCGCCTCTCCGATTTCCTGTTTGTCGCGGCAAGGCACGCCAACGACCAAGGTCGTGCCGACGTGCTCTGGATACCGGGCAAGAACCGCTGACGACGGTTCCTGCATGTGCTCTGCCGCGACGATTTCGCAACCCCGGCAAAATCGACCTTTTGCGGCGGGCAAGCGTTGTATTTGGAGAAAAAACGCGTATCGATGTCGCCAATCGACAAATGGATTGGCGCTAAAAAGCGCATTTTCCGGGCGACCAGTTGAAGGAAGGATTGCATGAAAATTCTCGTAACCGTGAAGCGGGTTGTCGACTACAACGTCAAGATCCGCGTCAAGCCGGATGGCACAGGCGTCGAGCTTGCCAACGTCAAGATGTCGATGAACCCGTTCGACGAAATCTCGGTCGAGGAAGCGCTCCGCATGCGCGAGGCCGGCAAGGCAACGGAAGTGGTCGTCGTATCGATCGGCCCGGCCAAGGCCGAGGAAACGCTGCGCACGGCTCTCGCCATGGGTGCCGACCGCGCCATCCTGGTCGAGACCGACGATGCCGTCGAGCCGCTGAACGTCGCCAAGATCCTGAAGGGCGTTGCTGAAGCCGAGCAGCCCGGCCTGATCATCGTCGGCAAGCAGGCAATCGACGACGACAGCAACCAGACCGGCCAGATGCTGTCAGCCCTGATGGGCATCGCCCAGGCAACCTTCGCGTCAAAGATCGAGATCGGCGATGGCAGCGCCACCGTCACCCGCGAAGTCGATGGCGGACTGCAGACCATCGACATCAAGCTGCCAGCCGTCGTCACCTCTGACCTTCGCCTCAACGAACCGCGCTATGCCTCGCTGCCAAACATCATGAAGGCCAAGAAAAAGCCGCTCGACAAGAAGACGCCAGCCGATTTCGGTGTCTCGACGGAAGCACGCCTCAAGGTGTTGAAGACGGAAGAGCCAGGCGGTCGCAAGGCGGGTGTCAAGGTTGCCTCGGTCGCCGAACTGGTGGACAAGCTCAAAAACGAAGCCGGCGTGCTCTAACTTACGGAAAGGACGATCCAAAATGGCCATTCTTCTTCTGGCTGACCACGACAATGTCAGCCTTTCCGACCAGACCGCCAAGACCCTGACCGCCGCAGCTAAAATCGGCGGCGACATCCATGTGCTGGTATCAGGCAAGGGCGCCCGGGCTGCGGCCGACGCTGCTGCAAAGCTGTCCGGCGTCTCCAAGGTACTGCTCGCCGAAAGCGACGATCTCGCCAACAATCTTGCCGAACCTCTGGCTGACCTGATCGTCTCGCTGGCCGGCAGCTACGACACCATTATCTCGGCTGCCACCTCGGTCGGCAAGAATGTCCTGCCGCGCGTTGCAGCGCTGCTCGACATCGCGCAGATCTCGGAAATCATCGAGGTCGTTTCACCGGACACGTTCAAACGGCCGATCTACGCCGGCAATGCCATCCAGACGGTCCAGTCGACCGACGCCAAGAAGGTGATCACGGTGCGCACGGCATCCTTCGCTTCGGCGGAAGAAGGCGGCTCGGCTGCTGTCGAAGCCATCTCGGCTGTTGCCAATCCCGGCCTGTCGACCTTCGTCGGCGACGCGCTGTCCTCTTCGGACCGTCCGGAACTGACTTCTGCCAAGATCATCGTTTCCGGCGGCCGCGCGCTCGGCTCGGCGGAAAAATTCCGGGAAGTCATCCTGCCGCTTGCCGACAAGCTCGGTGCTGCCGTCGGCGCCTCCCGCGCTGCCGTCGATGCAGGCTATGCGCCGAACGACTGGCAGGTCGGGCAGACCGGCAAGGTGGTTGCGCCCCAGCTCTACATCGCAGTCGGCATTTCCGGCGCCATCCAGCATCTCGCCGGCATGAAGGATTCGAAGGTCATCGTTGCCATCAACAAGGACGACGAAGCACCGATCTTCCAGGTTGCCGATTACGGTCTCGTCGGCGATCTGTTCGAACTTCTGCCGGAGCTTGAAAAGGCGCTTTGAGCCGACGGGACCCGGTTTGTCCAATGCGGACGACTGGAAACTTCGCTCTTATCAGTCTATCAATAGTGCCGGGCTAGAAATGGCCCGGCATTATTTATAAACGGACGGGCCGCATCAATGAAATGCGCCGACCAAGGAGTGGGCGATGAGCACGATTTTGAACGCGATCGGTATTGTCGGCGCCGGCCAGATGGGCTGCGGCATCGCCCAGGTTTCCGCAGTTGCCGGCTACAAGGTCCACATCTACGACCTTTCGCAGGAACGCATCGAAAGCGCGCTGGCGACCATCAACGGCAACCTCGCCCGCCAGGTCTCATCAGGCAAGCTGACCGATGACAATCGCAAGACCGCGCTGGCGCTCATTTCCGGCTCCGCCGATGTCAACGATCTGGCGCCGATGGATCTGGTCATCGAGGCTGCCACCGAGGAAGAAAGCGTCAAGCGCAAGATCTACACACAAGTCTGCGCCGTGCTGAAGCCGGACGCCATTCTCGCCACCAACACCTCGTCGCTGTCGATCACCCGGCTTGCCGCGTCTACAGACCGCCCGGAACGCTTCATGGGCATCCATTTCATGAACCCGGTCCCGGTGATGAAGCTGGTCGAACTGGTGCGCGGTATCGCCACGGAGGAGGCGACCTTCAAGGTGGCGCGCGACTATGTGAGCTCCCTCGACAAGACCTTCACCGTTTCGGAAGATTTCCCCGCCTTCATCGTCAATCGCATCCTCCTGCCGATGATCAACGAGGCGATCTACACGCTCTATGAAGGCGTCGGCACCGTCGATGCCATCGACACCGCGATGAAGCTCGGCGCCAACCATCCGATGGGCCCCTTGCAACTGGCAGATTTCATCGGCCTCGACACCTGTCTATCGATCATGCAGGTGCTGCATGACGGCCTGTCGGACTCGAAATACCGGCCCTGCCCGCTACTGGTGAAGTATGTCGAAGCCGGCTGGCTCGGCCGCAAGTCAGGCCGCGGCTTCTATGACTACCGTGGCGAAGTGCCGGTCCCGACGCGCTAGGAACCATCCGCTGTCTCAGGCGATAGCTGGTCTCCCCGTCATAACCCGGTACTCGCTTGCCCGCCGCTCCAGTAGACGCTCGAAGGCGGCCTTTATCGCCAGCACGTAGGGCGTCTTGTATTCGAACCCCGGGTTGTCGTTATGGATCAGCATCGAGGCGTTGACCTCGAAGACGACCACCCTGCCCTCGGCATCGAGCGCACAGTCTATGCCGCAATAATCGAGACCGACCTGCCGGCGAATGGTCTCCAGTGCTGCCATACCCGATATTCCGAAAATGCTGGCCGGATCGGCAAGGAACGCCTGCTCTTCCATCCGCATCCACTCCACATCGCCCATCCGGGTCGACGCATGATGCACCTTCCAGCCATCGCCGATTGCCAGGTGGTAGGGAAGAATTTCATCGCCGACGAACAGGAAGCGATACTTCCGGAACAGTCCGTCGGCGGAGCGGTAGTCGACATAGTCCGTCAGGTAGAGCATGCGCTCGCCGGCTTCCTCGGCAAAATCCAGCAGTGCTTCCGGGCTGTCGACAAGCTCCATCATCTCGCCGCCATGGGTGGTCGCATGGCGGACGATGACCGGCAGGGACGGCGTGGCCTGGTCGCGCACGCGGCGGCAAAGGTCACCGGCATCGATGCGCACCGTCGCCGGCATCACCGTATCAGGGACATGGGCCAGTCGCTGCGAGATCGATTCGCGATCCGTGCCCAGGATCAGCCGGGGATGGTTGACCACAGGCCTTCCGAGTGAGTCCGCAAGATCGATGGCCGAGGCGATCACATCGAGACCGAAATCCGTTTCGGAAACGAGGTTGACGACGACATCGACGCGGGGGTCCCGAACGTCAGGATCGTTGCGATAGCCGCGCAGAACCATGATCACTTCGCTGTCGAAGCGACCGCCATTGATCAGATCCTCGTAGGGCGTATTGCCGGCTTCGGGCGAGAACAGCATGAGGATGCGAAATCTGGCTGGCTTCTGCGCGGCCGGATAGTTGCGTACCACGCCCTTCTCGGCGACGGTCAGAAAGCAGGCATGGGCTCCCGCTGAATTGCCGAGCCTCAGCTCGAAAGTACCGCACAGAAGCAGCGCCTCCTGGCTTTCCGGATCGAGACGCAGGGCCGCCTGTGCGGTCTCCAACGCCTCCAGTCTCCGGCCAAGCTGCTCGAACGCCTGCGCCTTGTTGCAAAGGCATTTGATGTGGCCGGGCAAGCGGGCCAACCCCTTGTCATAGGCCTCGATCGAAAGGGCGAACTGTCCCATGCGCTGCAGAAAATTTCCGCGTTTCAGCCATGCAGCGGCCTCGTCCTCGGCAGACAGGCCGATCATCGGTGCCATGATGGCAGAAACGTGCTGCGAAAAATCCGCCTCGGGCTGGCTCATCGGTATGGCTCTCAACAAAAGAAATGACGGGCAATGCCACGACTCTAAAGAGCGGGCCTTACTCCAGGGTGATGCCATCGATGATAGAGTTGATCCGCAGCGCCTGCGGATCAGGAGCCGGAGCACACAACTTTTGGCTCAGGCCTACAAGGCTGTCGCGGCCTTGATCAGCCCCTTTGCATCTTCGCTGTCCCAGGCCGCCGGGCCGTTCATGGCCGACACCAGGCAGCCCTTGCCGTCGAGCAGCAATGTCACCGGCAGGCCGAAGGCCAGGCCCTGCTTCTTCAGCGCATTGAAGACGCCCATGCTGTTGTCGCGGTAATAGCCGAGCGTATCGATACCGTTGTCGCTGCGGAAGGTCTTGGGCTTCTCGTCGTCGCCGGTGTCGATGTTGACAGCCACGACCTCGAACTTGTCGTTGCCCATCTGCTTCTGAAGTGCGTTCAGCGCCGGCATCTCCTCGCGGCAGGGAACGCACCATGTGGCCCAGAGATTGAGCAGCACGGTCTTGCCGGCAAAATTCCCGACCGACAGGGGCTGGCTGTCAGCCCCTTTGAAGGCAACGCCTTGCAGCGACAGCGGCTGCTGGGCTCCGACCATGGCCGCGACCTGGCCCTTGGTGAAGGGTGTCAGCGCAGCGCCCTTGGCCTTGGCCGGCTGGCAGTCGCCGGCGTCAGCGGTTTCGGTCGTCCCATTGCCAGACCCCGCCTGCTTCACGTATACCGCTGCCGCACCCGCGACGACGCCGGCAACGGCTGCGATCAGGACCAATTTCAAAGACGGCAGACCGAACGGCTTCTTTGCTGTCATTTCGTTCTCCAGATAGGCATCT
The DNA here is from genome assembly GCF_007000305.1 of Rhizobium sp. rho-13.1. Taxonomy (NCBI): domain Bacteria; kingdom Pseudomonadati; phylum Pseudomonadota; class Alphaproteobacteria; order Hyphomicrobiales; family Rhizobiaceae; genus Rhizobium; species Rhizobium sp. rho-13.1. The sequence continues at coordinate 360,024 of NZ_SCFL01000003.1, read as the reverse complement.
CATGGCTGACGACACCAACGACACCAGCGCCTCCAACCAGATGTGGGGCGGACGTTTCGCGTCCGGTCCCGCCGCCATCATGGAGGAGATAAATGCATCCATCGGTTTCGACAAGAAGCTGTTTGCGCAGGACATCCGCGGTTCTGTCGCCCACGCCACGATGCTTGCTCATCAAGGCATCATTTCGACGGAGGACAAAGACAAGATCGTTCACGGCCTGAACACGATCATGTCAGAAATCGAGAGCGGCAATTTCGAATTTTCCCGCAAGCTCGAAGACATCCACATGAACATCGAGGCCCGGCTTGCGACATTGATCGGCCCCGCTGCCGGCAGGCTTCACACCGCCCGTTCGCGCAACGACCAGGTCGCGCTCGACTTCCGTCTCTGGGTGAAGGAAGAGTTGCAGCGCTGCGAACAGGCGCTGACCGGCCTGATCGCCGCCTTCCTCGACCGCGCCGAAGAGCATGCCGATACCGTCATGCCCGGCTTCACTCATCTGCAGACCGCACAGCCTGTGACATTCGGTCACCACTGCATGGCCTATGTCGAGATGTTCGGCCGTGACCGCTCGCGCGTTCGCCACGCCATCGAGCACATGGACGAATCACCTATCGGGGCGGCGGCGCTGGCCGGCACCGGCTTCCAGATCGACCGCCACATGACAGCCAAGGCACTCGGCTTCCGCGAGCCGACCCGCAATTCGATCGACACCGTATCGGACCGCGACTTCGCGCTGGAATTCCTGTCGATTGCCGCCATCGCCGGCATGCACCTGTCGCGTCTGGCGGAAGAAATTGTCATCTGGTCGACGCCGCAATTCGGCTTTGTGCGCCTATCCGACGCCTTTTCCACGGGCTCGTCGATCATGCCGCAGAAGAAGAACCCCGATGCCGCAGAACTGGTGCGCGCCAAGACCGGCCGCATCAACGGCTCGCTGGTAGCCCTGCTGACGATCATGAAGGGCCTGCCGCTCGCCTATTCGAAGGACATGCAGGAAGACAAGGAACAGGTCTTCGACGCCGCCGAGAGCCTAGAACTGGCCATTGCCGCCATGACCGGCATGGTCCGTGACATGACCGTCAACGTCGCGCGCATGAAGGCTGCCGCTGGCTCCGGCTATTCGACGGCCACCGATCTTGCCGACTGGCTGGTCCGCGAGGCCGGACTGCCGTTCCGCGACGCCCACCACGTCACTGGCCACGCCGTGGCGCTGGCGGAAAGCAAGGGCTGCGAACTGGCGGAACTTTCGCTCGACGACCTCAAGGCCCTGAACGCGGCGATTACGGCCGAGATTTTCGACGTTCTGACCGTCGAAGCCTCGGTTGCCAGCCGCAAGAGCTTCGGCGGAACCGCGCCCTCCGAAGTCCGCAAGCAGATCGCCTACTGGCGCGCCCGCAACTGACTGCACGGGCTGCAAGCCGCAACGCAACAATCAGGGTGCACAAGGCGCTGAAACTTCGCTATGAAGGTCTGCCTGCCCGACGCCGCGCCTCAAGAGGAAATCGATGCAAATCAACGTGCCGCACATCATCCGCATGACCCTCGTGCTTTCGCTCATGGGTCTCGCCACCGTTGCGTGCGGCCGCAAGGGCGATCTCGATCCGCCGAGCGTCAACGCCACCAAGGGCGGCGACACCTCGAAGCCGACCAAGCAACCGGGTACGGCCGACAAGCCTTTCATCCTCGATCCGCTTCTTTAGAACAGGCAACCGCCGTGAACCATTTCCAGTATCGCGACGGCGTTCTCTACGCCGAGGACGTTGCCGTTTCGAAGATCGCCGAGACGGTTGGCACGCCTTTCTACTGTTACTCCACGGCGACGCTCGAGCGGCATTACCGGGTGTTTTCGGAAGCCTTCCACGGCGTCGATGCCATGGTCTGCTACGCGATGAAGGCCAATTCCAACCAGGCGGTGCTGAAGACGCTGGGCCGCCTCGGTGCTGGCGTCGATGTGGTATCCCTCGGCGAGCTCACACGGGCGCTGGCCGCCGGCATTCCGGCGGAACGCATCATGTTTTCCGGCGTCGGCAAGACCGCGCCTGAGATGGATGCAGCTCTCGAGGCCGGCATCTACTGTTTCAACGTCGAATCCGAGCCGGAACTGGAAGTCCTGAACCAGCGCGCCGTCCGCGCCGGAAAAAGGGCGCCAGTCTCCTTCCGCATCAATCCCGATGTCGACGCCCGCACCCATGCGAAGATTTCGACGGGCAAGAAGGAAAACAAGTTCGGCATCTCCTATGAGCGTGCCCGCGCCGTCTATGCCCGCGCAGCCACCCTGCCGGGCATCGAGGTGACTGGCATCGACATGCATATCGGCAGCCAGATCACCGAGCTGCAGCCCTTCCAGGCGGCCTTCAAGCTGCTTCGCGAACTCGTCGAGACGCTGCGTGGCGAAGGCCATGCCATCCACCACGTCGACGTCGGCGGCGGGCTCGGCATTCCCTACCATGACGACAACAATCCGCCGCCATCGCCGGACGCCTATGCCGAGATCGTCAGGAACGAGCTGAGCCAGCTGAACTGCCGTATCGTCACCGAGCCGGGCCGCCTGCTGGTCGGCAATGCCGGCATCCTCGTCACCGAGGTGATCTATGTGAAGGATGGCGGCGAAAAGAGCTTCGTCGTCGTCGATGCCGCCATGAACGACCTCATTCGCCCGACGCTCTACGAGGCCTATCACGAGATCCGCCCGGTCGTCGTCACCGCCGCCAGCGCGCCGCGCATCAAGGCCGATGTCGTCGGCCCAGTCTGCGAGACCGGCGACTACCTGGCGCTCGACCGCGAGATGAGCATGCCGAAGCCCGGCGACCTGCTGGCCGTTTCCTCCGGCGGTGCCTACGGTGCCGTGCAGGCCGGCACCTACAATAGCCGGCTGCTGGTGCCCGAAGTGCTGGTCAAGGGCGACGAATTCCATGTCGTCAGACCGCGCCAGACCTATCAGGACTTGATCAACCTCGATTCCCTGCCGGCCTGGCTTGCCTGATCCCTTCTTCGAATTAAAGCAAAGACGCATGGAAAAACCGGCTTTGTCGTTGCACGCCCTCGTCTTCGCCACAAAGAATGCTATCCTTCCGCAAGCGCTGCTTCCTCGGAGGCGCTGGACCATGGGCGCTGCCTGCTGGGAACGGCGATGACGATGTGGGGCGTTTTCAGGCGGCGCAGGGTCGCCGGAGCAAATCTTCGCCCCGGGGATAAGCGTCGGCCAGCAACACCAGTTCGGGGAACAGCGAACCGATGACCAATGCCAGCAAAGATAGGAAAGGCGCTTTTGCCTCCCGGCCGGCGCTCGCACGCCTGGTCGCGACCAAGCGTTTCCTGGCAAGAGCGGTACTCGTCTCCGAGCAGTTGCTGCCGATGTTGCTGCCCTTGGCATCAGTGGCTGCCCTCTATGTCTCCGCCTCATGGTTCGGTCTCTTCCGTATCTTGCCGACTGTCCCGAGGCTGGCGCTGCTGGGCATCTTCATCATCGCGCTCGTCGCCTCCTTCATTCCATTCCGCCGCCTGCGCTGGCCGACCGCTCTCGATGCCGACCGGTTGCTCGAAGAGCGCAACGGCCTGTCGCATCAGCCGGTCGCGGTGCAGGAGGACGAACCTGCCTTCGAGACGCCATTCGCGCGAGCCCTCTGGCGCGAGCACCAGACACGCATGGCGGAACGGATCGCATCCCTCGATGCCGGCCTGCCGCGCCCCGATATCGCCCGCCACGACCCCTATGCGTTGCGTGCCCTCCCGGCCCTGCTGCTGGCGGTGGCCTTCGGCTATTCGATGTCGAACAGCGCCGGCACGCTGGGCGACGCCTTCGACCACCCTCTGGCGTCAACCAACGCCCCCGACCTGCGCATCGACGCCTGGGTGACCCCGCCCGCCTACACAGGCCAGCCGCCCGTCTACCTGACGGGCACGGCAGCCACTGCCGCCGGCGCGATCTCCGTCCCGCAATTTTCCGAACTGACCGTCCGCGTTACCGGCGGTGCCGGCAGCGAAACGGTGCTGTTCCAGGACACCGGTAGCAAGAGCGGGACCGAGGTCGCCTTGCAGGAGGATGCGCCGGCTGCCAAGGCGGGTTCGCCCACGGCTCAAACGCCGCCTGCCGCTGCCGATGCCACCGAAGCCGCGGCGCGGACCCATCAGATGAAGCTCGACAAGGGCGGCACGCTCTCGGTCAACGGCCGGCAATGGGCGTTCAACGTGCTCGCCGACAAGCCGCCGGAAATCGTCTTCGACGGATTGCCGCACGCGACCGTCAACGGGGCCCTCGAAATCGGCTTCAAGGCGAAGGACGACTACGGCGTGGACGAAGCCCACGCTGAAATCGTACCCGTCGATGCCGACCCGCAGGCAACGCCGCTCTATGCGGTGCCGGACTACAAGTTCGAGTTTTCCCGCCGCAACCGCAAGGACGTCAAGGGGCTCGGCAGCCACGACCTGACCCAGGATCCGCTGGCCGGAAAGCGCGTCCGGATCACACTTGTTGCCCGCGATGGCGCCGGCCAGACCGGTCGCAGCCCGCCGCACGAGATGACCATGCCGGCCCGCAACTTCAACGAACCGCTGGCCGGTGCCGTCGCCGAGCAACGGCAGGTGTTCGCGCTCGACACCCGCAAGATGCCGGATGCGATCCAGCTGAACGAAGCGCTGACGATCCGCGCCGACGAGACCGTGCCGAACCTCACCCACTACCTGCTGCTGCAATCGGCGCAGGCACGCATGCGGCTTGCCCATGACGATGCGTCTCTGAAGGATACCGCCGACTATCTCTGGCAGATCGCGCTCGGCATGGAGGACGGACAGCTTTCGGATGCCGAGAAGCAATTGCGCGACGCCCAGCAGAAACTCTCGGAGGCGCTGCAGCGCAACGCTCCGGATTCGGAGATCAAGAAGCTCACCGACGAATTGCGCAAGGCAATGGACGGCTACATGAAGGAGCTGGCGCAGCGCATGCAGAACGCGCCAAACCAGCCGAACCAGAAGAATGCGAGGGTTTTGCGCCAGCAGGATCTCGAGCGGATGATGGACCAGATCGAGAACCTTGCCCGCTCCGGCAACCGCGATGCGGCCCAACAGATGCTGTCCGAACTGCAGCGGATGATGAATAACATGCAGGCAGGCCGACCGCAGCAGGGACAGCAACAGCAAGGCAAGGACGACAGCAAGGGCCGCCAGCAGATGGACAAGCTCGGCCAGATCCTGCGCGAGCAGCAGAAGCTGATGGACAAGACCTTCAAGCTCGACCAGGCCATGCGCAACAAGATGCAGAGCGGCGATCCGAACGAGGATATGGACCCCTTTGCCCAGCCGATGCCAGGCCCGCAGGGGCAGCAGCCGCCGGGACAAGAGCAGCCGCAGCAGGGGCAGCAACCGCAGGATCCGCAGCAGGGCCAAGGCCAGCAGAAGGCGCAGTCGCCGGAAGACGACATGACGGAAGACCAGCTGCGCGATGCACTGAAGGCCTTGAAGGAGCAGCAGAACACTCTGGAAAAGCAGCTCGGCGAATTGCAGAAGGGTCTCGGGGAGATGGGCGTCAAGCCGGGCCCGGGCTTTGGCCAGGCACAGCGGGAAATGCAAGGCGCCGGCGGCGCGCTCGGCAAGGGCGATGGCGAGAAGGCGACGCAGGGCCAGGGCCGCGCTCTGGAAGCGCTACGCCAGGGTGCCCGCGACATGCTCAACCAGATGATGCAGGCGCAGCAGGGACAAGGCCAAGGGCAGCAGCAGGGCCAGGGTCCGGGCAATCCGGGAGGCCGGGATCCGCTTGGGCGCGCCACGGCAGACGGCAACGGTCCGCTCGACGACGGCAACACCAAGATCCCGGACCAGATCGACGCCCAGAGGGCCCGCGAAATCCTCGACGCGATCCGCCAGCGACTCGGCAACAATCCGACCCAGGAAGAAGAACGGCGCTATCTGGAGCGGCTGCTCGACATCCAGTAGAAGACGCGACCCTCACCATGCGAGCCGATATCGGCCTCGGGGGTGGCGAGGCGTGGCGTCAGGCGGCAAGCGCCAGCGCAACGGCCTTGCGGATGTCCGGCAGGGCAAAGGGCTTGGAGACAACGTCAACGATCTTTTCCATGAGGTCGTCGGCGCGTTCGCGCTGTTCGGCATAGCCGGTCATCAGCAGGATCTTCATGTCCGGCCAGTGCGAAGACGCCTGGTGCGCCAGCTCTATGCCATCCATCACGGGCATGCGGATATCCGACAGCAAAAGATCGAAGCCGCCGCCCTGCAGCTTCTCCAGTCCCTCGGCGCCATCGGCCGCTTCTTCCGTTTCGTGACCGTCCATGCGCAACGCGCGAGCGACGAACCGGCGCAGCGAATCTTCGTCTTCGGTGATTAGAATTCTTGCCATGTGCATCGCTCCGTCGGACGGTCATGTCCCTGGCAGCGAAATCACCAGACTTTCCTTTGCGATCGGTAAACGGCACGCCGAAGAACCGGTCGCATGGTTAACAAGGCGTCTGTGACAGGCGCCCCGAAATGGCTCAGGCGTCGCCGGTAACGACACCGACGAAAGGCAATTCGCGGAAGGCATAGGCGACGTCCATGCCGTATCCGACAACGAAATAATCCGGGCATTCGAAGCCGACATACTCGGCCTCGATCTTTTCCTGGCGCTTGACGCTCTTGTCGAGCAGCACAGCCACCGAAACATTTCTGGCGCCACGCTCATAAAGCATTTCCTTGGCGAACCGCAGCGTCCGGCCGGATTCGAGGATGTCGTCGATCAGCAGCACGTCCCGGTCGCGCACGTCGCTGTCGATATCCTTGACGATCCTGACACCCTGCGACACCGTTCCGGTGCCGTAGCTGGAGAGGGTGACGAACTCGACCTCGGGCGCCAGCCCGGTATCGTGCAGCGCCCGCAGCAGGTCGGCGGCGAAGATGAATGAGCCCTTGAGGATGGCAATGACCAGCAGGTCCTTGGTCGGTCCCTTGGCGATCTCGGCGGCCAGTTCGAGATTGCGTGCGGCAATCTGCGCGGCGGTGAAAAGCGGCTCGATGTTTTTTCCGCGAACGACTGGCATGGTCGGCAGGCTCCCTGGGCATCATCGGCGGAAGGCCCGCCGGTTGGAGCAACAGCCGTTAGCACAATCACCGCCCGTCGGCACCCGCCTGGACAAAGGAAAGCCGAACCTCTGGCATTTTTTCGCCTTGGTGCGGCAATCGCGCCGAAAAGCCACGGCTCTCGCCTCCGCCGATCCGCTCGCTGGGTGGCGCAATCATCACGCTCGCCAGCAACTGGTCGCCATCATAGAGATCGGCCCGGATTTCCGGCAAGGAGCGACCGGCGGCGGTGACATTGTCGATGATGCCGTTGAGTACGAGGATATGCATGCCGTTGGCATCGCGCGGCGTCAGCGAGACATGGGTGAACTGCAAGGGTGCTGCAGCGATCGGCGGGACCCGCACCGGCGCTTCCGCCAGGCCCGAAAAACCGCCGACCAGACCGAACACCAGCACGAAAAGCGCCACGATCAACACCGCGAAGCTGCGACCGGACGCCCGTTGCAGCCAGCTTTCGCCGGCGCGCATGAAATAGACGCCCGCCGACAGGAGAGCGGCAGATGCCATGCCCTTGCGCGGCTGCGGATGATGGCGCCTGTGATTGTCGTTACCGCTGCGGGCCGAAAAATTGTTGCTACGGCCCGGCTGGACGATGACGAATTCGGCGTCGACGATATCGTCCGACCGCTCGAAACGGCGAAGTGATCGCGTTGGCTGTTGCGCCTCGGGCGGGATCAGATCATAAGCCAGTCCCGTCTGATGGTGGCGATTGCGAAATGCGCCCATGGTGACGTCCTCTGTGGTGATCCACATCGTTTCATCGGCGCCGGCAAACGGGCCATTGAAAGGAATCCCACCTAGAAGTAAATTTGAATGGTTAATGCTTCGCAAAGATGGTCGCCGAAGCAGCTTGGGGCCGGCAAACTTTACGGTCCGTTAACCCTGTTGGTTAACAAGTCAGCGATCGAAACCGCGGAAGACTGGGCTGCCCGTTGATTCATTTTGAAAACGTCGGTTTGCGTTACGGCATGGGCCCGGAGATTCTCCGGGACATGACCTTCGACATTCCGAAAAAGTCCTTCCAGTTCCTGACCGGCCCCTCGGGCGCCGGCAAGACGACGCTTTTGCGTCTTCTCTTCATGTCGCTGCAGCCCACACGCGGCCTGATCCGCATGTTCGGCCGGGACATTTCCGCCATTCCCCATAGCGAGCTGCCGCTGCTGCGTCGGCGAGTCGGGATCGTTTTCCAGGATTTCCGCCTGCTCGACCATCTCACCACCTATGAGAACGTGGCCCTGCCCTTGAGGGTCCGCGGCAAGGACGAGAGCTCCTATCGCAACGATGTGCTCGAATTGCTGAAATGGGTCGGCCTCGGCGAGCGTATAAACGTGCTGCCGCCAGTTCTGTCCGGCGGCGAAAAGCAACGTGCCGCCATCGCCCGCGCACTGATCGACCGACCGGAAATCCTGCTCGCAGACGAGCCCACTGGCAATGTCGATCCGCCGATGGCCCGCCGGCTGCTCAATCTCTTCCTCGAGTTGAACCGGCTCGGCACCGCCGTCGTCATCGCCACCCATGACCTGACGCTGATGGACCAGGTCGAAGCGCGACGCATGATCCTCTCCGAGGGGCATCTCGACATCTATGATTGAACCTGATGTCCCCAGCAAGCAGGCGCGTCCGGACGCGCAGACGCCAGCCGAAACGAGGCGGCCGGCAATGCGCGTGCGCCCGACTGGGCCGATCGTTCCGTCCTCGAAAATCCAGGGCAATGCGCTGATGGTGGTGATTGCCATCATGGCTTTCCTCGCCTGCCTGACACTCGGCGCCGTCAGCATGGTACGCTCAACGGCTGCCAGTTGGGAAAGCCAGATCGCCCGCGAAATCACGATCCAGATCAAGCCTGACGACGACCTCGACATGGAGAAGGCGCTGGTCAAGGCCCGCGATATCGCCATGACCTTTGTCGGCACCAAGACCGGGCAGATCGTCGACGAGGCCGCGACCGCCCGCCTGCTGGAGCCGTGGCTCGGCTCGGGCCTCGATCTCAAGGAACTGCCCGTGCCCCGGCTGGTCATCGTCACCATCGACGAAACCCACCCGCCGGATTTCGAGGCGATGCGCGCATTGCTGAAGGACGCGATCCCGCAGGCCTCGCTCGACGACCACCGCACCTGGGTCGACCGGCTGGTGTCGATGGCCCACACCACGGTCATGATCGGTACCGGCATCCTGCTGCTGGTGTTCACGGCTATGGTGCTGACGGTGGTCTTTGCCACACGGGGCGCACTGTCCGGCAATCGTCACATCGTCGAGGTGCTGCATTTCGTCGGCGCCGAAAGCGCTTTCGTAGCCAAGGAATTCCAGAAGCATTTCCTGAAAATCAGCTTCAAGGGCTCCGCGGTCGGCAGTGCCTTGGCGGCGCTTTTCTTTGCCGCCGCAGGCTTGCTGCAGAGCCACACGATCGCCACCCCGCAGACCGACCAGGCGACGGCACTGTTCGGCACCTTCTCGGTCGGCGCACTCGGCTATCTCGGCATTTTCGCGACGATGGTAATCATCGCACTGCTGACGACGGTCACCGCGCGGTTTACGGTGATGCGAACCATATACGAGATCGACCAGATCCGATCGGACCCGAGCAGGAGCGATAATGCGACCTGAGCTTAAAACTATGACTGATCTGCCATCAAACGGCCCGGACACAGCCCTAGTCTGGCGGAACTGACGTTTGGCAACCATGGAACAGATGACACGAAACACGCTCGATCCGGCGACGATGCGGCAGGTAGCAGGTGGTGAAAATCCCCCGCGCCGCAGCGTTTTCCGTCGGATTATGCGTTGGACGGGCTTTGCCACCATTCTTGCCGGCGCCATCCTTTTCGGTGGCTTCCTGCGCTTTGCTGATTCGGTCACCACCCTACGGCCGCCACTTGATCCAAAGGCCGACGCCATCGTCGTGCTTACCGGTGGCTACCAGCGCATCGACCAGGCGATCGAGCTTCTGCGCAGCGGCGCCGGCAACCGGCTCCTGATATCGGGCGCCTATCCCGCCACGACCCGCAAGCAGATCGCCAAGGCGACACAGACGCCGCCGGATCTTTTCGCCTGCTGTGTCGATATCGGCTACGACGCCATCGACACGATCGGCAATGCCAGCGAAACGGTGAAGTGGATCCATGCCAAGGGCTACAAGAGCGTGCTGGTGGTCACCAACAACTACCACATGCCGCGCAGCATAGCGGAACTGCGCTATGCCGACCCGGAAATGGATTTCATTCCCTATCCCGTCGTCAACTCGGACCTGAAGACCAAGGCCTGGTTTACCGACCCGAATGCGCTTCGCACCATGCTCTCCGAATATGCCAAGGTACTGTTGACCGGTGGCCGCAACCTGTTCGGTTTTGCCCGCCCTGCAGGCCTTCGCTCGCAGGAGCAGGACGACGCGCAGCACAAGGGCTAGCATCGGCGCCTGCCGTCTTTTTATTGAGATCGATATCGTGTAGGCACGGGATCAGGCGCCGTCACCAGGCGTGTCGGGACAGCTTCATGATCACCGTTCGTTCGATCCTCTTCAATGCCGCCTTCTATCTGAACCTGATCATCCGGATGATCGTGCTTTCGCCCATCTATTTCATGATGCCGCGCAAGGCCGGCTACGCCATTCCCAAGGCCTGGGCCACATCCAGCGTCTGGCTGATGGAGAAGATCGTCGGCACCACCTTCGAGATCGAGGGTCTCGAGAACATTCCGAAGGGCGGCTACATGTTTGCGCCGAAACACCAGTCTTTCTGGGATACGTTTGCGCTGCTCCCCTACCTCGACGATCCCGTCTATATCCTGAAGCGCGAGCTTTTATGGATCCCGCTGTTCGGCTGGTATGCCAAGAAGCAGCAGATGATCCCGGTCAATCGCGGCGCCCGTGGCAAGGTGATGGTCGAGGTCCTCAGGCGCACGCGCGAGGTTCTGGCGGCAGGCCGACAGCTGATCATCTACCCCGAGGGCACGCGCCGCCCGCCCGGTGCCGAGCCCGTCTACAAATACGGCATTGCGCGCATGTACCGCGATCTCGATGTGCCGGTGGTGGCGGTCGCCATGCACCCCGGACTGTTCTGGCCACGCCGCGATTTTCGTCGCTATCCCGGCCATTTCAAGGTCCGCATCCTGCCCCCGATCCAGCCGGGTATGGACCCCGATGCCTTTTTCGCTCACCTGATCAAGGTGACCGAGGCTGCCAGCGACGAACTGCTGCAGGAAACCGTGGCCCGCAATCCGGACCTGCCGCTACCGCCGACGGCCATCGAAAGACTGGCAATCCTGCGCAGTTCCCCGTCGGCAGAGGCCAGCGGCTGAGCTCAGGCAGCGCCTCGCAACCGCAACACTTCTTCATTGACGCTCTCGAGCCAGGCATCGCGGATGCCAGCCTCGCGGAGATGGGTGAGCGTATTGAACACATAGGCATCGTTTGGCCCGGACTGGCCGACGGAGACATCGACGATGCGGGCAGCTGTCAGCGGATCGAGCGCGCCGGCATATTGCCTGTGATGGCGGTCGACCACATAAGCCACAGCGGTCACCCGGCGGCCGTCTGCAAGCCGGATCGGAGCGAGGCGCTCGAGGTAGACCCTGGTCACCAGTTCCCGCTCCCTGAGGTAGGAAAGCACTGCATCCCTGTCCGCGTCCGCCACCCGGAACGCCACGCCACGGCAGGCCCCGCCACGGTCGAGGCCGAGCACCAACCCGGGGCTGGCCTCGCTGCCACGATGCACCCAGGAATAAACGCAGAGCGAACGGCGATAACCGAAAATGACGGCATCCGCTTGTTCCAAAAAGGCGAAACCCGGATTCCACATGAGCGATCCGTAGCCAAACACCCAAAATTCGTCCATATCCAAAGCCATACTCACATCAGCATTGCTGTGCACCATTGGAGAACATCATGTCAGCGTCAAGCCAGAGCGAGCGATCCGGCAGAGGCTTCCGGGGGATGTTCATCCTTTTGGGGATCATCGTCCTGCTGGCCGCAGTCTACACCGCCGGCTGGTTCTATGCCGCCTCGGCGCTGAAGACCAATGTCCTGCGGGCGCTGGGCAAACAGGATGCGGCAGGCTTTACCGGCCAGTGTACGGACCTCGACCAGCAGGGCTTTCCCTTCCGCATCGGCCTGACCTGCTCCAAGGTCCAGGTCGACGACCACACACGGGGTGTGTCCGCCACCTTCGACGACCTCAGCGCCTCGGCTCACGTCTACGCGCCCGGCAACATCGAGTGGCAGCTGAATTCCCCGGCAGAGATCCGAACCTCGCAGGGACTGACCATCTCCTCCGAATGGGCAGCGCTACAATCCACCATGGTCACCCGGGGCAACGGCATCGAGCAGGGCGCCACCACGATCAACGGCCTCAAGACCGCCGTCGTCTCCTCGGCAACCGGCCAGACGGTGAATTTTACGGCCGACAAGACGGAGATCCATGTCCGCCAGAACGGTGAAGACCTCGAAGCCGTCTTCGAGGTGAAGAACTCCAACGCCATCATCAAGGATTTCCCGCAGCTTCCGGCGCTCGCGGCCGAGATCGATGTGACGCTGACCGGCAAGGCGGGGCTGCTCGACGGCAGCGAAAAGGACGGGCGCGGCCTGTTTGGCGCATCGGGTATCCTGCGCAAGGTAACGACCGACATCGGCGACGGCCGTATCATGACCCTGTCAGGGCCGTTCTCCTTCGACGACGACGGCTTTCTGTCCGGCCAGTTCAAGCTGGAGATCCAGCAGATCAGCCATTGGCGCGACAGCATCAAGCAGGCGATCCCTGCCGCCAAGCAGACGGTGGACATGGCCGGCAAGCTGCTGAAGGCGCTCGCCGCCGGCGAGGACAAGGTGTCCGTCGATCTCACCGTCGATCACGGCGCGGTCACGCTCAGCGGCTTCATCCCGGTCGGCAAGATCCCGCCGATCTGAGGCGGTACGCCTTGAGACCGAGCGTCACGGCGCTTTCGGATCGAGCGCGTGTCGGCCGAAATCGGGGGCGTCGACATCCTGGCCGGCCTCGATGATGGAGCGGCGGACGGCGCGGGTGCGGGTGAAGAGTTCCATGATCTTGTCGCCCTCGCCCCAGCGGATCGCCCGCTGCAGATAGGCGAGATCTTCGGAAAACCGCGCCAGCATCTCGAGGATCGCATCCTTGTTGTGCAGGCAGACATCGCGCCACATGGTGGGATCGGAAGCTGCCAGGCGGGTAAAGTCGCGAAAGCCGGAGGCGGAATATTTGATCACTTCCGACTGCGTCACCGTCTCGAGATCGGCTGCCGTCCCGACGATGTTGTAGGCAATCAGGTGCGGCAGGTGGCTGACGATGGCCAGCACCTTGTCATGGTGTTCAGCGTCCATTTCGTCGACACGGGAACCAAGTGTCTCCCAGAAATGCCGCAGCACCTTCAGCGCCGTCTCGTCCGTGCCTTCGACAGGCGTGAAAATGCACCAGCGTCCCCGGAAAAGACCAGCAAAACCCGCGTCGGGCCCCGATTTTTCCGTGCCTGCGAGGGGGTGGCCCGGAATGAAATGCACGCCCTCCGGAATATGCGGTTGCATCTGCGCGATGACCGAGGCCTTGGTCGAACCGACATCGGTGACGATGGCACCCTGCTTCAGATACGGGGCAATCTCGATGGCGACACTCTCCGAGGAGCCCACAGGCACCGAGACGATGACGAGATCGGCACCCTTGACGGCCTCGCCCGACGACAGCGTGTAGCGGTCGCCCAGTCGCAGTTCCTCGGCCCGCTTCAGCGTCTCTGCGCCGCGCGTCGCGATGACGACCTCACGGGCAAGACCGAGCCCACGGATGTCATGGGCGAGAGACGAACCGATCAGTCCGATGCCGATCAGCGCGATCCGGTCGAACTGGACATCGCTCATGCCTTGCGTCCCATGAATTCGCCGAGTGTCTCGATGACACCGCGATTGGCCTCTTCCGTGCCGATGCTCATCCGCAACGAATTGGTGAAGCCGTAGCCGCGCACGGCACGCAGGATATAGCCCCGGCTGGCCAGCAACTCGTCGGCATCGGCGGCCCGCTTGCCGTCCACATCCGGGAAGTGGATGAGAACGAAATTGGCAACCGATGGCGTGACCTTAAGCCCGATGGCTTCAAACGCCGCAGTCAGCTTGTCCAGCCACAGCAGATTGTAGGTGACCGCCGTCTCGACGAACGCCTGGTCGCGCATGGCAGCGGCTCCGGCGGCGATTGCAGGGGCATTCATGTTGAACGGTCCGCGAATACGGTTCAGCGCATCGACGATCTCCGCCGGGCCGAACATCCAGCCGACGCGAAGCGCCGCCAGGCCGTAGGCCTTGGAGAAGGTGCGGGTCATGACGACATTGGAATTTGCCGAGACCAGTTCGATGCCGGCCTCGTAGTCGTTGCGGCGGACATATTCGGCGTAGGCGGCGTCGAGCACGAGGATCACGTTCTTCGGCAAAGCCGCGTGCAGGCGCCTGATGTCGTTGACGGGCACGTAGGTGCCTGTCGGATTGCCGGGATTGGCGATAAACACCATCCGCGTCCGGTCGGTGACGGCGGCAAGGATCGCGTCGACGTCGACAGTGCAGTCCTTTTCCTTGACCGTAACAGGCGTCGCCCCGGCGCCCATGATCTGGATCTTGTAGACGAGGAACCCGTGTTCGGTGATGACGGCCTCGTCGCCCGGTGCCAGGTAGACGTGGCAGAGCAGGCCGAGCAGTTCGTCGGAACCGTTGCCGCAGAGGATATTCGCCGGATTGAGCCCGTTGACGTCGGCGATGGCCTGCCGCAGCGCCAATGCCTGGCCGTCCGGATAACGTTCCAGCTCGTCGGCGGCAGCCTTGAAGGCGGCGATGGCCTTGGGGCTGGCACCGAGCGGCGTCTCGTTGGAGGACAGCTTGAACACGCGGGAAAGACCCGGCGCACCTTCCTTGCCCGGCACATAGGCAGCGATGTCGAGAATACCGGGACGCGGGACGGGCTTGCTGATTTCGCTGCTCATGGGATCGACCTTGGACAAGGGCCGGCATATCCGGCTTCAAACATCCCGTGGCATTAATCCGGAATGACGATTTTGTCGAGCAGGAAGCCGGCAACACTCAGCGCTTCGGCTGGGTTTCCTCACGCGTGGTGGGCACGCCGCGCGGCGCCAGCACGGGCACGAACACACGTCGCGAAGCGCGCACCGCAACCGGCAGGCCCTGGTAAAGCCGTTTCTGCGCCTCGACGATGATGACGCCGGAGAAGGCCGGCCACAGCGTCCTGCCGATACGCTCGAAGGCCCGGCGCAGCCTGAGCACCGCACGCAGCTTGGAAGGCGGGAAGAACAGCGCTTCGGCGGTCGCTCCCGGCGTGAAGTTCGTCTCGCGCAACAGCGCCGTCAGCTGGCCGCGCGAATAGGGCCGGCCCGAGCCGAATGGCGTATGTTCCATCCGCGCCCAGACGCCACGCCGGTTCGGCACCACGATCACCAGCCGCCCGCCGGGCGCCAGCACCCGCCAAAGCTCTTTCAGCGTCTCGCGCGGGCTTTCGGCAAATTCCAGCGAATGCACCAGAAGGACGCGGTCGATCGACGAATCGGGCAAAGGCAGTTCTTCGTCGAAGATCAGCGCCGTCGACGACGCCGATCCCATCGGCCAGTTCACCGCCCCCTGCCCCGCCGGCATGAACGCGAAGGTCCGCTCGGTATCGGCGCGAAAGCGGTCGAGATAGGGCACGGAATATCCGAGACCGACGAGCCGCTCCTCCGGCAATCGCGCCCAGAGCGACGACAGCGCCATGGCAATCGATTGCTCCGCCAGCCGGCCGAGTTCGGAATGATAGAATTGGCGAAGGTCGACGATATCGGCATGCATACGGTAAATCTTATCAGCCGGCGGTTGGACTTCAAGGCCGCAGCCTCTACATTCGTGTCGACCGACGAAAGTTAGGACATTTGAGCCATGCAGCCTTTGGAACTCGACGTATTTACCTGCCGCACCGACAATTACGGCGTTCTCGTCCACGATCCGGAGACAGGCCTCACCGCCTCCATCGATGCGCCGGACGCAGCAGCCGTTGCCGCAGCAGCGGGGCGCCGTGGCTGGAAGATCAGCCACATCTTCACCACCCACCATCACACCGACCATGTCGAAGGCAACCTGGCGCTGAAGGAGCAGTTCGGCTGTCTCATCTTCGGCCCGCTCAACGAGGCGGTCGCCATTCCCGGCCTCGACCGCGCCTATGGTGACGGCGACAGCTTCAAGTTCGGCAGCCACACTGTCAACGTCATCGAGACGCCGGGCCACACAGCCGGACATATCTGCTACCACTTCGAGGACGACAAGCTGCTGTTTGCCGCAGATACGCTGTTCGCGCTCGGCTGCGGTCGTCTTTTCGAACGCCCGGCCTCGGACATGTGGGCTTCGCTGCAGAAACTTGCCGTGCTGCCCGACGAGACCGCCGTCTATTTCGGCCATGAATACACGCTGGCCAATGCCCGTTTCGCGCTCACCATCGATCCCGACAACGAGCGCCTGAAAGCCCGGGCGGCCGATATCGAGGCGATGCGCGCCGAGGGCAAGTTCACCATCCCGACGACGCTGGCGCTGGAGAAGGAAACCAATCCGTTCCTGCGCCCCGCCGATCCGGCCATCCGCCGCAACCTTTTGATGGAAAGCCGCACCAACGAGGAAGTCTTCACCGAAATCCGCAAGCGGAAAGATAATTTCTGATGCGGCCGGAGGACATCATCCGCGAACTCGGCATGCAGCCCCACCCGGAAGGTGGCTGGTACGTCCAGACCTTCCGCGACAGCACAGGCGAGGCGCGCGGTCATTCGACGGCGATCTATTACATGCTGCAGTCCGGAGAGCGCTCTCACTGGCACCGTGTGCGGGATGCCGCCGAAGTCTGGCATTACTATGCCGGCGCTCCCTTGGCGCTCGACATCTCGGAGAATGGCCAGGGCAAGACGACGATCGTCCTCGGGACAGATTTCGCGAGCGGCGAACGGCCACAGGCGATCGTACCCGCCGACTGGTGGCAGGCGGCGGAAACAACCGGCGACTACACGCTGGTCGGCTGCACCGTCGCCCCGGGCTTTGAATTTTCGAGCTTCGAAATGGCGCCTCCGGGCTGGAAGCCTTCGGACGCCTGATTCCTATTCGGCAATGGCGACATCCGGCGCTGGCGGACGGCGCAGGATCATTTTATGGGCGGCAAGCACGGCGCCGCCGGTCACCAGCAGGCAGGCACCGACAATTCCCCACCTCGGCTCGGCAAAGCCGAACAACGTCAGGATCAGTGTCGACAGCAACGGCGCCGCATAGCTGGCGGCACCGAGGATCTGGATATCGCCGCTCTTGACACCATAATCCCAGGCGTAGAAGGCAGCCCCGACCGGCAACAGCCCGAGACCGGCTATCGCCGCCCATTGAAAGCCTGTTTCCGGCCAGACAGTGCTTTCCAGCCCCACATGGCACAGCAGCGACAGGATCGACGTCGCAAGGCAGAAGCCGGTGACGACATCGGTCGAGACGGCATCGAAACGCCGCGTCAGCAACGAATAGCCTGACCACGTGAAAGCGCAGAGAACGGCCGCGCCATAGCCGAGCCCATAGGCCGCATCGAAATGAAACCCGTTGCGCCCGACGATCAGCACCGTCCCGGCGAGCCCGGCAAAGGCGCCTGCGATGTGATACCAGCGCAGCCGTTCCCCCGGCAGCAGCGCCGAGCCGACGACGATGAGCAACGGCCAGAGATAGGCGATGAGACCGGCCTCGACCGCCGGCGCATTTCTAAGTGCCGTGAAATAGAGAAAATGATAGCCGAACAGCCCGGCAATGCCTGTGATCCACACTTTCGCCGGCTGACGCAGCAGCTTTATCCGCTCCGGCCTGAGGATCAGAACCACAATGCCCGGGATGCTGCCGATGGCAAAGCAGATGGCCGAAAGCTGGAAGGCCGGCATTGTCCCGGAGGCGGCAGTGAACAGCGCCAGGAAGGACCACATCAGGATTGCCGAAAAACCGATCAGCGTTGCCCGCAATGTCATTCTGCCCCCTTTGCGACACCGCGCCGGTGTCTGCCGGAGGAGGTGCCGTTAACTGCCGTACTTGACCGCCGTGATTGTCACCGTGCCGTACTTGGTCGGGATGCGGACGTAGACGGGAGCATATACCTTCATGGCGTCCGCCTTGGCAAACCAGATCTCCATGTCGTTGCTCTTGCTCAGGTAGTCGAAATCGGTACGGCTCTTCTTGTAGCCGCCGAGAGCTGTGAAATGCACGCCGCAAACGATCGCGTCGCCCTTGAAACCCTCGGTCGAAAACGGCTTGGAGCCCTTCGGAGACAGCTTCAGGTTCATGCGCGTCTCGCCGTCGTAGATCGGCAGTGTCTGCGCACAGACGTTGGTGTTTGCCGGAAAAATCAGCCCCGACACCGGATCGAGAACGGAGCGCAGGTCTCCCTCGGCAACCGGGATCCAGTTCTGCGGCCGGTGCGGCTCCGGCGTCGTGGTCGACGATGTGACGTTGCCATCGCGGTAAAGGACGTCATAGGTGTGCTGCTTGCGGCCGCTCTTGTAATTGAGCGTGTAGCGCGATGTCTCGAGCTTCCGCGGCCCCACGACACCGGCAACATCGGCTTGCGCCGAGATCGTCGTCACAAGATCGGCGAGGCCCGAGGAACTGACCGTGCCCTTGATGGTGAAATGCTTGTCGATGACTTCGGTCTTGAAATCGGCGTGCGCGATCGGCAGCCCGGCCAGCGCCACGCGGTATTCGGTTTCATGCCGCATGTCCTCGGCATGACCCATGGCCGGGAGTGATCCGGCGATAACGGAGACGAGAAGCCATTTTCCGAGATATGACATCGTGATTGCCTTCATATGAGTGGTAGTACCCTATATAGACACTTGTGACGATGTCTGCGATGCCAACAAGCACGAGCTTTTTGGCGGAATTGCGGGAAATGCCAAGGTTTGGCTTGACTGCCAAGGCTGCGCTGACTATAGAACCGCAACTTTCCAATCATGGCCTGTTGGATTGCGGAACCGGTTTTGCCGGCAAGGCTCTCCGATGGCAGACAAAAATAAAATAGGTGTACCATGTCCCGCATGTGCGAATTGACCGGCAAGGCCGTCCTGACGGGTAACAATGTCAGCCACGCAAACAACAAGACCAAGCGCAAGTTCCTTCCGAACCTGTGCCAGGTAACGCTGATCTCCGATTCGCTCGGCCAGCGTTATCGCCTACGCGTTTCGGCTGCGGCGCTCCGCACTGTCGAACACCGTGGCGGCCTCGATGCCTTCCTTCTGAAGTCCGACGAAACCACGCTGAGCCAGCGCGCTCGCCTGCTTCGTCGCCAGATCGTCAAGAAGACTGCAGAACTTGCAGCGACCGCTGCCTAAGCTTTCTTGATCTGACTTTATACGTGCTTTCAAAGGCTTGACGGATAATATCCGCTCAAGCCTTTGCTTTGACCGGTCCTTCCCTCCAACTGGTGGCATCACCCAGGATAAAAAAATGCCCAACCCGCGCTTTCTGCTGATCTACGTTGCCCTGATGACGCTGGTCGTCGTCGCGTCCAATTTTCTCGTCCAGTTCCCGCTGAACGGCGAGATTGCCGGCATCAAGCTCGGCGACATCCTGACCTGGGGTGCCTTCACCTACCCGGTCGCCTTT
Source organism: Rhizobium sp. rho-13.1 (assembly GCF_007000305.1). NCBI lineage: Bacteria > Pseudomonadati > Pseudomonadota > Alphaproteobacteria > Hyphomicrobiales > Rhizobiaceae > Rhizobium > Rhizobium sp. rho-13.1. The sequence continues at coordinate 340,337 of NZ_SCFL01000003.1, read as the reverse complement.
CTCGTCACGGACCTCACCAACCGCCAGTTCGGCCCGACCATCGCGCGCCGCGTCGTGCTTGCCGGCTTCGTCGTCGGTATCGCCATGTCGTTCTTCTCGTCGGTGCCGCGCATCGCCATTGCCTCGGGCGCTGCCTATCTGGCAGGCCAGCTGCTCGACATCGTGCTGTTCAACCGCTTGCGCCGCCAGGCGTGGTGGCGCGCGCCGCTGGTTGGCTCCCTGCTGGGCTCTCTGCTCGATACCGTGCTGTTCTTCTCTCTGTCCTTCGCCGCCTTTTTCGTGTTCCTCGGCGACAACACGCCATTCGCGCTCGAACAGGCGCCGATCCTCGGCATCTTCACGATCGAAGCGCCGCGCTGGATCTCCTGGGCCATCGGTGACTTCTCCGTCAAGCTGATCGTCGGCCTGGTAATGCTGCTGCCCTACGGCGCCCTCATGAACGTTCTGAAGCCGGCGCAGCCGGTTCGGGGCTGAGGGACTGTCCCTGAGAAACCGGTAGCGGTTCCTCACCGCAGAAGCCGGAATTCCAGCATCAGGTTGCGCTGCAGGATCGAGTGATTGTCGTCGGAGACCATGATCAGGTGGATCGTGCCGTCTTCGGCGCGGAAGGCGTCTATGCCTTCCATGTTGTCGATCTGTTCGTCGGCATTGGCCTCGAAGATCACCTTTCCATCGACTACGGCACCCGGCTTGATATCGCCGCCGACAATGCGGCGCAGGCGCATGCCGATGCCGTGGGCGAAGTCGAAACGCCGTTCCAGAAGCAGCAGGTCGCCGTCCGGGAGGAACACCCCGTCGCTGACATCGTAGTCATCGTAATGGCGGACGGTGAAGCGGCCTTTCAGGGGGCCGTCGAGAATGGCGGCGAGCATGTTGCCGTCCTTGTCGAGGCTGCGTTCCGTCACCAGTACGGCATTGCCGGCAAGCGGGCTGCCCGGCGGGCCAATCATCAGCGCTTCGAGGCTCTGGTTGCCGCGCAACGCATTGCGGTTCATGAGGATAGGGATCGAGCCCGACGGCTTGGACGTCTCGAAGCCGGGATCGGGATAGACGTCGACCCGGTGGTTCTGCTCGTAGCTGACAAGCACGGTGTTGCCGCGCAGCGCAACGCCCTCGGCATCCATTGCGCCCTTGCCTTCGTGCATCTGGCCAAACCGGTCGATCATCGGCGTGATGACCGCCTCGGAGATGCCCTGCAGCTTGCCATCGGCATCACGGTCGATGGCGCCTGTCCACCAGTGCCCGGTATCGAGCACGGAGACGAAGTGCCGGTGGTCTGGCCGCAGCCGGATGGCCGAGGCGGCACCGAACAGATCGTTGCTCGAGGTCATCTGAAGGCCGCCCAGAAACTCGAGATCGCCGAATTTAGTCACCGTCGAGCCAAAACGAAAAGCGGATATCTTGCTGGCACGGATCTCGGCAGGTCCGCCGGCGGAGGGATCGCCGGCAGACACACAGCCGGCCAGCAGCGCGGCCAGCAGGCAGACGCGGGAAAGTCGCTTCATCAGGCCCTCGGATATCAGGAAACAGCCGTCGGCGAAAACCGGCGGCGCGTTGTCAGCCAGCCCGGCGCCGCCGGCTACCGCGCAGCTGCGTCTGGTCTTCGAACAGCGATGCCAGCTGCTCCGTCATGGCGCCGGCCAGTTCGTCGGCATCGACGATCGTGACGGCGCGACGATAATAGCGTGTCACGTCGTGGCCGATGCCGATGGCGAGAAGTTCGACAGGCGAACGGGTCTCGATCTGCTCGATGACGGCGCGCAGGTGGCGCTCCAGATAATTGCCCGGATTGACCGACAGCGTCGAATCGTCGACGGGCGCACCATCCGAGATCATCATCAGGATCTTGCGCTGCTCGCGCCGCGCCAGCAGCCGGTTATGCGCCCAGATCAACGCCTCGCCGTCGATATTTTCCTTCAGCAACCCTTCGCGCATCATCAGGCCGAGATTGTTGCGCGCCCGGCGTAGCGGCTCGTCAGCCGACTTGTAGATAATGTGGCGCAGGTCGTTGAGGCGGCCCGGCGTCTGCGGCTTGCCGCCGGCAAGCCATGTCTCGCGGGACTGCCCGCCCTTCCAGGCCTTGGTCGTGAAGCCGAGGATCTCGACCTTGACGCCGCAGCGCTCCAGCGTACGCGCCAGGATATCGGCGCAAGTGGCGGCAACCGTGATCGGCCGTCCGCGCATCGAGCCGGAATTGTCGATCAGCAGCGTCACCACCGTATCGCGGAACTGCGTGTCGCGTTCCATCTTGAACGACAGCGGCTGCATCGGGTCGATGATCATCCGCGTCAGGCGGGCGGGGTCGAGATAGCCCTCTTCCAGGTCGAAATCCCACGACCGGTTCTGCTGCGCCATCAGGCGGCGCTGCATCCGATTGGCGAGGCGTCCGACGGCACCCTGAAGATGGGCCAGCTGCTTGTCGAGAAACGCCCGCAACCGCTCCAGTTCGGAGGCATCGCAAAGCTCCGACGCGCTGATGGTCTCGTCGAAATCCTCGGTGAAGACGTGATAGTCGACCTTTTCGTTGAAATCGGAGAAAGGAGTGTTCGGGCGGCGCGTCTCGCCGGGCGTTTCGGAATCGTCCTCGCCCTCGTCGGTCATGTCGTCGTCGGAAATCTCCGCGCCGTCCATCTCGCCGTCGTCCATCTGCTCGTCGGCCTGCTCGCTGTCTTCAGCGGGCGCGGCGTCAGCGCCGGCATCTTCGTCGACCTCGTCCTGGTCCTGCTCGTCGCTGCGTGGCTGGTCTTCCTCGGAGGTGCTGTCCTCGTCGTTCTGCTCGGTCTCGTCGTCGCCGTAGTCCTCGGCCATTTCCATGGCTGAGAGGACGTGGCGCATGGCGCGGGCAAAGGCCTGCTGGTCGTTGATCGCAGCCGGCAGCGCATCCAGAGCGCCGGCGGTCTTTTCCTCGATGAACGGACGCCAGAGATCGAGCACCTTTCCAGCGCTTTCCGGCGGCTTCTGGCCGGTCAGCTTCTCGCGGATGATCATCGCCATGGCTTCGCCGAGCGGCGCATCTTCCTGACGCTCGACACCGGCAAAGTTCGCCTTGGCATATTTCTCGGTATTCATGGAGTAGATGTTGGCGGCGACGCCATCCATCCGCAACGTCCCGATCGATTCAACGCGCGCCTGCTCGACGGCATCGAAGATGGTGCGGGCGTCGGTGCCCTGCGGCGCCATCGTCGCATGAACGCGCGCATCGTGGCAGGCAAGACGCAGCGCCATGGAATCGCCGAGCCCGCGGGTAACGGCAAGCTCATGCAGCGTTGGCCGCTTCGACATTTCTGGCAGGCGGATGCGCTCGCCGCTCATGCCCGGACGTTCGTTGGCAAACGTCACCTCGACTTCGCCGTCGCCGGCAATCGAGCGCACGCAGCCGGTGATCGCCCGGCGCAACGGCTCCATATCGACCTGCGTGCCGGGCTTGCCCTTCAGATTGTCTCCACGACCTGCCATATGACTTCAGTCTTTCCGAGCTATCATGTCGAGCATGAAATGCTCTAGGCCTCGAGAACGATGTTGGCGGCGCTTTCCTTCAGCTCGACGCCGAAGGCGCGCTGATAGTGCTCGGCCACCAGCGGACGCTCAAGCTCGTCGCACTTGTTGAGGAACGTGACGCGGAAGGCGAAGGCGACATCACCGAAAATCTCGGCGTTCTCAGCCCAGGTGATGACGGTACGCGGGCTCATCACGGTCGACAGGTCGCCGTTCATGAAGGCAGCGCGCGTCAGGTCGGCAACCCGTACCATCTTCGAAACGGTCTCGCGGCCGGCCGTCGTGCGGAAGGATTTGACCTTGGCGGCGACGATGTTCACTTCCTGCTCGTGCGGCAGGTAGTTCAGCGTCGAGACGATCGACCAGCGGTCCATCTGCGCCTGGTTGATCTGCTGCGTGCCGTGATAAAGGCCCGTCGTGTCGCCGAGGCCGATGGTGTTGGCGGTGGCAAACAGGCGGAAGGCGGGATGCGGGCGGATGACGCGGCTCTGGTCGAGAAGCGTCAGGCGACCCGACGATTCCAGCACGCGCTGAATGACGAACATCACGTCCGGGCGCCCAGCATCGTATTCGTCGAACACGAGCGCGACATTATGCTGGTAGGCCCAGGGCAGGATGCCGTCCTTGAACTCGGTGATCTGCATGCCGTCCTTAACGACAATGGCATCCTTGCCGACAAGGTCGATACGGCTGACATGGCTGTCGAGGTTGATACGCACGCAGGGCCAGTTGAGGCGCGCGGCGACCTGCTCGATATGCGACGATTTGCCCGTGCCGTGGTAGCCCGAAATCATCACGCGCCGGTTATGCGCGAAGCCGGCGACGATGGCGAGCGTCGTGTCGCGGTCGAAGAGGTAGTCCGAATCGAAGTCCGGAACATAGGCGTCGCCCTTGCTGTAGGCCGGCACGCGCATGTCGGAATCAATACCGAAGGCTTCGCGCAGCGAAACCGTGGTGTCGGGCAGCTGCGAGATATCAACGTCAATCTTACTCATCATGTCTCCAAGGCGGGTGATCGCACCCGGCCGCATTGCATGTTCTTTGTCGCGACTGCTTCGCCACCGAAGATGGCCGCTCATCTCGAATGGTCAAGACGACGGCGATTCTTCTCCGGGACTAAAGCGAAATCTCTGTGCGACCGGGCTGCGCCGGAGAGCATGACAAGCAAAGTCCCGGACAAGAAACGCCGCGCCCGGAGTGTCGACCGGAGATCGCAGCGACAAACGCGCGGGATCACGCCTTGGCCGCCCGGCTGTCCCGGTCGATCTGGACCATACCTCATCCCATTTCGAACTCAAGGAGACGGATTAACAAAAACCGTTCTGCTTCAACAATTGATAGGCCTGGACGACGGCCCGGAAGCGGTCTTCGGAGCCCCGGTCACCGCCATTGGCATCCGGATGGTGTTTCTTGACGAGTTGCTTGTAGCGGCTCTTGATCTCGGTCGCCGTGGCGCCGAAGGTCAAATCCATCGTGTCGAAGGCCTTGGCCTCCAGTGTTTTCAACTTGCGCGCTGGCGCTTCGAAACGGGGTCCCCGACCGAGCCCTTCCGCCACGAAGCCGAACGGATCGCGCATCCTCGGGTGGGCGCCGGAGCGGACCTCGGAATGCAGCGGGCTGTTGCGCGCTGCCTTGTTGACGCCGACGCTCCAGGTCGGGCGGTGACCGGTGATCGCCTCCTTCTGGTAGCGGGCGATCTCGCTGTCCGACAGGCCTGAGAAGTAATTATAGCCCTTGTTGTACTCGCGGACGTGCTCGAAGCAGAACAGGAAGAATTTGCCTTCGGCATTGCGGCCGACCGGCGCGCGATGCACACCCTTCTTCTCGCAGCCGTCCCATGTGCAGATGGGGTCGGCAGGCGTCTCGTCCGGTACCTTTCTACGGCGTGTCCGGATGCCATCGAAGAATTTTGAGTCTAGTCCCATGGGGCTAATTATGGGACGTCCGGCGGCCTACAACAAGAATTGACAAACCGGAATCTTGCAGGCTTTGTGATCCGTTTTCTTGAAACCGAAGCAGGCTGCAGATCATGACCGTTCAATCGCGCATCGAAGAAACGCTGACGCAGAATTTCGCGCCCGAGCGCCTTGCCGTCATCAACGAAAGCCATCTCCACGCCGGCCACCATCCCGACATCACCGGCGCCGGGGAAACCCACATGCGGGTTCGCATCGTGTCCCAAAAATTCGCCGGCATGCCCCGCCTCGCCCGCCACCGCGCCATCACCGCCCTCCTGAAACCCGAACTAGACGCCGGCCTCCACGCCTTGGCCATCGAGCCCGCAGCACCGGGTGAAGAGATCGCCTGGTAGGTCTGGCCGGGGTTCTAGCAGCCGGCTGATGAACCAGCGTCGCGCTTCAGAGGCGGGGTTACAGCCAAAGTTAGAGCGCCACTCTCTCCGCCCTCATTTCTGTGCTCGTCACAGGAATCCAGTGCGCCCAAGTCCTTGGGCGCGACAGAACTCTCTCAACTTAAGTGCATCTTCTCGCCGCGCAGACGCGCCACGGCTGGATCCCTGTGACAAGCACAGGGATGAGGGAGGTGAGTTTTGTCGCGTTATCAAATCGACGTCCAAGGTGCTGCAGATAGCAGCAACGCCGCCATCGGACGGCGACTAAGCCCGCCTCAGCCCTACACAGGATCCGTATCTGCCGCCTCAGCCGGCCGGATGCGCAGCTTGGTAATCCTGTTCTTCTCGCGCTTCATGACAATGAAGCGCTTGCCGTAGAAGGTGAAGGCCTGGCGTTCCTCGGGGATGGTCATGGATTCGTGGATGACCAGGCCGGCGATCGTCGTTGCCTCCTCGTCCGGCAGGTTCCAGTCGAGGGCCCTGTTGAGATCGCGGATCGGCACCACGCCATCGACGACGATCGAGCCGTCCGCCTCCTGCCGCACGCCCTGGATATCGAGATCGTGCTCGTCGGCGATGTCACCGACGATCTCTTCGAGGATATCCTCCAGGGTGACGATGCCCTGCACCTCGCCATATTCGTCGACGACCACTGCAAAATGCTGCTTGCGCCGCAGAAAGGCGTTCAGCTGGTCCTCGAGATTGGTGCTATCGGGCACGAACCACGGCTTTTGCGCGATCTTGGCGACATCGAGGTTCTCCGGCTCGACGTTCGGCTCTGCCAGCGCCCGCAGCAGGTCCTTGGCATGGATGACGCCAATGATATTGTCGGTCGTCCCGCGCCATAGAGGCATGCGCGTATAAGGGCTTTCCAGCATGGTGCGGACCACCGCCTCCGGCGCGTCGTCGGCGTTGACGGCCCGCATCGACGTGCGGTGAACCATGATGTCGGACAGTTCGAGTTCGCTGAGGTCGAGGACGCCGCCGAGACGGTCGCGGTCGGCCTTCACCACCGATCCCTCGCGGTGCAGGAAGTCGACGGCGCCGCGCAGTTCCTCGTGGGCCGACAGCATCGACACTTCCTTGGAAAGGTTGATGCCGAACAGCGCCAGGATCTGCCGGACGATGACATTGACGACGCTCGACAGCGGCCCGACCACCGCCACGAACAGCTTGACCATCGGCGCGACATAGAGCGCGAAACGGTCCGGTGCCGAGATCGCCCAGCTCTTTGGCAGGACTTCGGCGAAAATGACCAGGATGACGGTCATCGCCAGGGTGGCCAGTGCCACGCCCGAGCTGCCGAACAGCCCGAGGAACAGGCTGGTGGCAATCGACGAAGACAGGATGTTGGCAAGATTGTTGCCGATCAGCAGCGCCCCGATCAGCCGGTCACGACGCTCGATCAGCCCGTTGACGACAGCAGCACGGATCTCGCCATTGGCCTCGAGCGTATGCATGCGGCTGCGCGATGCCGCCGTCAGCGCCGTTTCGGAACCGGAAAAGAAGGCCGAGACCAGAACGAGCAGGACGATGGACAGGAACTGCGGCCAATATTCCGCAAGTGCTGCGAATGTGCCTTCGATGGTCATTGCGGGTGATTTTCCTTGAGGAAGCTCAGCACTTCCGAAGAGGGAACATCGTCGGCGACGAAGGCCTGGCCGACGCCGTGCGTGAGGATGAAGGTCAGCTTGCCGCTCTTTACCTTCTTGTCCTGGCCGATGGCTTTCATCAGCATCTCTGCTGGTGGCAAGGCGCCCGGGATATCGCTCATGCGCGTCGGCAGGCCGACCGCCTTCAGATGTGCCTCGACCCGGGTCGCATCGTCGGGGCTCGCCAGATTGAGCCGGGCGGAAAACCGATGGGCGAGCACCATGCCGATGGAGACGCCCTCGCCGTGCACCAGCCGGCTGCTGTCGTAATTCGTGGTCGCTTCCAGCGCGTGGCCGAAGGTATGTCCGAGATTGAGCAGCGCCCGCGCGCCGTTTTCGTGCTCGTCGGCCACCACCACATCGGACTTCGCCTGGCAACTGGCGGCAATAGCCTCGATGCGGGACGGGCCGCCGGCAAACACGTCACGCCAGTTGGCCTCGAGCCAGGCAAAGAAGTCCGGCTTGTCGATCAGCCCGTATTTCGCGACTTCGGCATATCCGGCCCGGAATTCCCGTTCGCTCAACGTATTCAGCACGTCGCTGTCGGCCAGCACGAGGTCCGCCTGGTGAAAGACGCCGACGAGGTTCTTGCCCTGGCGGGTGTTGATGCCGGTCTTGCCGCCGACGGAGGAATCCACCTGCGACAGCAGCGAGGTCGGCACCTGAACGAAGCGCACGCCACGCCGGACGATACCGGCTGCAAAGCCGGCGAGATCGCCGATGACGCCGCCACCGAGCGCGATCACCATGTCGTTACGCTCGACGCGGGCTTCCAGCACCGCGTCGCAGACCGTCATCAGCGGCTCGAAGCTCTTTGTCTTCTCGCCGGCCGGCAGCACCAGGCTGGCAACAGCGATGCCAGCAGCCTCGAGGCTGGCTGTCAGGGCGGCGAGATACAGCGGACCGACATTTTCGTCGGTGATGACGGCAGCCCGCCGACCCCTAAGGCGCGCGGTAATCTCCGCACCGGCGCGCGCGATCAGGCCGGGGCCGATCAGGATATCGTAGGCCCGTTCGCCGAGCGGCACGTGGACGAGACGCTCGGACACGTCAGGAATGGCACTCATGATACTTTACTTTCCTGGCTTGTGCGGAGGATCGCCGCCAGCACGTCACGGGCGATGATATCCTTGTGGACATCGCGCGACATGACGGTGAGATCAGCCTCCGCATAGATCGGATAACGCGCCTTCATCAGGCCCTCGAGCGTCGCCTTGGGATCCCCGGTCTTCAACAGCGGCCTACTATCGCGCTTGTTGACGCGCTCCCAGAGCACGTCAAGATCGGCCTTCAGCCATATCGAGAGGCCTTTGCGCTTGATATGCCAGCGGGTGCGATCGTTGACGAAAGCACCGCCGCCGGTCGAGACGACACGCGGGCCGCCTTTCAGCAGTCTCTTGATCACCCGCGTTTCGAGCGACCGAAACTCTTCTTCTCCATAGGCCGTAAACAGTTCGGATATGGTCATTCGCGACACCCGCTCGATCTCGGCATCGGCATCGACGAAGGGAATTGCGAGATGGGTTGCAACGAGCCGACCTATCGAGGTTTTGCCGGCACCCATAAGACCGACGAGGATAAGATTGCGCTGACCGAGCGCCGCTCGGGCTCTGTCTTTGAGGCTTTGCGCAAGGGTTAGGACAGGTTCACACATCGGGCCATTCATAAATTGTTTGCAAAGGGTATCGTCAAATGCGCCCATAGCGTCAAGTCGCCGCAGTATAAACACCTCTGCAATACATCTTCGCTAACGCTGGCCTTGCCGAAATGCCCTTGGCCTCTTGCCGCACACCCAGGAGACTGCATGCCCACACTGTTTCGCTTCCTTGTTTTCTGCGCGGTGATAGCGGGGACGGTCTATGGAGCGATGTGGGCACTGGCCGTTTTCGTCGAGCCTAAGCCGCGCGATATCACAATCCGCATCCCGGCCGAAAAGCTCAATCCGCCATCGACAGGCACGATCAAGCCATGAGAGATCTCGGACGCGCCCACATGGAAGCTTTCCTCGAAATGATGAGCGCCGAGCGCGGTGCGGCGCTCAACACGCTGTCGTCCTATCAGCACGATCTCGACGACCTGCACGGCTTCCTCAAGGCCCGTGCCGTCCGAATGACGGAGGCGGCGTCCACCGATCTCGGTGCCTATCTCACAGGCCTCTCGAACCAGGGCTTCAAGGCATCCTCGCAGGCCCGCCGCCTGTCGGCGATGCGGCAGTTCTACAAGTTTCTCTATGCCGAAGGGCTGCGCACCGACGACCCGACCGGTATTCTCGATGCGCCTAAAAAGGGCCGCGCACTGCCAAAGATCATGGGCGTCGAAGAGGTCAGCCGCCTTCTGGCGCAGGCTGAAACCGAAGCCGAACTGGACGGGCCGAACAAGCTGCAGCGCGTGCGGATGCTGGCGCTGCTGGAACTCCTCTATGCGACCGGCATGCGCGTCAGCGAACTTGTCTCGCTTTCCGCCAAGGTACTGGACCACGAAGGCCGCTTCCTGATGATCCGCGGCAAGGGCAACAAGGAGCGCATGGTGCCGCTGTCGCACTCGGCCATATCGGCGATGAAGGCCTATGGACAGATGCGCCTTGCGCAGGAGGCCGCCGCCAAGGAGCCACCACCGGAAAGTCCGTGGCTGTTTCCATCCTCTTCGAAGGAAGGCTATCTGCCGCGCCAGGTGTTTGCCCGCGACCTCAAGGACCTCGCCATCCGCGCCGGCCTGACGCCATCGCTGATATCGCCGCACGTGCTGCGGCATGCCTTTGCCAGCCATCTTCTTGCCAACGGCGCCGATCTGCGCGTGGTGCAGGAACTGCTTGGCCATTCGGACATTTCCACCACGCAGATCTATACCCATGTGCTGGAAGAACGCCTTCACCAACTGGTGCAAACGCACCACCCCCTTGCCAAACAGGCGAAAAAGCAGGATTAGGACCGGCAACAAAGGCCGGAGCCTGACAACCCCGCCCGCGCAAAAGGAACGGAAACGCCCCTCATGCACCAATATCTCGATTTCGAAAAGCCCATCTCGGACCTCGAGGGCAAGATCCACGAGCTGAAGAAGCTGGCCCTGGAAGACGAAAGCATCGACACTTCCGATGAGGTGAACAGGCTAGAAGGCCGCGTCCACGAAGCAACGCTCGAGATCTACTCCAAGCTCAATGCCTGGCAGAAGACGCAGGTCGCGCGCCATCCGCAGCGACCGCATTTCATCGATTATTCTGCAGCCTTGTTCGAGGAATTCACGCCTCTGGCCGGCGACCGGAAATTTTCCGAGGACGCCGCCATCCAGGCCGGCCTCGCGCGCTTCCGTGGCCAGCCTGTTGCTGTCATCGGCCAGGAAAAGGGCAGCGATACCAAGATGCGGCTGAAACACAACTTCGGCAGCGCCCGGCCCGAGGGCTACCGCAAGGCCATCCGCGTACTCGAGATGGCGGATCGCTTCGGCTTGCCGGTCATCACCCTCGTCGATACCGCAGGCGCCTATCCCGGCGTCGGTGCCGAAGAGCGTGGACAGGCGGAAGCCATCGCCCGCTCGACGGAAATGTGTCTCGGCCTCAAGGTGCCGATCATCTCGGTCATCGTTGGCGAAGGCGGGTCTGGCGGCGCCATCGCGATTGCCACCGGCAACCGCGTCTACATGCTGGAACATTCGATCTACAGCGTCATCTCGCCCGAAGGTGCGGCCTCCATCCTCTGGCGGGATTCCGCCCGTGCGAAGGAAGCTGCCACAAACATGAAGATCACGGCCGAGGACCTGAAAGCCTTCGGTGTCATCGACGGCATCATTCCCGAGCCGCTCGGCGGCGCGCACCGCGATCCGCAAGCCGCAATCGCCTCGACCGGCAACGTCATCGCGACAGCGCTCGGTGAGTTTTCTGGTCTGTCCGGCGAGCAGGTCCGCAACGAACGACGCCAGAAATTCCTCGCCATGGGCCGCAATCTCTAGGCGAAACCCGTCCAAACGTAGAAAATCGCGCGAAATTCTGCCGTAAAAAGCCAAATCTTGGCCACATTGATGTTATCCAACGAACCTCGGGCAAAGAATTGCTTGCCTGGGGGCACCGGCCGATGCATAGGCTGGTAAGGAATCGTCAAGCATAAACGCCTATGATTTTGGTTCCTTTGATGGGTTTGCGATAAGGGTCACCCGACCCGTTTCGCGTCTAGGGCTTAGTCACACATGCGCATTCGTTACCTTGCCTCTCTTTCCCTGATGGCGCTGGCACTCGCCGGCTGCAACGACACGCTCGATTCAGCAACCTCGATCGACCTGTCTAAGGTCAAGAACAAGGTCGAGCAGCCGCTCCCGGACCGCATCGTCGCCGAAATGGCGAAAAAGGGCATGGACCGCAACTCGCCGATCATGATCCGCATCCTCAAGGAAGAGGGTGTCATGGAGATCTGGAAGGCGAAGACCGACAACCGCTTCGACAAGATTGCTGAATACAAGATCTGTGCGTGGTCCGGCCGCCTTGGCCCGAAGGTCAAGGAAGGCGACCGGCAGGCGCCCGAAGGTTTCTACAACCTGACGCCGGCCAACCTTAATCCGAATTCGAAATATTACCTGGCCATCAACACCGGCTTCCCGAACAAATACGACAGCGCCAACGGCCGCAGCGGCGTCAATCTGATGATTCACGGCGCCTGCTCGTCGTCCGGCTGCTATTCGATGACGGACCAGCAGGTTCTCGAAATCTACGCCTTCGCGCGCGACGCCTTCAAGGGCGGCCAGAAGACCATCCAGCTCGAAGCCTTTCCGTTCCGCATGACAGCCGAGAACATGGTCCGCCATCGCCTCAATTCCAATATCGACTTCTGGAAGATGCTGAAGGTCGGGTACGACGATTTCGAGGTGACCAAGCGTCCGCCGGAAGTCGAGGTCTGCGAGAAGAAATACGTCTTCAACCAGCAGTCCGACGGTCCCTTCACTGCAAGCGGCAAATGCCCTGCCATGACCACGCCGCCTGCCCTGCAGTCGGCTCTGGTCGCCTACAACAAGATCTACAAGCTCGATTACGACAAGGCGATGAGCAAATATAGCGATACCGCCTGGTACGACCCGACCGAAGCCGAGCGCAAGGCGGTCGTCGCCAAGCAGCGTGCCGGCCACGATCTGGCATACGCACCGACGGGCTCGGCCCTGGCTGCCGGCAAGATCATGAAGGTCACCGAACTCGAAACGCTGATGGCTCGCCAGTCGAACCTTCCGACGACATCTCCGACCATCATGGCCGGAATGCCGTCGGGCGTCCACAATGCCAAGGGTAGCATTGCGCAACTGCCGATGACGACTGCCTCTGTGCCGACGGTAGGCAGCGCGCCGGCAGCGACATTGGCCCCGACAGCCGTAGCCGTGACATTGCCGGCGACCGTGCCGGTACCGGCCCAGAACCCACTGGCCTATGCGCAGGTCCCCTCCCCGGTCGAGACAGCTCAGGACCAGCCTTCCGACAAGAAGCCGCCGTTCTGGAAATTCTGGTCTAAGAGTGAGTAGGCTCGACGCCGGGACCTATGACCTGCGCGGACTGAAATGTCCGCTTCCCGTTTTGAAGACCCGGAAAAAACTGGCTTCGATGCCACAGGGCGCAGTGCTGACTGTCGAGACCAGCGATCCGCTGGCCATCATCGACATCCCGCATTTCTGCAACGAAAACGGCCATACGCTGCTGGACAGCGCCAGCACGGCGGACGGCCATCGCTTCACGATCCGCAAGGGTTGACTACAGGCGCATTCCCGGGATCGCCAGCGGATTGTTTTCCAATGCCTCTCGGTCCGGCATGTCGATGCGCGGCTTGCCGAGGAAGGCGTCGAACAGGTCCTTGACGAAACTTTCCGGCAGATCCTTGGTGATCAGCACCATGCGCGTCCGCCTGTCGGCTGGATCCGGCCACGCCGGCAGTCGCACCGGCGCGTGAAAGATGTTCTGGACGCCATGCAGCACGACAGGCCGCTCGGGACGATCCTTCAGCGCCACGATGGCCTTCATGCGCAACAGCTTTTCCCCATGCGCCGAGCGCAGCAGGTCGATGAACATATCCAGCGCCATCGGATCGATCGGCTGGCTCTCGACAATCGAGAACGACCGGATCGACGCATCGTGACGATTGACGTCATGGCCATGCTGATGCCCGTCGCCATGATGGTGATCATGGTGATGATGACCATGCCCATGGCCCTGATCATGCTCATGCTCATGGTGATGCGCGTGATCGTGGGCATCGGCGGTCATCTCGTCCTGCAGCCAGCGGCCGACATCGGCAATTTTCGAGCCGGGATCGTACAGGCCGTTGACGAGGATGGCGGCGCGGGCAGCCTCCTCGCTGTCGCCGTCAACGATCGGGGCGCGCGGGTTGAGCAGCCGCAGCCGCGCTTCCAGCGCTGACGATGAAGCAGCACCCGCCATGGTGCCCTTGGAAATGATCAGCCGGTCGGCGACTGCCACCTGCCGGCGCGCTTCCTCGTGATTGTCGAGGGTCTGCAGCCCGTTGACGGCATCGACGACAGTGACCATGCCGTCGAGATCGAAGCTCTGGGCGATGACGGGATTGCCCATGATCGCCTGCATCACAGGCGCCGGGTCGGCAAGCCCCGTCGTCTCGATGACGACGCGGCGCAGCGTGCGGCTGCGGCCGGTCTGCATCCGGTCCATCAGCATCGCCAGCGTATCGACCAGCTCCCCGCGCACGGTGCAGCAGAGGCAACCATCGGACAATTCGATGATAGAGTCGCCGGAGCTCTCGACCAGCAGATGGTCGATGCCGACATCGCCAAATTCGTTGATGACGACCGCCGTGTCGCGCATCTCCGGATCCTTCAGGATGCGGTTGAGAAGCGTCGACTTGCCGGCGCCGAGAAAGCCGGTGAGGATGGACACCGGCACCTTGTCAGGCGTGCTGTTCATGATCTGGGTCCGATCAGTTGGTCGGGCGCGGCTGCGGAACCGGAATGCCTGCGACATCGCCGGATACCTGTTGCGAACTCTTCGCGACAGACGCCTTGTCGGCCGCCGCATCGGGTCCGCCGCCGATCAGCCCGGCATAGGTGAAGTTGGGGGTATGGGTCATCTCGTGGATATAGGGAGAAAGCACCTTCATCCGGCCTGTCGGGTCGCGCGTCTCGCTGCGCATCTGCGCGCCCTTGGCGCTGCAGATATCGTTGGTAACGTCCGCCACCTGGTCCTGGCCGGGACCATAGGGTTTCAATGTCTGCAAGGTGTCGTTGCCGGGAAACTGCGAGGTAAAGCCTTTTTCGAGCATGTCGGCCGACATGTCGGCGCGTTCAGCCAGGCTGTTGGTGCCGAGCACGACGGATACCAGCGTCCGGCCGTTGCGCGTCGCCGAGGCGATCTGGTTGAAGCCGGATGCACAGATGAAGCCGGTCTTCATACCATCGGCACCGTTGTAGCGGCCGATCAGCAAGTTGATGTTGGGCACCTGCTTGACGCCGTTGGTAAAGCCCTCGAGCGCGAAATAGCCGGCATACTGTGGAAACTCGCGACGCAGGGCGACGGTTACGATCGCGAGATCACGCGCCGTCGTGTACTGCCCCTTGCCGGGCAGGCCGTTCGGATTGATGAAATGCGAACTCGTCATGCCGAGTCGCGCTGCTTCCGCGTTCATCTTGGCGACGAAGCCCTGCTCGGATCCGCCGACCGTCTCGGCAACAGCCATGGCCAGATCGTTGGCCGATTTCACCAGCATCATCTTCAACGCATTATCGAGCGTCATCTTCTGGCCGGGCTTGAAATACATCTTGGCGGCAGGCTGGGCAGCGGCGTGCTTCGACATCACCACCGGGGTGTCGAGGCTGATCTGGCCGGCCTGGATGGCGCGAAACGTCGTATAGACCGTCATCAGCTTGGTCAGCGACGCGGGATACCATTTGCGGAACGCTTCCTCGTGCTCCAGCACGCGGCCGGTACTGACATCGACAAGGATGTGTGGGTTTGCAAAGGCTGCGGATGCACCGCTCAGGAAAAGCGCTGTGACGGCAGCACCCACCGGCAAAAGCCGCAAGGCGGCAAACAAAGAATTCTGCTTCGTCGGCACGGTCTGTCCTTCAGTGTCCGGAATTTTCTCGAACCTCGCAGGTATTTAACCTATATGGCTATGAGAAGGCAAAGGTGATCGACGGTTTATTTCCGTCTTCCCACGCCATATCAAAGAGATTGATCAGCAGGAAAATCGACCATGCCCATCTTGAACAGAGCAGCGGAACTGCAGGACGAAGTGACCGAATGGCGCCGCCACATCCACGCCCATCCGGGCTTGCTGTACGCTGTCGAGGAGACCGCCGCCTTCGTCACTGACAAGCTGAAAAGCTTCGGTGTCGACGAGATCGTCACCGGCATCGGCCGCACCGGCGTCGTCGGCATCATCCGTGGCACTGGCGAAGGTCGCACCATCGGCCTGCGCGCAGATATGGATGCTTTGCCGATGACCGAGATTTCCGGCAAGCCCTGGGCATCGAAGACACCCGGCAAGATGCACGCCTGCGGCCATGACGGCCACACCGCCATGCTGCTGGGAGCCGCCAAATATTTGGCGGAAACACGCAATTTCACCGGCAGTGTCGCCGTCATCTTCCAGCCGGCCGAAGAAGGCGGCGCCGGCGGCAAGCTGATGGTCGAGGACGGCATGATGGACCGTTTCAAGATCGCCGAAGTCTATGGCATGCACAATATGCCGGGCATCCCCGTCGGCAAGTTCGCCATCCGCAAGGGTGCGATCATGGCGGCGACAGACGAGTTCAGCATTGTCGTCAAGGGCCGGGGCGGCCATGCGGCGATGCCGCACACGACGATCGACCCCATTGCCATCGGCGCGCAGATCGTCACCAACCTGCAGATGATCGCCTCGCGCAGCGTCGACCCGCTCGGCTCCGCCGTCGTTTCCGTCACCAAATTCAACGCCGGCTTCGCCCAGAACGCCATCGCTAACGAAGCGACGCTCGCCGGCACTGTCCGTACGCTGGATGCCGGCATTCGCGATCTCGCCGAGCAGCGCCTGCGCCAGGTCGTCGCCGGCATCATTGCCGCCCATGGGGCCGAAGCCGATGTCCGCTATAACCGCAATTACCCGGTGACATTCAACCACGCCAACGAGACCGATTATGCGGCCGATGCGGCTCGCGACATCGCCGGCGACGCCAACGTCAATGCGGAAGTCGATCCGATGATGGGCGGCGAGGATTTTTCCTACATGCTCAACGCCCGGCCCGGTGCCTTCCTGTTCCTCGGCAACGGCGACACCGCCGGCCTGCACAATGCCGCCTACGACTTCAACGACGAGGCCATCGCCCACGGCATTTCCTTCTGGGTCCGCCTTGCCGAGCAACGTCTCGGTTCGTGACGGCAAGGTCGCGGTAACGACTGAAGCTCATTCACGGTGACCAATACCCGCGATGGCATTGATCAAAATCAATGCCATCGCGTCTTTCTCCCCTAATGTGCCCGGAGTTCGGTCAGCCACGTCGGTCAACAGAGCCGGTGTCGCCTGCCCTCTTCAGGTCTCGGGAGAAATATAAATGCTCGCCAAGAACGTCATGACAACCAGTGTCATCTCGATCCAACCCACCGCGAGCGTCCGCAGCGCCGCGCTTTCGATGATCGCTCACTCCATCAGCGGCCTGCCCGTTATCGACGACGACGGACGAATGATCGGCATCGTCACCGAGGGTGACCTGCTGCGTCGCGTCGCCGTCCGCGCGCAGGATCGGCACTACGACCTGCCGGGGCCAAACGATCCCCCTTCGCTGGATGACTACGTGCATACCCATGGATGGTCGGTCCGGGATGCGATGTGCAGCGATATCATTACGGCGGCCCCCGACACCGATGTCCGCGAGATTGCCGGCATCATGCTGTCGCACGGCATCAAGCGCGTACCGATCCTCGACAAGGGGCAACTCATCGGCATCGTCAGCCGCTGCGACCTGCTGGGCATGATCATCGACGCACCCTTCGATATCGTCGCTTCCGGCGATGAGGCAATTCGCCTCGCCATCTCCACCCGGCTGCAGGACGACCTCGGCATCGACCCCGCCCACGTCAGGGTAACGGTATCGGGCGCACGCGTTTCTATCGGCGGGCGGCTTGAGACGGACCTGCAGCAAAAAGCCGTCCGTGTGCTCGTCGAAAGCGTTCACGGCGTGACCGGCTACACCGACCACACGACGCTGACGGACTGACCACCCGAGTTCGGACTGACATCCGAGCGATCGGCTGCGACGGCATACCAAGGAACGACCATGGACGAAGCCCAAAAGAGCAACAAACCGTTGCAGACCGTGACGCGTGGCACATTCGCCAACGACGTTCTGGAAATCATGCAGCGGGAGAACGTCAGCATTGTGGTGGTGGTCGAGACAGGCATCATCATCGGCACCGTGACGGACCGCGACATAGCCATGAAGTGCCTCCTGTCGGGAAAGCTCCCGGGCGCCATCACCGCCTTCGACGTCATGACGCTGCAGCCGGACGGATGCATCGGCAAGGCCATGCGGCGCGCAGAACTGCACATCATGGAATAGCGGCAGACGGTCCCGTCCCGATGCAGCGCCCGGCTTTGCATGCCCTTCCGAACATGGAGTTCGGCAAAAGATGAGTTGCGACACGCTTGAGCCTGCGTTATGGAGACCGGGGTAAAACCGTTATGTCCACGTAGCTCAGTAGGATAGAGCACAGGATTCCTAGTTGCATTAATTGGGGGCTGCATTTGAAAGATTGCAGTCGATCTGCTCAAAGTCGGGGAACGCTTCGCTGATCTTTCAGCATGCCAATCCCGAGCCAAGCTCCGGAGAAATCCGGTGAAGGTGTAGAGACTGGATGGGCAGCACCTAAAGGCCTCGGCCCATGGTGAAGGGACAGTCCAGACCACGAACGCCTCCGGGCGGCGGTTAAAACCGAAGTGGTATGAATCCTGGGGTCGGAGGTTCGAATCCTCTCGTGGACACCATTTTTACAAAATTTCCAGACGTAAGCGCGTCAAACTATCCGGCACCGGCAAAGCTCGGTGGCGGGCTGGAGTTGTGACATTTCGGCAACCTCGGCGTGCTGAAAGTTCTGCTTCGCCGTGATCGACGCTGATCCCTGTTGATACATTCCGTTGTCCCGATATGCTTATATTCAGCGGGGATTCGCCGCTGTTCCAGGTGGAGCATGTAATAGGCCGCAGTTGCAGCAGACAGTTTTGCGCGCAGCTGCCACGGCCAATCCCGACAGATTGGATAGATCATGAACATTCGCACATTGCTGTTGGGCTCGGCCGCAGCCCTTTCCATCGTCTCCGGAGCAAAGGCTGCCGACGCCATCGTCGCCGCCGAACCGGAACCCCTTGAATATGTTCGCATCTGCGACGCCTATGGCGCCGGCTACTTCTACATTCCAGGCACGGAAACCTGCCTCAAGATCGGCGGTATGGTGCGTACCGAAGGCGAATGGCACGATGCCTACCAGCCTGACCACAAGATCGGCACCTTCTGGCATACGCGCGTCGAACTGAACGTCGATACCGCAACTGACACCGAATACGGCGCGCTGAAGACCGAGATGGTCTACCGCTTCGAATCATCTGAAGGCATCAACACCAACAAGGTCCTGTTTGCCAACATCAGCCTCGGCGGCTTCCTCGTCGGCAAGGCGGATTCGCAGTTCTCGTCCTACACGGGCTATGCCGGCGACATCATCCAGGACGACGTGGTTTCCTACGGCCCCGGACCGATCAACACCGAACTCAACCAGCTGACCTACACCTACGATCCGGGCAATGGCTTCACCGCGATGGTCTCGGTCGAGGATTCCCAGTCGGCATCCGACGCAAATTACGACTCCTCCTTCGTCCAGAGCAATGGCCGCAGCTGGCAGGTCTCCAAGGCCGACACCTATACCCCGGATGTCGTTGCCGGCCTCGGCTACAAGTCCGGCATGTGGAGCCTCAAAGTTGTCGGCGGCTACGACTCGATCGTCGAGGAAGGCGCTATCAAGGCCCGCGTCGATGCCGATTTCGGTGTCTTTTCGGCATTCCTGATGGGCGGCTGGAACACAGACGGCGACAAGCTCAACAAGTATGCTTCGGGCTACGTCACCGATGGCGCCTGCCCCGTCAACAAGGAAGAGCTTTGCGGCTGGGGCGACTGGGCTGTCTGGGGCGGCGTCAACGTGCCGATCAACGACAAGCTGAAGGGCAACGTCCAGGTCGCCTACACCGACAGCAAGATCCTTGCCGCAGCTGCCAACCTGCAGTTCAAGCCGGTCGGCGGATTCACCATCGAGCCGGAAGTCGAGTACACCAAGTGGGATTCGACCAACAACGACGCCTGGGCCGGCATTCTTCGCTTCCAGAGAAGTTTCTGATAGGCTAGACCCTCACTATCGTCTGCCAAAGGGCCCGGCTTTCGGGCCCTTTTCTGTGTTCAAGCCGCTGGTCGATTGCCTCCTGCCCCACAAGCGAGTTTTCCCATGCTGCGCCGGTTCTTTTCCTATTACGCCCCTTACAAGAAGCTCTTTTATCTCGATTTCGGCTGCGCAGTCGTTGCTGGCCTTCTGGAACTCGGGTTTCCGCTGGCGATGAAGCTGTTCATCGACACGCTGCTGCCAGGCCAGGATTGGGGCCTGATTGCCGGTGTCGCGGTGCTGCTGCTGGTTGTGTACGTGATCAATACCGGCCTCATGGCGGTCGTCAATTACTGGGGACACGCACTCGGTATCAGCATCGAGACCGACATGCGTCGCCAGGCTTTCGACCATATCCAGAAACTCAGCTTCCGCTTCTTCGACAATAACAAGACCGGGCACCTGATCGCCCATGTCACCAAGGATCTCGAGGAAGTCGGCGAAGTCGCCCACCATGGCCCGGAAGACGTCTTCATCGCCATCATGACCTTCATCGGCGCCTTCATCCTGATGTTTACCGTGCACTGGAAGCTGGCACTGCTGACGACCGTCATCGTTCCCGTGATGACCTGGATGGTCAGCCGCTATGGCGCCCGGATGACGGAAAACTGGCGGAAGCTGTTTGGCCAGGTCGGCGAGTTTAATGCCCGCATCGGCGAGAGCGTCGGCGGCATCCGGGTCGTCAAGGCATTTGCCAACGAGGACCACGAGCGCGCGCTATTCGCCGTCAACAACGAAGGATACAAGGCAACCAAGCTGAATGCCTATGCCTACATGACGGCGAGCCTCACGCTCTCTTATTTCGGCACCCGGTTCGTGCAGCTGCTGGTGATGGTGGCCGGCACCTATTTCGTCATTCGCAGCGAGCTGAGCTATGGCGGCTTCGTCGGCTTCCTGCTGCTGGTCAACGTCTTCTTCCGGCCGATCGACAAGATTACCTCCGTGCTGGAAAGCTATCCGAAGGGTATCGCCGGCTTCAAGCGCTTCACGACACTGATCGACACCGCCCCGGACATTGCCGACAGACCGAACGCCATTGCGGTTGAGCATCTGAAGGGAGACATCGCCTATACCGACGTCAGCTTCGGCTATG
The DNA here is from genome assembly GCF_007000305.1 of Rhizobium sp. rho-13.1. Lineage (NCBI taxonomy): Bacteria > Pseudomonadati > Pseudomonadota > Alphaproteobacteria > Hyphomicrobiales > Rhizobiaceae > Rhizobium > Rhizobium sp. rho-13.1. Next base: position 319,359 of record NZ_SCFL01000003.1, on the reverse strand, counting down.
ATGCCAATGGCAGGATTCTCGACAGGCTGAACCTGACGATCAGGGCCGGAGAGACGATTGCTTTCGTTGGCCCGTCAGGCGCCGGCAAGACGACGATCTGCTCGCTGCTGCCACGCTTCTACGAAGTCGACAGCGGCGCCATCAGCATCGACGGAATGGACATCCGCGACATGACGCAGGCCTCGCTCAGGGCGCAAATCGGCATCGTCGCCCAGGATGTCTTCCTGTTTGGCGGCACGATCCGCGACAATATCGCCTATGGACGCCTTGGCGCCAGCGACGACGAAATCATGGATGCGCTGAGGCGGGCAGCGCTGGATGAATTCGTCCTGTCGCTGCCGGACGGACTATCCACCCGCGTCGGCGAGCGCGGCGTCAAACTGTCCGGCGGCCAGAAGCAGCGACTGGCGATTGCCCGCATCTTCCTGAAGAACCCGCCAATCCTGATCCTCGATGAAGCCACGTCCGCGCTCGACACGGCCACCGAATATGCCATCCAGCAATCTCTCGCGGCGCTGTCCGAGGGACGCACGACGCTGGTGGTCGCCCACCGCCTGGCAACAATCCGCAACGCAGACCGGATCATCGTGGTCGGCACGTCCGGCATCGTCGAGGACGGTACGCACCAGCAGCTGCTCGCACGCCGGGGTCCCTATGCACGGCTGCACGAGGCGCAATTCGGGGCGGTTGCCTGATTTCTGATAGTGGAGCCGGTTTACCGCGAGGTGGAAGCGTCTACCGCCCCTGACTGGCTATACCTTCGGCACATTCGGAAGCCGGGGCGTATCCGATACGAAGACGCCGGCCTCCTCCGCTGCGGCGAGGAATGCTTCGCGGGCGTCATCGGGCGGCAACTTGTTCATCATCACCTGCCCGAAAGTCCGCAACGCATGGAAATAGGCTTCTCCCTCGCTGACTGGCCAGTAGCGGGAGAGCAGGTTCATGGCTTGCCGGGTGGAACTGACGATCATGTAGAAGCCGAGCTTGTCTCGCTCGACATAACAACTCTCAGACCACTGCTTATCCTCAAGCGTCATGGCGCCCCCCAAAAACGCAAAAGCTACGTATCAATCGATCTGACGGACTATCGTTCCGTGCACCCGGATGCTCTTCGCAACGGCAGGTACGGTCCGGCATCTGCCATTCGGAAAATGGCGATTTTGTATCAATCGTTGTAAATATAGGAACCGCACATGTCTTCATCACTCTCGGGAGCGGCGTGGCCCGTGAAAACTGCCACGGCCGTAAGCCCCTCGCCAGCGCCCCAGGTGGCGATATAGCTGACCTTGCCGGAGCCACACAGCCTGTTGCCATTTTCGAGCACCGGATCGGCAGGGTTTTGCACCCGGTAGACGGATGCTGGAACCCTGTGACCGTCGATACGGAAATGGTCGCTGACCAGATCCGAGAAATCGAGCGATTCCCCATTGGCAAAACTGATGCTGAAATCGTCCATCGAAATGTCACCGGTTATGCTGGACGCGGTGTTGCTATAGGCCGTGTAGGCGTCGGCGCGGACCGGGGAAGACCCGCCGATGCCAATCGCGCCGGCGATGCACACCGACATAGCGATGACGAACCTGTTCAGCATAGTTACCCCCCACGGCACGAATTGGAGCCCGATTGAACTCGAAAAGCCGGCAAGGACGCAGCAAACCGGTAAAATCAATGGTCAATCCGAGGCTTTATTGCACTACCCGCACAAAAATGCATCGAATTTAACTGCCGGCCTTTCCTTATGAACATGGCTACATAGTTAAGCCAGGTGGCCGCAAGGCATATTCAAGACGCAAGGAGTTGGGGATAATGGGTTCATCTGTTTTGATTGGTATTCTGATCACGTTTCTGGTGATCATTCTGGTGCTTTGGCTTGTTCAGCGTTTGCCCATCGAGGCTCGCATCCGCCAGATCGTGCAGATCATCGTGATCATCATCGGCATCATCTCGCTGCTGAAGTACCTCGCGGTATTCTAGGCCAGATCCAGTCGACGGATACGGGATTGCCCGTGTCCGTCGATTTTCCAAAGCCTGCCCATAAAAGCCTACCGCCCTCCGAGTGACGGGCTGAACACCATCAGGCTCAGGATTTCAAACAGCACCTGGGCACCGGCCTGCGCCGTATTGGTGGTCGTATCGTATTGCGGCGCCACCTCCACGACATCTCCACCGACAATATCGATCCCCTTCAAACCACGGATCAGCTCCAGCACCTCGCGTGTCGTCAGGCCGCCGATCTCAGGCGTACCGGTTCCCGGCGCAAAGCTCGGGTCGAGACTGTCGATGTCGAACGACAGATAGGTCGGCCCGTCGCCGACGATGGCCCTCGCCTTTTCGATGATCGCCGGAATACCTAGACCCGTCACGTCCTCCGCGTGGATGACCGTGATGCCGGACTCGAACGAAAATTCCCAAAGATATTCGGCCGAGCCACGAATGCCGATCTGCACCGTGCGCGTCGGATCGAGAACCCCGTCTAGCACGGCGTTTCGGAAAGGCCCGGCATGGTGGAACTTGGTCTGGTCGAAAGCGCCGCTGGTATCGCAGTGGGCGTCGATATGGATCATTCCTACCGGCCGCTTCCTGCCGACGGCTTTCAGGATGGGATGGCTGATCGAATGGTCGCCGCCGACCGATAGGGGCAGGACGCCGGCATCGACGATCTGGTTGACGCGCTTCTCGATATCCGCATGCGACTGCTCCAGCCGGTATCGGCTCTGGAAGGGCACGTCGCCGATATCGGCAACACGGATATCGAACACCGGCGCCGTACCGAGCACATGATTGTAGGGACCGATCCGCTCGATGGTGCGCAGCGCACGCGGCCCGAAACGCGAACCCGGGCGGTTGGTGACGCCGAGGTCCATCGGAATTCCGAGGATTGCTACCTGCAGATTGCCGAAATCGGGATCTTCCGCAGAAACCGGCAGATAAGGCGCACTGACGAATGTCGGCAGGCCTGAATAGGGCGCCAGCCGGGTGCCGCTCTTCGAAAAGATCTTGTCGCCGACCTTGCGAAACGCTTCGTCGAAAATCGCGCCGCCTGCAGCATCGCTGAATTTCGCCCGCAACGCGTCCAGCTTCGTCTTGTCCCAGCTCATAGCCGCTTCCTCTGCCCGATGTTGTTCCCGCCTGCCTCGCCCGACAAAGCAGTTGAGAATGCCGTTGCACTCGTTGTAGCAATGGAAAAACGAGAAAGCCAATATGACCCGCGCCCAAGCCAACCCCCTCGTCACCCGCCTCTCACCCCCGCCGATCCCCTCGGTGCACGCCTGGGGGAAGGCCTATGATGGCAGGCTCGGACCGCTGATCGATCTGTCGCAGGCAGTCCCCGGCTATCCGACCCATCCCGAGATGCTGCGCTTGCTCGGGCAAGCCGCCGCCTCGCCCGCCATGACAGGCTATGGCCCGATCGAGGGAGAGCCGGTGCTGCGCGACGCCTATGCGCGGCATGTCAGCACCGTCTATGGTGCGGAAATCAACGCCGACCACATCCACATCACCGCCGGCTGCAACCAGGCCTTCATGTCCACCGCGATTGCCCTTACGGCTTCGGGAGGCAGCGTGGCGCTGACAAATCCCTACTACTTCAATCACGAAACGACGCTGTCGATGCTCGGTATCGGGCATAGCCTGGTTCAATGCGACGCGGCCAATGGCTTCCTGCCCGATCTCAACTCGGCGCAAGCAGCGCTCGCAACCGGTGCACGGGCGCTCGTGGTGGTGACGCCCAACAACCCGACCGGTGCTGTCTATCCGAAAGATCTGCTGCATCAGCTTTTCAAGCTCTGCCAGGAGCACGGCGCCTGGCTGATCATCGATGAAACCTACCGCGACTTCCTACCCGAGGATTTCGGGCGGCCGCATGCGCTTCTGTCCGAACCCGGCTGGGAAGAAACGCTGGTGCTGCTCTACAGTTTTTCGAAATCCTTCTGCATTCCCGGCCATCGGCTGGGAGCGATCACTGCAGGACCGAGCCTCGTCGCGGAAATCGCCAAGGTCATGGACAATATGCAGATCTGTGCGCCCCGTGCGCCGCAAATGGCGGTTGCCACCGCCTTGCCTGTTCTCGCCGACTGGCGCGCCGGCAATCGCCAGGAAATCGCCCGGCGGGCCGATGCGCTGCGACTGGTGTTCGCCGATCTGCCGCAATGGGAAATCGGTGCCATCGGCGCTTATTTCGCTTTCGTCCGCCATCCCTTTTCCGGGCAGTCATCGGCAGAGGTTGCCGAGAGGCTCGCAAGGCAGGCCGGCGTCGTCTGCATTCCCGGCAGCTATTTCGGCGAAGGACAGGATCGCTATCTGCGGCTGGCTTTCGCCAACGCCGATGTGACCTCCATCGCGCTTCTCAGCGATCGCCTGCGGTAGGCCAGGTTGCCGCTGGCTGGAAACAGCCGGCAAACTGGAACCGCTCGCCCGGATGGGTGATTTCGACGTAGGTGACGGTGCGGCCATTCTGCCAGGTCTGGCGAACGAGGTTGAGGCAGGCTTCGCCACGCTCGGTCTCCAGCAACCGCGCTGTCGCCTGATCGGCCGAGATCGCCCGGATGACATGACGGGCCTTGGTCCAGGGCACCTGCTCCAGCAGCCATTTTGCCGGCGGCAGCACGGCAAATTTCTCCTCCCGGGCAAGCGGCACCAGATCCAGCATGATGATACGGCGCTCGAGCGCATTCGGCCTGCCATCGACGATGTGCAGGCATTGCAGCCTGAGGATCTCGGCCCCCACCGGCTCAGAGAGCAACTTGGCATCGCCTGCGTCCAGTCGTTCGATCTTGCGCGTCAGTATACTGTGGTCGTGGCTGTGCCCGGCAAGTTCCGCGGCAGTGCTGATATCCTGGATATCCATCACGGTGCGGTCGATCTGCGGCAAGGCGACAAACGAACCGGTCTTGCGCCGGCGCACGACCATGCCACGCGCAACAAGCGCCGACAGCGCCTTGCTCACCGTCATGCGCGAGCAACCGTATTGCGCCACCAGATCCTGCTCGATCGGAATGCGGGACCCAGGCTGCCATTCGCCCGCCAGGATTTTCGCCTCGATATCGCTGAAAATGGTCTGGTAAATTGATGCCAAGGTCGACCCTCGATCCGTGTGGCAACAGAGCCTACCGGTCACCCGGCAATGGCGGGCGATTTGCCTGCAGCTGTCAGCCGGCACATTTTTTGCGTGTCCAGACTTTTACATTGACACTGTAGGCCCGCCTATATCTATTTGTATAGTCAAAAGCGGATCGCAGAAATCCGTCTCGCGGGAAAATCACATTCAAATCCTCCGACAGGGGGATGAAAAACTGGAGAGAGATCATGAAAACCAATTCCCTGCTGAAGGGTCTTCTCGGCGCTGCCTTCCTGCTAGGCGCGACGCTGTCGGCCCAGGCTGCTGATACGCTTGCCGCAGTCAAGGCTGCCGGCACCATGAAGGTCGGCACCGAAACCGCCTTCGCACCCTTCGACTTCATCGATGCCGGCGAGCATGTCGGCCTCAACGTCGATCTCTTCGCCGAAATCGGCAAGGAACTCGGCGTCAAGATCGAATGGGTCACACTTCCCTGGGACGGCGTCTTCCCGGCCCTTGAAGCTGGTAAATTCGACGTCGTTGCCGGCCCGGCTACCATCACCAAGAAGCGTCTGGAGCATTACCGCTTCACGCCGCCGATCGCCGAGGCGAGCATCGCCATCCTGAAGAAGTCCGGTGACAAGAAGATCGTGAAGCCGGAAGACATTGCCGGCACCAAGATCGGCGTCGGCAAGGCGACTTCGCAGCTCGACCAGCTGAAGGAATATTCGGCTACCCTGCCCAAGCCTGTCGACGTGCACGAATATGTCTCGTTCAACGATGCCTATGCCGACCTCGCCGCAGGCCGCGTCGAAGGCGTTGCAAACTCGCTGCCGAACATTGCTTTTGTTGCCAAGCAGCGTGAAGGCGTATTCGAAGTCGTCACGCCGACATTCGGCAAGAAGTCCTATTTCGGCTTCATCGGCCTGAAGGATGCCGATCACGCGCCTCTGATGGACGCGATCGATGCAGCTCTTTTGAAGATCAAGGCTGATGGTCGCATGGCCACGTTGCAGAAGAAGTGGTTCGGCGCCAGCTTCGACACCCCGGATGCCGTCAAGGACCCGGCATTCTGATCTGCTCGTCTTTCTGACTGATTGCGCCCCGGCTTATCCCCGGGGTGCGATCCGAGACAGGATCGGGTCTCACTGACTGCCAGGCGAGCGAATTCGAGACATGTCCTACAAACTCTTCGAACTGCTTTTGCAAGCATCGATCTACACGATCACCATCAGCGTCGCGTCGATCCTGATCGGCTTCACGCTAGCCTTGCTGATCTCGGCGATGACGCTGTCGGGCCAGCGGCTGTTCATCTGGCCAGCCCGAATTTTCATCAGCTTCTTTCGCGGCGTGCCTCTGCTGGTGCAATTGCTGCTGATCTACAATCTGCTGCCGGCCATTGGCGTGAACGTGCCGAGCATTGTCGCAGCCATCATCGGCATGTCGCTGTCGACGGCCGCCTATCAGGCAGAAAACCTGCGCGGCGGCTTTGCCAGCGTGCCGCGCGGCCTGATAGAATGCGCCGAAATGGTCGGCCTGACGCCGGCCCAGATCTTTCGCCGCATCAAGGCGCCAATCGCCATGCGGCTGACCTTTCCCGCCCTCGTCAACGAGGCGATCCTGCTGCTCAAGGCCTCGTCGCTGGTATCCGTCGTCGGCATCATCGAATTGACCCGCATGGCTCAGGACCTGTCGGCCAGCACTTTCCAGCCGCTGCAGATCTTCGCCTCGGCCGGCCTCATCTACCTGATAATCAACTGGATCGTGGCGCTTGCAGGCGGCATGATCGAGCGCGCGTTGCCGGGAGCGCCGCGATGACCTTCGACATCCATGTCATCATCGACCAGTGGCCGGCGATCGTCAGCGGCGGCCTGGTCACCATCCTCATCTGGATACTCGGCACCGTTGCGGCCGCCTTCCTCGGCTTCCTCGTTGCCGTCGCCCGCCGCTACGGCGGCCCCGTGGTCGATGCGATCTTCGGCCTGCTGGTTGCTATATTGCGCGGCACGCCTTTCCTCATCCAGATCTTCCTGGTCTACTATGGCGGCCCCTTCATCGGCCTGTCGCTCGATCCGATCCCGGCCGGCCTGATGGGTCTGTCGATCTACGGGGCGGCCTATTACAGCGAAATCTTCCGCTCCGGCTTTGCGGCCGTGCCTCCCGGCCATATCGAAGCCGGCGAATGCGTCGGCATGAGCCAGGGCCAGATCATCCGACGCATCCTGCTGCCGGAAATGATCATGCTGGTGCTGCCGCCTTCGCTGAACATGACCATCATCCTGATGAAGGAAACGGCGGTGCTGTCGATCATCACGGTGCCCGAACTGACGGCCACGCTGAGTGCCATAGGCTCGCAGCAATATGCCTTTGTCGAAGCGCTCTTCGTGCTCGCCGTCTTCTATTGGGTCCTGGTCGAAGCCACCGGCTGGCTCGGCCATCTCGCCGAAACGAAACTCACCAGATTCAGGTTTTTCAACGCATGAGTATCCCGGCAATCGCAGTCAAGAACCTGGTCAAGAAGTTCGGCGACACGACCGTACTGCACGGCATCGATCTGGAAATCCCTCAAGGACAGGTCTCCTGCCTGATCGGCCCCTCCGGCTCCGGCAAGAGCACGCTGTTGCGCTGCATGGCCTTTCTCGAGGAAGCGACAAAGGGCACCATCACCATCGATGGCGAAGTGCTCGGCTTTACGGAGAATGCCCAAGGGGTGCGGGAACGCCTGTCGGCCGCGACCAACCGGGCTATCCGCGGCCGTATCGGTATGGTCTTCCAGCAATTCAATCTCTGGCCGCACATGACGGCACTCGGCAACGTCAGCGAAGCGCTGAAGACGGTGCACAAGATGAGCCGCAAGGATGCCGAAGACAGCGCCATGGCACAACTGGTCAAGGTCGGGCTCGAAAACCGGGCCGGGCATTATCCGTCACAGCTGTCCGGCGGCCAGCAGCAGCGCGTGGCAATTGCCCGGGCGCTGGCCCTGAAACCGAAGATCATGCTGTTCGACGAGCCAACCTCGTCGCTCGACCCGGAACTGACCGGCGAAGTGCTGAACGTAATGCGCGACCTCGCGTCTGAGGGCATGACGATGGTCGTGGTTTCCCACGAGATCGGCTTTGCCGCCACCGTCGGCCAGCAGATGACATTCCTCGACCATGGCAAGATATTGTTCAGCGGCACGCCGCAAGAGGTCTTTGCCAAGCCCCGCCACCCCCGCCTGGAGCAATTCCTCGACACCTACCTCGATCGCGGCGCCTCGACGCTGCTTTAGGCGGCATTCCAGCATTCTGACTGTCCTGCGCCCCGGACTATGCCTATAAGTTTTCGACCGGACGGAGATCGAAATACTTCAGGGGTAATTTCATGCTGCAGAAACTGCTCGACGGTGGACCGATGACGCGGACGGTCTCGCTGCCTCGGGGACGGCACAGGCTGCATGCCATGCCGACCAGCGCCGGCTATGAGATCCGCCAGAACGAGACTTACGACTGGGATGGCCGCAAGCGCGGGCAGACACCGTTTACAGTACTGCAGCACACCGTCAGCGGCGAAGGGCGTTTGCGCTACGAAAACCGCAATTATCGTCTGGGTTCGGGCGATACGCTGCTGGTCATGGTGCCTCACAACCATCGCTACTGGCTGGAGAAGAACAGCCGCTGGGAGTATTTCTGGATCTCGATGAACGGCGAGGAAGCGCTGCGCATCCACCAGCTGATTCTGGCGGCGGCCGGCCCGCTGCTGAAGCTGCCGCAAGGGACTATCGACCAGCTGGCGGATTGCAGCCTGCAGCTGATCCACGGCGCCAAGAGCCCCGCCCAAGCCTCCGCCGTCGCCTATAGCGCCGCTATGGCACTCTACGACGGGGTGTTCGGGTCACACGCCTTCATGCAGACCCAGAGCGCGATGCAGGCAGTTGTCGATCACATCAACGCCAATCTCGACAAGCCGCTGCCCGTCGAGGAACTGGCGGAAGTAAGCGGCCTCAGCCGGGCGCATTTTTCGCGGGTTTTTGCCGAGAGCGAGGGCCTGCCGCCGGCAGAATTCGTCCTGCAGCAACGCATGCAGAGGGCTGCCGTTCTGCTGACAAAGGCAGCCTTCCTGCCGGTCAAGGAAGTGGCGATCATGTCGGGCTTCGACGACGCCAACTATTTTTCAAAGGCGTTCAGGCGGGTCTATGGCCTCAACCCGACAGAGTTTCGCACCACCGGCATGTACGCATCACTGCGCAACGTTCCGGCGACCAACCGCTGAAACTGGCTCGGAGGTCACGTAATGGCAATGTGATTGGTGACGGAGGCAACCCCGGGCACAGCCCGCGCGACTTCGGCAGCACGCTCGACTTCGTCGGCGGTTGCGACAGCGCCCCGAAGAACGATCGCATCGCCCTCGGCAGTCACAATCACATCGGAAGCGCTGATGCCGCCGGAGACCGCGAGTGCCTCTGCCACGCGCACCTCAAGTGTCGCATGATTTGGGTTTTCGACTTCGATTTCAGGCTCTTCGCCGTTAAATGTTGCGGGTTTCAGCACCATGACTGCATCTCCTTGTGTTTCAGGAGATAAAACGCCGATACCGGCCATAGGTTCAGACACGCCGATGCGCCGATGCCATTACCACTTGATCCGGTAGTTCATGCGCAGATCGCCCGCCCGTGTCGCGGAAAGCGGATCGGCAACGGACGCGGTGAAGCGAAGATGCGGTGCAAGCGGCTGGTTGAGTGCCAGCGTGCCCGTGATGTCTCCGGTAGCCGAGGTCACCGTACCGCTCGCCGAAACCGCAGTGCCGGCCCAGGGATACGTCATTGTCAGCGCTTGCGTCGCATCGATCGACGGCGACACACCTGAGGCAGCCGCGTAGTTGAGATTGAGCGAGTTCGATGCCTTCAGGTCGAGATTGCTGGAATAGATCCAGCTCCTGGATCGGCTCAGCGAAACACCACCGCTGCCACCGAGGGTGTCGATCCGGACGACGACGGCGCGATCTTCCGTCGTCCCCAGTCTTTGCCGGCTGTCAGCAACCTTGCCCCAGACGGTCGCCAGTTCGGAGCCGCTTAACAGCTGGCCGCCAGTCCCGGTGCTCAGCCCGAGGTCGGCGCCGGCGCTTGCATCGACAGCCAATGGCAGCTTCACCCCGACTGTGGTCTGATACACCCTCGGGGCCACCTTCACGGGAGCCCAGATCAACGCGCCGTCGGCCTTTGCCGGCAGAGCAATCGTCATTGTGCCGAGCACGACGCAAACGGGCGCCATGCGGAACAGCATTTTTGCCATGGATCATCTCCAGGGTTGGTATCGAGACAGACGGACATTGTCCGCAACGGGGGCAACCGAACACCGCACGATAGAAACGGTTCGGGTACCTCTTGCTAACAGGGCCAGGGCCCGGACGATGGGATCGTCACCAGCGCAGCGCATCTTATCGATGAAAAGAGTAAATGCCGCGTTGTTATGGTTCAATGATCCCATCCGTACCTATGCTTGTAAACCCCCGTCCTTCAGAATTATGCTGCAACGCACACTTGCCGCCCCGAACCTTCCGCGCTAGAGCCTGCGAGAGCAGGGATGACACCGAGTTGCCAAAGATGCAGATACGCGAACCATGACATTGGATAAGCAGGCGCCGCGTCGGCTGACGATCATGGGCTCGACCGGCTCCATCGGCCGGAACACGCTGGACGTGATCGGCCATCTCGGCGGACGCGATGCGTTCGAGGTCAAGGCCCTGACGGGAAACGGCAATATCGCACTGCTGGCAGAGCAGGCGAAGGCCGTTGGCGCCACTCTTGCGGTCACGGCCGACGACAGGAACTACAGCCTCCTGAAAGACGCCCTTGTCGGATCGGGGATATCGGTGGCCGCCGGTCGCAGCGGCCTCGAGGAGGCTGCCGACATGGAATCCGATTGGGTCATGGCGGCCATCGTCGGCACAGCTGGTCTGGCACCCACCCTTGCGGCTGCCCGCCGCGGTGCCGATATCGCCCTTGCCAACAAGGAATGCCTGGTCTCCGCCGGCGATCTTTTCGTCACCGCAGTCAGGCAGGGCGGCGGACGGCTGCTGCCGGTCGACAGCGAACACAATGCCATCTTCCAGGTGCTGGAGGAAAGCCAGCGCCACGCCGTCGAACGCGTCATCATCACCGCTTCGGGCGGCCCCTTCCGGACCTTTACGCTCGAGCAGATGGCCGATGTTACCGTCGAGACGGCGCGCGCCCATCCGAACTGGTCGATGGGTCTGAAAATCTCGATCGACAGCGCCTCGATGTTCAACAAGGCGTTGGAAATGATCGAAGCGCGGCATCTGTTCGGCCTCACCCCGGATCAGATCGAGGTCGTCGTCCACCCGCAGTCGGTGGTCCATTCCATGGTTGGCTATTCCGACGGTTCGGTGCTGGCCCAGCTTGGCGCGCCCGATATGCGGACCGCTATCGGCTACGCCCTGTCCTATCCGCGCCGGGCACATCTGCCGGTGGAGCGGCTGGATTTCACAAAGCTGGCACGCCTCGACTTCGAGACGCCGGATGACGTCCGGTTTCCGGCCATCCGCCTTGCCCGACTGGCGATGACCCGCGGTGGCGTCCAGGGAGCGGTCCTGAACGGCGCGAAGGAAATTGCGCTTGACGCCTTCATCGCCGGCCGCACCGGCTTTCTGACAATGGCAAAGGTCGCGGAAGACGTGATGGACCGCCTCGCCCATCTGCCGGCCGCGTCGAGCATGGACGACGTATTCGCCGCAGACGAAGAAGCCCGGCGACTGGCGACCGGGCTTCTGAACTAAATCGGCGAATGGAGCGAACCGTCAGGCGACGGCGCGTGCGAGCGCGCAGCGTGCCCAGAGCGATTGCACAGCCTCGACCAGATGGGCGATATCCGCATCGCTGTGCAGCGGCGTCGGGGTAATGCGCAGGCGCTCGGTCTTCTTCGGCACGGTCGGATAGTTGATCGGCTGAACGTAGACATCGAAGCTGTCGAGCAGGATATCCGAGATCCATTTGCACTTGGCAGCATCGCCGACCATGATCGGGACGATGTGGCTGGGGTTCGGCAAATGCGGAATACCGGCAGCATCCAGCATGCCGCGCAGCTTGCGGACCCGGTCCTGGTGGCGGGCGCGTTCGAAGCTGCTGGATTTCAGGTGCTGGATCGACGCAACAGCGCCAGCAGCAAGCGCCGGCGGGATCGACGTCGTGAAGATGAAGCCTGAGGCAAACGAGCGGATGAAGTCGCAGAGCGCTGTCGATGCGGCGATATACCCGCCCATCACGCCGAATGCCTTGCCGAGCGTTCCCTCGATGACCGTGATGCGATCCATCAGCCCTTCGCGCTCGGCGATGCCGCCGCCACGCGTACCGTACATGCCAACCGCGTGCACCTCGTCGAGATAGGTCATGGCGCCGTACTTGTCGGCGAGATCGCAGATTTCCTTGATCGGCGCGATATCGCCGTCCATCGAATAGACGGACTCGAAGGCGATCATCTTCGGCGCCTTGGGATCGGCAGCGGCGAGCTTGGCTTCCAGATCTTTCAGGTCGTTATGACGCCAGATCACCCTGTCGCACTTGGCATAGCGGATTCCCTCGATCATCGAGGCGTGGTTCAGCGAATCCGAAAAGATGATCATCCCCGGAATGCGCGAGCCGAGCGTGCCAAGCGCTGCCCAGTTCGAGACATAGCCCGAAGTAAAAACCAGAGCCGCTTCCTTGCCGTGCAGGTCAGCCAGTTCGCGCTCGAGAAGAACGTGGTAATGGGTCGTTCCAGAGATATTCCGGGTGCCTCCCGCACCCGCGCCACAGTGATCGATCGCCTCTTTCATCGCCGCGATTACCTTGGGATGCTGCCCCATTCCAAGATAGTCGTTGGAACACCAGACAGTCACATCCTTCGGTCCGTCGGCTGTGTGGCGCGTCGCGCGCGGAAAATCACCGCGATGGCGCTCCAGGTCGGCAAAAACGCGATAGCGCCCTTCCTGATGCAGCCCGTCCAACTCGCCCTTAAAAAACGCTTCGAAATCCATCATTTTCTCCAGTACCGTGACCGTGTTGTATGACTGCTGCACGGCACGTCAACCCTATCCCGTCCGACTGCGGCAAATGGCCGTAGTTTGGAATAGCTCAAAAGAGAAAATAGCCCATCGGCGCGCTTTTGCAATTGATCCATGCCAATGCGCGATGGACTTTCACGATGAAACAATTGCCTGACCTTGCGTTTAGAGCAGAGATCCATGTCGGCAAGCAACATTCAGCAAAAAACCGCATAGGTCGGTAGACAATCATATTTAGCGCTATATTTTGGTGTTTACACCAGCATTAAGACGGTGCTGACACCGCGCGGACACAATGGGGACGGCCAGCCGCTTTGACGGCAAAGCCAACGTGGAGAGAGATTTATGAAGAAAGTCCTAGCTTTCGTGCTGATCGGATTGTCGATCGCAAGCTGCACACCGACCGAGCAGGGTGCGGGTATCGGCGCAGCGTCCGGCGCCCTGATCGGCGGTGCGGTCACCGGCAATTTTCGAGGCGCAGCCGTCGGCGGCGCTATCGGCGGGTTAACGGGTGCAGCGATCGGCAGCGTCGCCGAACAGCCCGGCCAGTGCTACTACCGAGACCGCTACGGCCGTCGCTATATCGACGACTGCCCACGCGGCGGATACCGCAACGACGGCTACTAAGCCACATCGCCTCCAGCGCGCCCCGGACGAGGGTCCGGGACGTCTGCATCCCAGGGGCGCAGTCTCACGTATATTATTAAAATGCTACACATGGCGACTTTGAACCGCTATGGTGAGACGGCGTTAACGGTTTGGGACGCAAAGCTGGCTAAATTACAAGTAATCGTAAAGCGCCGTATGTACATCAGACGAACCGGCCCGGGGATTGGTTTTGCGTATCGACGAGCAGGCACCGTTATTGCGGTCGCGGCGTGCGTATTTGTGAGTCCCGCTCTCATCACTGATGCCTTCGCTTTCAAGCTCTTCGGCATCAATTTTTTCGGCAAGGATGAGGACAAAACCGATGCGGTCGCCGATCCCGTCCGCTATTCGGTAACGTTGAATACCGGCAACGCCGACAAGGACCTCAAATCTACGCTCGAGTTGAGTTCCATGCTTGAGGCCGACAAGGACAAGGCTGTGTCAGGCGATCTGGGCGTCGTCATCAAGGCCCGCGACGACCGCGACCGACTGCTGGCATCCCTCTACGAAAACGCGCGCTACGGCGCGGTAGTAACGATCACCATCAACGGCACCGATATAGACCAACTCCCGCCGCAGCCGACATTCGGCCGGGCGAAACCCGTGCCTGTGGTCATCACGGTCGATCCAGGCCCGCTGTTCAAGCTCGGCAAGATCCGACTGGAAGGCGACGCCGCCGGTCGCGACCCGACGAATTATGGCCTGGTATCGGGTGGTGACGCCGGTTCGCTGGTCATCATCAAGTCGGCCGACAAGGTCGTTGCCGAGATGAAAAGCGAAGGCCGGCCGCTCGCCCGGGTGATCAGGCGCGATGTCGTCGCCGACCACGCGACAAATACGGTCGACGTCACGCTCGACGTCAAGAGCGGCCCGATTGCCAATATCGGCGACGTCACGGTGACCGGCGAGAAACGTCTCGATCCGACTTTCGTCCAGCGTTATTCGCGCCTTAACAAGGGGGATCGCTATTCCCCAGAGCAATTGAAGAAAGCCTCCGAACGGCTACGCAAGCTCGGTGCGATCGGCAGCGCAACGATCCATCAGCCCGACAAGCTCGCACCTGATGGCACGTTGCCGCTGAACCTGGAGATTTCGGAAGCCAAGCGCCACTACTTCGGCGCAGGCGCGCAATACTCAACCACCGATGGCTTCGGGCTGCAGGGTTACTGGGGCGATCGAAACGTTTTCGGCAAGGCGGAATCTCTACGCATCGAAGGTACGGTGTCCCGCCTTGGCGAAACCACCAACTACCAGGATCTCGATTACGAGGCCGGGATCATCTACACGAAGCCGGCCGCCGTGCTGGCTGCCGGCACCTTCATTGCCAGCATCAAGGCAGTGAGCACGAATCCGGACAACTACAGCGCCAGGACGATTACCGGCGATGTCGGCTACTCCTATGAGCTCAGTGACTACGACACTGCTCTGGCAGGCGGTCGCGTGAGCTACGAGGACAGCACCACCGATGCTTTCGGCGACCAGCAGTTCCTGACCTTCTCCGTACCGCTCGAGTATATCCGCGACACACGCGACAACAAACTCGACGCCACCGAGGGTTACCGGGCGACGCTCGACGCGCAGCCGGGCTACGAGGCGCTGGGCGGGACGATCTTTACGTCGCTCGAAGGCTCCATCTCCGGCTACAACGGCATCGGGTCCGACGACAACGTCGTCTTTGCCGGCAAGCTTGCAGCCGGCTCGCTGCTCGGCGCGGACAATATCTCCGACATCCCGACGACACGGCGCTTCTTCGCCGGCGGCGGCGGCTCTGTGCGCGGCTATGCCTACCAGGAAATTACCGCCTACAATGCCTTGAACCAGGCACTCGGTGGCACGTCCTATGCGACGGTGTCGCTGGAGGCGCGCGTCAAGGTGACCAAGACCATCGGCCTCGTGCCATTCATCGACGCCGGCAGTGTTACGGACAAGAACATCCCGGATTTCTCCGACGTTCGCGTCGGCGCCGGCGTGGGCTTGCGCTATGCCACGCCGTTCGGTCCGATCCGGGTGGACTTTGCCGTGCCTCTCAACAAGTACCAGGGCGGCACGTCCTATGGCATCTATGCCGGCATCGGACAGTCCTTCTGATAGTGCAGCAATGTCGACCTAAGATTCCGGCACGAAATGGGGTAACATCGCTCTGATGGGCACTTTGATAAGAGTTTTGAGCGGACTGACCAGGCTCGTCGGCATCGTCCTCGCAGCCGTCGTGGTGATTGCGATCGGCTTGGTCCTGGCGATCGGCTTTGCCCCGGGCGTGACCCGTTTTGCCGTCGATGAAGTCGCCAAACTCGCCTCGACGCCTGACCGCCGTATCACCGTCACGGACCCCTCCGGTCTTTTGACGGGCAAGCTGCGCGCCGGCAACGTTACGCTCTCCGACACAAAGGGAATTTTTGGCCAGATCTCCGGCCTGTCCGTCGACTGGTCGCCGCTTGCCCTCATCAAGGGCACCTTCCATGCCGAGACGATCGCCGCTGACAAGGTAGATTTCGTGCGCTTGCCGATCAGCACTGCGGAAGTCGTGCCGGAGCCGACGCAGGCAACGCGCACAGCGTTCACCTTGCCCGTCGCCGTCACAGTCGATGCGTTCAACCTGCCCGAGATCCAGCTCGGCAAGCAGATTGCCGGCAACGACTTCGCGCTGGCAGCCTCGGGCAGCCTCGATGCTGAAGGCAACAGCATGGCGATGAAGCTCAACGCCAACCGCCTGGATGTGCCGGACGCAAGGCTGGTGGCCGATGTCGTCTTTGCACCCGATGACAACCAGCTGAAACTCCAGGCCAATCTCGCAGAGCCGAAAGGCGGCATGCTGGCCGGTCTGCTGCGCTTGCCCGGAAGCCCGGCAATGAACATCGATCTTTCCGGCCAGGGTCCGCTCTCAGACTGGACCGGCAAGCTGCAGGCGGCCCTCGATGGCCAGCAGATGGCGACGATAGACGGGCGCCACGTGTTGTCGGCAGACGGCGTGCGCCACATCACTGTCAAGGGCGGCGGCAAGGTGGACTCTCTGCTGCCACCGAATTTCCGGCCTCTCTTTGCCGGCCAGACGACCATCGACGTCGCAGCCGCCTTTGACGGCAAAGGCAAGATCGATATCCAGACCGGCAATCTCGCGACAGGCAGCGTCGTGCTTGCGGCATCCGGGACACTCGATCCTGCCGGTAATAACAGTCTCAATGCCAATCTTATCGGCACCTCTGGACCGGTAGACTTCCGCTGGCCGCTGGCCGAAGGCGAGGCTCGCGCCCTTATTTCACGCGTCGATCTCGCCCTGACCGGCGCAGCAGGGTCGGCAAAAATCGATGCCAGGGCGCAGATCGACAGCGCCAGCGTTCCGCAGGGGCGGCTTTCAAAGGTAGACCTCACCGCAAAGAGCGATGATTTCAATGTCTCGGCAAGCTCCGGTCCGCTGCTGCTCAACCTGTCGGTCGGCGATGCTTCCTTCGTCAATCCGGACCTGCAGCGGGCAGTTCACGGCCCGCTCTCGCTATCCGCCCCCTTGCAACTCTCTTCCAACAATATCGGCTTCAATGGCACGACGCTGCAAAGCGGCGGTATCAACGGCACGCTCAACGGTCGCTACACGCTGACCTCGCAATCTCTGAACGGCAATTTCAAGCTGGCAGTAGCCCCCGCAGCACTGCCCGAAGCGATTGCCCAGAAATTCGATACGCCGATTTCGCTGGAGGCGCAGGTCGCCGGCACTATCCCGTCCAGGATCAATCTTTCCAATCTCCATCTGAAATCCGGTACCGCCGAGATCAACGGCAATATCGCCCTTGCGGACGAGGCACTGACAGCGGATCTTTCCGGCCGATTGCTCAAACTTTCAAAGCTGCTGGAAACTGCCGACGGACAGGCCGACTTCACCGTCAAGGCAGCGGGGCCGCTGGCAAAACTCGGCGTCGATGCCAGCCTGAAGGCGATCAACGTTAAACTGGCCGGTCGCCTGCTGGATACGCTCGACGTCGCTGTCAAAGGCGTCGCCGATCCGAAGGCGCCCGAGGGCAGCGTCACGGCGTCGGGTGCAATCGACGGCAAGCCGATCAACATCAGCGCCAATGCTACTTCCAAGGATGGCGCAACCGACATACCCGGCCTCAGCGTGGAGATCGGCGATAACAGCCTGAATGGGTGGCTGACCCTATCGCCAGGCTTCGAGCCGGCCGGCTCCTTGACCTTCGACTTTCCTGATATAGGGCTGTTGGCGGCACTGGCCGGTCAGCGGGCAGACGGCAACCTCCGGGGCGAGGTCAAGATCGACAACGACAACGGCAAGACCTCTGCCGTGATCAATGCATCCGGTTCCGGAGTGCGGCGAGACGATCTTTCCATCGTCAAGCCGGAGATCGCGCTGACCATCAGCGACCTCAAGGCATTCGCTGCCAATGGCAGCATTCGTGCGGGCGAAATCGCTTCCGGCACGAACAGGCTGGTTGCCCCGGCCCTGACATTCACGCAGCAAGGCAGCCGTACGGACTTCGATCTGAAGGCCAATTACGACGACAAGCCGGTGACGGCGTCAGGAAATGTCGTGACGGGCAACGGCCAGACGGTTGTCAGCCTCGATAACTTCGCGGCAACCCCAATGGCTATTCCGGTAAAGCTCGGCGCACCGACGAAAGCAACGATTGCCAACGGCATCGTGACACTTTCCGGTATGACCATCCAGACCGGCAGCGGATCGATCAACATGACCGGCAGCGCCGGTGCGGCTCTCGATATCCAGGTCAAGATCACTAGCCTGCCCGCAAGTCTGGCGAACACCTTCATGCCAAGCCTCGCCGCCGAGGGTACGATCTCCGGAACGGCCAAGGTAACCGGCAAGCCGGCGTCCCCCAGCGTCGTGTTCCAGGCAGACTGGGCCAATGCCGCAACGAGCCAGACGAAATCAGCCGGCATTTCCAAGCTGGGCATCAAGACAAACGGTAAGTTTGCAGACAACAAGGTCACGATCGATCTCAATCTCGCCGGCCCCTCCGGTCTGTCGCTGAACGGTGGCGGCAGCGTCGAGGTTGCAGGCAGCAAAGCCCTGGCCCTGAAATTCGACGGCACCGTACCATTCGACGTCCTTGCCGGGCAGTTATCGGCACAGGGTTACGTCGCCAGCGGCGCGGCCAAGGTCAATGTCCAGATCGGTGGCACGACCGCAGCGCCGGCGATCACCGGTAGCGTCAACGTCAGCGGCGCCAAGCTCCTCGATATCCGTCGCAACCTTGCGGTCAACGCAATCTCCGCCAACCTGACGCTGGAGGGCCAGCAGGCGCGCCTCGTCAGCCTGAATGCGACGCTGGGAAGCGGTGGCACAGTTTCCGCCAGCGGCACGGTCGGTATCTCCGGTGACTTCCCGGCAGACATCGCCATCAAGCTCAACAGGGCCACCTATGTCGACGGCACTCTCGTCACCGCCACCGTCGACGGCACGCTTGGCATCAAGGGACCGATCCTGACCGCGCCCGTCCTCAGCGGCCGGCTGAGGCTGGAGAAGGCGTCGATCACGGTGCCGGAAAAACTGCCCGCCTCGCTGTCGGAGATCAACATCCGCCACAAGAACGCCCCCGCCGCCGTGACCGCCCAGTTCAAGAAGGACAGGGCGGAAGGCGCCACGCAGAAATCGATGAGCCTCGGGCTCGACCTGCAACTCGATGCGCCGTCCCAGATCTTCGTGCGCGGTCGTGGCATCGATGCGGAACTCGGCGGCAGCGTCATCATCAAGGGCACGGCAGCAACGCCTGTCGTCACCGGCGGCTTCACCATGCGCCGTGGCCGATTGACCATTCTCAGCCGTCGGCTTGATTTCACCGACAAGAGCCGCATCAGCTTTGCCGGCGACCTGACCCCCACCCTCGACATGGAAGCGACCTCGACGGCGAGTTCGACGACCGTGACCGTCAATGTGTCAGGCGTCGCCACGGACCCGACCATCGGCTTCTCTTCATCGCCCGCTCTGCCGCAGGACGAGGTCATGGCACAGCTCATCTTCGGCCAGTCCATGGCCAAGCTTTCGCCGGTGCAGATTGCCCAGCTTGCCGACGCCGCCAGCCAACTCGCCGGTGGCCGCTCGACCTCGCTGTTCGAGGGTTTGCGCAACCAACTCGGCGTGGACGACCTCGATGTCACTACCGATTCCAAGGGCCAGACCCAGGTCGGCGTGGGCCGCTACATCAACAAGCGCACCTATCTGGAACTGCAGCAGGGCACCGGCAATTCGACCAAGGCCGTGATCAACCTCGATGTCGGGCGCGGCATCAAGCTGCAGGGCTCGGCTGGCTCCAATGGTGCCGGTGGCGCCGGCGTCGTCTATGAACACGAATACGACTAGAAACCGGTCTTGCTGGTTTTCAGGAGAATGTTCGATTCCGTCGTGTTGATGCCGTCGATGAGCCGGATGCGCCTGAGCGTCTCGTCGAAGCCGGCAAGGTCATGGCTCTCCAACTCGGCGATGAAATCCCATTTGCCATTGGTACTGTGCAGGGCGCGCACCTGCGGCAACCCGCGCAGCTGATCGGCGACCCGGTCCGCCAGCCTGCCGAGCACCTCGATCATCACGATTGCGCGCACACCGGCAGATCTTGTCTCGTGGCCCGTGCGTATCGTGAAGCCGGTGATGGTGCCGTTTTCCACCAGCCTGTCGATGCGCGCCGAGACTGTTGCGCGCGATGCGCCCGTTGCCGCAGCCAGCGACGAAACAGGTATCCGCGAATTATGCCTGAGTGCACTCAGAAGCTCCCGGTCCAGATCATCCATAGACATCTCACTTTG
This sequence comes from Rhizobium sp. rho-13.1, assembly GCF_007000305.1. Classification (NCBI taxonomy): domain Bacteria; kingdom Pseudomonadati; phylum Pseudomonadota; class Alphaproteobacteria; order Hyphomicrobiales; family Rhizobiaceae; genus Rhizobium; species Rhizobium sp. rho-13.1. The sequence continues at coordinate 298,853 of NZ_SCFL01000003.1, read as the reverse complement.
TAAAATTGGCCTTAGCAATCTGCACAATCATACGCAAAAACCGACACTTTTCCATCTTTTTGCTGTCATCGCCGTAGGCCATATTTCCCTGACAATTCAGGGAACAGCCTCATGAACACCCACTCGACCTCTGTCACGCTGATCGGCGTTCCTCTCGAAGAAGGCTCTGGCCGACGAGGCGCGGCCATGGGGCCGACGGCGCTCCGCATCGCCGGCATCGACACGATGCTGATCGAGCTCGGCCATAGTGTTATCGATGCCGGTGACCTTCACCCTGAACCGGCCGGCGACTTGCCGGATCATCCAAAGGCTCATCACCTGAAGGTCGTCGGCGCCTTTACCCGGGCGCTGGAATCAAGCGTATACGACGTGGCCAAGGCAGGCGGGTTTCCCATCATTCTTGGCGGCGACCATGCCCTGTCGATGGGCAGCGTCTCCGGCATGGCGCGCTATGCAGCCGGTATCGGCCGCCCGCTTTTCGTCTTGTGGCTCGACGCCCATGCCGACTTCAATTCGCCGGTGACGTCTCCGTCCGGCAATATCCACGGAATGCCCGTGGCGTTTTTCTGCGGCGAGGCGGAATTCGCCGACATCCTGCCGAAGGAGCGACCCTTCGTCGATCCGCGCAAGGTCTATCAGGTCGGCATCCGCTCCGTCGATCCACATGAGCGCGACGCCATCCGCGAGCACGGTGTCAATGTCTTCGACATGCGCGCCATCGACGAGCACGGCGTGGCCTCCATCATCAGCAACATCCTGACGACCGTGAGCAATGCCAATGGCCTGCTGCATGTCAGCTTCGACGTCGATTTCCTCGATCCGGACGTCGCACCCGGCGTCGGCACCACCGTTCCCGGCGGCGCCACCTTCCGAGAAGCCCATCTGGTGATGGAGATGCTGTCGGACAGCGGCCTTGTATCGTCGCTGGATCTCGTCGAACTCAATCCGTTTCTCGACGATCGCGGCAAGAGTGCCCGCGTTCTTGTCGAACTGACGGCCAGCCTGTTCGGCCGCCGCATCTTCGACCGCCCGACCCGCGCCGCCTGATCTTGGAGAGGAGACCGCCCGTGACCTTGTCCGCCAATCTCACAGCCACCGAACAGCGCCTCGGCGCCCACAACTACAAGCCGCTCGACGTCGTCCTGTCACGTGGCGAAGGCGTGTATGTCTGGGACACCGACGGCAATCGTTATCTCGATTGCCTGTCCGCATATTCGGCGGTCAACCAGGGTCACTGCCATCCGAAAATCCTCGCGGCCATGACCGAGCAGGCCGGCAAGCTGACGCTTACCTCGCGGGCTTTCCGCAACGACCAGCTTGCCTACCTCTACGAAGAGCTCGCCGCCCTCACCGGCTCGCACAAGATCCTGCCGATGAACTCCGGGGCCGAGGCAGTCGAGACCGTCGTCAAGGCGGTCCGTAAATGGGGATATGAGGTCAAGGGCGTCGCCGAGAACCAGGCGGAGATCATTGTCTGCTCGGAGAACTTCCACGGCCGGACGCTCGGCATCATCAGTTTTTCGACGGACCCCGATGCCCGCAATGGCTTCGGCCCCTACGCGCCCGGCTTCGTCACAGTGCCCTTCGGCGATGCCGATGCCCTGGCGGCAGCGATCACCGAAAATACAGTTGCAGTTCTGGTGGAGCCGATCCAGGGCGAAGCCGGCGTCATCATCCCGCCGGCCGGCTATTTCACGCGTGTCCGTGAACTCTGCACCGACAACAACGTCACGCTGATCCTCGACGAGATCCAGACCGGGCTTGGCCGTACAGGCAAGCTGCTGGCTGAGGAGCATGAAGGCATCGAGGCGGACGTGACGCTGATCGGCAAGGCGCTGTCAGGCGGCTTCTATCCGGTGTCGGCGGTGCTTTCGAACTCGGAGGTGCTGGGGGTCCTGAAGCCCGGTCAGCATGGCTCGACCTTCGGCGGCAACCCGCTAGCCTGCGCCGTCGCCCGGGCCGCGCTGAAGGTGCTGACGGAAGAAGGCATGATCGAGAACGCCGCCATTATGGGCAATCGCTTCCTCGATGGCCTCAGGGCAATCCGGTCCAACATCGTCAAGGACGTTCGCGGTCGCGGCTTGATGATGGCGATAGAACTGGACCCGGAAGCCGGCGGCGCCAGGCCTTACTGCGATGCCTTGAAAACACTCGGCATTCTGGCCAAGGACACCCACGGCCATACCATCCGCCTTGCACCCCCGCTTGTCATCACAGCAGATCAGGTCGACTGGGCCATCGAGCGACTTGCCAAGGTGCTCGCATAGCACGACCCTTTCGTTGTCTCTATAGTTAGATGCATGCGTGCTTACCCCTAGGATTTCAGGGGTAAACAATAGAATCTAAGTAAATTTTTAATGACTTCATTCTAATACAAATAGCAACGCGCATCAGACTTCCGAATAAAAATGACATTTCACAAATTTAAAATTTTCGTCTGAACTACAAATAACTCAACACACAGCAAATAATCAGCCATACTTACAAATTAGATAGAATATAAAATGAAAATGGGCGGTGCTCACATTTTACATTCTGCTGATTGGCGAAGTGTGCCTTGACGACATTGCTTCCTTGGAGGAAAATTCTATGTCGATCATACCGTTCAGTTCCGGGGCCAAAGCCAAGGCGATCAACGCAGCCCTCATGAAATCCCAGGCAGTCATCGAGTTCGACCTGACGGGGAAGATCACCACTGCCAATGAGAATTTCTGCAACACCCTTGGCTACAAGCTGCAGGATATCGTCGGCAGGCACCACAGCATTTTCTGCGACCCCGCCTATGTCGCATCCAGCGAGTACCGTACCTTCTGGGCCAATCTCGGCGACGGCAAGTTCGATTCCGGCGAATATAAAAGACTTGCAAAGGACGGACGCGAAGTCTGGCTCCAGGCGACCTACAATCCTGTGCTGTCGCACGGCAAACCCTGCAAGGTGGTCAAATTCGCCAGCGTCATCACCGAAGCAAAATTGCGCGCGGCCGATGCCGAGGGCAAGCTCAATGCGATTTCCCGCGTCCAGGCCGTGATCGAATTTACGCCTGGTGGAGAGATCCTTACGGCAAACGAAAACTTCCTGTCGCTCCTTGGATATAGGCTCGAGGACATCAGCGGCCGTCACCACCAGATATTCTGCGACCCGGCCTATGTTTCAACGCCGGCATACAGGAAGTTCTGGGAAACGCTCGCCTCCGGTCAATTTATCGCGGAAGAGTTCATGCGGATCGGCAAGGGCGGCAAGGTCGTCTGGATTCAGGCTTCCTACAACCCTATTCTGGACATGAACGGTCGCATCTTCAAGGTCGTCAAATTCGCAACCGACGTCACCGAACGCGTCCGTGCAGTCGCAGAACTGGCCGCTGGCCTGACGGCGCTTGCCAACGGCGATCTGGTATCGCGCATTGAAAAGCCGTTCATTCCGACGCTTGAAAAAGTCCGCGTAGACTTCAACCACTCCGTCGAGAAGCTGGAATCCGCCATGCGCGTGGTGGCCGAAAATGCCAACGCGATCGCCGCCGGCGCAAGCCAGACCCGCACAGCCTCCGACGAGCTCGCGCGGCGTACCGAGCAACAGGCCGCCGCCGTGGAGCAGACAGCCGCTGCCCTGGAGGAGATTACCCAAACGGTTGCCGATAGCGCCCGTCGGGCCGAGGAATCCGCCAATCTGGTGGCCCAGACCAGAAGCGGAGCCGAACTCTCCGGAGCGGTCGTGCGCAACGCCGTTAATGCGATGGGGGAAATCGACAAGTCTTCACGCGAAATCAGCAACATCATCAGCGTCATCGACGACATTGCCTTCCAGACAAACCTGCTGGCCCTGAACGCCGGCGTCGAGGCAGCGCGGGCCGGAGAAGCCGGCAAGGGCTTCGCAGTCGTCGCCCAGGAAGTCCGCGAACTCGCACAGCGCTCGGCCAAGGCGGCCAAGGAGATCAAGACACTGATCACCACCTCCTCGACGCAGGTCAAGAACGGCGTGTCGCTCGTGGATGAAACAGGCCGCGCGCTGGACACCATCGTCCGCCAGGTCGGCGAGATCGACACGAACGTTGCCGCTATCGTCGTTGCGGCGCGGGAACAGGCGACCGGGCTGAAAGAAATCAACAACGCCGTCAACTCCATGGACCAGAACACCCAGCAGAATGCAGCCATGGTCGAGGAGACGACAGCGGCAAGCAGCAGTCTCGCCAACGAGGCCGAGAGCCTGCGCGAGTTGTTGGCGCAGTTTAGATTTGGGCAACACTCTTCCACTATGATTCGCTCAGGGCGTCCCGATGCCAGAGCGACGACGGGTTCGGCGCCCGTATCGAGGGTGAAGGCCGTTCGCGCCAGCGGTCGCGGGGCCACAGCCGCGCTTGCTCAGGAAAATTGGGAAGAATTCTAATGGCAACCATCACGACAACGAGTTTCAGCGGCGAGACCCTCGAGATCATCGCTTTCCGGCTTCACGAGCAGGAATTCTGCGTGAAGACGACCACCATCCGCGAGATCCGCGGCTGGGCTCCTTCAACCCCGATCCCGCATGCACCTTCTGACGTCATCGGCGTCATGAACCTGCGCGGTTCGGTGATCCCGATCATCGATCTTGCCTACAAGCTCGGCATGAAGAGCACGGTCGCCAACGAACGCAGCGCCATCGTTGTCGCCGAGGTCCACAACATGGTGATCGGCATGCTCGTCGACCGCGTCTCGGACATCCTGACGATTGGCTCGGACCAGGTGCAGCCGGTCCCGGAAGTCACCGCTTCCTTCGATCGCTCCTATTGCGAAGGCATCATCGCCACCGAAAACGGCATGATCTGCTTTCTCAACCTGGCGAAGATGTTCAAGGAAACCGACGCCGAAGACATGGCTGCTTAGAAAACATGGCTGCTTAAAGACGTGGCCGCATAAACTGCCGTCGTCTTCCACAAATGAAACCGCTCCGTTCCGGGGCGGTTTTTTTATTGCCTTAATGCCTGAACCCGTGCGCCCGCAGACATTATACTGACCGCACAATCTTTGGTTTTATTGTCTATTTAGAATATACCATAATTTAACTATTTTTATCCATCTTTGTATTGCGACATCATGTTGCGGACAGCTTAACGCAGACAGCCAGTGCAACTCTGGCGCACCTAGCAAATCGATTATTCAAATACGGCCGTTCCGGATGGATCGACCAACGCCTCTTCGTGCGATGTGCCTGAGGGCTGTTGTCGCGCCTGGAGGCTTCAATGGAGCATTGGCGCTGGCGTGGGGCTGCGCCAGGAAATGAGGCACCTCGCTATGAGCTTCGGACTGACTTCAGACGCCCAGCATATTCTCAATGCCATCTCGCGATCACAGGCAGTGATCGAATTCGACCTGACAGGCAAGATCCTGAAAGCAAACGAAAACTTCTGCAACGCGCTCGGCTACCAGCAGAGCGAGATCGTCGGCAAGCACCACAGCATGTTTTGCGACCCGGATTACAGCGCCTCGCAGGAATATCGTAATTTCTGGGCCAGCCTTGGCCGCGGCGACTATGCTTCAGCCGTTTTCAGACGCATCGGCAAGAACGGTCGGAATGTCTGGATTCGGGCAAGCTACAATCCCGTTCAAAAGAGCGGCAAGCCCTACAAGGTCGTCAAATTCGCCTCCGACATCACGGCCGCATACACCAAATCTGTCGAGGACGCAGGCAAGCTGGATGCGCTTTCCCAATCTCAGGCCATCATCGAATTCACACCGACGGGCGAAATCCTCGTCGCCAATGAAAATTTCTGCAATGCGCTCGGCTATTCGCTCAGCGAGATCGTTGGCAAACACCACAGCATGTTCTGCGATCCGGCCTACAGCCGCTCCGAAGAGTATGCAAACTTCTGGCGCCGTCTGGCGGGTGGCGAGTTTGTCGCCAACGAGTTCGTCCGCCTCGGCAAGGGTGGTCGCGAAATCTGGATTCAGGCCGCCTACAATCCGATCCTCGATGCCAACGGGAAGGTCTTCAAGGTCGTCAAATTTGCGACGGATGTCACCAGCCGCATGAGTGCCATCGCGAAACTCGGCGAAAGCATGAAGGCACTGGCGCAAGGCGATCTTACCCAGACAATTGACACGCCGTTCGTACCCTCGATGGAGCAGTTGCGTCGCGATTTCAACGACGCGCTGGGCAAGCTTTCGGCGGCGATGGAGACTATCGGCGGCAACGCCAGCGCTATCGCAGCCGGCTCGCGCGAGATCGGCACGGCGGCAGACGACCTGTCCAAACGGACGGAGCAACAGGCCGCCTCCATCGAAGAGACGGCGGCAGCGCTCGAAGAGATCACGACCGCTGTCAACGACAGCAGCAAGCGTGCGGACGAGGCCGGGCGGCTTGTCGCCCAGACAAGGCAAGGGGCCGAGCAATCTGGCAATGTGGTGCGCAACGCAGTTGCCGCGATGGGCCAGATCGAACAATCGTCCCGCGAGATCAGCAGCATCATCGGTGTCATCGACGATATCGCCTTCCAGACCAACCTGTTGGCGCTGAATGCCGGCGTCGAGGCCGCCCGTGCCGGCGAGGCCGGAAAGGGCTTTGCAGTCGTTGCCCAGGAAGTCCGCGAACTCGCTCAGCGCTCCGCCGGGGCTGCCAAGGAGATCAAGGGGCTGATCAACAAGTCCGGCCAACTGGTGAAAAACGGCGTCGCGCTGGTCGACGAGACAGGCAAGGCGCTCGAGGAAATCGTCCAGCAGGTCGGCGATATCGACAAGAATGTCATCGCCATCGTCGTCGCCTCGAAGGAACAGTCGCTCGGCCTCAAGGAAATCAACCAGGCCGTCAATGCCATGGACCATGCGACCCAGAAGAACGCAGCCATGGTCGAGGAAAACACTGCGGCCAGCCACAAACTTACGCACGAGACCGAGGAGTTGCGGACGCTGCTCGCCCAGTTCGGCGTCGCCGGCGACAGGCCCTCGCGCACGGCAGCCGCCTCGCCACGCTCCCGGACCGCGCCATCGCCAGTTCGGCAACCGGTGTTGCGGGCTGCCAGAAGCAGCGGTTCGTCATTAGCCGTCGCCGAGAGCTGGGAGGAATTCTAGCCGCGATATCAGGCGTTGAGACCGCATGCGGCGTTGCTCAATCGAGTGCCGCGTCGATGATCCGGCGGGGGTGGGTGAATATCTCGAAATCCTCCCCCCGGACCAGCGCAACAAGCGTCATGCCCGCCTCTTCAGCAGTCCGGATGGCGAGCGCCGTCGGAGCTGATATCGCAATCAGCACGGCGCTGCCGAGGATGGCGGCCTTCTGCACCATCTCGACCGACAAGCGGCTGGTGACCACCACCGCGCCTGCGCTGGCGTCGAGACCGGCACGAACGACCGCACCGCACAGCTTGTCCAGAGCATTGTGACGGCCGACATCCTCGCGCACGGCCGAAAGCCCCTTCCCCGGCAGGTAGAAGCCCGCCCCATGCACAGCCCGGGTCTCGCGATGCAGCGGCTGCGCGGCATTCAGCAGGGCGACAGCGCCGGTGACTTCGGCCATGGTCAGTGTCAGGCCGACACCCGAGATATCCGGTACCGGGCGCACAGCCTGCTCGATCGACTCGATGCCGCACAGGCCGCAGCCGACCGGGCCGGCCATGTGACGTTTGCGGCTGCGCAACGCGTCCGCTACAGCATCGACAAGCGTGATCTGCACGTCGATACCCTGCTCATCCTCTACAGCCTCGAGGGCGGCGATCTCGCCAACCGTGGTGACGATGCCCTCCGTCAGGCTGAAGCCGACAGCGAAATCCTCGAGATCGCCCGGTGTCGCCATCATCACCGCATGCGAGGAGCCACCATAGGAAAAGGCAATCGGCACCTCTTCAGGCACGCTGCGAAGGCTTCGCGCCATCTTGCCGTCGCGGCGCGCAAATCTCTCGACATGCGCAGTCGTCTCGAACTTGCTCACCGCTTTCCCATCAGCAAATCAGCTGCCCACCGTTGATCTCGATCCCCTGGCCAGTTATGTAGCCGGATAAGGATGGTGCCGACAGGAACAGGTATGCCGGCGCGCAGTCCTCTGCCGTCCCTAGACGCTGCAAAGGGATCGTGCGTCGGGTCGCCTCGAGTTTTTCCTGGGACGAATAGCGCTCGTGGAATTCTGTCGTGATCGTCCCCGGCGACACGCAGTTGACGCGGATACCGTCCGGCGCCAGTTCCCGCGCCAAGGCCTTGGAATAGGTGGCAACGAAAGCCTTCGAGGCCGAATAGATTGCCGAACCCGGACTGCCTCCCGTCAGCGCGGAAATCGATACCGTGTTGACGATGGCCGCCTGCCCCGAGGCTCTCAGCAGCGGCAGCAGGCCTCGCGTGACCTCGACGACAGCTGTCTGGTTGAGCTGCACCACGGCCTGATATTGCGCGTCGGTGAGGTCGGCGGCCGGGTAGCGTCCGAGCATCGTCCCGGCGTTGTTGACGAGCACATCGACCGTGCCAGCATGTTCGCCAACGGCCTTGACGAAGGCAGACGTCCCATCGGCAGCACCGAAGTCGGCGGCAAAGATCACGGCACGCCCTGTATCTTTGGCGTCGCTGAGAAAAGCCGGCAACGGGCGGCTTTCATCCCGGCCGATATGCACCAGCACGCGCGCGCCACAGTCGAGAAACTGCCGCGCTACCTCAAGCCCGATCCCACGGCCCGCACCCGTCACGACAACGGTCCGGTTGGCAAACAAATTGGATTGAAACACTAGAATTCTCCCAGGCCCGATGGCTCCCATCCCGCTATCATAGGGTTTAGATCCACGAAGGAAAGCCGATTGGCGGGAGGTTTAGCGGAGAAATCGGTATCGGACGAACAAGCCGGTTCAAAAAATAAAAGCGGCCGAAGCCGCTTTGGAGATCTCGTCCTGACGCTCTGTATCAGTCGCGGATGACGCTACCCTGCAGATGCGAAAGTTCCATGATGAACTGCTCAAGCTTCGACTTGTGCTCGTGATGAACAGCATCGTTGAGTTCGGCCTGCGCCGCGTCGATACGACGGGTCAATTCATCGCGCTGCAGTTCGTCGACCGGAACGGCGGATTCGGCAAGCAGCGTGCACCCCGTCGGCAGGACGTCTGCAAAACCACCGAAAACCACATAGTCCTTCTTTGCGCCGCTGCTGGAGCGGACGCTGACCACACCTGGCTTGATGGTGGTCATGGTCGGCGCATGGTTTGCCATGACCGTCATCTCGCCTTCGCTCGCCGGAATGACGACAGCCGTCACCATTTCGGACAGCAGCAGCCGCTCGGGAGACACCAGTTCGAATTTGAAATCAGCCATGGACCGTCACTTCTCGATTGTCTTTGGTAAGGCAGTGGCGCTGGCAAAGCCTGGCGCCACCGACAAGCATCAAACGGCAGCAGCCAGCTTCTTTGCCTTTTCGACCGCTTCCTCGATGGTGCCGACCATGTAGAAGGCAGCTTCCGGGAGGTGGTCGTAATCGCCGTTCACGAGGCCCTTGAAGCCCTTGATCGTGTCTTCGAGCGCAACGAGCTTGCCCGGAGCGCCGGTGAAGACTTCGGCAACGAAGAACGGCTGCGAAAGGAACCGCTCGATCTTGCGGGCGCGGGCAACCGACAACTTGTCGTCTTCCGACAGTTCGTCCATGCCGAGGATGGCGATGATGTCCTGCAGGGCCTTGTAGCGCTGCAGGGTCGACTGAACCTTACGGGCAACTTCGTAGTGCTCTTCGCCGACGACCAGCGGGTCGAGCATGCGCGAGGTGGAGTCCAGCGGATCGACGGCAGGATAGATGCCCTTTTCGGCGATCGAACGCGACAGGTTCGTCGTTGCGTCCAGATGGGCGAACGAGGTGGCCGGAGCCGGGTCGGTCAAGTCGTCGGCGGGGACGTAAATCGCCTGAACCGATGTGATCGAGCCCTTGGTCGTCGTGGTAATGCGCTCCTGCATCTGGCCCATGTCGGTGGCCAGAGTTGGCTGATAGCCCACGGCCGAAGGAATACGGCCCAGCAGAGCCGACAGTTCCGAACCAGCCTGCGTGAAGCGGAAAATGTTGTCGACGAAGAACAGAACGTCCTGTCCCTTGTCGCGGAAGTCTTCGGCGATCGTCAGGCCGGTGAGCGCAACGCGGGCGCGCGCACCTGGTGGCTCGTTCATCTGACCGTAGACGAGAGCTGCTTTCGAGCCTTCGCCGCCGCCCAGCTTGTTCACGCCGGATTCGATCATTTCGTGGTAAAGGTCGTTGCCTTCGCGGGTGCGTTCACCGACGCCGGCAAACACCGAGTAACCGCCGTGCGCCTTGGCGACGTTGTTGATCAATTCCATGATCAGAACGGTCTTGCCAACGCCGGCGCCGCCGAACAGGCCGATCTTGCCGCCCTTGGCATAAGGTGCGAGCAGGTCGACGACCTTGATGCCGGTAACGAGGATCTGCGCGTCGGTGGACTGCTCGATATAGGCAGGTGCTTCCTGGTGGATCGAACGCTTGGTCGCGGTGACCAGCGGACCTGCTTCGTCGACCGGCTCGCCGATGACGTTCATGATGCGGCCGAGCGTCTCGGGGCCGACCGGAACGGTGATCGGGGTGCCGGTGTCCGTGACGGTCTGTCCGCGAACGAGACCTTCGGTGGCGTCCATGGCGATCGTGCGGACGGCGTTTTCGCCGAGGTGCTGCGCGACTTCCAGAACAAGGCGGTTGCCGTTGTTCATGGTTTCCAGCGCATTCAGGATCTTCGGCAGTTCGCCGTCGAACACAACGTCAACGACGGGTCCGATGATCTGCGTGATCTTGCCGGTCGAACCGACTGCAGGCGTTGCTGCTGCGGGGGTAGCTGCCATAGCCATATTCTTACCCTCTTCCTAACCTCAGAGCGCTTCCGCGCCCGAAATGATTTCAATGAGTTCCTTGGTGATCTGCGCCTGACGCTGGCGGTTGTAGCTGAGCGTCAGTTTGTTGATCATCTCACCAGCGTTCCGGGTCGCGTTATCCATCGCGCTCATCTTCGCGCCCATCTCACCGGCAACGTTCTCGAGGAGCGCGCGGAAAACCTGGACGGAGATGTTGCGCGGGATCAGATCCGTCAGGATCGACGCGGCATCGGGTTCGTATTCGTAGATCGCATTCGCCTGGGTCGCTTCCGTCGCGACCGGTGCAGTCGGCACGATCGCCGGGATAAGCTGCAGCGCCGTCGGCACCTGCGATATCACGGACTTGAATTCGGAGTAGAACAGCGTGCAGACATCGAATTCGCCGGCATTGAACATCTCGACGATGCGCTTGCCGATTTCATCGGCATTGGCGAAGCCGATCTTCTTGACGTCGCGAAGTTCCTTGCGCTCGACGATCAGCGAAGCAAACTCGCGACGCAGGATGTCGTAACCCTTCTTGCCGACGGTAAAGATCTTGACCGTCTTGCCTTCGGCCAGCAGCCTGCGGGTATGATCGCGTGCAAATCGGGCGATCTGCGAATTGAAACCGCCGCAAAGACCGCGCTCGGCCGAGCAGACGACGAGCAAATGTACCTTGTCCTGACCGGTTCCACGCATCAGCGCGGGCGCCTCGTCACTGGTGCCGACCGCCTGCGTGATGTTTGCAAGCACGGCGCCCATGCGCTGCGAGTAAGGGCGGGCAGCCTCGGCCGCCTCCTGAGCACGCCGAAGCTTCGCCGCTGCGACCATCTTCATCGCTTTGGTGATCTTCTGCGTCGCCTTGACGGAGGCGATCCGGTTTTTCAGATCCTTAAGTGAAGGCATCCGTTATCCGTCCTAAAGTGATGCCTTGATCAGGCGAAAGACTTGCCGAAGGTATCGATGGCAGCCTGGAGCTTGCCCTTGATATCGTCGCTGATGGCCTTCTGGTCGCGAATGGCGTCAAGGATATCCTTGCCGTCAGACCGCAGATAAGACAGCAGGCCCTGCTCGAACTTGCCGATATCGCTGACAGCGACCTTGTCGAGATAGCCGTTCACACCGGCGAAGATCACCGCGACCTGCTCTTCCGTCTTCAGCGGCGAGAACTGCGGCTGCTTCAGGAGTTCGGTCAGGCGTGCGCCGCGGTTCAGGAGGCGCTGCGTCGAGGCGTCCAGATCCGAGCCGAACTGCGCGAAGGCAGCCATTTCGCGATACTGCGCAAGTTCGCCCTTGATCGAACCGGCAACCTGCTTCATCGCCTTGACCTGAGCGGCCGAACCGACGCGGGAAACCGACAGGCCGACGTTCACAGCAGGACGGATACCCTGGTAGAACAGATCGGTTTCAAGGAAGATCTGGCCGTCGGTGATCGAGATCACGTTGGTCGGAATGAAGGCCGAAACGTCGTTGCCCTGTGTTTCGATGACCGGCAGAGCCGTCAGCGAACCGGAGCCCTTTTCGTCGGAAAGCTTGGCAGCACGCTCGAGAAGACGCGAGTGCAGGTAGAAAACGTCGCCTGGGTAGGCCTCGCGGCCTGGCGGGCGGCGCAGCAGCAGAGACATCTGGCGGTAGGCGACGGCCTGCTTGGAAAGATCGTCATAGCCAATCAGAGCGTGCTGGCCGTTGTCGCGGAAGTATTCGCCCATGGCGCAACCGGCAAACGGTGCGAGGTACTGCATCGGCGCCGGGTCGGACGCGGTGGCAGCAACGATGATCGAGTACTTCAGCGCGCCGCGCTCTTCGAGCACCTTGACGAACTGGGCAACCGTCGAGCGCTTCTGGCCGATGGCGACGTAGACGCAATAGAGCTTTTCAGCATCAGGGCCGTTGTCGTGGATGGCCTTCTGATTGAGGATCGTGTCGAGAATGATGGCGGTCTTGCCGGTCTGGCGGTCACCGATGACAAGCTCGCGCTGGCCACGACCAACCGGGATCAGGGCATCGATGGCCTTGAGGCCGGTCGACATCGGCTCATGCACCGACTTGCGCGGGATGATGCCAGGAGCCTTGACGTCGACGCGCGAACGGCGGGTCGCGTTGATCGGGCCCTTGCCATCGATCGGATTGCCGAGTGCGTCAACGACGCGGCCGAGCAGTTCAGGACCGACCGGAACGTCGACGATGGCGCCGGTGCGCTTGACGATGTCGCCTTCCTTGATGTCACGGTCGGAACCGAAGATCACGACGCCGACATTGTCGGATTCGAGGTTGAGGGCCATGCCGCGAATTCCGCCGGGGAACTCGACCATTTCGCCGGCCTGGACGTTATCCAGACCGTAGACGCGGGCAATGCCGTCACCGACGGAGAGAACCTGGCCGACCTCGGAAACCTCAGCCTCCTGGCCAAAATTCTTGATCTGGTCTTTCAGAATTGCGGAAATTTCCGCGGCGCGGATATCCATCAGCCAACCTCTTTCAATGCAAGCTTAAGGGTAGAAAGTTTGGTGCGTAGCGACGTATCAATCTGTCGCGACCCCACTTTCACAATCAAACCACCAAGAATAGACGGGTCCACCGTTACGGCGACCGTGACTTCTTTACCGGTAACGCTCTTCAGCGCCACCTTCAATTCGTTTTCCTGCTCCGGCGTCAGCGCATGCGCGGAACTGACCTCGGCAGTGACTTCGCCACGCTGCTCGGCAGCGATCAGGCGGAAAGAGCGGATCATGCCCGGCAGCGCAAAGAGACGACGGTGACGCGCAACGACCTTCAGGAAGTTTGCGAAGAAACCGGTGATCCCAGCCTTGGCCGACAAAGCCTCGATGGCCTTGACCTGGTCTCCGGACGAGAAGACCGGACTGGCAACGAAACGCCGCAAGTCTTCGCTTTCGTCGAGCATGGCCTGGAAACGGTCGAGATCGGCAGTCACCTGGGCGATGGCGCCCTCGGCGAGCGCAAGCTCGAACAAAGACGATGCATATCGCTCTGCCACACCGGATATAGGATGGGATGTGTCTGCCACGGGCACAATTTTCCCTGATTTCAACCCTAAAGTTAGGATCCGGGCGTGCGGATGCCTAGGACTTTGAATTGGTTTTGATTTCCCCCAAGAAATCCGCGGGAGATGCCCCCGCTTCTTCCCATTTCCGAGCCCGTCTAACATAGGAAGTTGAGACTCGCAACACACCTCGGTCCCTATTGCGCCTTTCGCGGGGATTTCTGCCGCAAAAAGCCGAATTCTCCCCGCGACGAGTTGGCGCAGGTCAAATTCTGCTCAAATCCAGCCGAGAAAATAGATAATCGGCAAAGCTGCAAGAGCTACCTGGATGACAAGCATCACCAGGTTGACGACGACGTTTCCACGGTCCGACATCAGCGACAGCACCCTCCCGAATGCTGCAAGCGCGAAAGACGTGCCGAGGGCGAGATAAACCATGGGCTGTGCCAGAAGGATCGCCATCAGGCCGAAGCCGATATACGATCCGCCCATCGACCGGGCCTCCGCATAGGCGCCGAGGCGACCCTCGCGCGGCTGCAGACCGAGAATGCGATAGGCATATCCAGGCGCAAACATCATGAAGAGCCCGAGCAAGGCCGTAAAGGCAGCCGCGCAATAGGCGAGCTGTTCGCCCCGTTCAGTCGGAAAATAAAATTCCATCACCGTTCCCAAATCATCTGAAGCATTGCCGGCCTTATGGCACGAAGTCCGTGTCGAGGAAATATGGATGCCCCGCCCCATGGTTTTGGTAACCAATGCTGTCGGCAGCGGCTCGGTTTACAAAAAGCTCTGCGGGTCGATATCGAGTTGCACATGGACGGAGCCGCGCTCCTTCGGCCCTTGCGCCAGCAGGGTGCGCAAAAAACCCTGCATGTCCGAATTGCGCCGGCCGTGCACCAGGAGCCGGAACCGATGCCGGCCGCGCACCAGCGCCAGCGGCGCTTCCGCCGGCCCGAGAACGGCAATGCCCGGCACGTTGGGCGCGGCGTTGCGCATACCGCGCGCATGGGTTTCGGCATCCTGGCGCGTTTCGGCCGAGACGATGATCGAGGCAAGCCGTCCGAACGGCGGCAGCAGAGCTCTTTCCCGCTCCGAAATCTCGCGTTCGTAAAACGCAGCCGCGTCACCCGAGACGATCGCCTGCATGACGGGATGCTGCGGCTGGTAGGTCTGCAGCAGGCCATGGCTTTTCAGGCCGGTCCGACCGGCGCGGCCGGTGACCTGGCTCAGCAGCTGGAATGTCCGCTCGGCCGCCCGTGGGTCGCCATTGGCAAGCCCGATATCGGCATCGACGATACCGACCAGCGTCATCAGCGGGAAATTGTGGCCCTTCGCCACCAGCTGCGTGCCGATGACGATATCCGCCTCGCCATTGGCGATCGCCTCCAGCTCCAGCCGCAAGCGTTTGACGCCGCCGAGAATATCGGAGGACAGGACGATGGTCCTTGCATCCGGAAAATGCTTCTCCACCTCCTCGGCGACGCGCTCGACACCGGGTCCACAGGCCACGAGATGATCGAAGGTGCCGCACTCCGGGCAGGCTTCCGGCGTCCTCTCCGCATGGCCGCATTGGTGGCACTGCAACTGCTGGCGAAACCTGTGCTCGACCAGCCAGCTGGAGCATTGCGGGCACTGGAAGCGGTGTCCGCAGACGCGGCAGAGGGTCAGCGGCGCATAGCCGCGCCTGTTGAGGAACAGCAGCGCCTGGTGCCCGTCCGCGACCGTCTTTCCAACCGCACGCAACAGCACCGGCGACAGGAAACCGCCGCGATCTGGAGCATGCCGGCGCATATCGACGAGGTGAAGATCCGGCAACGCCGCATCGCCGAAGCGCGTCGGCAGGTGGATGGTGCTGTACCGGCCGCTCTGGCCGTTGACCTGGCTTTCGACCGATGGCGTCGCCGACACCAGCACCACGGGAAAATCGCCGATCCGGGCACGCACCACAGCCATGTCGCGGGCATTGTAGAAGACGCGGTCCTCCTGCTTGTAGGCAGGGTCGTGCTCTTCGTCGACAATGATCAGCCCGAGATCCTCGAACGGCAGGAACAGCGCCGAGCGCGCACCGGCGACCACGCGCACATCCCCCGTTACAGCTTGCCGCCAGACCTTTTCGCGCGTGCGCGGTGCGAGATCGGAATGCCATTCGGCGGGCTTCGATCCGAAGCGCTGCTGGAACCGCTCGAGAAAACTTGCTGTCAGGGCAATTTCCGGCAGCAGGATCAGCACCTGCCGTCCCTGCCGCAAAGTCTCGGCAATCGCCTCGAAATAGACCTCGGTCTTGCCGGACCCGGTGATCCCGTCGATCAGAGATACCGAGAACGTCGCGTTCCTGACCTCGTCGATCACCTCGACTGCCGCCTGCTTCTGCGGCCCCTCCAGCCGGGCAGCGACGAAATCCGGATCCGGCTTGGCAACGACAGGCGGCGGGGTGAGGAAGATGGTCTCGAAAACCCCCTGCTTTACCAGACCGTCGATCACGCTTGTCGACACGCCGGCAGCGTGCGCGAGGCCGCTACGCGTCCACGAAGGCGCGCCGACGGCCATTTCCAGCACGCGGCTTCTGGCCGGTGTCAGCCGGTCGGGTGCGCCGCCGACGAACTTGAGCCCCTCGACCATCGGCTCCGGATCGAAGGCAGCCGGCACGCGCAAGGCCATCCGCGCCACATGACCGGGTGGCGAAAGCGTGTAGGTCGCCACCCAGTCGATGAAGTCGCGCATTTCTTTCGCGAGCGGCGGGCAGTCGAAGACACGGGTGATCGGCCGCAGCTTCTTGGGGTCGACGCCGTTGTCATCGCCACCGTCCCAGACGACGCCGATCACCTGGCGCGGACCCAGCGGCACCTGCACGACCGAACCGGGCTCGACCGCCATACCCTCGGGCACGGCATAGGAATAGGGCCGAGGCGCAGGCATAGGCACCAGAACTGGCACAGTACGCGTCACCGGCGGCACCTTCGCAAGCGCGCCGAACAGATCGGAGGAATCGTTGTTCATTACGGCAGACCATGCCCGGAGTTGGAAAGAAATGAAACCGGCGAATGGTGCCGAATGATCACCAACTTGGGAATGTCGCGTCAGAGCGAATTCGCAACGAGCGGGCGCGGTGCCAGCTCGCTTGTCGGTGACGAAAGCGGCGTGAACTCGGCATCGGCGTCCGCCGCCATGTCATGCACCGTCAGCTTTTCCAGCGCCCTCGTCACTTCGTTGACATCGCCTTCCAGTTGGTCCGGGGATATCAGCTTGCCGACGCGGAAGTCGAAGCGGTCGCCGCGCTTGTTGAGCAGTTCATAAAACACCGTCATGTCGCGGAGTTCGGTGGACCATTTGGCAAACCAGTAGAACAGGCCGGAATTGCGCGCCGACAGATGCACCGGCAGGATCGGCAGATTATATTTTCGTGCCAGCGCGACCGCCGACGTCTTCCACGGCCGCTCGTTCAGCTTGCCATTCGCCCAGTAGGCAATGCGACCGGAGGGAAACAGGACCATTGCCTTGCCTTCCTCGACCGTCTTGTTGGTAAGAACCAGCGTCTCGCGCGTCTTCAGCTTACTCTTGTATTCATCGCGCCATTCGACCGGAATGATCATCTCGGCAAAGCGCGGATTGACACGCACCGCGTCCCGATTGGCAAACACCATCATGTCCGGCCGGCGCGCCTTCATCAGGTCGAAGATCGCCACACCGTCGGCAATGCCGGTCGGATGGTTGCTCACCAGAATGAAGCCGCCGCTGGCCGGAATACGCTCGGCATTCTGGCAGCGGATGTCGAGCTGCAGCAGGTCGCTCATATATTCGAAGGACTGGAATCCGGGAAGCTTGGCGACATCGTCGGCAAAACGGATCGCCTTGTGATAGCGCAGCAGCACGTGCAGGAAGGGACGGATGAGCGGCCAGAAAGGGCTCTTGACGATCTTCTCGCCGCGCTCGGCGATCAGCGTATCGACGATATGGCCGGGCCTTCCCTGCGACACCAGGGCGATGGCGCCGGCAAGCTGTCCGAGGGTCGAGGTAGAATCGCGGCGCGTCATGGAAGGTCCTGCATGCTTATGTCGTGGTTATCGCGGCGTAAGATGATCGAAGCATGACACGCCAGCCGGAACGTTAGCGATTCCATAACTCTCATTGAGGCAAAGTGGCAGCCTAAAATTGGAATTCAAGAGGTTTACCGTGGGCGAGATCCTGATCATGGCCCATCCCCAGCTTCTGGACGAGCGCCAGAAATGGCTGGAGGCGCTCCGCAGCGAGCGCAGGCTATCCGCCCACACGCTGGATGCATATGAGCGCGATACACGCCAGTTCCTGTTTTTCCTCACTGGCCACCTTGCCGGCCCGACCACATTGAAGGACATCCAGGCCCTGCGCCCGGCCGATTTCCGCGCCTTTCTGGCGAACCGCCGCCGCGATGGCGCCGGTGCACGCTCGCTGGGCCGCAATCTCGCCGGATTGCGCTCTCTCCTGCGTTACCTGGAGAAAAAAGGGCTGGTGAACGCTGCCGGTGCCGCTGCCGTCCGCTCGCCGAAGCAACCGAAATCTCTGCCGAAGCCACTGTCCGACAGCCAGGCCATCAATGTCGTCAGCGACGAAGCCCAGATGCACGAGGAACCCTGGATCGCCGCGCGGGACGCCGCCGTGCTGACGCTGCTTTACGGCTGCGGGCTGCGCATCTCGGAAGCGCTCGATCTCATGCCGGACGATCTCCGCCCCGGCGCAACGTCGCTGCGCATCACCGGCAAGGGCAACAAGATGCGCATCGTGCCGCTGCTGGCAGTCGTCGTCGATGCCGTGGAGCGGTACAAGCAGCTCTGCCCCTACGATCTCGACCCGGCCCTGCCGCTGTTTCGCGGCGCTCGCGGCGGAAAGCTGCATCCCGGCCTTATCCAGCGCGGCATGCAGAAACTTCGCAGCGCTTTCAACTTGCCGGAAACGGCAACACCACATGCGCTGCGGCACTCGTTTGCCACCCATCTGCTGGCCGGCGGTGGCGATCTTCGCACCATCCAGGAGCTGCTCGGCCACGCCAGCCTGTCGACGACGCAGGTCTACACCGGCGTCGATTCCGCCCGCCTGCTCGAAGTCTATGACCGCGCCCATCCGCGGGCTTAAACTCCGGTTAACCGAATGCGTTAAGAGAATATCCGCTCCGCGCGGGGTAGAGCAGATGCAGATCCCGTCCGCTGAAAGATCGTCATGACATCAGTCTACCGCCAGAAGACCCGGCCCGCCATCCTTTCGACGCTCGGCAACGCCGGCTTCTGGGCGGCGGCGTCCCTGC
This sequence comes from Rhizobium sp. rho-13.1, assembly GCF_007000305.1. Lineage (NCBI taxonomy): Bacteria > Pseudomonadati > Pseudomonadota > Alphaproteobacteria > Hyphomicrobiales > Rhizobiaceae > Rhizobium > Rhizobium sp. rho-13.1. Next base: position 279,799 of record NZ_SCFL01000003.1, on the reverse strand, counting down.
CCCTTGCATTCGCCGTCACGCTGGTTGTCACGCTGGCTTCTTTTGCGCCCGCCCATGCCGCAGACGATGCGGCCTGCGGCGGCAGGAACCTGCTTGCCGAACTGCAGAAGAACGATCCGGCGAAATACGCGTCTTTCCTCGCTGACGGTGACAAGGTCGCGAACGGGCGCAGCATTTTCTGGAAGATTGAAAAGCCCGGAGTGAAGACCTCCTGGCTGCTCGGCACCATGCACGTCACCGATCCGCGCGTGCTGGTCATGCCGAAGGGCGCGGCGGAAGCGGACGCCAAGGCCGACACGATCATCGTCGAATCCGACGAAATACTCGATGAAAAGAAGGCGACGATGGCGATCCTCGCCCGCCCGGACCTCACCATGCTCGCCAACGGCGCGACGATCAATTCGCTGCTGCCGGCAGCCGACGCCGCCAAGCTCGAGGCCGGCCTTGCCAAACGCGGCATCACGCTGGGCGCGGTGTCGCATATGCAGCCATGGATGATCTCCAGCGTCGTCGCATTGCCGTCCTGCGAACTCTCGCGCAAAGCCAAGGGCGCACAGTTCCTCGACCAGAAGATCGCCAACGACGCAGCCGCAGCCGGCAAGCAGGTCAAGGGGCTGGAAACGCTCGTCGAGCAGCTTCAGGCCATGGCCGACCTGCCGGCCGCCTTCCACCTGAAGTCGCTGATCGAAACCCTGCAGCTCGGCGACAAGATGAACGACGTCGTCGAGACGATGACCGAACTCTATTTGTCCGGCAATGCCGGGGCGACGATGGCTATGCTGAAGGTCGTCACGCCCGATGGCGAAGACACCGATAGCGACGGCGATTACGCCTCCTTCGAGCAGCGCATCATCCTCGACCGCAACAAGGTCATGGCCGAGCGCGCCGCGCCGATCCTTGCCAACGGCAACGTCTTCATGGCCGTCGGCGCCCTGCACCTGTCAGGCGACCAGGGCCTGGTCGAACTGTTCCGCAAGCAGGGCTTTACGCTGACGGCGGTTGATTGATCTGGCGGCTCGAGGAGCGTCTCACCTAAGCAAATTTGCGGCCCCATAACACAGTTTTCGGCATGGGGGATAAATCCGGCGTGATTTATTTTTTCACGCAGTCAAATCAGGTTCTTACAGATTTTCGAGGCTTGTTTCATCCCCATACCTGCCGGTGGGCCTATACTGCAGAGGTCAAAGGAAGGGGAAGCCGGGTCGCGAACCGGTCGCTCCAACGGGACGATATCCGGTGTCCGATGATGGTTGGAAGCGATGATCACGAGGCGTTGGGCTGAGTGATCGGGATATCGGGTAGCGGAATTCGGACCCCCGTATCGATATCGTCAAATCGCAACCGATCGGCAGGCAGCCACACCCCGACACAAACAACACCAGCCACCCGGCTGCTTGCCATTTCCCCATCACGTTCGGCCATATCAGGCGCGACGCATTTTGGCATGCCTGCAGTTGGCTGGCATCGAAGCAAGCGCAGGAGCGCCAGGGCGAGAGGCCTTGGCGCTCCTTTCGATTTTACATATGGATCGGCTTGAAGGCGGCAGCCATGGCTGCTTCCTTGACGGCTTCCGACATAGTCGGATGGGCGTGGCAAACACGGCCGAGATCTTCTGCAGAGCCGCTGAAATCCATCAGCACGGCGATTTCATGGATCATGTCGCCGGCACCGAAGCCGATGATGTGGCCACCGAGGACCTTGTCGGTTTCCTTGTCGGCCAAAATCTTGACGAAGCCATCCGTTGCCAGCATGGCGCGGGCGCGGCCGTTGGCGCTGAACGGGAACTTGCCGACCTTGTAGGCGACGCCAGCGGCCTTGAGCTCTTCCTCTGTCTTGCCGACGGAAGCCACTTCCGGCTGGGTGTAGACGACGCTCGGGATGACGTCGTAGTTGACGTGGCCGGCCTGGCCAGCGAGAATTTCCGCCAGCGCGACGCCTTCGTCTTCCGCCTTGTGGGCGAGCATCGGACCCTTCACGACGTCGCCTATGGCATAGATGCCGGCTACGTTGGTCTTGAAGTGGTGGTCGATTTCAACGCGGCCTCTGTTGTCGAGCACGACGCCGGCTTCCTCGAGGCCGAGGTTGGCGGTGTACGGCTTGCGGCCGGTGGCAATCAGCACGACGTCAGCATCGAGCGAGGTCGCTTCACCGCCCTTGGCCGGCTCGAAGGTGACCTTGGCGCCCGTCGCCGACTTCTCGACGCCGGTAACCTTGGCGCCCAGGTGGAAGTCCATCCCCTGCTTGGCGAGCAGGCGGTGGAACTGCTTCGACACCTCGCCGTCCATGCCGCCGAGGATGGTGTCGAGATATTCGATGACCGTGACCTTGGCGCCGAGACGCGACCAGACGGATCCGAGTTCGAGACCGATGACACCGCCGCCGACGACGATCATCGTCGCCGGGACCTTCTCCAGCGCAATGCCGCCGGTGGATGAAATGATGATCTTCTCGTCGAGATCGACGTGGACGCCCGGAATGCCCGCAACGTCCGAGCCGGTGGCGATGACGATGTTCTTGCCTTCGATTTCCTGGACCTGGCCATCATCGCCGGTGACCGAAACCTTGCCGGCCGAGACGATCTTTCCTGAGCCGATGAAGCTGTCGATCTTGTTCTTCTTGAACAGGAACGCGACACCCTCGACGTTCGACTTCACGGTGGCATCCTTGTGAGCCATCATGTTGGGCAGGTTCAGGGTTGGAGCAGCGACCTCGATGCCGAGCGCTTCCATGCCGTGACCGGCCTGGTGGAACATCTCGGAGGCATGCAGCAGGGCCTTGGAGGGAATGCAGCCGATGTTGAGGCAGGTGCCACCAAACGTGGCGCGCTTCTCGATGACAGCGACCTTCATGCCCAGCTGTGCTGCCTTGATGGCGCAGACATAGCCGCCAGGGCCGGTTCCGATAACGATCACATCATAAGACATCGAGAATTCCTCTTGGATTTTTCCGGTTAGTCGGCGGCGCGCGCCAGGGCGAGACGAAGGCCGAAGCCGACCAAGGCCGCTCCGGTGATACGGTTGAACCATTTTCCGCCCGCAATGAAGCGGTCGCGGATCGGCTTGACGGTAAAGAATACCGAGACTGCGGCAAACCAGGCAACGAGCGCCGTCGCCATGCCGATGCCGTAGCTGAACTGGATGAGCGCAGGCGTGTCGTGGTGGACCAGGGTCGAAAACAGCGACAGGAAGAACAGCACTGGCTTAGGGTTCAGCGCATTGGTGATGAAGCCTGTTGCCAGGCATCGCCAGGCGGACACCGGCTTGCGGTCGTCTTCCGTCACCGCGATATCGGCAACCTTGAAACCCGGTTCCCGGAACGACTTGATGCCGAGATAGACGAGGTAGGCAACACCGGCCCATTTGATCACGCTGAACAGCAACAGCGATTTAGAGACGATCAGGCCGAGGCCGAGGATGGTGTAGCTGATGTGGAACAGCAGCGAAAAGCCCATGCCGACGCCGGTCATCATGGCAGCCCGACGGCCATGGACGACACTCTGGCGCAGCACGACGGCGAAATCGGCGCCGGGCACGACGATGAAGATGGAGAACACCGCCATCAGGCCCAGGAATTCGAACAGATATTGCATATTTGCCCCCCTCTCAGCGTCCGCCGCTGACGTCTAGGATGGCACCCGTAATATAGGAAGCCGACGGTGACAACAGGAACAACACCGCATCGGCAATCTCCTGCGCCTCGCCGGGCCGCTGCATCGGCACCAGATGGGCCAGATCCCGCGCCCGATCCGGAAGTCCGCCGGAAGCGTGGATCTCGGTGTCGATGATACCCGGACGCACAGCGTTCACCCGGATATTCTCTGCCGCAACTTCCTTGGCAAGGCCCGTCGTGAATGTGTCGATTGCACCCTTGGAGGCGGCATAGTCGACATACTGGCCCGGCGAGCCGAGCGTCGCTGCCACAGAGGAAATATTGACGATAGCACCGCCCTTGCCGCCATGCCGTGTCGACATCCGCCTGACGGCTTCGCCCGCACAAAAGATAGAGCCAGTGATGTTGATGCGAAACATCCGCTCGAGCCGGTCCCAGGACATCTCATCCACCCGCGCGGTCATGTCGACAACACCGGCATTATTGACCAGGCCGTCGATGCGGCCGAAATGAGTATCGACGACTGCATACATCGAGGCTATCCCGGCAGCACTTCCGACGTCTCCCTCGGCGATGACAGCCTGCCCGCCGTTGCTTGCAATCTCATCGACCACGGCTTCGGCCGCGCTTCGGTTCGTCGCGTAGTTGACGACCACGGCGAAACCCTGCTTCGCTGCGGAGAGCGCGATAGCTGCGCCTATTCCGCGGCTGCCGCCGGTGACGAGAAGCACGGGACGGTCGCTGCCCATATCACGTCACCAGAAAAGGCCGACGAACATCAGCACGAGACCGATGAACGACACCGTCCAGATCCACGAACGGTAAGGGCTGAGGCCCAGCATGTAGGCCGGGAGATATGCAAAACGTGCCCAGAACCACAGAGCGGTACCCCAAGATACCAGCGCATCGTCGTGATTGCCAAAGATCGCCACCACGCTGAGCGCGATGAAGATGGGATAGGTTTCCTGGAAATTGCGCAGCGCGCGCGTTGCCCGGCCCGTCAGGAGGTTGGGTTCCGGCTCGTCGTCGCGGGTCGAATTGGCCGCCTTGACGCCGATCTGCAGGCGAAACGCGGTTGCCTGCGCCGTTAGATAGGCGAAAGCCAGCGCCGCGCTCCAGAGCAGATAGGTGATTTGAAAGGACATTTAGACTTTCCGGAGGGCAAGCGGGCCGCCAGATGCGGCCCTGCTGTTCAGTTTTAGAGATCGAGAACGAGGCGTTCCGGATCTTCGAGGCTTTCCTTGACGCGGACCAGGAAGGTAACGGCTTCCTTGCCGTCGACCATGCGGTGATCGTAGGATAGGGCGAGATACATCATCGGGCGGATGACGATCTGGCCGCCGACGACGACCGGGCGCTCCTGGATCTTGTGCATGCCGAGAATACCGGACTGTGGTGCGTTGAGGATCGGCGAGGACATCAGCGAGCCGTAGACACCGCCGTTGGTGATGGTAAACGTGCCGCCCTGCATGTCCGCCATCGACAGCGTGCCATCGCGGGCAGCCTTGGCAAGACGGCCGAGGTCCTTCTCGATTTCCGCAACGGTCATCTGGTCGGCATCACGGATGACCGGAACGACGAGGCCCTTGTCTGTGCCGACGGCCATGCCGACGTGACAATAGTTCTTGTAGATGATGTCGGTGCCATCGATCTCGGCGTTGACGGCGGGCAGTTCCTTCAGGGCGTGGGTCACGGCCTTGGTGAAGAAGCCCATGAAGCCGAGCTTGACGCCGTGCTTCTTCTCGAAAATGTCCTTGTACTTCGTGCGGAGCGCCATGACAGCCGTCATGTCCACCTCGTTGTAGGTGGTCAGCATGGCAGCGGTGTTCTGCGCATCCTTGAGGCGACGGGCGATCGTCTGGCGCAGGCGGGTCATCTTGACGCGCTCTTCGCGCGGCGCATCCTCGACGGCAGTCGGTGCGCGCGGCGCGGCCTTGGCAGGCTCTGCAGCAGCAGGCGCCGAAAGGCCCTTGGCGACAGCAGCGATCACATCGCCCTTCAGGACTTGGCCACGCTTGCCGGAACCGTCAACCTGATCGGCAGCAACGTTATTTTCGGCCATCAGCTTTGCAGCAGCCGGAGCCGGTGGCATCGATGTCGGTGCGGCGGGAGCAGCCGGGGCAGAGACGGAAGCGACAGGTGCAGCGGCCGCAACAGGCTCGGCCTTGGCAGGGGCAGCAGCAGCCGGGGCGGCCGCAGCGCCAGCGCCGCCGGCAGAGATCTGACCGAGCAACGCGTTGAGACCGACCGTCTCGCCGGCCTGGGCAACGATTTCCGAAAGTGTGCCTGAAATCGGCGATGGCACTTCGATCGTCACCTTGTCGGTTTCGAGTTCGACAAGCGGCTCGTCGACCTTGATGACGTCGCCAACCTTCTTGAACCAGGTACCGACGGTCGCCTCGCTGACGGACTCGCCGAGGGTGGGTACGCGAATTTCAGTGGCCATGTTCAAATCCTGAATTTTGATCGTTATCGGTGGGACGGCGCTCCGGCAGCGGCCGAAGAGTGGTCTGACGGAGCCCGGCAGGCGACGTCTTCAATCGTATGCTGTGCGAAGGGGATATATCGAGACATCCCCTCCGCTTCGTTCTTAGCCGCCGAGCGCATCCTCGAGGAAGGCTGCCAGTTGCGCCAGATGCTTCGACATCAGGCCCGTTGCCGGCGATGCGGCGGCCGGACGGCCGGTGTAGCGGACGCGCTGGTACTTGGCGTCGATATGGGCAAGCACCCATTCCAGATAAGGATCGATGAACGACCAGGCGCCCATGTTCTTGGGCTCTTCCTGGCACCAGACCATTTCCGCGTTGCGGAAGCGGCTAAGTTCGTTGATCAGCGCCTTTGCCGGGAATGGATAAAGCTGTTCGATGCGCAGCAGGTAGACGTCGTCGACACCGCGCTTCTCGCGCTCTTCCAGAAGGTCATAGTAGACCTTGCCGGAGCAGATGACGACGCGACGGATCTTGGCGTCCTTCTGCAGCTTGATCGGTCCGTCCTTGATGACTTCGGCATCGTCCCACAGCAGGCGGTGGAAAGAGGATTCTCCGGCCATTTCGGCGAGGCCCGACACAGCCTTCTTGTGACGCAGAAGCGACTTCGGCGTCATCATGATCAGCGGCTTGCGGAAGTCGCGCTTCATCTGGCGACGCAGGATGTGGAAATAGTTAGCCGGCGTCGTAACGTTGGCGACCTGCATGTTGTCTTCTGCGCAAAGCTGTAGGAAGCGCTCCAGGCGTGCCGACGAATGCTCGGGGCCCTGACCTTCGTAGCCGTGCGGCAGCAGGCAGACCAGGCCCGACATGCGCAACCACTTGCGCTCGCCCGACGATACGAACTGGTCGAAGACCACCTGCGCACCGTTGGCGAAATCGCCGAACTGGGCTTCCCAAAGCGTCAGAGCATTCGGACGGGCCAGCGAGTAGCCATATTCGAAGCCGAGCACAGCCTCTTCCGAGAGCATCGAATTGATGACTTCGTAGCGTCCCTGGGTCGACGACAGGTTGGCAAGCGGCACGTAGCGCTGCTCGGTTTCCTGATCGTAGAGCACCGAGTGGCGCTGCGAGAACGTGCCGCGCTCGCAGTCCTGGCCGGAAAGGCGGATCTTCGTGCCCTCGACGCAAAGAGCGCCGAAAGCCAGCGCTTCTGCCATTGCCCAGTCGATGCCTTCGCCCGACGAGATCATGTTGGCGCGGTTTTCCATGAAGCGCTGGATCGTCCGGTGCGCGTTGAAGCCTTCGGGGATTTCGGACAGCTTGCGGCCGATATCCTTCAGCGTCTTCATCGGCACGGCTGTCTTGCCGCGGCGCTGTTCGTCTGCATTGTCTGCGGTCCGAAGGCCCGACCACTGGCCGTCCAGCCAGTCGGCCTTGTTCGGCTTGTAGTGCTGGCCGGCCTCGAACTCTTCCTCGAGATGCGCGCGCCAGTCGGCCTTCATCTTGTCGACGTCTTCCTGCGAGACGACGCCTTCTTCGATCAAGCGGGCCGAATAGAGCTGCAGGACAGACTGGTGACCACGGATCACCTTATACATCTTCGGCTGCGTGAAGGACGGTTCGTCGCCTTCGTTATGGCCGTAGCGACGGTAGCAGAACATGTCGAGGACGACAGGCTTGTGGAACTTCATGCGGAATTCGGTCGCGACCTTGGCCGCGTAGACGACGGCTTCCGGATCGTCACCGTTGGCGTGGAAGATCGGTGCCTCGATCATCTTGGCGACGTCGGACGGATAGGGCGACGAGCGCGAGTAGGCCGGATTGGTGGTGAAGCCGATCTGGTTGTTGATGATGACGTGCATGGTGCCGGCGACGCGGTGGCCGCGAAGACCGGAGAGGCCAAGGATTTCAGCAATCACACCCTGGCCGGCAAAGGCCGCATCGCCATGGATGAGCAGCGGCATGACCTTGGCGCGCTCGGAAAGCGGGATCGTGTCGCCTTCCCAGACGGTGGCGCCCATGTCCTGCTTGGCGCGGACCTTGCCCATGACGACAGGGTCGACGATTTCCAGGTGCGACGGGTTGGCCGTCAGCGAGACGTGGATCTTGTTGCCGTCGAAATCGCGGTCGGAGGAGGCACCGAGATGGTACTTCACGTCGCCGGAGCCTTCGACTTCGTCGGGCGCATAAGAGCCGCCCTTGAACTCGTGGAAGATGGCGCGGTGCGGCTTGCCCATGACCTGGGACAGCACGTTGAGGCGGCCGCGGTGGGCCATGCCGAACACGGCTTCGCGCACGCCGAGAGCGCCGCCGCTCTTCAGCATCTGCTCCAGCGCCGGGATCAGCGATTCACCGCCGTCGAGGCCGAAACGCTTTGTGCCCTTGAACTTGACATCGAGGAACTGCTCGTAGCCTTCGGCTTCGATGACCTTCTGCAGGATAGCCTTCTTGGCTTCCGGAGAAAACGCGACGCCCTTTTCCTTGCCTTCGATGCGTTCCTGAACCCAGGCTTTTTCTTCCGGGTTGGACATGTGCATGAATTCGACGCCGATCGTCGAGCAATAGGTGCGCTCGAGGATCTCGATCATTTCGCGGACCGAGGCGTATTCGAGGCCGAGAACGTTGTCGATGAAGATCTTGCGGTCGTAGTCGGCCTCGGTGAAGCCGTATGCTTCCGGCGACAGCTCGTGGTAGTCCTCGACCGGGGCAGCGATGCCGAGCGGATCAAGCTTGGCGTGCAGGTGGCCGCGCATCCGGTAGGCACGGATCATCATGATGGCGCGCACCGAGTCGCGGGTCGCCTGGATGATGTCGGCGCCGTCGGTCGGCTTGCCCGCTGCTTCCGCCTTGGCCTTGACCTTGGTCTCCACGACCTTTTCGATCACGCCCCAGTTGCCGTCAAGCGCCGAGACCAGATCGCCACCGGCCGCAATTGGCCAGTTCTTGCGCTGCCACGAGGCGCCCTTGGCTGCCCGCTTCACGTCGCCCGGATTATCGTCCAGCGCCTTGAAGAAGGACTGCCATTCGTCGGAAACCGACGACGCGTCCTGCTCGTAGCGCGCATAGAGTTGCTCGATATAGGCCGCGTTGGCGCCGTCGAGGAACGACGTGATCTGAAATTGCTCGTTGGCTTCTTGTCTTGCCATGGTGATCTGCGGACGCTGGTCCGCCTCCCGACTTGAATGGATTGCCGGTCATTTCCGGCGGCCGCATTTCAATTTTCATCCGCCAGTGGCGGCAGTCATTTCGGGCAGATGCCCTGAAATCGAAATGGGCAGGGGCTGATGTCCCTGCCCTTCTATATCGGATCAGCCCTTGAGGACTTCAACCAGCGTCTTGCCGAGGCGGGCCGGAGACGGCGATACACGGATGCCTGCGGCTTCCATCGCAGCGATCTTGTCTTCCGCGCCACCCTTGCCGCCAGAGATCACGGCGCCGGCATGGCCCATGGTGCGTCCGGGAGGGGCCGTGCGGCCAGCGATGAAGCCGACCATTGGCTTGGAGCGACCACGCTTGGCCTCGTCCTTGATGAACTGCGCCGCGTCCTCTTCAGCCGAACCGCCGATTTCGCCGATCATGATGATCGACTTGGTTTCTTCGTCTGCGAGGAACATTTCCAGGATGTCGATGAACTCGGTGCCCTTGACCGGGTCGCCACCGATGCCGACAGCCGTGGTCTGGCCGAGGCCTTCGTTGGTCGTCTGGAAAACGGCTTCGTAGGTCAGCGTGCCGGAGCGCGACAGGACGCCGACGGAGCCCTTCTTGAAGATCGAGCCCGGCATGATGCCGATCTTGCATTCGTCAGGCGTCATCACGCCTGGGCAGTTCGGGCCGATGAGGCGCGACTTGGAGGCGTCGAGGCGAGCCTTGACCTTGATCATGTCGGCAACCGGGATGCCCTCCGTGATGCAGACGATCAGCGGGATCTCGGCTTCGATGGCTTCGAGGATGGCCGCGGCAGCGCCGGCTGGCGGCACGTAGATGACCGATGCGTCGGCGCCAGTTGCTTCCTTGCCTTCGGCAACGGTTGCAAAAATCGGCAGGGATTCGCCGGCCGAACCGCTCCAGGTCTCGCCACCCTTCTTCGGGTTGATACCGCCGACCATCTTGGTGCCGTGGTAGGCGAGCGCCTGTTCCGTGTGGAACGTGCCGGTCTTGCCGGTCAGACCCTGAACCAGGATCTTGGTGTCTTTGTTAATCAGAATGGACATCAGTTGTCTTCCTCTTCCTCGAACTCGAGGGGATCGAATGCTTCAAAGGCGTCATTGGAAAAGCGGTAGCCTTTGCCGGCGGCCGACTTTTGCGTCAGGTGCGCTTCGAGGTTCTTGGACCACTGGGTACGGAACCAGTCATAGTGCTGGTCGACCTGGGAAATGCCCAGCTCGCCCTTCCAGACGAAGAGGTCTGCATCCTTGATCTTCTCGGCAAAGTAGGCCTGCGCGTCATCGTTGTGCGTGAAATGCGCCCAACGCTCGGCCGTGCCGTCTTCGCTGTCGTATTCGCTGTCCCAGCAGACGAAGTAGCACAGATTGGCATCTGTCTCGTTCGGGCCGAAAGGCTGGCGATTGGGGTTCTTCGGGGATTTGGCCATGGTTTTAAGCTGCTTTCACGGCTGCGACGATCTTCTGGGCGGCATCGTCCAGGTCGTCGGCGGAAATGACATTGAGACCGCTCTCGTTGATGATCTTCTTGCCAAGCGCAACGTTGGTGCCTTCGAGGCGGACAACGAGCGGGACCTGCAGACCGACTTCCTTGACGGCAGCCAGAACGCCTTCGGCAATGACATCACACTTCATGATGCCGCCGAAGATGTTGACCAGGATGCCCTTCACGGCAGGATCGGCCGTGATGATCTTGAAGGCTGCCGTAACCTTTTCCTTCGTCGCGCCACCGCCGACGTCGAGGAAGTTGGCAGGCTCTGCGCCATACAATTTGATGATGTCCATGGTGGCCATGGCGAGACCGGCGCCATTGACCATGCAGCCGATGTTACCATCAAGGGCAACGTAGGCCAGATCGTACTTGGAAGCGGCGATTTCCTTCTCGTCTTCCTCGCTGGTGTCGCGCAGCGCAACGATGTCTTCATGGCGGAACAGCGCGTTGCCGTCGAACGATACCTTGGCGTCGAGGACGCGCAGGCGGCCGTTGGTCATGACGATCAGCGGGTTGACTTCGAGCAGGGCCATGTCGGTTTCGACGAAGGCCTTGTAGAGGATCGGGAACAGCTTTTCAGCGTCCTGGCGAGCTTCGCCTTCGAGCTTCAGCGCATCGCTGAGCTTGGCGACGTCTGCCGCCGTGACGCCCGTCGTCGGATTGATTGCGACGTTGATGATCTTTTCCGGCGTGTCGTGGGCGACGGTCTCGATGTCCATGCCGCCTTCGGTCGAAACGACGAAGGAGACCTGGCCAACGGCACGGTCGACCAGGATGGAGAGGTAAAGCTCGCGGTCGATGTCGGCGCCGTCTTCGATGTAGAGGCGATTGACCTGCTTGCCGGCTTCACCGGTCTGGGCTGTCACCAGCGTGTTGCCGAGCATGTCCTTGACGAAAGCCTGGACTTCCTCGAGCGACTTTGCGAGACGAACGCCGCCCTTGGCTTCCGGCGGCAGTTCCTTGAACTTGCCCTTGCCGCGACCGCCGGCATGGATCTGGCTCTTGACGACGTAGAGCGGGCCCGGAAGCTGCTTGACGGCTGCCTCGGCTTCCGATGCGTTGAAGATGGCAACACCTTCTGCCACCGGTGCACCAAAGCTCTTCAGCAGAGCCTTGGCCTGATATTCATGAATATTCATGGATCTATCCCTATTGGAACGCGACGCTTATTTCAGCGCCAAACTTATTTTAGCGAAGGCGCGATGTTGATGCAGGCTTCGCAGAGACCGGCGACGGCAGCGACCGACTTGTCGAAGGCTTCTTTTTCAGCCTTGTTCATGTCGATCTCGATGATCCGCTCAATGCCGCCGGCACCGATGACAGTCGGCACGCCGACATACATGTCGTTGACTCCGTACTGGCCGGAAAGATACGCGGCGCAAGGCAGCACGCGCTTCTTGTCCTTGAGGTAGGACTCAGCCATTTCGATGGCAGAGGCAGCAGGAGCGTAATAAGCCGAACCGGTCTTGAGCAGGCCGACGATTTCGGCGCCGCCATCACGGGTGCGCTGGATGATCTCCTCGAGGCGCTCCTTGGTGACCCAGCCCATGGTGACGAGGTCCGTCAGCGGAATGCCGCCGACCGTCGAGTAGCGCGCCAGCGGCACCATCGTGTCGCCGTGGCCACCGAGCACGAAGGCCGTGACGTCCTGGACGGACACGTTGAATTCCTTGGCGAGGAAGAGGCGGAAGCGCGACGAGTCGAGGACGCCCGCCATGCCGACGACCTTGTTGGCCGGCAGGCCGGAAAACTTCTGCAGGGCCCAGACCATCGCGTCGAGCGGGTTGGTGATGCAGATGACGAAAGCGTTCGGGGCATACTTCTTGATGCCGGCGCCTACCTGCTCCATCACCTTGAGGTTGATGCCGAGCAGATCGTCGCGGCTCATGCCCGGCTTGCGAGCGACACCGGCGGTGACGATGCAGACATCAGCACCCTCGATCGCCGAGTAGTCGCTGGCGCCGGTTAGGTTGACGTCAAAGCCTTCGACCGGCGAAGACTGGGAAATATCAAGGCCTTTGCCCTGTGGAATGCCGTCCGCGATGTCGAAGAGGACGATGTCGCCCAGCTCCTTCAAGCTGGCGAGATGCGCCAGCGTGCCACCAATCATGCCAGAACCAATGAGTGCGATTTTGTTACGCGCCATTTCGGGATATCCTTTGCGATCGAAAACGATGGCGCGACACTTTGAAGCATCGACCACGGCCGCCAATCGCATAGACCCAACGGCCAAAAATGGCAATTGATTATTTTGTGACGTTAAAATTCAATCGGTTAGATAGAAAAACTCTTACGTAAACGTAAGAATTATTGTCACCATATCGTTATTCGGCCGCTGACTTCGATCGAATCTGGGCGAGATACTCGGCGCTTCGCATCTCGAAAAGGCGTGAGGCCGTGCGGTCGAATTCAAAACCCTCGGTTCCACGGCGCTGCACGAGAAGTGCCTCCGGCATCGCGGCTGCGGAGATCGTCACATGGATGGCGTGATCGTAAAGCGTATCGATGAGAATGATGAAACGCTTGGTCTGGTTGCGTTTTTCCGGCCCGAGCTCCGGAATGCGGTCGATGAAGATCGTGTCGAAACGGGCAGCTATGGCGAGAAAATCTCCGGCTCCTAGCGGCGCCTCGCAGAGATCGGCGAATGAAAACCGCGCCAGCCTGTCGACGGCAGCCGGCACATGGACGGTCCGGCCCTTTCTCTGGATCTCGACTGGCTGTGCCGTGCGGCCGTGAAGCGCCCGCGCCCAGGCTGCATCCATCGCCTTGTCGGTCTCGGCGTTGAGCGGCGTCAGGTAGACAGGCTGACTGTCGTCCTTCTCCATGCGGTAATCGGTCGGCGAATCCAGCGTCACCACGTCGACATAAGTCTTCAAAAGCGTGATGAACGGCGTGAACAACGAACGATTGAGCCCCTCGCGGTAAAGGTTATCCGGCTCGACGTTGGACGTGGTGACAAGAACGCAGCCGAGCGAGAACAGTTCTGAAAACAGCCGCGACAGGATCATCGCATCGGCGATGTCGGTGACGCTGAATTCGTCGAAGCACAACAGCTCCGCCTCGGCAAACAGATCGGCGGCGACAGGCGGAACCGGGTCGGAAAGCTTCGTGTCGCCGTTCTTGATCTTCAGCCGATGGGCCGCGATGCGGTTGTGGACGTCGGCCATGAACTCGTGGAAATGCGCCCGCCGCTTCTTCTTGGACGGTGCCATGGCGAAGAACATGTCCATCAGCATCGTCTTGCCGCGCCCGACGCTGCCGTGAATGTAGAGGCCACGGATCGGCTCGGGCTTCTTGCGCGCCGCAAACAGCCATCCGAGCGCGCTGGACTTCGCAGCCGGCCGCCGCTGCTTGAGAGCGGCCAGCACCCGGTCGAGATGTTTTGCAACATCCATCTGCGCTGCATCCACCTGCAGCGAACCGGAAGCCGTCAGCGATTTCAACTTTTCGCTCACGCTGATCGAGTAGTCAGGCATAGGCTGCATGGAGAGATTCGCCTCGCGCGTCGAAAGATGGCCGGTGGGCCGCAGACCTAGCGGCTAAGCGTGATCGGCTGGCCAGAGGCCGTGGTGCCGGTGAAGCGCGAGTCGGCCGTCTTGTAAACCGAACCCAGCTGGTTGCCGCTGCGGTCCTTGAGAACGACCTGCTTGCCGGCCACTTCCCAGGATCCCATCGTCGTCAGTTCGCCGACGCAGCCACGTGTGCCGCCGCGCGATCCGCTGCCGAGATTGGTGAGTGTCAGGAACATGTCGCAGCTTGTACCGCCGTTGCCGACCTTCCAGCTACCGACCATCGATTCCTTGGTAACATCGAGGCCGGAGGCGGCAAGCGCTGCATTCTGCTGCGGCGCGCCAGCACCCGGGTTTGCCGACGGAGGGGCTGGAAACTGCGAGCCGGTACCGGTCGGGGATGGAAGCTGGCTGGACTGGACCTGCCCGACGGGCGCGGCCTGGATCGGCGGTGGAGAATAGGCTGGCGAAGCGGAGCCATAATCGTTGTTGTAACCCGTCCGCTGGCAACCAGCCAGCGCTACACCGATAACTGCAGCCGTCGCAGCATATTTGAATCGCATTAGGAAACTCCTGAAATAGCCCAGCCTGCCCCGACGTTGGCGCGCAATCACGGCGGAATTATCGTGAAAGGCATTGATGAATCAAGTGAGCACAAGGAGAAATTGTCGCGGGCTGCTGCCCTTGCCGCAGTCATGGGACAAATTTGGCGCATTTTTCCAGACGTCTGAACGAAAGACGCCCTCATATCAACATGAGGGCAGCTTGTAGCGCGATCGTGAGAGTAAGCGACTAGACGCGCCGCTCGACCATCATCTTCTTGATCTCGGCAATCGCCTTGGCCGGATTCAGGCCCTTCGGGCATGTCTGGGCGCAATTCATGATCGTGTGGCAACGATAAAGCCGGAATGGATCTTCCAGATTGTCGAGGCGTTCACCGGTGGCCTCATCGCGCGAATCGATCAGCCAGCGATATGCCTGCAGCAGGACGGCTGGACCGAGATACCGGTCGCCGTTCCACCAGTAGCTCGGACAGGAGGCCGAGCAGCAGGCACACAGGATGCACTCGTAAAGACCGTCCAGCTTCTGGCGGTCGTCATGGCTCTGCTTCCATTCCTTCGCAGGCTCCGGCGATACGGTCTTCAGCCAAGGCTCGATCGAGCGGTGCTGGGCATAGAAGTTCGTCAGGTCAGGAACCAGGTCTTTCACCACAGGAAGGTGCGGCAGCGGATAGACCTTGACGGTACCCTTCACCTCGTCCAGCCCCTTGGTGCAGGCGAGTGTATTGGTTCCGTCGATGTTCATGGCGCAGGAGCCACAGATCCCCTCGCGACAGGAGCGGCGCAGCGTCAGCGTCGGGTCGATGTTGTTCTTGATGTAAAGCAGGGCATCCAGCACCATCGGCCCGCAGTCGTCGACATCGATGTAGAAGGTATCGATGCTCGGGTTCTGACCGTCGTCTGGGCTCCAGCGATAGATCCGCAGTTCGCGGGTGTTCGTCGCACCCTGCGGCTTCGGCCAGACCTTGCCTTCGCGCATCTGAGAGTTCTTGGGGAGAGCGAGTTCAACCATGTCCAGTTCCTCTCAAATCAATACACACGCGCCTTCGGCTCGATCTTCTGCGGATCCATGCCTTCGGCGATCAGTTCGGTGTGAACCGGACGGTAGTCGAGTTTCACTTCGCCTGAGTCGTTGACCCAGGAGAGCGTGTGCTTGCGCCAGTTGACGTCGTCACGGCCGCCGAACGGACCGTCGGTGAAGTCTTCCCGTGCATGCGATCCGCGGCTTTCCTTACGGGCTTCCGCGCCGTAGATCGTGGTGATCGCGTTGGCCATCAGATTGTGCAGTTCGAGCGTCTCGACCAGATCGGAGTTCCAGATCAACGAACGGTCGGTGACCTTTACGTCAGAAAGCTCCTTCCAGATCGCCGACATGCGCTCGCAGCCCGAGGCCAGCGATTCCTGCGTACGGAATACGGCAGCGTCGTCCTGCATGGCATGCTGCATCTTTTCGCGCAGCACCGATGTCGGTGTATGACCATTGGAGAACCGCAGCTTGTCGAAGCGATCCATGATCTTTTCGCAGGCAGCCAGGTTGAGCTGAGGGATTGGCGCAGCGCGATCGATGACTTCGGCAGCGCGGATGGCAGCAGCACGTCCGAAGACGACGAGGTCGATCAGCGAATTGGAGCCAAGGCGATTGGCGCCATGAACCGATGCGCAGCCGGCTTCTCCGACAGCCATGAGGCCCGGAAGGATGCGTTCCGGATTTTCACTGTCCGCATTCAGCACTTCGCCCCAGTAGTTCGTCGGGATGCCGCCCATGTTGTAGTGCACCGTCGGCAGGACCGGGATCGGCTCGCGCGTCACGTCGACGCCGGCAAAGATCTTTGCCGATTCCGAGATACCGGGCAGGCGCTCGTTGAGAACAGCCGGATCGAGGTGGTCGAGGTGCAGGTAGATGTGGTCCTTGTTCTTGCCGACGCCACGCCCCTCGCGGATTTCCAGCGTCATGCAGCGCGATACGACGTCGCGCGAGGCAAGGTCCTTGGCTGATGGAGCATAGCGCTCCATGAAGCGCTCGCCTTCCGAATTGACGAGATAGCCGCCTTCGCCGCGCGCCCCTTCGGTGATGAGACAGCCGGCGCCGTAGATGCCGGTCGGATGAAACTGCACGAACTCCATGTCCTGCAGCGGCAGGCCGGCACGCGCCACCATGCCGCCGCCGTCGCCGGTGCAGGTATGGGCGGACGTTGCCGAGAAATAGGCACGGCCGTACCCGCCGGTCGCAAGCACCACCATCTTGGCGGAGAAGCGATGGATGGTTCCATCGTCGAGGCACCAGGCCATGACGCCGATGCACTTCGAGCCGTCTTCCGACATGATCAGGTCGAGGGCGAAGTATTCGATAAAGAATTCGGCGTTGTGCTTCAGCGACTGTCCGTAAAGCGTGTGCAGGATAGCGTGGCCGGTGCGGTCGGCAGCAGCACAGGTGCGCTGCACGGGCGGGCCCTCGCCGTAATTCTGCATGTGGCCGCCAAACGGCCGCTGGTAGATCTTGCCTTCCTCGTTGCGCGAGAAGGGGACGCCGTAATGCTCGAGTTCGTAAACGGCCTTAGGCGCTTCCATCGTCAGATACTGCATGGCATCGACGTCGCCGAGCCAGTCGGAGCCCTTGACGGTGTCGTAGAGATGCCACTGCCAGCTGTCCGGCGTCATGTTGCGCAGCGACGCAGCGATACCGCCTTGAGCGGCCACCGTGTGCGAGCGGGTCGGGAATACCTTGGTGATGCAGGCGGTCTTGAAGCCCTGTTCGGCCATGCCGAGCGTGGCGCGGAGACCCGCGCCGCCGGCACCGACGACGATCACGTCATAGGAGTGATCGACGTACTTGTAGTCCTTGCCGGTCCGTTCGGGCCCATTCTGATTGGGTGAGGTTGGTGCCATGATGCAATTATCCTACGAACGCGATTTTCAGAATGGCGAAGAGACAGAGCCCAGCGACGACGATCGAAAAGAACGTGTTGAGCATCAGCAAGACGAGTTTGCCGACTTCGCCATGGACGTAGTCCTCGATGATCACCTGCATGCCGAGCCGCATGTGGATCACGCCCGAAATCACCATCAGCGCGAAGATCACGGCGACAAACGGGTTCGACAGCGCGTGCACGACAACAGCATAAGGTGCGCCGGCGTAAATCATCAGGAAGACGACGAAGAAGATAAACAACGGCACGTTGGCGACGGCCGTCAGCCGCTGGCGCCAGAAATGCTCCGTGCCGTCCTTGGCCGAACCGAGACCGCGAACGCGGCTGAGAGGGGTGCGCATATCCATGACCAGAACCCTCAGAAACGCATCGCCAGGGCAACAGCCCAGACGATGGCGGTGAGACAGAGCGAACCGATCAGATTGGCGATCGCCAGCTTGGTGGAAAAATGCTTCTCGAAACCATGGCCGAGATCCCACATAAAATGGCGGAAGCCGCCGAGCATGTGGTGCAGCAGCGCCCAAGTATAGCCAAGCAGGATCAGCCGGCCGATGATCGTGCCGAGAAACCAGTTGGCCCAGTCGAAATAAAACTGGCCCGACGCGGCGGCGACAAGCCACCAGACGACCAAAAGCGTGCCGACGTAGAGCGCTCCACCGGTAATGCGATGGATGATCGACATGGCCATGGTCGGGATGAGTTTGTAGATTTGAAGATGCGGCGATATAGGCCGATTATGTGTGACGTTCGCCATCAAGACCTCGCGGCGTTACGATGCGCTTCCAATGCGGGCAATCCCGGGCAACACACGAATGACAAAGTCCTATGTGCGTTGCATCAGTCGCGTGGTTTAATCACCGAAATGCCTGCCGACAAGCACTATTGCAGTCCATAGAAAATTTAATCGATTGACGTCATCCACACGCCGATTTCGCCGTATTACTCTCTTGCGAGTTAACCATCCGGGTGGATTTGTCGCCCGCTGCGTGGACTTGGTCTTCCACTTCCGGCACTCTTCCTTAACTTTTTGTTAACGGTTATTTGTCCGGAGGCCGGCATGCCTGGTGTTTTCTCGCGAATCGGTACGATCCTTGGCGCAGCAGCACTGAGCGGAACCCTGGCGTTGCCTGTTCTGGCGAACGACTACCACGGCCACGGCCGGACCATTTTCCATCAGGGAGCGCACGCCTCCGGCTTTCGGAACCGCGAGGCCGGTGGACACCGCTTCTACGCCGACGATCGCAGCCCGCGCCAGGGCCATGAACACAGCCGTTTCGATCCCAGCGGTTATCGCAGCCATGCGCCCGAGCGCCAATTTACCGACGGGCACATGCGTAGAAACCATTTCCGGATGCTGGCGTCCCGGGATTTTTCGACGCGGCGTGGCGGTGGCATCGCCGTTATCGAGCGCCGTCAGCCGGACTATAATTTCATCAGTAATTACGCCGGCTCGGTCGATGTCTACCATGCCAATGGCGGCACCTATATCACCGGCTATGGCGACGGCGGCTACACCGGGTCAAGCGCCCCTGTCATGGCGCCGCGCGCAAAAATCATCGATGTCGCCCGCACGCGCAACGGCTGCGCCTACGAAAACGGCGTCTGCGTCATCAGGCCCTGATCGTCAGTCTGCGGAGAACCGCCACACGGTCGTCTTCTTGATGTCGCTGTCCTCGAGGGCGCGCGTGACCGGCACTTCATAGGTCGCCTGGAATGTGAGACCCGCTTTCGGCAGGTAGGCTCGCCCGGGATCGCCGACGAGAACGACGATGCCCCGGGAGGTGAGTGCCGATAGCCAGGGGACGAGCCGGTCTGCAAATTCGCGATCGTAGAACACGTCGCCAGCGAGCAGCACGTCCGCGTCGACGGGAAGGCCGACGATATCATCGCCGGAAAACCCGATATCGGCCCGATTTTCCGCAGCATTCAGCCGCACTGCCGTTTCCGCCCACGGATCGATATCCACCGCCAGCACCTTTGCAGCACCCGCATGTGCGGCGGCAATGGCCACCAGCCCCGATCCACTGGCAAAATCCACCACACGCTTGCCGGCGACGACATCGGGGTTATCGAGCACGAAACGCGCCAGGCCCTGGCCTCCCGCCCAGGCAAAGGCCCAGAACGGTGGTGGCAGGCCGATCTCCTGCAGCTCCTCCTCGGTCTTCAGCCAGAGGTCATGGGCTTCGCTCGCCAGATGCAGCCGGATCTCAGGCACATGCGGCGGCGCCAGCACATCGGTGTTAGCGCGGATAAAAGCTTCCGGCTCGGTCTTCACTCGCGGCTCAGCGGGGCGGATTGTCGAGGCCGCCCATCCGGCAGACCTCCAGATATTCCTCGTCGGTGACCGGCTGCACGGACAGCCGCATCGAGGTCACCAGCGACATTTTCGCCAGCTTCTCGCTCGCCTTGACATCCTTCAGCGTCACCGGCTTCGGCATATCGCAGACGGCGCGGATGTCGACGCAATCCCACTTCGGATCGCCCTTGGCGCTGGAATCCGGATGCGACAAGGCACAGACCTCGACGATACCGACGATCTCGAGCCCTTCGTTCGAGTGGTAGAAAAAGCCCTTGTCGCCGATCTTCATCGCCCGCATGTGGTTGCGCGCCAGATAGTTGCGCACGCCGGTCCATTCGGTGCCGGCCTCGCCCGCATCCTTCTGCGCCTGCCAGCCCCAGGTCTTCGGTTCGGACTTGAACAGCCAGTGAGCCACGATCACGCCTCCGGCTTGTTGAATACCCAGTTGAACGGCTTGACCTCGACGCTTTCGAACAGGCCGGCCTTGGCATAGGGATCGGCATCGGCCAGGGCCTGCGCATCGGCGAGCGACGCCGCTTCGACGATCACCAGGCTGCCGCAGGGCTTTTCATCCGAGCCGAGGAACGGGCCGGCCATCTTCAGCGTGCCCTCGTCATTCAGCTTGTTCAGATGCTCGACATGGGCAGGGCGGGTGTCCATGCGGACATGTAGATGGTCGGGTTTGTCCTTGCAGAGAAAAGCGAAAAGCATGGGTTTGCTCCTGTTTTGTGGTCAGATCTATTCGGTGGTGATCGGCCGCGTCATCAATTGTTCGATGGCGTCGGAAATATCGAGCGTGCCGTCGATAATGGCCGCAACCGCTTCGGTGATCGGCATGGCGATGCCGAGTTCGGCGGCAAGCCGAACGGCGACGGAAGCGGCAAGCGCCCCTTCGACCAGTCCCCCCTGCGCCGGATCCCGAAGCTCGCCGCGACCAAGCGCGATGCCGAAGCGCAAGTTGCGCGACTGGTGGCTGGTCGCAGTCAGCACGAGATCGCCAAGGCCGGAGAGGCCGCGCACCGTCTCCGCCTGCCCGCCCTGCGCGCCGACGAAGCGCGACATCTCGGCCAGTCCCCGGCTGATCAGCGCCGCGCGGGCCGAATCGCCGATGCCACGGCCTTCGACGATGCCGCAGGCAATCGCCAGCACGTTCTTCAGCGCGCCGCCCAGCTGGACGCCGATCCGGTCATCGGAGGCATAGAGCCGGAATGTCCGCCCCGAAATTGCCTGCGCCAACCGTTCGGCATCAGCCATGTCCCCGGCGGCGACAGCCATTGCCGTCGGCAGGCCCTTCGCAATATCGGCGGCAAAACCGGGGCCTGAAAGTACAGCGATGGCATGATGCGGCAATTCGCGTTCCAGCATTTCCGTCAACAGCGAGCCGGAAACACGATCGATACCCTTGGCACACGTAACGACGACGGCATCCTTCGAGAGGTATCTTCCATACTGTCGCGCTGCATCTGCCTGTGCCTGGGAGGGCATCGCAAACAACACGATATCGGCATGGGAAACCGCATCCGGTTCGGCGGAAAAGGTGAGACCGCCCGGAAGCGCAATGCCGGGCAAAGCCGCTTCGTGCCGGCGCTCGGCGGCAAGTTTGGCCATCAGCGCCGCATCGCGGCCGACGAGCACCACCTCGTGGCGGCCGGCCTGGGCAATGACGGAGGCCAGCGCCGTTCCGAAGGCGCCGGCGCCGATAACCGCGATGCGCTCCGTGCCACTCATGATTTTGCGCCCCGACGGCCGTGGCCGATCAGCGCCGCAGCATTAGCGTCCAGCGGCCAGCGCGATCGCGGCGCCACCGAGAGATCGTCTGCAGGTTCACCGGTTGCCATCCGCTCGAGGCCGGCCCAGGCGATCATCACGGCATTGTCGGTGCAAAGATGCAGCGGCGGAGCGATGAAGCGGAAGCCCTGCTGGTCGCATAGCTCCTGCAAGGTCCGGCGCAATTCGAGATTGGCGGCAACACCGCCGGCAACGACCAGCGCCGGACGATCCGACAATTGCGGAAACTCGGCCTTGAAGCGTTGCAGCCCGCGCCCGATGCGATCCTTCAGTGTCCGCGAAATGGCCTTCTGGAAGGAGGCGCAGATATCGGCGATATCCTGATCCGAAAGCGGCGCGATCTCCATTGCGGCCTGCCGCACGGCAGTCTTCAGGCCGGAAAAGGAAAAATCGAGCCGCGCCTCACCGACCAGCGGCCTGGGGAAGACGAACCGGTCGGCATTGCCGGTCTTTGCCGCCTT
Organism: Rhizobium sp. rho-13.1; assembly: GCF_007000305.1. Lineage (NCBI taxonomy): Bacteria > Pseudomonadati > Pseudomonadota > Alphaproteobacteria > Hyphomicrobiales > Rhizobiaceae > Rhizobium > Rhizobium sp. rho-13.1. The sequence continues at coordinate 257,564 of NZ_SCFL01000003.1, read as the reverse complement.
TTCCACCGCCGGACCGCCGGGATAGGGCAGGCCCAGCAGCTTGGCCGTCTTGTCGAAGGCTTCGCCGAGCGCATCGTCGATCGTCGTGCCCCAGCGCTCGTAGACGCCGACGCCGCGCACCAGGATCAGTTGCGTGTGGCCGCCGGAGACCAGCAGCATCAGATAGGGAAAGGCCAGCCCATCGGTCAGGCGCGCCGTCAGCGCATGGCCTTCGAGATGGTTGATGGCATAGAGGGGCTTGCCCGAGGCACGCGCCATCGCCTTCGCCGTCATCAACCCGACCAGCAGACCACCGATCAGGCCAGGGCCGGACGTTGCGGCAATCGCATCGACGTCGGCAAGCGACACATTGGCGCGTTTCAAAGCTTCTTCGATAAGCGTATCAAGCGCCTCGACATGGGCGCGGGCCGCGATTTCGGGGACCACGCCGCCATAGGCACTGTGCTCCTCCATCTGGCTGAGAACGACGTCGGACAATACAGAGCACTGCCCGTCCGAACGGCGTTCGACAACGGCAGCGGCGGTTTCGTCGCAGCTTGTTTCGATGCCGAGAATGCGGAGAAAGGGCGTCATGGAACCTGAACGTCGGATTGCGGTGCAGTCTAAACCTGTTTACGAGAACTGTCGGTAACAACGGATCAATACGGATGCAAACGAAACCTTTCCGGATCGGCACACGCGGTAGTCCGCTTGCGCTGGCCCAGGCCCACGAGGCGCGAGACCGGCTGATTGCCGCCCATGGCCTGCCCCCGGAAATGTTCGAGATCGTCGTCATGACGACAATGGGCGACCGCATTACCGACCGTTCGCTGGCTGAAATCGGCGGCAAGGGGCTGTTCACCCAGGAACTCGAACTGCGGCTTTTGACCGAGGACCTGGACTTTGCCGTGCATTCGGCCAAGGACATAGCCACCAATCTGCCCGAAGGCCTCTATCTCTCCGCCTTCCTGCCGCGCGAAGATATCAGGGATGCCGTGATCGGCCGCACGGCGCCGAGCCTGATGGAATTGCCGCAGGGCGCAACGGTCGGCTCTGCATCGCTTCGCCGGCAGGCACTGATCAGACGCATCCGCCCGGATATCAATGTCATCGTCTTTCGCGGCGCAGTCGACACGCGGCTGCGCAAGTTGCACGAAGGCCAGGCCGATGCCACGCTTCTGGCCGTGGCCGGGCTGAAGCGACTGGGCAAGGTCGACGTGCTTACCGAGATACTCGACCCCGACGCCTTTCCGCCGGCGCCGGCGCAGGGCGCAATCGCCATCGAAAGCCGGGTCGGAGACATCAGGACCGACGCGCTGCTGGCGCCGATCAACGACATCCCCACCTTCGACACCGTCTCCTGCGAGCGCGGCTTCCTCGCGACGCTCGACGGCTCCTGCCGCACGCCGATTGCCGGCTACGCAACCTGCGACGGCGACAACCTGCGCTTTTTCGGCATGATCCTCACCCCGGACGGCCGCATCGAGCACAACATCACCGTCGAAGGCCGGCGCTCGGATGCCGAAGCCCTTGGCGCTGCGGCCGGCGAGGCGGTGCGTGACAAGGCCGGCCCGACCTTTTTCGATAGCTGGAGCTGACCGATGCGCGTGCTCGTCACACGTCCCGCAGCATCGGGCGAGCGCACCGCGAAAAAGCTCGAAGCGCGCGGCCATGAGGCACTGCTCTTGCCGCTGACGGCAGCAGTCCACGATCCCGAGGCGGCATCGGCGGCACTGGACAACTCCACCGGCGCCATTGCCGTTACCAGCGCAGAGGCGCTCCGTGCATTGCAGGCCATCGGCCCGGCGCTCTCCGCACATATCGGACGACCGCTCTTTGCCGTCGGCAAGGCAACCGCCGAAAAGGCAGTCGCAGCCGGTTTCACCACTGTCCACCATTCCCAAGGCGATGGCACTGAACTTGCCGATCTCGTGGCCAGCCAGAAATTCTTGTTGGGTGATCGTCCGCTGACTTATCTCGCAGGCTACCCCCGCGCGTCAGGCTTCGAAAAGCAGCTTTCCCTGCACGGCGTCCCGTTCGACTGCATCGAATGCTACCGCATGGAGCCGGTAGAGCCGCCTGAAACACTGCTGCAGAGCCTTTTCAGCGACGTTCCTGTCGATGCAGTGCTCTTCTACTCCAGTCACACCGCCAGACGTTTTTTCGGCCTCGCTACAGTATCCAGGCATCTGGAGAAGCTGAAAAAGACGCGACTTCTTTGCCTGAGCGCGACGATTGCCACAATCGTCCCCTACCCGTTGCGATCAGCGGTCGAAATAGCGGAGATCCCGGAGGAAGACAGCATGCTCGGCCTTCTCGATCCCGATCCGAGCGCTAATTTGATCTAAGCTCTTTCCATAAACCGCTTCACTGTCTACCTTCTTCGCAGTGCATCACATGAGGACGCCATGATCCCCGGTAATCCGCCGCATCATACGAAGCCCGACGAAGAGCCCGTAACGATCGATCTGGAAGCCAACGCGGCTGACCGCCGCGAAGCCGAGATCGAAAGTCACAAGGACGAAATCGGCACCTCCGCCACGGACACAGTGGACATCAAGCCGCAGCCCGAGCCGGAACCGGCATACGAGCCCGCCGGAACAACGCCGACAGAGCCACCGGCCCCGACAGCCACGGCACCCGCCAACAGCACCACGGGACTGATTGCAGCCGGCATCGTCGGCGGCCTGATCGCGCTGATCGGTGCCGGAGCGCTGCAATATGCAGGCGTCCTGCCCGCCGCTTCCGGAAATGATAAGCAGCAATTCACGTCGTTGGACGCTGAGATCGACGGGCTGAAGCAGAGCGTCGCCAACCTGGCCACCTCTCCCGCAGCAACGCCGGATGCCGCGCTGGAAGCACGCATTGGCGCGCTCGAGACAGCCCTAAAGAACAACCCGCAGGCAGCAACCGCCAACGGCGCCGTCGACACCGCCTCCGCCCAGAAAATTTCCGATCTGACGGCCGAAGTCGACCAGCTCAAGGCCAGCCTGACGCAGACCTCGCAGACGCAGGCCACGACCGGCGCCGACATCAGCAAGCGGCTGGACGATGCTGAAAAGAAACTGAACGACCCGGGCAAGGATGTCGCCGTTGCCCAGGCAATCGCTGCTGCCGGCCTCAAGGCGGCGATCGATCGCGGCGGCCCGTTCCGCGCCGAACTCGACACCTTTGCCGGCGTCTCTCCTAACGACCCGACAGTGGAAACCCTGGGCAAGTTTGCCGAAACCGGCGTGCCATCGCGCGCGGAACTGATCCGCCAGGTCCCGGATGTTGCCACCACCATCATCGGTGCGACAGAAAAGCCGGCTGAAACCCAGGGCTGGAGCGACCGCCTGATGGAAAGCGCCAAGTCGCTGGTGACCGTTCGCCCCGTCGGCAATATCAAGGGTGACGGAGTCGACGCCATTGCCGCCCGCTTCGAGGACAAGATCCGCAACGGCGACCTGCCGGGCGCTGTCAGTGAGTGGAATAGTCTCCCGGAAACCGGCAAGATGGCATCGGCGGCGTTCAAACAGTCGATCGAAGCCAGGATCAAGGTCGAGGATCTCGTCGGTGAAACCCTGTCGAAGGCGATTGCCGGCGCCGGCAAGCAGAGCTGAGGTAAGAACATGATCGTCAGACTGCTTGTCTTTATCGTCCTGATCCTTGCACTCGGTTACGGCTTCTCCTGGCTGGCCGATCGTCCGGGCGACCTGTCGCTGATGTGGGGTGGCGAGCTATATCAGACCAAGCTGATTGTCGCCGCCAGCCTGCTGATCGCCATCGTCGCTGCTGTCATGATCGTCTGGTCGCTGCTGCGGATGATCTGGACCTCGCCCCATGCCGTCAGCCGCTATTTTCGGGCCCGCAAGCGTGACCGCGGCTATCAGGCATTGTCGACCGGGCTGATTGCCGCCGGCGCCGGCAATGCGCTGCTGGCCCGCAAGATGGCTGCTCGTTCGCGTGGCCTGATCCGCGCCGACCAGGAACCTCTGATCAGCCTTCTCGAGGCGCAGGCAGCGCTGATCGAAGGCAACCACGACGAGGCGCGCGCCAAGTTCGAGCTGATGGCCAAAGATCCGGAGACCCGGGAACTCGGCCTCCGTGGCCTCTATCTCGAGGCCAAGCGCCTCGGTGCCGATGAAGCTGCCCGGCAATATGCCGAACAGGCTGCAGACAAGGCGCCCTACCTGCCTTGGGCAGCACAGGCGACGCTCGAATATCGCAGCCGCGCCGGCCGCTGGGACGATGCCATCCGTCTTCTCGACCAGCAGAAGGTCGCAAGGGTCATCGGCAAGGACGAGGCGAACCGACTGCGCGCCGTGCTTCTGACGGCACGCGCCACCGACCGGCTCGACGCCAACCCGACCGGTGCGCGCGACGACGCGCTGGCCGCCCTGAAGCTTTCCGACAATCTCGTGCCTGCCGCGCTGATTGCCGCCAAGGCGCTGTTTCGCGAAGACAAGATCCGCAAGGCAGCAGCGGTGCTGGAGGATGCCTGGAAGGTTTCTCCCCATCCCGAAATAGGCCGCGCCTACGTTCGCGCCCGCAGCGGCGACAGTGTGCTGGATCGCCTGAAACGCGCCGAGAAGCTGGAAGCGCTGCGACCCAACAATGTGGAAGCATTGCTGATCACGGCGCAGGCAGCACTCGATGCCGGCAATTTTGCTGTCGCCCGCAGCAAGGCGGAAGCCGCCGCCCGCATGCAGCCCCGCGAGGGCGCCTTCATGCTGCTCGCCGACATAGAGGACGCCGAGACACGCGACCAGGGACGCACCCGCCACTGGCTCGCCCAGGCCTTGCGCGCACCGCGCGACCCGGCCTGGATGGCCGATGGTTTCGTGTCCGACAAGTGGCTCCCGGTTTCTCCGATCTCGGGCAAGCTCGATGCCTTCGAATGGCGGTCGCCTTTCAGCCAACTTGAAGGACCGGTCGAGGAAGGCACGGTCGCCTCTTTCGAGACGGCGCTCCGCAACCTGCCGCCGCTGGCGGATCTGCGCCCGGCCGCTGCTCCAGTTTCCGGGCAACCTGTCCAGGAGCCACCTGCTGTAGCCAAGCCTTTGCCATCGGGACCGTTGCCAGCCAACTCTCCGCCAGCCAAACCCATGCCGGCCAGAACGCAGCCATCGACGGCGCTGGTCACCGTGACAAAACCCGAAAGCCCGAAAAAGCCCGAGCCCCGCCCCTTCTTTGGCGGCGCCCCGGACGATCCGGGTGTCCGCACCACAAAGGCAGATCTGGAGCCCAAGACCCGGCTGAAGCTTTTTTAAGAATGAAACCGCATGTTTGAACGCTTCCAGGAATTCTTTCAAAGTCTGACGACAGATCATTCGAAGCCCGGCCTTGCGCCCGACGATCCACGGATCTCGGTGGCGGCGCTCTGCATCCAGGTGATGGAGGCCGACGGCAAGGTCGAGGCCAGCGAGAAGAAGGCCCTGCGCCGGTTGCTCAAGGACCAGTATGGCCTCGATGGCCGTGAGCTGGATGCGCTGATCGCGGCAGGCACCGAGGCCGAGAACGAGGCCGTCGACTATTTCCGCTTTACCTCGGATCTCAAGCGCCATCTCGACAGCGACCAGCGCATAGAACTGATCGGCATCCTCTGGGATATCGTCTATGCCGATGGCGAGCGCAGCGAAATGGAAGACGATGCCATCTGGCGGATCGCCGAGTTGCTGGGCGTGTCCGGCCGCGAGCGCATCATGAAGCGGCAGGAGGCAGCGGCGCGGGTGCCGGGCCTCGCCGTGGAGGCCGACGATGCGGATTGAGGCGGCCAACAGCTGCCACCGCCGGCCGATCCTGATCGTGTTGCACCAGGAGCGCTCCAGCGCCGGGCGCGTCGGGCAGATGCTGCTGCAGAAGGGCTACGACCTGGATATTCGCCGTCCCGTCCTCGGCGATCCCCTGCCGGAAACCCTTGAGGCGCACGGCGGCGCCGTTGTCTTCGGCGGACCGATGAGTGCCAACGACAGCGATCCCTTCGTGCGCTCGGAAATCAGCTGGCTGGATGTTCCGCTGCGAGAGAACCGCCCGTTCCTCGGCATCTGCCTCGGTGCCCAGATGCTGGTGCGCCAGCTCGGCGGCAAGGTACAGGCCCGGCCGGATGAAAAGGCTGAAATCGGCTGGTATCCGCTGCATCCGACCGAGCGCGGACGTCAGCTGATGCGCTGGCCGCCTATGGTCTACCACTTCCACCGCGAAGGCTTCGATCTGCCCGCTGGAGCGGAGCTCCTGGCCAAGGGCGATACCTACCCCAACCAGGCATTCCGCTATGGCGAAAACGCCTGGGGCCTGCAGTTTCACGCCGAACTGACCCGTGCCATGATGCAGCGCTGGGTCGTCCATGGTGCCCATCGCTTCGCACTGCCCAACGCCCAACAAGGTCGAGATCATCTGGAGGGCCGTATGCTTTTCGACGGTGCGCTCAGGCAGTGGCTGTCGGAATTTCTCGATATCGTCTTCGAGACGCAGGTCGCGGTCGCGGCCTGAACCGATCAGGCTGACCCTGCGGCGTTTTCATCCGGGGCATCCAGCGCGTCGATCTTGCGCAGCTGCGGAAAGCCTATTGCCCAGATGATAGCCACTGCCAAGGTGCCGACACCGCCGATCACGACCGCCGGCACCGCCCCGAATACGGAGGCCATCGTCCCCGCACGGAATTCGCCGAGCTCGTTCGAGGCACCGACAAAGACCATGTTGACGGCATTGACCCGGCCTCGAACATGATCCGGCGTCCACAGGGCAATCAGGGTTTCCCGCACATAGACCGAGATCATGTCTGAAGCGCCCATGATCATCAGGGCAACGATCGACAGCCAGGGCGTGCTGGACAGGCCGAAAATCAGCGTTCCCACACTGAACATCGCCACGCCGGCAAACATGTAGACGCCTGCCCGATGACGGAGCGGATAGGTAGCCAGCAGCACCGCCGTAGCGATAGCGCCGACACCCGGTGCTGCCCGCAACAGCCCAAGCCCCCAGGGTCCGAGTGTCAGGATATCGCGGGCAAAGATCGGCATCAGCGCCACGGCGCCGCCGAGCAGCACTGCGAACAAGTCGAGCGAAATTGCACCGAGTACGACCTTCTCAGACCATATGAAGCGGTATCCGGCGAGGATGGTGCTCCAGTTGGTTGCCATCCCCGTGCTCCGCTGGACGGGCTTGGCAATCATCTGGATCAGGATGGCGCCGAGAATGGAAAATACCGCGGCCACCGCATAGGCAAAGCTTGGTCCAAGACCGTAGAGCAGACCACCGGCAACAGGACCAACGATTGCAGCAGTCTGCCACGAGGACGAATTCCAGGCGACGGCATTCGACAGGTCTTTTGGCGGGACGAGATTGGGCGCCAGCGACTGTGTGGCCGGCCCAAGGAAAGCCCGTTCGATCCCCATGATGGTGAGAATGCCGAAGACCGGCAACGGTGCGAATGATCCCGTCGACGTCATCACCCACAGCGCCACGGCACAGAGCGCACCGACCAGCGTGCAGATTGCCACGATGTGGCGGCGGCTGTAGCGATCCGCGACCGAACCGGTGACCAGCGTCAGAAGCAGCGACGGCAGGAACTGCACGAGGCCGATAAGGCCCAGGTAGATGGCGCTGCCCGTCTGGTCGTACATCTGCCAGCCGACGGAGACACTGATGATCTGCGCGGCGAAGGAAACGAGAAAACGGGCAAAGAAGAAACGCGTGTAGGAAACATGGCGGAATGCGGCGAAGCGATCCGCAGACGAGATAAGCGACATGAACGGCTTTCCGTTAGCGACCGCCGTAGATCCCCCACGGCCGTTAAACATGATTCATCGTGCCGGCGGGCATACCACTTGCTCGCGCCTTCGCCAATGTCTACATGTCTGTCAATCGCGAAATGGAGACGTACATGTCCGGAATACTTCTGGCGCTCTTTCAAGTCATTGATATCGTCTTGCAGCTTTACGTCTACATCCTGATAGCCAGTGCCATCTTCTCATGGCTCTACGCCTTCAACGTGATCAATTCGAGCAACCAGTTCGTGAACTCGGTCGGCCGCTTCCTCTACAATGTCACCGAGCCGGTTCTCAATCCCCTCCGGCGCATCTTGCCGAACCTCGGCGGCATCGACATTTCGCCGATTGTCGTGTTGCTGATCATCTTCTTCATTCAGGCGGTCCTGCATAACACGGTCTACCCGGCCCTCCTTCAACTGACGATGTGAGCAGCGCCTGGCGCAAGCTTGCAGACCATGTCCGATTGTCCGTCCGGCTGACGCCGAATGGCGGCCGCGATGAGATAGACGGTATCGAGACCGGCGCCGATGGCGAGGTCCATATCAAGGTGCGCGTCAGCGATGTGCCCGAAAAGGGCAAGGCCAACAAGGCGCTGATCGCCTTGCTGGCGAAAAGGCTCGGCCTGCCGAAATCCTCCATCAGCATCATTTCCGGCGACACAGCGCGCAACAAAATCCTCCGGATCGACGGCGACCCGGAGGAAATATGCAAGGCTCTCTATGCTGTCGTAGAAGCCTGATCAGGCCTTCTTCTCGGCCGCATTGTGGCGAGCGATGGCTTCGAGGATCAATTCGCCGGCTTCCTTGGCACCCTTCCAGCCATAGATCTTCACCCACTTGCCGGGCTCCAGATCCTTGTAATGCTGGAAGAAATGCTCGATCTGCTTGATGGTGATATCAGGCAGGTCAGTGTATTCCTTGACCTTCTCGTAGCGCAGCGTCAGCTTCGGCGACGGGACGGCAATGATCTTCTCGTCCTTGCCGGAGTTGTCTTCCATCATCAGCACGCCGATAGGGCGGACGTTGATGACGCAGCCGGGAACGAGCGGCCGGGTGCTGGCGATCAGCACATCGATCGGGTCGCCGTCTTCCGACAGCGTATGCGGCACGAAGCCGTAATTGCCTGGATAGGTCATCGGCGTGTAGAGGAAACGGTCGACGACAAGCGTGCCGGCTTCCTTGTCCATTTCGTACTTGATCGGGTCGCCGCCAACCGGCACTTCGACGATGACGTTGACGTCTTCAGGTGGATTTTTACCAATGGAAATTGCGTCGATGCGCATGGGAGTCCCCTAAACTATGATAGCTGCCAGCCACTTAATCGGAAATAACCGGTAAGGCAACAGCGCTTCGAAAGCATGGCCTGCTTTGAGCCAAGGCCAAAAACCCCGACACCTACAAATGAATTGGCGGCGAAATTACGACGGCCGCCGCATTATGCCCGACCGCCGTGATCGCCAGCCGGCCTTACGGCCAGACAAAGCCGATCTTCTTCACCTGCTCGCCGCCAAAGGTCTCCAGCCCCTCGCAGAAATCGAGCCCGCCGTGGCTGCGATAGAAACGCTCGGCATTCTCGTTGTCTTCCAGGCACCAGACAACCATGCCCTTGCAGCCCAGCGACTTCAGCAGCCGCCGCGCCTCGCCGAACAGCAGACGGCCGAGGCCGATCCCCTGATATTCCGGACGGAGATAAAGCTCGTAGATCTCGCCTTCCTGCGGTAGCGCACTTGCCCGGTTGAGGCCAAGTGTCGCATAGCCTGCAACGGTGCCGGCAACATCGAGAACGAGCAGGGTCGCCGGTCCGCGCGTCGCCCGGCGCCACCAGGCTTCGCCGCGCCGCTCGATCATCTGCGACAGTGCACGGTGTGGAATGATGCCGGTGTAGGCATACTGCCAGGACAGCCGATGCGTCTCCGAAATGGCTCGGGCATCGTGCGGTTCAGCCCGCCGGACATCAATCGATAACGTTTTCATAACGCCTACTTTGGCCCGGCAACCGCAAATTAACCATCCAGCAATATTGCCGGAAACCATTTGCCCACAGGCTTTATGTGTGGACTAGCGCCAAACGTTAACTCTTTTTTAACGGATGTCACAAGAGGCCAAAAATCGAACATGCAAATAAAAAACCCCGATGCAAGCACCGGGGTTTGAGGTCTTCTGGGTGTCGAAAAGCCTTATGCGCTCTTCTTGCCGAAACGCTTGCGATCGTTCGGGTCCAGATAGGTCTTGCGCAGACGAATGGACTTCGGCGTGACTTCCATGAGTTCGTCGTCCTGGATCCAGGAGAGCGCCCGGTCGAGCGTCATGCGGATCGGCGGCGTCAGGCGGACAGCTTCGTCCTTGCCGGCAGACCGGATGTTGGTCAGCTGCTTGCCCTTCAGCACGTTGACTTCGAGGTCGTTGTCACGCGTGTGGATGCCGATGATCATGCCGGCATAGACCTTTTCACCTGGCTCGATGATCATCGGGCCGCGATCTTCAAGGTTGAACATGGCGTAGGCCACGGCTTCCCCGGACTGGTTGGACAACAGGACGCCGTTGCTGCGGCCGCCGATTTCGCCCTTGAAAGGCTGGTAGCTATGGAACAGGCGGTTCATGATCGCCGTGCCGCGCGTGTCGGTCAAAAGCTCCGACTGGTAGCCGATCAGGCCGCGGGTTGGCGCGTAGAATACCAGACGCAGACGATTGCCGCCCGACGGACGAAGCTCGACCATCTCGGCCTTGCGCTCGGACATCTTCTGGACAACGATACCGGAATGCTCTTCGTCGACGTCGATGACGACTTCTTCGATCGGCTCCAGCTTGTTGCCGTTTTCGTCGTCATGCATGACGACGCGAGGACGCGACACAGCCAGTTCGAAGCCTTCGCGGCGCATGGTTTCAATCAGAACGGCGAGCTGCAATTCGCCGCGGCCGGATACGTAGAACGAATCCTTGGCTTCCGACTCTTCGACCTTCAGCGCAACGTTGCCTTCGGCTTCCTTCATCAGGCGGTCGCGGATGACGCGCGAGGTAACCTTGTCGCCTTCGGTGCCGGCCAGCGGGCTGTCGTTGACGATGAAGGACATGGTGACGGTCGGCGGATCGATCGGCTGGGCATGCAGCGGCTCGGTAACAGCCGGATCGCAGAAAGTATCGGCAACCGTGCCCTTGGAAAGGCCGGCGATGGCGATGATGTCACCTGCGAAGGCTTCTTCGATCGGCTGGCGCTCGATGCCGCGGAACGCGAGGATCTTCGAGATACGGCCGGTTTCGATGGTCTTGCCATCGACGCCCATGACCTTGACAGGCTGGTTCGACTTGATCGAACCGGAATGGATGCGACCGGTGATGATACGGCCGAGGAACGGGTTGGCTTCGAGCAGCGTGCCGATCATGCGGAACGGGCCTTCGCCGACAGTCGGCTCTGGTACATGCTTGAGCACGAGGTCGAGCAACGGGCCGAGGCCCTGGTCCATCGGGCCTTCTGGTGCAGTGTTCATCCAGCCAGCACGGCCGGAACCGTAAAGGATCGGGAAGTCGAGCTGTTCGTCGGTAGCGTCGAGGGCAGCAAAGAGGTCGAAGACTTCGTTGACGACTTCTTCGTGACGCGCGTCCGGACGGTCGATCTTGTTGATCGCGACGATCGGGCGAAGGCCGACCTTCAGCGCCTTGCCGACCACGAACTTGGTCTGCGGCATCGGGCCTTCGGCAGCATCGACCAGCACGATAGCGCCATCTACCATCGAAAGGATACGCTCGACTTCGCCGCCAAAGTCGGCGTGGCCGGGGGTGTCGACGATGTTGATGCGAACATCTCTCCAGACGACCGAGGTCGCCTTCGCCAGGATCGTGATGCCACGTTCCTTTTCGAGTTCGTTCGAATCCATCATGCGCTCAACGGTGCGCTGGTTGTCGCGGAACGAACCGGACTGCTTCAGGAGTTCGTCGACAAGCGTCGTCTTGCCGTGGTCAACGTGCGCGATGATCGCGATATTTCGCATAGACATATGGGCTACTCGGAGGGTTTGCGGGCAGCCAATTGTGCGGCCCTTATCTTCGGTTGAGGCGCTCATAGCCTGTTTTTCGCATTTGCGAAAGGGGGGGCGCGACAAAGCAGCGTCTTCCCTGCCCCAGCGCAATCGCATGGCTGGGACAGGGTATGCTGTTCAATTGATCAACCGCCGGCACAAAGCCTTATGCGGCCAAGCCTTTTTGCGCCAGCATAGCATCCGGGCTCGGCAATTTGCCGCGGAACGCCCGGTAAGCATCTTCCGGGTCGATGGAGCCGCCGACCGAATAGATGTGAGCCTTCAGCTTCTCGGCCATCTCGGGATTGAAGGCGTCGCCGGTTTCCGTGAAGGCTGCGAAGGCGTCGGCATCGAGCACCTCGGACCACATGTAGGAATAGTAGCCGGCCGAATATCCGTACCCGGCAAAAACATGCTGGAAATGCGGGCTGGCGTGCCGCATCACCATCGATTTCGGCATGCCGAGCGTGGCCAGAATCTCCGCCTGTTCCGCCATCGGATCCTCGACCGGCCCACGCGTATGGAATGCCATGTCGACGAGCGCCGACGATGTGAACTCGACGGTATTGAATCCGGAGTTGAAAGTCCGGGCGGCCAGAACCTTGTCGAGCAGCGCCTGCGGCATCGGCTCGCCGGTCTGGTAGTGCACGGCATAGGTCTTCAGGATATCGGGCACCGTCAGCCAGTGCTCGTAGAGTTGTGACGGCAATTCGACGAAATCGCGCGATACGCCTGTGCCGGCAACCGACGGGTAGGTGACATCGGAGAGCATTCCGTGCAGCGCATGGCCGAACTCGTGGAACAGCGTGTAGGCATCCCCCATCGACAACAGCGCCGGCTTGCCCTCGGCCGGCTTGGCGAAATTGCAGACATTGTAGATGATCGGCCGCTCGCCCAAAGCGCCGTTCTTCAACGGCAGCTTGTGCTGAGACTGGAAGGCACTCATCCAGGCGCCGGAACGCTTCGACGGCCGGGCAAAATAGTCGCCGAGGAACATCGCGATGAGCTTGTTGGAACGGTCGCGGATTTCAAAGACGCGGACATCCGGATGATAGGCGGGCGCATCGTGGATCTCGACGGCATGAAGGCCGAAGAGGCGGCCGGCAACGTCGAAGCAGGCTGCGATGATCTTGTCGAGCTGCAGGTAGGGCTTCAGTTCGGCCTCGGAAAAATCAAACCGCTCCGTGCGGATCTTTTCCGAATAGAAGCGCCAGTCCCAGGGCATGACATCGTGGTTGCCGCCGCCTGCCTTGATCAAGGCGGCAATATCCGTCTCTTCTTCCCGCGCCCTGGCGACAGCCTTGGCCCAGACCGTGGTCAGCAGATGGTTCACCGCCTCGGGCGTCTTCGCCATGGTGTTGTCGAGCTTCAGTTCGGCATAATTGCCATAGCCGAGCAACTTTGCCTTTTCGAAACGCAGCGCCAGCGTCTGGCGGATGATGTCGCGATTGTCCGTCTCCCCGCCGTTGCGGCCGCGCGCCACCCAGGCCTCAAACGCCTGCTCGCGCAGGTCGCGACGCTCGGAAAAGGTCAGGAACGGCTCGATAATCGAGCGCGACAGCGTCACCGCATACTTGCCCGCATCCCCACGCTCCGTGGCAGCTGCCGCCATGGCCTCGGTGACAAACCCCGGCAGGCCGGCAAGATCGGCCGCGTCGGACAGGACCAGCGCCCAGCCCTTCTCGTCGGCCAGCACGTTCTGGCCGAAACTGGCGCCGAGGCCTGCCAGCGTCTCGTTGATTGCAGCCAGCCGCTCCTGCTCCGGTTTTGCGAGCTTTGCGCCAGAGCGCACGAAGCCTTTCCAGTGGCGCTCCAGCACGCGGCTTTCCTCGAGCGTCAGGCCGAGCGTATCTCTCATTTCCCAGAGTGCATCGATCCGGGCAAACAGCGCCGCGTTCATGCCGATCTTCGAATAGTGGCGTGACATCTTGGGCGCGATCTCGCGCTCCAGGCCCTGGATCACGTCGTTGGTATGGGCACCGGCCTTGCTCCAGAACAGCGACGAGACGCGCGACAACTCGTCGCCGACGATCTCCAAGGCGACGATGGTGTTGGCAAAAGTCGGTGGCTCCGGATTGTTGGCAATCTGGTCGATCTCGCCGTTGTGCAGTTCCATGGCAGCATCAAAGGCTGGCCCAAAGTCGGCGTCATGGACGCGGTCGAAGTGCGGCAGTCCCTCATGCCCTGTCCATTCGACGAGGGCGGGATTGACGGAGAGTTGCGATGACATGGGACATCCTTTCGGCATCAGATTGGTCACGGGCATATAAGAACCCCGGACCGGCAATGGTATGGTGATCGCAGCCTCTCAGCAAAACGGTGCGGCGGCGACATGTTGGAGAGGCATCAGGCCCTGCGCCACCCGAGCAGCCCCGGCGCGGAATGCAAGAGCGCCTGCGCAGCAAAACCCATGAACAAAACCCCGGAGCAGCGCACGATGACGCGTTCGTGGGACCGATAGAGCCGCCGCACGGCGCCGGCACCGATGATACCGATCAGAATGATATCGGCGGCCACGAACCCGGCAAAGGCAACGCCCAGCAGCAACGGAAGCTCGCTGAACTGCAAGGCACTGGCCGAACCGGCGACAAGCGCCGTGAAGGTCGCGAGCGCCACCGGATATCCCTTTGGATTGGTGGCGCCGAAGATAAGGCCGCGTCGGAAGGGGCGCTCGACTGCGATCATCGCCGCACCGTCGACCCGGGGCTTGGCGGTCACCGCGTGCCAGCCGATCCAGGCGAGATAGAGGCCACAGAACAAGCCAAGCAGATCGAATACGAGGCTGCCGATGGTCCGCGCACCGATGATTGCGGTCAGGGCCAGGGCAGACCACATGAGGTCGCCGAACAGATGGCCGCACATGAAAAGCGCCCCCGCCCTTCGCCCCTGGCCTGCACCTATTCCCAGCAGCGCCAGAAAAGCCGGACCGGGAATGAGCACGTAAAACAGTGCGGCAAGGAAAGTGCCGGCAATCAGGGAGGAGGTCATGGCACGGTTTCCGCTTGATTTGCGGCCAGCTTAACGCCGGCACTGCGGGCGTCAAGGCGCCCTTGTCGCCGGCAAAGATTCAATTGTGTTCACGCTATAGAGTGATTAAGGAAAACCAGAGAGAACCGCGATAAAGAGCCGAGAAACGCAATGAGCATCACAATAGATACGGATACGCTCGCATTTCTCGTCGCCGATTGTGCACGGCTGATGCGAATGGCTTTCGAGAAACGCATCTCGTCGGCCGGCCTCGGCATCACCGCCGGCGAGGCAAGAACCCTCGTTCAGATCGCTGCGGTCAACGGCAGCCGACAACTCGACATCGCTATACGCATGGGGCTTGAGCCGATGACGGTGAGCGCTTTCCTCGACCGTCTGCAGGCCCGCGGCCTGATCGAACGCCAGCCCGACCCCCTGGACCGCCGTGCAAAGCGGATACTCCTGTCGGATGCTGCGGAAGACATGATCCGCGCCATCAGCATCGAAATCGCGGCCGTCCAGCAGGAAGCAACGATGGGGCTGGACGAGCAGGCTTTGTGCGACGTGAGCAAGGCTCTCAAAAGCTTCCGGCTCAACCTGCAGAAAGTCGAACAACCCGCAATCGAAAACGCTCCGATCACAGATAGCTGAATTTACCCGAAAAAGGCCCGCCACCATGAGCGGTGACAGGCCTTGATCAGGCTGAGCTCGATGGCTCAGTTCGACAGGTTGCGCTTGCCGAGCGTGCGCAGGCGCAGGGCGTTGAGCTTGATGAAGCCGGCTGCATCCTTCTGGTCGTAGGCGCCCTGGTCGTCCTCGAAGGTGACCAGCTTGTCGGAATACAGCGACTTCGGGCTCTCGCGGCCGATGACCATGACATTACCCTTGTAGAGCTTCAGCGTCACTTCGCCCTCCACATGCTCCTGGCTCTTATCGATCGCCGCCTGCAGCATTTCGCGCTCCGGCGAATACCAGAAGCCGAAATAGATGAGCTCCGCATAGCGCGGCATCAGTTCATCCTTCAGATGCGCAGCCCCGCGATCGAGCGTGATCGATTCCATCGTCCGGTGGGCGGTCAGCAGGATCGTGCCGCCCGGCGTCTCGTAGACGCCGCGCGACTTCATGCCAACGAAACGGTTCTCGACGAGATCGAGACGGCCGATACCGTTGTCCCGGCCGTAGTCGTTGAGGGTGGCGAGCAAGGTCGCCGGGCTCATCCTGATGCCGTTGACGGACACCGCATCGCCACGCTCGAAGCCGACCTTGATAATGGTCGCCTTGTCGGGTGCGGATTCCGGAGAAATGGTGCGCATATGCACATATTCCGGCGCTTCCTGCGACGGGTCTTCCAGAACCTTGCCCTCGGAGGACGAGTGCAGCAGGTTGGCGTCGACCGAGAACGGCGCTTCGCCCTTCTTGTCCTTGGCAACCGGGATCTGGTGCGCTTCAGCAAAGGCCAGCAGGTCTGTCCGCGACTTGAAGTCCCAGTCGCGCCAGGGGGCGATGATCTTGATATCGGGGTTCAGCGCGTAGGCAGCGAGTTCGAAACGAACCTGGTCGTTGCCCTTGCCGGTCGCGCCGTGGGCAATCGCATCGGCGCCGGTTTTGCGGGCGATCTCGATCAGGTGCTTGGAGATCAGCGGCCGGGCAATCGACGTGCCGAGCAGGTAGACGCCTTCATAGACGGCATTGGCGCGGAACATCGAGAAGACGAAATCGCGGACGAACTCTTCGCGGACGTCCTCGATGTAGATTTCCTTGATGCCCATCATCTCGGCCTTCTTGCGGGCCGGCTCCAGCTCTTCGCCCTGGCCGAGATCGGCAGTGAAGGTGACGACTTCGGCGCCGAGTTCCGTCTGCAGCCATTTCAGGATGATTGAGGTGTCGAGACCGCCGGAATAAGCGAGAACGACTTTTTTCACGTCTTTGTGCGATACCATGATGATGAGGTCCGTTTTTATGCGCGCGGCGCCGGACGCCGCAAATCTTGATGTCGCGGCACTTTTATCGAGATTAGCGCCATGCGCAAGACAAACTGAAGCCGGCATTCAGCGCAGATGCGCAGTAATATTCATACGTTGATGCAGGATACGAATGATTGTGACCGCGCGCGCATCGGCTTTCTAAACGATGAAATGTGCACCGCTGCGAATAAGAAAGTAGCCATGCTTTATCCGAGCGGCCAGCAGTCCGAATTTTGCCCCCGTTGAAACGGCCTCGCAACAGGCGCGAATTTCAAGGACATAATCCTCCGCCTGCTGAAATCCCCAGTTTGCCTCGGTATAGTCATATATTTCATCGAGGTCGCCCGCCGCTTTAGGCGAGTAGACCAAACGCTTCATCGTTGAAGCCGGTTGGCACGTTTTCTTTCGATGAAAGCATCGAAATCAAACGGCTGCGGCTCCCCGGATTCTTCACCTTCAGCGATTGCCGCGCGAATTGCCTCCAACTCGGCTCGCTGTCGAAGAAGTTGCAGGGATGCCTCGACGACCTCTTCGGCCGAGCCGTAAAATCCGCCGTTCACCTGCTCATCGATAAATTCATCCATCTGCGGATCGAGCGTCACGGATATGACCTTCGTCACAGTCCCCTCCTGCCATTTGACTTGGTCGTTCAATCTACCATATCTGCTAGCGCCAAAACAATGTCTCAACCGGGAGCGACGACATGACGAACGCACAAGCCGTATTCGCAAAATCCAACGTCGCCGTCATAACCGGTGGCGCTTCCGGCATCGGCTTTTCCGCTGCCAAAAACTTTGCTGCGCGCGGCATGAGCGTCGTCTTGGTAGACCTCGGTGGCGACCGGTTGGCAAAGGCAAAGAAAGAGATCATCGCCCTTTCCAATGGTAGCGACGAACATGTCATGGCCATCGAGACCGATGTCAGTGACAAGGAATCGCTGGACGCCCTGGAGCGCACCGTCATCCAGCGCTTCGGCCGCGTCCATGTACTGATGAACAATGCCGGCATCGGCCCGGAGACATCGATCTTCAGCCCGCAGGCCGCCTGGGACAACATTCTCGGCGTCAACATGATGGGCGTGATCAACGGCACCAGGACATTCGGGCCGCACATGATCGGCCACGGCGAGCCGGGCATGATCATCAACACCGGCTCCAAGCAGGGCATTACCACGCCGCCGGGAAACCCTGCCTACAACGTCTCCAAGGCCGGCGTGAAGGCTTTCACCGAGGCGCTGCAGCATGAACTTCGCAACACGGAAGGTTGCCGTATCACCGCCCACCTGCTGATACCGGGCTTTGTCTACACACCTCTTACAAAGGGCGACCGCACGGAGAAGCCCGCCGCCGCCTGGACACCGGACGAGACCGTCGATTTCATGATGAAAAGTCTTGAGCGCGACGATTTCTACATCCTCTGCCCCGACAACGATGTGCCCCGTTCACTGGATGAAAAGCGAATTCTCTGGGCCGCTGGCGATATCGTCGAAAACAGGCCTCCGCTGTCGCGCTGGCACGGGGGGTACGATGACGCATTCAAGGCCTTTGTCGCCGGCAAGGGCTGATTGGCAACAGCCGCTAAACAAGGTAGGCATCCTGGAAACCTTTGATCCGAGGAGCCTGCCATGGACTTCCTGCCGAGCTTTGCGACGGCGCTCGCTTTTGTCGCCGCAAGCCTTCTTCTGGCCGCAACGCCAGGCCCGGACATGACGCTTTCGATCAGCCGCGCCCTGTCGCAGGGCAAGACGCCTGCGCTGTTTGTCGTACTTGGGACCAGCCTCGGAATCGTCGTCCACACGATGCTGGTGGCGTTTGGGATATCGGCCCTGATCACGGCCTCTCCGGTTGCCTTCACAATCCTGAAGACCGGCGGCGCGGCCTATCTCCTGTGGCTCGCTGTTCAGGCCATCCGCTTCGGCTCGAAACTCAGCGTCAATGCCGTGGAAGAGCCGAAAGTGTCACCGCTGTCGAACATGGCGAGCGGGTTTTGGGTCAACCTCCTGAACCCGAAGGTCATCATCTTCTTCATGACCTTCCTGCCGCAGTTCGTCACTGCCGGCGATCCGGCCGTCACCCAGAAGCTGCTCTTCTTCGGTTTTCTGTTCATTTCGGTCGGCATGCCGGTGAACGCCCTGGTCGTGCTCGCGTCAGACAGGCTGGCCTCGTGGCTGCAGAACAACAGGAAAGTCTTGCGCGGCATGGACTACACCTTCGCCGGCGTCTTCTCGATCTTCGCGGCGAAGATCCTGCTTACCCACGCGCGCTAAGTACGTCGCGTGGTCGGCCATCCCTGCGGGTGATATAGATCAACGCACCCGAGCGCGCCGACCGCAAAGATCGCAATTGCAATCCCGTCGAAATGGGTCGCCGTCAGTTTCGTCTGCTCGTTGCGAACGACTTCGCCCGTTGACCGTCAGTCCTCGCCGTGGTTGGCGATCATCATCGCTTCAAAGGCGAGGCGGTCGGTCTTGCGCATGCGCTCCGAATCCGATTTCAGCTGGCCGCAGGCGGCGAGAATATCGCGTCCGCGTGGCGTACGGATCGGCGAGGCATAGCCGGCCGCATTGATGAAATCGGCAAATTTCTCGATCTGCTCCCAGTCCGAACACTGGTAATTACTGCCAGGCCAGGGATTGAACGGGATAAGGTTGATCTTTGCCGGCACGCCCTTAAGCAGCTGAATGAGCCCCTTGGCATCTTCCAGGCTGTCGTTGACGTCCTTCAGCATCACATATTCGAACGTGATGCGGCGGGCGTTCGACAGGCCGGGATATTTGCGGCAGGCGTCGATCAGGTCCTTCAGCGGATACTTCTTGTTGATCGGCACCAGGATGTCGCGCAGATCGTCGCGCACAGCGTGCAGCGATATCGCCAGCATGACGCCGATTTCGTCACCGGTGCGGAAGATCTCCGGCACCACGCCCGAGGTCGAAAGCGTGATGCGACGACGCGACAGCGACAGGCCGTCACCGTCGGAGGCGATCAGCAGGGCGGTCTTCACGGCCTCGAAATTATAGAGCGGCTCGCCCATGCCCATCATCACCATGTTCGAGACCTTGCGGCCTTCGGCAGGCATGGCGGTACCCACAGGCGTATCGCGATCGGGGAAGTCGCCGAGCCGGTCGCGTGCCAGCAGCAGCTGCGAGAGGATTTCCTCGGCCGTCAGGTTGCGGACCAGCCGCTGGGTGCCGGTGTGGCAGAAGGAACAGGTGAGGGTGCAGCCGACCTGGCTGGAGACGCACAGCGTCCCGCGGCCTTCCTCCGGGATATAGACGGTTTCGATCTCGACCGGTCGTCCTGCACCGCGTGCCGGAAAACGCATCAGCCATTTGCGGGTGCCGTCGTTGGAGACCTGCTCCTCGACGATCTCCGGGCGGGCGATGGTAAAATGCTGCTTCAGCATTTCGCGCATGTCCTTGGCAACGTTGACCATGGCGTCGAAATCAGACACCCCGCGCACATACAGCCAGTTCCACAACTGGCTGACGCGCATCTTGATCTGCTTTTCGGGAACGCCCTTGTCGCGCAGTGCCTGCCCCATCTCCTCGCGCGTCAGGCCGATCAAAGACGGCTTCGGCAGAGCTTCGCCACCGCGCACGACGGGCGCCGAAGCGGGCTTGGCAATGGTCATGGCATCTATCACGGACATGGGATCATCCAAAAGGTTGATGCCTGCCGTGCTTCGAGGAAGCTGCAGGCGCGATCTAGGGTATTGAAATTGAATTCGGTGACGGAAGGGGCGACAGCATCGCAGGCACATCCGCAGTTCGCGGCGGCAATAGCACTAATTTCGTCGCCCGTCATCCCCCTGAAAATGCCAGAGGCCGGCGCAAGGCCAGCCTCCATGATCTTGCACCCGCGCTTTTCACACACGAAAAGCGAAACCCGGCTCAGCCTACTTGCAGCTCTCGATCTGCTTCAGCGAGGCGGAAATGCCAGCCAGCGAGTAGGTGTAGGATGTCCCCGTACCCTTCTTCGACGTCGCGGTGACGGTCAGGGAGTGGCCGGTCTTCATGGCCGAGACCAAAGCCGGCTCCTGTGCGGCGTTCTCGACCCATGCAGCCTTGTCCTTGGTAAACATCACGAACGTCTTGTTGTCGATGGTGACGTTGACCTTGGAGTTTTCCTTCAGCACATAGCCCATCATCGCCTGGGGCTCGTAGGAGATGTTCTGGCCGGGGCGCTGGGTGACGATGAAGAAGTTGTCGCCGTGGTCGATGCCCGTTGCCGGCAGCTTTGCCGTCGGCACCGACAGGACGTAGCACACCTTGCCGGTTCCCGACTGGTAGGAATAGGCACCCCAGGCATCGAACTGCTTGATGCGGGTCGGCGCTGCAGATTGCGTCTGGGCGGCAGCCGCAGGCGCGGCCTTTGGCTTGGTTTTCTGAGCGGATGCGATGCCGGCGGTGGCCAGAACGAGCGTGAGGGCGATTGCGGAGCTTTTTACAAACATGATTTCCTGCCGGTTTCTTGCGATCCAGAGCCCGACGTGAATTTCGTCGGGAGATGCGTATTCACGAGGCGCCTTATTTTGGCGTAATTTCGGTTACCAAACCGTCAATGGGATGGTCGATTGCCTCTTAACTGTGCCGATTCAGTCAAGCGATGATCGATGGATTGTCGAAACTTCTGAAGATAGATGGACCTGATTGGCGAGATCGCCAGCCTTTATAGCGATTTAAGACAGAAAGATTCAGGCAAGAGTTTGACGTTTATAAAATCCGCTGTACCTCATAAACCATTCGGACGACGGTTGCGAGTTGCAAGAGCTGGGGGGCAGGTGGAGGGGAAATGGATGCGAAGGAAAAACAGCGCTTTGCTGTCCTCGCCAGGGCCGTTGCCGAGCGCCGTGACCAGACGGCGTTTTCTCATCTGTACGACTACTTCGCGCCAAGGCTGAAGTCCTGGCTTTTGCGGCAGCGCATGGCCGATGGAGAGGCAGAGGAGCTTGTCCAGGAGGTGATGATCGTCCTCTGGCACAAGGCTGGGCTATACGACCCGGCGCGCTCTTCGCTGTCGACCTGGATTTTCCGTATTGCCCGCAATCGCCGCATCGATATGCAGCGTCGATCAAAAATTCGTGTGCTCGACGATAATGATCCGGGATTGCAGCCAATCGGCGAATTGGCGGCCGACGTCGTCATGGAATACGAAGACCGCGATGCACAGGTGCGCGCTGCAATGGCCGAGTTGCCGCACGAACAGCAGGAACTTCTGCGCGCCGCATTCTTCCTCGGACAATCGCACTCGGAGATCGCTGCCATCACCGGCCTGCCGCTCGGGACTGTCAAGTCGCGCATCAGGCTGGCTTTCGGCAAGCTTAAGAAACGGCTTGAGGCAGTCTAGGTCGCCGTCTGCCTGCGCTCACCTGCTAGGCCGGCTTGCCGGCATCCAGTTCATCCGCCAGCGCCCGGTCGGCGGCATCGTAGTGACTTTCGTTGATATGCCCGCTGACCATGCGAAACGCTGCCGTCAGCACCGCTATATCATCCGTGTAGCCCACGACTGCCATGAAATCCGGAATGATATCGAAGGGCATCACGAAATAGGCAAGCGCTGCCAGCAAGATGCCTCGCACGCGCGCAGGCGTTTGCGGATCGAGAGCGCAGTAAAAGGCAGCCACCATGTCGCGCGCAAACGGGACGTAGCGGATTGCCTTGCGAAGCGCCGGCCAGAATTTGCGGCGCACGGTCTTCTCCCGGCTTTGACGGGTATCGTCATCGCCAGGAAGAAGAATTTCGCCGAACTTGATATCTTGCATTGCTAGAAAATCCTGTGGGACCCTTGAGGCACACATATGGAAGCGGCCGCTCGAGCAATCAACCGATACGGCCGGCCGCAGCCTTGTCCATCGCTTTCGCCATGCGAAAATCCTGCTCCGTCAATCCGCCGGCATCATGGGTGGTCAGCGTCACCTCGACCTTCGAGTAGACGTTGAACCATTCGGGATGATGATCGAACTTTTCCGCCGCAAGCGCGCTTTCCGTCATGAAACCGAAGGCTTCGCGAAAGTTGGCAAATTTGAAGCTTCTGGTGATCGATTTCGCGTCCCCCGCAAGCGTCCAGCCTTCTAGGCCGGTCATCTTTTCTTCTATGGCCGTCGCTTCAAGTTTGTCGTATTTCATGTCGGTGGCCCTCGTTTGAACAGTCGAAAGTTCGTATGCATTGCTTCAAGATCCTCTTCGTCTGCATGGGCAACATCTGTCGCTCGCCGCTCGCCGAAGGAATTTTCAAACATATGGCAATAAACGCCGGACGCGCCGCAGAGTTCGATATCGACTCGGCCGGCACGGGCGGATGGCATCAGGGCAACCCGCCCGATCCGCGCTCGATCGCTGTTGCCGCTGCGCACGGCATCGATATCGCGGCCCAGCGCGCACGCCGCATCGCAGCTGCCGACTTCGATCATTTCGACCTGATCCTGGCGCTTGATCGTGACAATTTAAGGGTTCTCGAAAAGATGGCGAGTGGCGCAAACGCGGCCAAGCTGCATCTCTTCAATCGGTATGCGCTGGAAACCGGCGAAGACATCCCGGATCCCTACTACGGCGGCCGGGATGATTTTGACCGTGCCTACAGCATGCTCTTGACCGGCTGCAAGGCCTTGCTGGAAACCGCCGGGAAAGTTCGCACCTCGTGAAGCGGAAAAATCTCTTCCGTCAGATACGGACCGCCGCCCACCGATTCCCGAGACGATAGCAGCACAAAGCGTGACGCCGTGAACAGCGATGTCTGGAAATTGCCGCGGCCGGAGAGATAGTGCGCGACATCGTCCAGACGCGACGATTTCAACCGGGCCAGCGTAACGTGCGGCATGAATTTCCGGGGATCCGCCGACAGGCCGACCCGCTGGCAGATCCGCTCGATCTCGCCCTGCAGGGCATACATTTCGGGGTTGGGCGTGACCCCGGCCCAGACGGAATGCGGTTTCTTGGAGCCGAAGGCACCGATGCCATCTAGCTTGATCTGGAATTCGGGCCTTTCGATCCGGTCCAGGCGCTCGACGATTTCATCGGCGGTCCGGCCGTCGACGTCCCCGATAAAGCGCAAGGTGATGTGGTAGTTCTCTACGTCAATCCACCGGGCGCCCGGTAGACCACCGCGCAACAACGACAGGCTCATCGCCGCGTTACGGGGAATTTCGAGGGCGGTAAACAGTCTCGGCATGGCGAGATCCCCGAATCTTTTGCAGATACATGCAGCGAATCACGCAATCAAATGCGGCGCAAGTGTCTATTTCTGCACCGCAGCGATCGTCCCAATGAAACTTGTCACCTGTGGCATAATCCGCTGTACCATGACATCGACCCCTTCAGGATTGGGATGCATGCCATCCTGCAGTTGCAACTTTGCCTGAGCGGCAACGCCGTCAAGGAAGAATGGGTACAACGGCAACTGGTACTTGTCGGCCAGCCGCTTGTAGATCGGGTTGAAACGGGCGGCGTAATCCCCACCCATATTCGGCGGCGCTAGCATGCCTGCCAGAAGAACGGGAATTTTGCGTTCCTTCAGCTTGGCGATGATCGCATCGAGGTTCTTCTCGCTCTCCTCCGGTGCAATGCCACGCAGCGCATCGTTGGCGCCGAGTTCGAGAATGACGCCATCGGTACCGTCTGGCACCGACCAGTCTGTCCGCGCCAACCCGCCGGAGGTCGTGTCGCCGGACACACCGGCATCGGAAACCGCGACATCGAGCCCCTTGGCTTTCAACGCGGCCTCGAGCTTTGCCGGAAAACCGTCGCCCGGTGGCAGCATGTAACCGGCCATCAGGCTGTCGCCGAGACCGACCAGCTGGATGGTTCTTGCGGCCGCCGGACCGCAGAGGCCGAACACAAGGGCAGCGGCAATGACGACGAATTGAAACCCGGCAACTTTAAAACGCATGATCGATTCCCTAGATTGCCTGCATTGGGCGCGCAGCAGCGGCCCGTCTTCGCTTATATAGGGCAGTTCTCATTGGCTAAAACAATCATCGAGCTGAAGAAGGCGGATTTGACGCTGGGCAACGCCGCCGCGTCGGTGCATGTGCTGAAAGGCATCGACCTGACCATTTTCGAAGGCGAATCCGTCGGCATCGTCGGTCCTTCCGGATCAGGCAAATCGACGCTGCTGATGGTTCTGGCCGGGCTGGAGAGCCTCGACAGCGGCGAAATCATCATTCGCGACACCCCGCTGCATGCGCTCAGCGAAGACAAGGTCGCCGATTTTCGCGGCCGCAACATCGGCATTGTCTTTCAGTCCTTCCACCTGATCGCCAACATGACGGCGCTGGAAAATGTCGCGGTGCCGCTGGAACTGGCCAATGTGCGGGATGCCTTCGACATCGCCCGCCGGGAGCTCCAGTCCGTCGGGCTGGGCGAACGTCTCACCCATTATCCCGGCCAGCTCTCGGGCGGCGAACAGCAGCGGGTGGCGATTGCCCGCGCGCTTGCCCCCTCGCCGGCCCTGATCATCGCCGACGAACCGACCGGCAACCTCGACACCGATACCGGCCGGCAGATCGCCGACTTGTTGTTTGCAAAGAAGGCCGAGCGCGGCACGACCCTGTTGCTGGTCACCCACGACAACGCGCTGGCGGCCCGCTGCTCGCGCCAGATCCGCGTCCGCTCCGGCGCAATCGACAGCGACAACACGAAGACGTCCGACCAGCAGGCGATTTTCGCATGACGCTCGGCGGCGCCCGCCTTTCACTCGCCTTCCGTCTGGCGCTGCGCGAACTGCGTGGCGGCTTGCGCGGGTTTTATATCTTCCTCGCCTGTATCGCGCTCGGCACCGGCGCCATCGCCGCCGTCAATTCCGTTTCGCGCTCGATCACCGATGCTATCGCAACGCAGGGCCAGACGCTGCTGGCCGGCGACGTGCGCTTCGAAATCAACAATCGCGAGGCAACGCCAGAAGAGATGTCCTATCTCAAAGGCCTCGGCACGCTTTCTGCGTCGACCGGTGTGCGATCGATGGCGCGCCTGCCGGATGGTACCGACCAGTCACTGGTCGAGGTCAAGGCCGTCGATCAGGCCTATCCGCTTTATGGCAAATTCGAAGCTGATCCGGATCAGCCGCTTTCGACGCTTCTGGCGGAAAAGGACGGCACCTATGGCGCGCTGGTAGCGCCCCTGCTGCTCGATCGCCTCAACCTGAAAATCGGCAGCGAACTGCTGCTGGGCAGCGCCAAGCTGCGAATTTCAGGCACGATCAAGAACGAACCCGACGCGATTTCCGAGGGCTTCGCCTTTGCGCCGAGATTGCTCACCAGCGCCGATGCCCTGACAGCCTCCGGCCTGGTGCAGAACGGCAGCCTCGTCGAGCATGGCTACAAGATCCGCATGGCAGACCCTGCCAATGGACTGAAAGGCATTGCAGACCGTGCCAACAAGGCCTTTCCGCAAGCCGGCTGGTCGATCCGCACCAGCGACAAGGCAGCACCGTCGCTGGCCGACAACATCACCCGCTTCTCGCAATTCCTCACCCTCGTCGGCCTGACGGCGCTGATCGTCGGCGGCGTCGGGGTGGCCAATGCCGTGCGCGCCTTTCTCGACAGCAAGCGCACGACCATCGCAACCTTCAAATGCCTCGGCGCTCCCGCCTCCGTCGTGGTGATGATCTATCTGATCCAGATCGCCCTGATCGCGCTCGCCGGCATTCTTGTCGGCCTTGTGATCGGCGCGATAGCCCCGATTTTCGCGTCTCAGTTCATGGCGCAGTTCCTGCCGGTCTCGACAGCGCCGACCCTCTACCCGGGTGCGCTGACGCTGGCCGCGCTGTTCGGCCTCCTGACCACGCTCGCCTTCGCGATCCTGCCGCTCGGCCACGCCCGCGAAGTGCCGGCGACGGCGCTGTTCCGCGAGCAGGGCTTCGAGACCCGCAAGCTGCCGTCCTGGCCCTATCTCCTCGGCGCAGCGCTATTGCTCGCAGCCCTCTCCGCGCTTGCCGTCTTTACCGCCTATGACCGCTTTATCGCCATCGTCTTCATCGTGGCCATCGCGGTGGCCTTCGCAGTCCTGCGGCTGGTCGCCTGGGGCCTGGCATGGCTCGCAAAGCGCAGTCCGCGCGTCAATTCGCCGGCACTGCGGCTTGCTATCGGCAACATCCACCGGCCGGGCGCGCTGACCGCATCCGTCGTGTTGTCTCTCGGCCTCGGCCTGGCACTGCTGGTGACCTTGACGCTGATCGACAGCAACATGCGGCGCGAACTGACCGGCCACATGGCAGACAGGGCGCCGAACTTCTTCTTCGTCGATATCCAGGGCAGCGAACTCGATGGCTTCAAGACGCTGGTCTCAGCGCAGGCGCCAAAGGGCAAACTGACCGAGGTGCCGATGCTGCGCGGCCGCATCACCGCCTTCAACGGCGAGGACGTTACCAAGCGGCAGGTCCCGCCGGCCGGCCAATGGGTGCTGCGCGGCGACCGAGGCATCACCTATGCCGAAACGCCGCCGGAAAATGCCGCCATCACCGAAGGCAAGTGGTGGGACAGGGGATATACCGGCGAACCGCTGGTGTCGTTCTCGCAGGAGGAAGGCAAGGCGCTGGGCTTGAAGCTCGGAGACAGCGTCACCGTCAATGTGCTCGGGCGCAACATGACGGCCAAGATCGCCAACTTCCGCAAGGTGGAATGGCAATCGCTGTCGATCAATTTCGTCATGATCTTCACCCCGAACACCTTCAAGGGCGCGCCACACGCCTGGCTGGCGACGCTGACAGACCCGTCCGCGACGGCCGAGCAGGAGGCGACGATCCTGCGAACCGTGACCAATGCCTATCCGACTATCACCAGCGTCCGCGTCAAGGATGCGCTCGACATGATCAACTCCCTCGTGGCCCAGCTGGCGACAGCCATCCGTGCCGCCGCCTCGATCGCGCTGATCGCCTCGGTGCTGGTGCTGGCCGGTGCGCTTGCCGCCGGCAACAGGGCCCGCACCCACGATGCCGTGGTGCTGAAGACGCTGGGGGCGACCCGCGCCATGCTGATCCGCGCCTTCACCTACGAATACCTCATCCTCGGCGTGGCAACGGCGATCTTTGCGCTCGCTGCCGGCTCGGTCGCGGCGTGGTACATCGTCAGCCGGATCATGCATTTGCCGTCAAGCTTCCTGCCGGACGTCGCCTTTTCGACAATTGTCATCGCTCTGGTGCTGACGGTCGGCATCGGCCTCATCGGCACGTGGCGCATTCTAGGCCAGAAAGCAGCACCCGTGCTGCGCGAACTCTAGGGTCCGCCATTAACCCAGGCGGCCAAAAGCCCCGAGGTTACATCGATTTAACCCGATTGCAGATCGTTGGCTCTTGTACGCGCGCCTCGAAAGCCTCATATTCTCGTCAGGCATGCTGGAGCTCCGCAGCGGCGCCCGGGACTGAAGTGCCCGACACCGTCATCCACTCGGAGCTTGAAAGAGGAAAACATGGCTGACTTTCGTAATTTCCCCAACCGGGCAACCGGCGCGCAATCGGGCGCAGTGATCGACGAGGGCCTTCGCAGCTACATGCTGAAGGTCTATAACCTGATGGCACTGGGTCTGGTGCTGACGGGCGTCGCCGCCTACGCCCTGATCGCACTCACCACGACCACTGATCCGACACAGGCAGCGGCCAATTTCCACGGCGTCATGCTGACCAGCGCCGGCGTTGCCGTCTACGGCTCGCCGCTGAAGTGGGTCATCATGCTGGCGCCCCTGGCTGCCGTGTTCTTCCTGAGCTTCCGCATCAACAACATGAGCGTGTCCGCTGCTCGGACGACATTCATGGTCTATGCGGGCCTGGTCGGATTGTCGCTGTCGTCGATCTTCCTGGTCTATACGACTGGTAGCGTCGTCCAGACGTTCTTCATCACGGCTGCCGCCTTCGGTGCGCTTTCGCTCTACGGCTACACGACTAAGCGCAGCCTGTCGGCGATGGGTTCGTTCCTGATGATGGGCCTGTTCGGCATCATCATCGCCTCGGTCGTCAACATCTTCATGCAGTCCTCGGCCCTGCAGTTTGCCATCTCGGCAATCGGCGTCCTGGTCTTCGCCGGCCTCACGGCCTACGATACCCAGCGGATCAAGGAACTGTACTTCGAAGCAGACGACGACGTCGTTGCCGGCCGCAAGGCCATCATGGGCGCCCTGACCCTGTACCTCGACTTCATCAACCTGTTCATGTTCCTGCTGCAGTTCATGGGCAACCGGAAGTAAGGCTCAGGCGCCAGGCTCCGAGAAGTCTTTTGAGACGAGAAATCGACCATACGGGGGCATCGCTGCCCCCGTTTCTGTATTGTTTTTCAGTTCGATGACCGCTGAGATAGATCTTGCCAGCGGTCGTCACGCGGTGATGGTCATCACCAGCCAGTCTCGATCGGTGATCTCTGCCAGCATTGCCTGCGCATCGGCAAGGGCATGGCTCTCCTTTAAAAGTGACCACGCAGCCAGGGTCTGGTCGTCGGCGTGTGGCGGGATGCCTCTAGCCAAGTGATCGAGGCGTTTCTTCAGCGCCTGTCCGATGCGTCCCGGCGTCCAGCCACCGGTGTCGCGGTAGCCGCCTTGATCGAGCTTCACGGCCGGCGCAGCGTAGCTTTCCAGCATCGCTTCAACCGGATTTCCCCTGAGAAGGAAGCTGATGTCCTCCGACGACCAACCCAGCAGGGGCAGCTGCGTCTCCAGCAGGTGATGGTTGGCATCGTTGCTGGCGCTAAGGCCGGGAATGGGAACGAAGGCACCGGCCAGTGTAGCTAGGGCAGCGAGCCCCGGGCTTATGAACTGTGGCTGCATCCACGACGAAACAACTCCCTCTTGATGGAGGCGGAACGCCGATCGCAGATCTTCGCGCTCTGCCAGCGAGCCATACGCGCCCAGCGCCAAGGTCGAAAGCTCTCGGTAGTCGCGCCGGCTCCACGCGGCCAGCAAAGTTGAAACCTTCTGGTCGAATTCGGCCGTAGCCGGGCAACGAAAGGCGTGATGAAGGATTGCCATGCGGGACTCCCATTGGGAAGCCGCCAGGCAAGGTTGCCCAGCGGCGAAACACTTTTACCGGAAGAACTCAAATCTACCGGGAAACCTTCAGCGCACGCAATTTTGCTGCGAGCCGTTGATGACCGTTACGCCGAAATTATTGGCATTGAAGGCGAGATTATGAAAGCCCAAGGCCGCGACCCTGGAGGCTGTATTATTTGAGGGAGGAGGCTGTGGCACCATGTTTACCATTTCGCCCTTGCCGATGTTCCAATGGCCTGGCGGCACATTGTCGAAAACAATTCTCCATGGAAAAGGCAGAGGATTGTTCGGACCGCCGATGGCAACGCTCACATCGCCGACGATATCCTGGGCATTTTGCAGCGGGTGAGCAACGGTATTGGCAAGATGGACTTTAACAAAGCATTCATATCGGGGCAAAAGTTGCTGCGCCTCCACGTCGCTAGCGGCGTAAAAAAACGACAGGTTCGGGTTGACGCCGCTGACACCGAAGCTCGCCAGGCTCCAGTCCACGGTGCCATTCGCGGCGGCATGTACCGTATGATAGACGTCATAGGCCTGGGCATGGTTCGCGAGACCGATGGTGGTGAAAGAGGCAAGCATCGCTGCCAACAGGCTGTGACGCAGTTTGTCGATTTTCATTGGACTTTCCTTTTCACAATAAGGGAGTGGTCGCTCGTCGCACCATGCGCAGAGCGTTGCCGGAAATGCAGAAGCGGTGACGGGTCACCGCAATGTTTGGGGGGCTAGGCAGAGCGTGCTTGGGACGCTCCGAAGTCTGTCAAAGAAGGCCGTTGCCATCTCAGGATCTGCGGCAGGTTGCCCGCAGAGGTCCAGCACGGCAGCAACAGGGCCGCCGTGCCGAAGATCAGGCTGTGGTGATCAGGTTGTTCAGGCCGAGCGTGGCCGTCCGCGATGTCAGCGCGCCGCCGTACGTCACCTCGACCGCCGAGCTGATGTCCTCGATGTCCATGACGTCGCCCGTCGTGTAGTTGCCGAAGATCACCCAGTAGTTTGGATGCGGCGTGAAGACGGCCGTCATGTTCGGAGCCGCCTGGACGGCGTGGGTCCCGGATCCCGCCATGCCGATGCCGACTGACGTGTAGTTGGGCTGGACGTTGGACAGCTGCTGGATCGTCAGGGAGCCGATTGCACCCGTACCGGCGGGATTGGCAAAGGTGGTGGCCCCGAAACCGTCTTGCGTCAGCTGCACGACGTTCTGCCCGTTCGGATCTGCTGCGACATTCTGTGTTGCGGCAAAGTTGATGCCCGGCTGCAGCAGGCCAGTCTCCGACCAGACGAAGCTGTAGTCGAGACCCCAGGTAAAGGTGACTTTGCTGGACACGGCCGTTGGCCGGGCGAACCAGGCCAGCGAAAAGATGTTACCGGGAATGGTCATCGGTGGTGGCTTCTGGAAGACCGCAAAGCTGCCGGACATCTGCGAGTTATTGATGCATGTCAGAGAGTAAGTCGTCATTGTCGTCGCCTTTCGTTTCGGGAAGATCCCCTGTGATCAAGAGGCCGGCACCGCCCAGGGGAGGATGCGGTGCCGGCCCGCCTCGCCGCTCAAGTCGTGCGGAGCATGGAGACGGCGAGGATGCCCGGCTCGGTGGCGGAAGCCGGGCAATCGGAAATTGCAGCTAGCCGAGCTGGACGATCTCGTCGGTCACTCCGACAGAGATCTCTGCGGTTGCGAGCAGGCCGCTGCTCGATGTCCCCGGCTGGAACGTCACCTGCCTCGGCTGGCTGACATCGGAGACAGGCGGTGGCGGCAGCTGAAAGGCAGTACCGAACGACACCGTTGCAACGAGAGACATGTCAGGCGTCAGGGTGAGTACTGCTTGGCCCATCGCTGGCCGAACCAGAATCGATCCTGGACCCACCACCAGGCCGAGCTTTGTGCCAGGCGGGACCTGGGCGGTGAACGACACCTGAATGCTGTCTGCTGGGCCGCCGGCTGCGGGGGTGATCGTGAAAGCGCCGGCCGCCCAGTCGACGACCACGGTGTCGCCCAGCGCAACTGCGGTGCTAGGCTCGGTGACGCGGCTAGCTCCGGCCGTGACGGCAAACAACGACAGCGCACCGTTACCGCCTTGCCATGTCATCGTTGTGGATTGCCCTTTGCTCGTCGCATCGGAGACCAGAGCGACAAGGGTCTGGGCTTTGGCGTCCAGATTTGTCAGTATCGGTGGATAGACGTTGAAATAATTCTGCCCCGGAAGGCTGGAGTCGTTGGTGGCCTTCAGCTCGAAGGTGGTGCCGGCGCCCGCTTGTGCATCGATCGACATTGTATCGTTTCCTGTCGCTATTCGTTTGAGAACAATTGAATTGCTTCGGCTTTCTCTTTTGTTGCTGTGGATACTAGCGATCCTCTCCTGGTTGTCCTTGGATGCCCGTCCCGCAAACTTGGACAGGCGTCCCAAATCACGGACCGCGTCAGCCCGTGCCGAGCATGAGAAGCCAATCGGAGAAGGAGGGGACGGGACCCGGCGGGAACTTCAGGCCCTTCAAACTGCTGTCGCCGGCGCGCGCCGCCGCCCTGATGTCGCGCGGCGATTGCCCGAAGGTCTGCCGAAACAGCCGGCTGAAATGCGCCTCGTCGGAAAAACCCATTTCGTAGGAGATGTCGGCGATCCTGGCATCTGCGCGTCGTGGGTCGGCAAGCGCCTGCAATGAGCGCCGTAATCGCCGGCCACGGATGTAGGTGTCGACACCGCCGCTCGCCTCGAACTGCCGATAGAGCTGACTGCGGGATACGCCGATCTCGCGCGCCAGCCGCGAGGCAGTCAGGTCTGCCCGGTCGATATTCTCCTCGATATGACGGCGCAGCCGCCGGCCGAGATCGCCTCTCGTTGTTACCGCTGAAACCACGGGAACGGTCCCCAGGCACCAGCCGAGCAGGTCGGGAAAGCAGGCACCGAGGGCATTGACCTCAAGCGCGCTGAAATAAAGGGAGGCGTTGGAGAGGCTTTCGAGGATACCCCGCAGGAAAATAGCCATTGCGGTGTCGCCCTGGAAAACGCGGCATGGCATTGGCGAAAGGGACGCCACGGCACTGGGCAAACCGGCGCGCGGAACGATCAGATGCAGCGCGTCGGCCGCCACCATGGCAAAACGCATCGGCGAGGAAAGATCGACGACCGTAACGTCTCCCGGCCGCAACCGCCTCGCCTTGCCGCCGACAGCGATCCCTCCGCTCAACACCGAGGAGACAACGACATGGTCCAGATCGTCTGAACAGACCCGCTGATGGTCACGAAGAAAGCGCCCGCTGCCCGCAAAGCTGCGGCAAAGCAGGAACGTCCCGAAATGCTGGACAACAAGATCGGCCTTGAACCCGCTAGGGGTAATTTGCTGGGTCTGCGTGGCTTCGAACAACGTCGCGAGGACTGCACGCCAGGCGGCAAAGGGCGCATCGTTATCAGCCGTGGAAAAGCGAAAGCCGGCGACCTCACCTCGCCCTTGGGCATCGGACAGCGGTTCTGATGTTGGCGCCACGGCCTGATTCCAAGGGATCATAGATCGTAGGATTACAATCCTACTTCATGGATATCAAGGGTAGCATTTTAAATAAATGCAATTCAGGGTAATTGGCATAATACCGTCAACTGCTGAGGTGCCAGTCCGGGCTTCATTCCAGGGGAGCGCAACTTCTTCTAAAAAAATATAGATTCAGCATTGGTTCAGCGGATTGCGCCGAGCTCCGGACAACACTTCGACAAAAAATAGTTCAATCAGCGCGAACGAGCTCGAAAATAGGATTTAGATCCTGCCATACGAATGATTGGCTCTCCGCCGGGAAAGCATGAAAAAAGACTGTGGCCGCCGAAACTCTTTGTCCTGCCCCGACGTACCCACACCTGCGGTAGAAACATCCACGGAGTTACGTATTGAAAATAGGCATTTTCCTTTTGAGCATTTCCACGGTGATGTGTTGGGGACTGGCGTTTTACATGGTCTATCGCACGCATTAGCTACGAAAAATTGGAGGGTATCCGGCAGAGTGCAGCAGCACCGCCGCACTGGCCCTTCGCTCCAGATCGCTACTACAGATAGCAGAACCCCCCTCGGAGCGACTACTTCTCGACCAGTTTCAACGTCTTGTCGAAAATCTTCAGCACCTGGCGCAGATCGTGCCCGCGCTTCAAGATCATACCGTTTGTGTTGATGACGGCGTAGGCACCCTGCTTGGCGGCAAGCTTCGGGTCCTTCTCGATGCGAAACAGCGGCAACTCGCCGGAGCGTTTGAAAACCGAGAAGATCGCCTTTTCCTTGGTGTGGTCTATGGCATAGTCGCGCCACTCGTTCTCGCCCACCATTCGACCGTAGATCCACAGTATAGCATCCAGCTCCCGCCTGTGAAACGTCACTGGCAGGATATCCTTGCTCTGTTTATATTGAGTAATATCGACGACAACGGAAGAGTTGCTATCGACGCTGTTGCTTTGGCCGCGTCGCAAATCCGGCTGATCAGTCATCAATTCCTCGAAGCCTCCGCCCATGACAGCAGGGTGACAGTGTCGCCCCGCCGCAATAAAATTGCAAGATGCCGCGCATCCGGATTTGCGCCGGTGCAGATTTCACCGGGCATCCAGCCTGGAAGACATTTGCGATAGCGAAGATTTGACGCCTCTAGTCGTCGGCACCCACAGTCATGACGGTGGCCCCGATGATGGCTGCCGGATCTCCCGTGGCCGTCGAAGACTGCAGCATGATGGCAAGCCCCTTGCGGCCGGCCTTGTCCATAACGTTCGCAGGCAATGTTAGGTGCATCGGCTTGCCCTCCCACATGCCCACAGTCTCGACGTCCGAAACGCTGTGCATGTAGGCGATCTGCTGGCCGGTATTTTCACCCTTGGTGACGTCGACGCGCTGTTCCCGGTCGAAATAGGCGACTACCACGTTGGCCTTGCCCATGCCTGCCGCGATGTCGATTTCCAGTTCGTCGCCCTTCATCGCGGCGCTGACCGGAACGGTCAGTCCCTGTCCGGCACGCGAAAGATCATCCAGCTTGACGTTGATAGCCCCGAGATCGGCGCCGTTCAGATGATCCCGGCCATTCAGCACGGCCTGCGGCGTGTAGACGCTGCTGCGGCCGAGTGTCCGCGCATAGGCATATTGCCGGGCGGTATTGTCCTTCGACGACATGGTGTCGTTCCAGCCGAGATAGTTCCAGTAGTCGACGTGATAGGCCAGCGCCACGACATTGCCCTGCTCGATCAGTTGCTTGAGCGCGGCGTCCGCCGGCGGACAGGAGGCGCAGCCCTGCGAGGTGAAGAGCTCGACGACGCCCTTCAGCTTGCCCAAGTCCTGCGCATGCGCCGCGCCCGTCAACGCGACACCGGCCAGCAGGGATATCAGGAACCGAACGGACATGGGGCAACACCTCTTTCAGACCTTGTTAGCCAAAATCCTCGGCCTGCATCAAGCCTGACAAATCTGAAGCAAGAGATAATGGCTCGCAGCAGCCGCGCAAAGTCACGAACGGGTGAGGCAACGCGGCAACAGCGGACAACGATACACTTCACCGTGAAAGAACAACGCCGCCGGAGATTTCTCTCCGGCGGCGCCTGTCTGTGGCCTGTATTGTCTATCAGGCAGCGAGATCGCGCAGAACCGTCTGCAGGATGCCGCCATTGTTGAGATAGACCACCTCGTCGAGCGTATCGACGCGGCTGATGAGCGGCACATTCTTCACCGTGCCATCGCCGTAAGTGATGACGGCGGTCTTCTTTTCGCGCGGCTTGATGTTCTCGAGGCCTTCGATGGTGACGGTCTCGTCACCCTTCAGTGCCAGCGAGGCCCAGGTCGTGCCTTCCTCGAAGACGAACGGGATGACGCCCATGCCGACCAGGTTGGAGCGGTGGATACGCTCGAACGACTGGGCGATGACGGCCTTGACGCCGAGCAGGTTGGTTCCCTTGGCAGCCCAGTCACGCGACGAGCCGTTGCCGTATTCGACACCGGCAAAGATGACCAGCGGCACGCCTTCGGCCTTGTACTGCATGGCCGCGTCGTAGATCGATTCCTCTTCCTTGGACGGGTAGTGGATGGTGTAGCCACCTTCCTTGCCGTTCGGGCCGAGCATGTGGTTGCGGATGCGGATGTTGGCGAAGGTGCCGCGCATCATCACTTCGTGGTTGCCGCGACGCGTGCCGTACTGATTGAAGTCGGCAACGCCGACATGGTGCTCCAGCAGGTAAGCGCCCGCCGGCGACGCTGCCTTGATCGAGCCGGCCGGCGAGATGTGGTCGGTGGTGATCTTGTCGCCGAACAGGCCAAGAACGCGAGCGCCCTTGATATCGGAGATGCCGGAGCCGCTCTTGCCTATTCCCACGAAGTAGGGAGGGTTCTGGACGTAAGTGGAATCGTCGTCCCAGGCATAGGTCTGGCCCGGAGGAACCTGCACGGCCTGCCAGTTGACATCGCCCTTGAACACGTCGGCATACTTGCTTTCGTAGAGTTCACGGGTGACGTATTTCAGGATGAATTCCTGGATCTCGTGCGAGGTTGGCCAGATGTCCTTGAGGAACACCGGGTTGCCATCCTTGTCTTCGCCGAGCGGTTCACTGGTCAGGTCGATCTGCACCGAGCCCGCCAGCGCGTAGGCGACGACCAGCGGCGGCGATGCGAGGTAGTTCGCCTGCACATCGGGCGACACGCGACCTTCGAAATTGCGGTTGCCGGAAAGAACGCCAGCTGCAATCAGGCCCTTGTCGTTGATTGTCTTGGAAACCGGCGCCGGCAGCGGGCCGGAATTGCCAATGCAGGTGGTGCAGCCGAAGCCGACGAGATTGAAGCCGAGCGTGTCGAGATCGGTCTGCAGGCCGGACTTCGACAGGTATTCGGCAACGACCTGGCTACCGGGTGCCAGCGATGTCTTTACCCAGGGCTTTGACTTCAGGCCCTTGGCAACGGCGTTGCGGGCGAGCAGGCCGGCGGCGATCAGCACCGACGGGTTGGACGTGTTGGTGCAGGAGGTGATCGCGGCAATTGCCACGTCGCCGTGGCCGAGGTCGTAGTCCGTACCCTCGACAGCATAGCGCATGTCGATCTGGCCCGGCTTCTTGTAGTCGGCTTCGAGAGCAGCAGCGAAACCGGCGGCGATGCTTTCCAGCGGCACGCGGCCTTCGGGACGCTTCGGCCCGGCCATGGCAGGCACGACGTCGCCGAGATCGAGTTCCAGCGTGTCGGTGAAGACAATCTCGGACCCGTCATTGTCGCGCCACATGCCTTGCGCCTTCGAATAGGCTTCGACGAGCGCGATCCGGTCGGTGGTGCGGCCGGACATGGTGAGATAGTTGATGGTTTCGCTGTCGACCGGGAAGAAGCCGCAGGTCGCACCGTATTCCGGGCCCATGTTGCCAATGGTGGCACGGTCGGCAAGCGACATGTTGTCGAGACCGGCGCCGAAGAATTCGACGAACTTCGACACGACGCCCTTCTTGCGCAGCATCTGCACGACCATCAGCACGAGGTCGGTCGCGGTGCAGCCTTCCTTGAGCTTGCCGGTCAGCTTGAAGCCGATGACTTCGGGCAGCAGCATGGAAACAGGCTGGCCGAGCATGGCGGCTTCGGCTTCGATGCCGCCGACGCCCCAGCCGAGAACGCCAAGACCGTTGATCATCGTCGTGTGGCTATCGGTACCGACGCAGGTGTCGGGGTAAGCCACCGTTTCCCCATCCTCTTCCTTCGTCCAGACAGTCTGGCCGAGATATTCGAGGTTCACCTGATGACAGATACCCGTGCCCGGAGGAACGACGCGGAAATTCTTGAAGGCCTGCTGGCCCCACTTGAGGAAGCGATAGCGTTCGCCGTTGCGCTCGTATTCGAGTTCGACGTTGCGCGCGAGTGCCGTCGGCGTGCCGAATTCGTCGACGATGACGGAGTGGTCGATGACCAGGTCGACGGGAACCAGCGGGTTGATCTTTTCCGGATCGCCACCCAGCGCCACCATGGCATCGCGCATGGCGGCGAGATCGACCACGGCGGGAACGCCGGTGAAGTCCTGCATCAGCACGCGGGCCGGACGGTATGCGATTTCGCTTTCAGCGGTGCCCTTGTCGATGAGCCAGGCGGCAACGCTTTCGATGTCCTTTTTGACAACCGAGCGGCCGTCTTCGTTGCGCAGCAGGTTTTCCAGGACGACCTTCATGGAATAAGGCAGCTTGGAAATACCGGAAAGGCCGTTTGCCTCAGCCTTGGGCAGGCTGTAGTAAACATAATCCTTTCCGTTCACGCTGAGCGTGGAACGGCAATTGAAACTGTCGAGAGATTTAGACACGAGAGACCCCGTTTCTGATAGCCAACACAGTCGTGTGGACGCCTATGCACGTAATGCACATCAGGATGCGGGTACGGCCATTTCCGCTGTCCGCACGTGAGGTTGCCTTGAGACAACCGCAAGTTCGGCGCTAGGATGAAGTTCACGCCGACCGCTGGCGTGGTTGCAGGTCTTATAGATAATTTCCAAAAAACTTGCCATAGCAGGCAAGCCCAAAATCGGACAATTTTTTGCACATGCGTCATGCCAACCGGGAAAGCCTCCGCCAATGCATCTGAGTGCCGAAAACCTGGCTGCCAGGCGGGGCGAAGATCTGATTTTCGTTAACATTTCCTTTCACTTGCGAGCCGGCGAGGCCCTGATATTAACCGGCCCGAACGGCTCCGGAAAATCGACCCTCCTGGGTGTTGTCGCCGGTCTTCTGGCGGCCGAAAAGGGCAGGAT
Organism: Rhizobium sp. rho-13.1; assembly: GCF_007000305.1. Lineage (NCBI taxonomy): Bacteria > Pseudomonadati > Pseudomonadota > Alphaproteobacteria > Hyphomicrobiales > Rhizobiaceae > Rhizobium > Rhizobium sp. rho-13.1. Next base: position 219,220 of record NZ_SCFL01000003.1, on the reverse strand, counting down.
CGTCTGCGTCGACGGGGCAGGAGAATCGGAGCGTCCGGTGGGCGAGGTCAGCCACTATTTCGGCCACCGCAACGCGATGAAAAACGAGCTTACCGTCGCCGAGAACCTGTCCTTCTGGCGCACGTTCCTCGGGTCTGACGGCGGGGTGTCCGTGGAGGAAGCAGCCGAGGCCGTCGGCCTTGCCGCCATCCTGCACCTGCCCTTCGGCTACCTCTCCGCCGGCCAGCAGCGCCGGATGGCCTTCGCCAAGCTGCTCGTCGCCCACCGCCCGGTCTGGATCCTCGACGAACCCACGGCAGCCCTCGACGCCAACGCCGACCTCCTGTTTGCCGACCTGATCACCAAGCACCAGCAGCGCGGCGGCATTGTCCTCGCAGCCACCCACCAGCCCCTCGGACTGGATAACACCCGCGAACTGGCGATGACCGGATTTGTCGGTGTGGATGAGGGAGTATGGGGTTGATGGTTCCAAGTTTGCCGCTGCCAAGCCATCCCGATGTTCACGCGCCACCTCCACAACAAGAGCGGGGTCACCGGACACGTACAAGTACCCCTGCCTTACCCTCTCCCCTCTTCCCTCATTCCTGTGCCCGTCACAGGAATCCAGCCACGGCGCGTCTGCGCCGTGAGACGACTCACTGTTGCTCGGCAAAGAGGCTTTCGCCCAAGGACTTGGGCGACTGGATTCCTGTGACAAGCACAGGAATGAGGGAGGTGGATGCAGCGCCCTCCCGAAACACTGGTCGCAATACACAAGCCAATCGGACTGGGCATCGCATGCGGGCCGGCGATGACAGGTTTTGCGGCCTTCGACGAGGAGTCATGCGATTGATCGCCGGGATTCTGGTGCTCCCGACCGCCCTCCCTGACGGTGCGGCCTCTCCCCTACAAGGGCAGGCCCACAATATCTCCCTCATTCCCAACCCCCTCTTCCCTCATTCCTGTGCTTGTCACAGGAATCCAGCTACGGCGCGTCTGCGCCGTGAGACGACTCACTGTTGCTCGGCAAAGAGGCTTTCGCCCAAGGACTTGGGCGACTGGATTCCTGTGACAAGCACAGGAATGAGGGAGGTGGATGCAGCGCCCTCCCGAAACACTGGTCGCAATGCACAAGCCAATCGGGCTGGGCATCGCATGCGGTCCGGTGATGACAGGTTTTGCTGCTTCCGGAGAGGAGTCATGCGATTGATCGCTTGGCCCCTACCACTCCCAACCCCACACTCTGACCGTGCGACCTCTCTCCCACACGTGCAGGCCCACAATATGTCCCTCATTCCCAACCCCCTCTTCCCTCATTCCTGTGCTCGTCACAGGAATCCAGCCACGGCGCGTCTGCGCCGTGAGACGACTCACCGCTGTTCGGCAAAGAATTTTCCGCCCAAAGACTTGGGCGACGGGATTACTGTGACTAGCACAGGAATGAGGGAGGTGGATGCCTTGCCCTCCGAAGCTTGCAACTGCCCTCGCCATGTCGGAGGCAAACGATGATTGCGCTCTTTCTTCGCGACCTCAAGCTTTCCGTTCGCTCTGGCGGCGGTGCGCTGATCGGGGTGCTGTTCTTTCTGACCGTCGTTGCCGTAATCCCCTTCGGTGTCGGGCCGGACCTGAAACTGCTTGCCCGCATCGGACCGGCCATCGTCTGGATCGGCGCGCTGCTGTCGGCGCTGCTCGGCCTCGACCGGTTGTTCCAGGCGGAGCGCGATGACGGCTCGCTCGATCTGCTGTTGATGCAGGAAACGCCGCTGGTGCTGACCGTGCTCGTCAAATGCGCGGCCCACTGGACGGCCACCGGGCTGCCGCTGGTGATCGCCTCGCCGCTGCTGGGGCTGTTCATGAACATGAGCGAGACGGCGATCGGCGCCACCATGCTGACGTTACTGGTCGGCTCGCCGGCCATCACGCTGATCGGCGCGGTCGGGGCGGCCGTTGCCGTTGCCCTGCCGCGCGGCGGATTGCTGGTGTCGATCCTGATCCTGCCGCTGGCTATCCCGGTGCTGATCTTCGGTGTTTCGGCCACCTATGCCGCCGTCGAAGGCCCGGCGCCGTTCCTGCCGCCCTTCCTGATCCTCATCGCCCTGACGCTGTTCTTCGCAGTCCTCGGACCGGCCGCAGCAGCCCTGGCTCTCAGGAGCACGCCGGATTGATCGCCTTGCCAGCAGCGTTTGAATTGCAGGCTTCACAATATCGCGCTAAGGAAAATCGATGAGCGAAGTCAGCCCGACACTGAGCCGGTTTTCCGATCTGGCCAACCCGACCCGGTTTCTGGCGCTGGCAAGCCGCGTCATTCCCTGGCTGGCTGCGCTGACGGCGATGCTCTCGGTCATCGGAATATACCTCTGTTTCTCGACGGATGCGGACTACCAGCAGGGCGACACCGTGCGCATCATGTACATCCACGTGCCGGCCGCCTGGCTGTCGATGATGTGCTATACGGTGATGAGCGTGGCTGCCATCGGCACGCTGGTCTGGCGCCATCCGCTGGCCGATGTTGCTGCCAAGGCCGCAGCCCCGCTCGGTGCCGCCTTCACCCTGCTGGCGCTGGTGACCGGTTCGCTCTGGGGCAAGCCGATGTGGGGCACCTACTGGGTCTGGGATGCCCGCCTGACCTCCGTCTTCATCCTGTTCCTGATGTATCTCGGCCTGATCGCGCTCAATCGCGCCATCGACGATCCCTCGCGCGGTGCGCGGGTGAGCGCAGTGCTGATCCTCGTAGGCTTCGTCAACATCCCGATCATCAAGTTTTCTGTAGAATGGTGGAACACGCTGCACCAGTCGGAAAGCATCGTGCGGCTGGACGGCCCGACCATCGCGCCGGAATTTCTTTGGCCGCTGTTCGTCATGGCGCTGGCCTTTACGCTACTATTCTTCACGCTGCACCTGATGGCGATCCGCAATGAGATCTGGCGCCGCCGCATAGCCGCCCAGCGCCGCCTTGCCGCCCGCATGGCAAGCCGGGAGGGCTGAGCCGATGGACCACGCCTTCTACGTCTATGGCTCCTACGGCTTTGCCGCACTGACCGTGATCGCACTCATTGGCTGGACCTGGATCGACGGTCGCCTGCGTCGCCGCGAACTGGCGGCGCTGGAAGCCTCCGGCATCCGCCGGCGCTCGCAGCGCAACAAGGAAGTCACATCCTGATGGCCGAAAGCACCGATCAGGACCCGGCGCCAAAGTCGCGCGGTATCGGCCGCTATGCCGCAGCCCTGCTGCCGCTGTTGGTGTTCGGGGTGATTGCCGGCACGGCTGGCAAAATGCTCTACGACCAGGATTTTCACGGCAAGGACATCGCCACGATTCCCTCGGCCCTGATTGGCCGGAAAGCGCCGTCGCTGGCGCTGCCGCCACTCGATGGCGCCAATCTGCCGGCGCTGACGGATGCGGCGATCAAGGGCAAGCTGACGCTGGTCAACGTCTTTGCATCCTGGTGCATTCCCTGCCGCGAGGAACATCCGCTGCTGAAGGAACTGGCGAAAGACGGGCGGCTGAATGTGGTTGCCATCAACTACAAGGACCAGCCGGAGAATGCCTTGCGCTTCCTCGGCGAACTCGGCAATCCGTTCAAGGCCATCGGCATCGATCCGAAGGGCGCAGCCGCAATCGACTGGGGCGTCTACGGCATCCCCGAATCCTATCTCGTCGCCCCCGACGGCACCATCGTCTACAAACGCGTCGGCCCGTTCGATACTCTCAGCCTCAGGGAAGGCCTGTACCCGGCGATCGACAAGGCCCTGGGACACGGTTCGTAGCATCATACGCTTGCTATTGCCCGCACCGCGCGGCGGGCGACCAGTCGCACCTGGCTACCCCAAACGCGTCAGTCGCCGCCCTCTCCTCCCTCATCCCTGTACTTGTCACAGGAATGAGGGGCGTGGGGTAACCCTTTGAAAACGAGATTTTACAGCGCAGCCTGCCAGACCTAAAGCGCCGCCTGCCAGGTCTTGACTGCGTCGACCGGCCAGACCAGCATCAGCACGTTCAGGGTGAGGTTGTCGCGGATCAGCCAGCCGGTGAGGAGTTCGAAGAAGATGGCGATTGCTATCGTCAGCCAGACGGGCGCCCGCCAGGCAAAGACGAAGCCGACGGCCATGAACACGGTATCCATCGCCGAATTCAGGATGCTGTCGCCGACATAGGCGAGCGAGATCGTCGTCGCCCGGTAGCGGTCGATGATGATGGGCGAGTTCTCGAGGATCTCCCAGCCCGATTCGATCAGCATGGCAACGAAAAGCCGCATGGACAGCGGCTTGGCCCGCATGATCAGATGCGTCAGGCCAAAAAACAGGAAGCCGTGAATGATGTGCGACGGCGTGTACCAGTCGGCGAGATGCTGCGAGTTGCCACTGGAATTGACCGCAGGCTCGAACAATTTGACATAGCCGCAGGTGCAGATGGCAACCCGGCCCATCAGGTGCTCGGCGAGGACCTGCACAAGAAGCACGGCGAGGCATGCCACGAACCACGCGGTGTGGCGGTTTGCCCGGTACGTCTGGTCGACGACCGTCATTTCTCCGCGTCCGTGGCAGCAGGCGGCTGCACCGTGTGCTTCATGATCAGCGGCATCTGCGAAAGCGTGAACAGGATGGTGATCGGCATCGTCCCCCAGACCTTGAAAGCGACCCAGAAATCATCGGAGAAATTCCGCCAGATGACTTCGTTGAGCACGGCAAGAAACAGGAAGAAGACGCCCCAGCGTACGCTCAGCTTGCGCCAGCCCTCGGCATCGAGCTGGAAGGCGGCATTGAAGACATAGCCGAGCAGCGACTTGCCGAACAGCAGGCCACCGAGCAACGCACAGCCGAACAGCGCATTGATGATCGTCGGCTTCATCTTGATGAAGGTCTCGTCCTGCAGGTAGATCGACAGCGAGCCGAATACCAGCACGACGATGCCGGAGACGAACGGCATGATCGGCAGGTGGCCGAGCACGAACTTCGAGACGATCAGCGACACGATCGTCGCGGCCATGAACAACCCGGTGGCGACAAACAGCGGACCGCCCAGCGCTGAAAGCGCCGGAAATTGCGCCACCAGCCAGGGGCCGCGCAGGTTGGCAAAGAAAAACACCATCAGCGGCCCGATCTCGAGCGCCATCTTCAACATCGGATTCTGACGATCCGCCGTGCTGGGTGTTACGTCGCTTTCGCTGCTCGTCATTATCCGTCCTGACCTTGGTCCAAATCCCGTTGCGCCATGATCGGCGTCGATGGCTTATCTATGGCGCCGGTTGCTATCCGTCGATCCCCGCAATCGCCTGGGCGAACTCTTCCGCCTCGAACGGCTCCAGATCGTCCACCCCCTCGCCGACGCCGATGAAATAGACCGGCAGCTTGTGCTTGGCCGAGATGGCGACAAGAATGCCGCCGCGGGCGGTGCCGTCAAGCTTGGTCATGATAAGACCGTTAACGCCGGCAACATTGCGGAAGATCTCGACCTGGTTGAGCGCATTCTGGCCGGTCGTCGCATCCAGCGTCTGCAGCACGGTGTGCGGCGCCTCGGGATCAAGCTTGCCGAGCACGCGGACGATCTTTTCGAGCTCGTCCATCAGCTCCTTCTTGTTCTGCAGCCGGCCGGCAGTGTCGATGATCAAGACGTCGGTGCCATCGGCTTTCGCCTGCTGGAATGCGTCGAATGCGAGACCGGAGGCATCGGCACCGATCTTGGTGCCGACAAAGGTCGACTTCGTCCGGTCGGCCCAGATCTTCAGCTGCTCGATGGCTGCGGCGCGGAACGTATCGCCGGCAGCAACCATCACCTTCAGGCCGGAGCCCGACAGTTTGGACGCCAGCTTGCCGATCGTCGTGGTCTTGCCGGTTCCGTTGACGCCGACCACTAGGATAACATGCGGCTTATGGCTGAGGTCGAGCTGCAGGGGCTTGGCCACCGGCTTCAGCACCTTGACGATCTCGGCCGCCATGATGCGGCTGACATCCTCGCCGGACACATCCTTGCCGTAGCGCTCCGAGGCCAGCGCATCGGTGATGCGCAAGGCCGTCTCGACGCCGAGATCGGCCTGGATCAGAAGGTCCTCGAGGTCCTGCAGCGTCTGGTCGTCGAGCTTACGCTTGGTAAACAGCGCCGTGATCTGGCCGGTGAGCTGCGACGAGGTCCGCGACAGGCCTGCACGCAGGCGCTGGAACCAGGTGGTCTTCGGGGATTCGGGGACGGGCGCGACGATGGCGGGACCGGTGGAAAAGCCTTTGGGGAGAATGGGAGGGGACGGGATGGTTGGCTGCGACGCCAGTTCGCCCCCCTCTGCCAGCTTCGCCGACATCTCCCCCACGAGGGGGGATATTGGCGCCGGAGCGGCCTTGGATGTTAAATCAGCCAGGCTGTCGACGATTGTCGTCGGAGCCGCGCCACTCTCCGTCTGATCTCCCCCCTTACGGGGGAGATGTCCCGCAGGGACAGAGGGGGGTGTCGCCCCACCCTCGGGAATCTCAGCCTCGGCTTCGAGCAACGCCAGTGGTGTGACGCCGAGATCGTCCAGCGCAGTGACGACAGGCAGGATCGGCGGCGTATCGTCCTCGGCATCGCCAACGATCCCATCGGCCGCAGGCCCACCGGCTGTCTCCATTTCCGCCGGCAAGACCGGATCGGCAGCCTCGGGCAGGTGCTCCTCGCGGCTCTTCGGCTCCAGCTCTGCGGCAAGACCCTTGTCTTCGTCCGGCAGCAACTCGGCCGGAACCTCGTTGAAGCCCGGCTGGTCGTGGCGGAAGGTGAAGACTTTTTTGATGAAACCGATCGCCATGAAAATTCCGTCAGTCAGGCCGCGTTTGCGGCGTCAAGTTGTATATCGAGGCGCTTGCCGTCGTGGCCGGTGATGACGGCCGGGACTAGCGCACGAGGCGCAAGGCCCGGAGCCGCGACAAGCGTGAAGTTTTCCGTATGCGCCATACCGTTGTTTTCGACAAGCAGCCATTGCGTCGTGCCGACCATGCCATCCAGATGGGATTGCTGCAGCCGAAGACCAGTGGCACGCAGCCGGGCTGCCCGCTCCTTGACGACGGCCCGGTCGAGCTGTGGCATGCGCGCTGCCGGCGTCTCCGGCCGCGGACTATAAGGAAACACATGCAGATGGGCGATGCCGGCTTCTTCCGCCATACTCACCGCATTCTCGAACATTGCTTCTGTCTCGGTCGGGAAGCCGGCGATCATGTCGGCGCCGAGGCTGATACCCGGCCGCAACCGCCGGACCTCGGCGCAGAAGGCGAGCGCCTCGGCACGCGAATGGCGGCGTTTCATCCGCTTCAGGATCATGTCGTCGCCATGCTGCAGAGACAGGTGCAGATGCGGCATGAAGCGCGGCTCGTCGGCGATCAGGTCGATCAGGTGCCGGTCTGCCTCGATACTGTCGATCGACGACAGCCGCAGCCGGCGGATTTCGGGCACTTGGCGCAAAAGGGTCTTGGCCAGCATCCCCAGCGTCGGCCGGCCCGGCAGGTCGCCGCCATAGCTGGTGGCATCGACGCCCGTCAGCACGATCTCGACATAGCCTGACGCCACCAGCTGGCGCGCCTGCTCGACAACTGATCCCATCGGCACCGAGCGGGAATTGCCCCGTCCATACGGAATGATGCAGAAAGTGCAGCGGTGGTCGCAGCCGTTCTGCACCTGGATGAAGGCGCGCACATGCCCGTCGATGTGTTTGACCATCTGCGGCGCCGTGTGGCGGACGCTCATGATGTCGTTGACGCGCAGCTTTTCTTCCGCCGAAACGCCGAAATCAGGCAATGCCCGGTAAGAGGTTTGGGTCAGCTTTTCTTCGTTGCCGAGCACCATGTCGACCTCGGGCATCTCGGCAAATGTCTGCTTCTCGGTCTGGGCAGCACAACCTGAAACGATGATGCGGGCATGCGGATTGTCGCGCCGCGCCCGCCGGATCGCCTGGCGCGCCTGGCGCACGGCCTCGCCGGTGACCGCGCAGGTGTTGACGAGGATGGCATTGTTCAGCCCGGCCTTCTCAGCCTGGCCGCGCATCACTTCGGATTCGTAGGTATTGAGCCTGCAGCCGAAGGTAATGACCTCGACGCCGCTCACCGCACCGACGCCACTTCGGATTGTTCGTCGCGCGAAAACACGCCTGTCGCCGGATCGACCCTGCCCGACCACTCCCATTCGGCCGGACCCGTCATGACGACGTGATCGTCGTCGCGCCACTCGATCTGAAGCTTGCCGCGCGGCACGCTGCTGGCAACGTCGATCTCGACGGTGCGACCGGTGCGGCCGGTGCGCGCAGCACTGACGCCGGCGGCACAGGCGGCAGATCCGCAGGCAAGCGTCAGCCCGGCGCCGCGCTCCCAGGTGCGGGTGATCATAGACGACGGCGAGGTCACCTGCGCCAGTGTGATATTGGCCTTTTCGGGAAACATCGGATGGTTTTCGAGCATCGGTCCGAAACGGGCGAGATCGTAGGACATCACGTCGCGCTCGACCCAGAAGATCGCGTGCGGATTGCCCATCGACATCACGGCAGGCGAATGCAGGATCGGCGCGTCGATCGGGCCTATCTGCAGTTCGATGCGGCTGGTGTCGAAGAACTCTTCCGACAGCGGGATCCTGTCCCATTCGAACACCGGCCTGCCCATGTCAACCGAGATCGTCCCATCATCGTGCTCGACTGCATTGAGGACGCCGGCGACGGTCTGGAAGGTGAAAACCTTGCGGCCGGTCTCCGATGAAAGCGCCTGCACGACGCAGCGCGTACCATTGCCGCAGGCCTGAGCCTTGGTGCCATCGCAGTTGAGGATGTCGATCCAGGCGTCGGTGCCCTGGGCCTTCGGGTCGTGGATGGCCATGATCTGGTCGAATTGCGTGGCCGGATCGGCATTCAGCGCAATCGCTGCCGCCGGCGTCACCTTGTCCTTGCGACCGCGCATGTCGACGACCAGAATCTTGTTGCCAAGCCCGTTCATGCGCGCAAATTCGACCGTGTCACCCATCAGACGTTCCATTGTTGGAGCCTGTATATGGCGGAAATGGCCGCGAATTACCAGTCTTGGCGCAAGACAGGCCGCCTGCCTCGCCAAGCTTGACCAATAGCAACCTAAGCGAGCACATTGAGCCTATGACCGACTACACTTACATCGTCACGAACCACAAGCACGGCACCCTCTACATCGGAGTGACCTCGGACCTCGCACGCCGCATCCACGAACACCGCGAAGCCCTCACCCCCGGCTTCACCGCCACATACGGCTGCCGGCGACTGGCCTGGTACGAAGAGCACTTCAACATCCAGGACGCCATCCAGCGCGAAAAGTCCCTCAAGCGCTGGTATCGCCAATGGAAGATCGATCTGATCGAAAAAACCAACCCGGATTGGAGGGACCTGTATTACGAGCTGTGGTGAACATGGTGGTCCTCGGGTCGAGCCCGAGGATGACGAATTGTGGGGGCTTGGCTTTGTCGATGCAAGGGCTGCGTTTGAGGCGCCAACTTCAGAATGACGGTCATCCGCTAAAGCCTGTCGACAAGCCCGCACCAACCACCCAGCACCACCGCCCCATACCGTCCACACGCACCACCTTCAAACGGCAACCCCACCCACGGGGTTCGTCATCCTCGGGCTTGACCCGAGGATCCAAACGCAAGCCACCGTAAGTATTTCAGGGGCCCCGGCTTAGCGGAAAACCGGGGTAGGCGGCATGCGTGCCATGCGTTCACCACGAATGCCGCACCGCTTGCGCCTGGATCCTCGGGTCGAGCCCGAGGATGACGAAGTGCGGTGGGCTGGGCTTTGCCACAGCAAGGACTATGTTTGGGGGCGCCAATTACAGAATGACGGTCACCCGCTAAAGGCCGGCCGACAAGACCGACCACCCCGCACCACCCATCCCGCACCACCGCCACACGGCAGCCCCACCCCCGGGGCTCGTCATCCTCGGGCTTGACCCGAGGATCCAAACGCAAGCGACCGCCGGAGGATGACGAACCCCAAGGGCCGGGCTTTCCCAAAACAAGCACAGCCCCCCCGGAATTACCCATCCCCCGCTCGCGACCGGGCAATTTCCTCGCCGATCTTGACTTTCCCGCCCAATTGCTGTTTACCGCGCCCATCTGCGACGAGCTCAAGCCTCCTAGCCGCCGACCGGGACCCCGCAAGGGAATTGGATCCCGGAGGTCAACACCCGACAGCGCGATGCGCCCTCGGGTGCTTTTTGGCTTTGCGTCTTGTTTTCGTCAAGGAAAAGAACAAAGTTTCCGGCCGACGCCGCGCGATGCCCTGAGGCGATATGCGGTCAAAAAATCGGAAGCGAGAAGGAAGAGCTGATGTTTGAAAACCTCCAGGACCGACTTGGCTCCATTCTGAATGGACTGACCGGCCGTGGCGCTTTGTCGGAAGCCGATGTTTCCGCAGCGCTGCGCGAGGTTCGCCGTGCTCTTCTCGAAGCCGACGTGGCGCTCGACGTCGTGCGTGGCTTTACCGATCGCGTCCGTGAAAAGGCCATCGGCGCCGAAGTCTTGAAGTCGATCAAGCCCGGCCAGATGGTCGTCAAGATCGTTCATGACGAGCTGATCGAGATGCTCGGTGCCGACAGCGTCGGCGTCGATTTGAATGCGCCGGCCCCCGTCGTCATCATGATGGTCGGCCTGCAGGGCTCGGGCAAGACCACGACATCGGCCAAGATTGCCCACCGGCTGACGACACGGGACCGCAAGAAGGTGCTGATGGCATCGCTCGATACGCGGCGCCCGGCCGCCCAGGAGCAGTTGCGCCAGCTCGGCGTGCAGGCCTCCATCGACGTGCTGCCGATCATTGCCGGCCAGTCACCGACAGACATTGCCGCCCGCGCGGTGCAGGCTGCCCGCCTTGGCGGCCACGATGTCGTCATCCTCGACACCGCCGGTCGCACCCATATCGACGAGCCGCTGATGGTCGAGATGGCCGAGATCAAGCGCAAGTCGAACCCGCACGAGATCCTGCTGGTCGCCGATAGCCTGACCGGCCAGGACGCGGTGAATCTTGCCCGGAATTTCGACGAGCGCGTCGGCATCACCGGTCTTGTGCTGACCCGCATGGACGGCGACGGCCGCGGCGGTGCGGCCCTTTCGATGCGCGCCGTCACCGGCAAGCCGATCAAGCTGATCGGTACCGGCGAAAAAATGGGCGAGCTGGAAGAGTTCCATCCGCGCCGCATCGCCGACCGCATTCTCGGCATGGGCGACATCGTCTCGCTCGTCGAGCGTGCCGCCGAGAATATCGACGCCGAGAAGGCGTCCGCCATGGCCGCCAAGATGGCCAAGGGCAAGTTTGACCTCAACGACCTCGCCGACCAGCTGCGCCAGATGCAGAAGATGGGCGGCATGGGCGGCATCATGGGAATGATGCCCGGCATGTCGGGCATGAAGGACAAGATGGCCGCCGCCGGCCTCGACGACAAGCTGTTTGGCCGCCAGATCGCCATCATCCAGTCGATGACCAAGGCCGAGCGCGCCAATCCCGATATCCTCAAGCATTCCCGCAAGAAGCGCATCGCCGCCGGCTCCGGTACCGATTCCGCCGCTATCAACAAGCTCCTGAAGATGCACCGCCAGATGGCCGACATGATGAAAGCCATGGGGGCTAAGGGCAAGGGCGGCATGATGAAGCAGATGATGGGTGGCCTTGCCGGCAAGATGGGCCTCGGCGGCATGGGCGGAATGGGCGGCATGCCCGATCTCTCCAGCCTCGATCCGAAGCAGCTGGAAGCCCTGCAGAAGCAGGCGGAGGCGGCTGGCCTCGGCCGTCCCGGCAGCATGCCCGGGCTTGGTGGCATGGGCGGTGGAATGGGTGGCCTGCCGGGTCTCGGCGGCCCCAAGCTTCCCGGCCTTGGCGGTGGTTTTCCTGGCCTGCCCGGCCTGCCGAAGAAGAAGTAAGGGAGCGCCCTAATGACCGATAACGACGTCAAGACCCAGCTTTCCGGCTACCGTCAGTCGATCGACAACATCGACGCCGCGCTGGTCCACATGTTGGCCGAACGCTTCAGCTGCACCAAGGCAGTCGGCGTTCTCAAGGCAAAGTACAATTTGCCGCCGGCCGATCCGGCGCGCGAGGAATACCAGATCGAACGTCTGCGGCGGCTTGCCAAGGATGCCGATCTGGACCCGGATTTCGCCGAGAAGTTTCTGAACTTCGTCATTACCGAAGTCATCCGGCACCACGAACAGATCGCCGCCGAATTCAAGGCATGATCGACAAGAACTGAAAGACAAAAGGCCGCCCGCCAAGGCGTCCTGACAACACTCTGAAGGAGTATGATACAATGGCACTGAAAATTCGTCTCGCCCGCGGTGGCTCCAAGAAGCGCCCTTACTACCACGTCGTCGTTGCCGACGCCCGTTCGCCACGCGACGGCCGCTTCCTCGAAAAGGTCGGTTCGTGGAACCCGATGCTCGCCAAGGAAGATGCCAAGCGCGTCGAACTCGACACCGCCCGCATCCAGCATTGGATCGACCAGGGCGCCCAGCCGACCGACCGCGTCCTGCGCTTCCTGTCTGAAGCCGGCGTTGCCAAGCGCGATCCGCGCAGCAACCCGGAAAAGGCAAAGCCAGGCAAGAAGGCCGAAGAGCGTATCGCTGAACGCGCCCAGAAGGCTGCCGACATCGCCGCCGCTGCCGAGACTGCTGCTGCCGAATAAGCCGTCACAGGCAATCACCGGAGCGGGTGGCATGGAGACATGCCGCCCGCTTTTTATTTGCCATCGTTCTCCGTTCCTCTATGAGAAGAACGATGTTCACCCTCATTCGATCTGCGGCATAGTCATGGCGAAACTCCAAAACCCCATTCTGATGGCCACACTTGGCGGCGCGCAGGGCCTGCGCGGCGAAGTCAGGGCGCGCTCCTACACGTCCGATCCGATGGCGCTTGCCGAATACGGCAACCTGCACGCCGCCGATGGCCGCACGTTCGAGGTGCTGGACATCCGCGCCAGCAAGACTGTCGTCATCATCCGGTTTCGCGGCATCAACGACCGCGAGGCTGCCGAAGCGCTGAACGGCCTCGAGCTGTTCGTCGAACGCGAGGACTTGCCGGACGACGAACTCGACGACGACGAATTCTTCTACGCCGACCTCGAGGGTCTGGAAGTCGTCGATGCCAAGGGCGTCGGCTACGGCGTCGTCAGCGGCGTCTACGATTTTGGCGCCGGCGACCTGCTGGAACTGAAGGGACCGGGCAAGCGCCCCGTGCTGATCCCCTTTTCCGAAGCAGCCGTGCTGGAGATCGACCTCGAGAACCGCAAGGTGCTGATCGACCCGATGGCTGCCGGCCTGATCGACGATCCGACCGACATCGGCCAGCCGCCAAAAACCGACCGCCCGAAGAAGTAGGTCCGATGAGTTTCCGGGCGACCATCCTGACGCTCTATCCCGAGATGTTTCCCGGCCACCTCGCGACATCTCTTGCAGGCAAGGCGTCGGCGCGCGGCCAGTGGTCGCTCGACACGCTGCAGATCCGCGATTTTGCCACCGATCGCCACCGCACCGTCGACGACACGCCGGCCGGCGGAGGCGCCGGCATGGTGCTGAAGCCCGACGTGCTCGCCCGCGCCATCGACCACGCCGGCTCTGACGACGGTCGCCCCCGCCTGCTGATGAGCCCGCGCGGAAGGCCGTTGACGCAGCAACGCGTCCGCCAACTGGCGGCGGGGCCGGGCGTCGTCATCGTCTGCGGCCGCTTCGAGGGCGTCGACCAGCGTGTGATCGATGCCCGCGACCTCGAGGAAATCTCGATTGGCGACTACATCCTCTCCGGCGGCGAACCGGCAGCGCTGGTGCTGCTGGATGCCATCATCCGCATCCTGCCCGGCGTCATGGGCAACGACCTCTCCGGTACGCACGAGAGCTTCGAAAACGGCATGCTGGAGCACCCGCATTATACGCGCCCGCAGCAGTGGGAAGGCCGCGAGATCCCGGCTGTCCTGACATCGGGCAACCACGGCGCCATCGCCAGATGGCAGGCCGAGGAGGCCTTGAAGCTGACACGGGCGCGCCGGCCCGACCTGCTCGACGATGCCGACGTGTCAGGCCGCTGATATCGGCCCCATTGCCGACAGCCCGGATCGAGAAAAATACGGCGCGAGGGATGACAAACCCTGCATTTTGGTGTAACTGCCCACGCGGACATGGGGTCAACCCCGTCGACCAGCAAAGAAATAATAGTGAATTCGCCCCCGTCCGAAAGGACAAGATCCCGCGGCATCGACCTACGGATACTGGCAGGGCGCTCTGGCTGTTTTAGAAGAACTCGAAAAGGTTAGACCAATGAACATCATTCAGGAACTGGAAGCCGAACAGGCTGCCAAGATCTTAGCCGTACGCAAGCTGCCGGAATTCTCCCCGGGCGATACGCTCCGCGTCAACGTCAAGGTAACCGAAGGTACGCGCACCCGCGTGCAGGCCTATGAAGGCGTCTGCATCGGCCGTTCTGGCGGCGGCATCCACGAGAACTTCACGGTTCGCAAGATTTCCTACGGCGAAGGCGTCGAGCGCGTATTCCCGATGTATTCGCCGATGATCGAAAGCGTCGACGTCGTCCGTCGCGGTAAGGTCCGTCGCGCCAAGCTGTACTACCTGCGCGATCGTCGCGGCAAGTCGGCTCGTATCGTTGAAGACACCGGTATCCGCGCCCGCAAGCTGAACGACGCCGAGCGCGCTGCGATGGCCGAAGAGAAGGCCCGTATCGAAGCTGAGAAGGTCGCAGCAGCACAGGCACTGGCCGCCGAGAAGGCAGCAGCCGAAGCCGCTGAAGCAAAAGCTGCCGACGAAGCAGCAAAGGCGAAGGCCGCTGAAGAAGCCGCCGCTGCCGCCGAACCTGCTGCGGAATAAGCCTTCAGGCTTTGACGCAAAAATAGTATCTGGAAAGGGCGGTCTTTGGGCCGCCTTTTCTGTTTTTATCGTCCCGGCCATGCCATTGCCCTTGCCAGCGACTTTGCACCTGTGACAATTTCGCGATTGGCCATTTGGGGAGATTTTCCATGACGTTCCGCCGCTCGTTCCTGCTGGGTCTGACCGCCCTTGTCTTGTCGCCGCTCGCAGCCCTTGCCGCCGACCTTCCGGATCTGAAAGGCAAGACGGTCGTCGTCGTCACCGAAAATGCCTATCCTCCGCTGCAGTTCGTCGAGCCGAAGACCGGCAAGGCGATCGGCTGGGAATACGATGCGATGAACGAGATCGCCAAGCGGCTGAATTTCAAGGTCGAATACCAGAACACCAGCTGGGACGCGATGATCCAGGCGGTGTCAGACGGCCAGTACGCCATCGGAATGACCGGCATCACCATCAAGGAAGACCGTAAGCAGAAGGTCGATTTCTCCAACCCGTACATGCGCTCACAGCAATTCATGCTGGTGCGCGGCGACGAGAAGCGCTTCACCGACGCCAAGACGTTCGCCGCCTTCAAGGACGGCCTGGTCGGCGCCCAGCCGGGCACCACGCCCTTTTACACATCCGTCTACGAAGTGCTCGACGGCAACGAGCAGAACCCGCGCATCAAGCTGTTCGAAACCTTCGGCGCCACCGTCCAGGCCTTGAAGACCGGCGATGTCGATACCGTTCTGACGGACGGCACAGCTGGCAAGGGCTATGTCGAAAGTTCTGGCGGCGCCCTGAAGCTGATCGGCGGCCCGCTTGGCGTCGAGGACTTCGGTTTCATCTTCCCGAAGGGATCCGACCTCGTGGCTCCCGTCAACGCCGCCATTGCTGCACTCAAGGCAGACGGCACCTTCGCGGCGCTCGATAAGAAATGGTTCGTCGACTACAAGATGGGCGGCTGATGCTCGATACAGTGAAGTGCCGCCGGTGATTGCAGCCCAGCCCTCGCCGAGCGGCAAAGACAAGGGCGACTACCCCTGGTGGCTGGTCGCCCTGATCGTCATCTGCGTGGCGGTCGCCATCGTCATCGCCACCAGCGGCCTCTATACACAGGTCTTCCTCACCGTCGTGACCGGCGCAACGATCACCGTCTTCGTGACTCTGGTCTCCTTCGTGCTGGCGACGCTGCTCGGCCTCGGCGTGATGCTTCTCGGGCGCGCCGACAACGTCGTCCTCAGGCAGGTCTCGCGCTTCTACATCGAGGTGATCCGCGGCATCCCGATGCTGGTGCTGCTGTTCTACGTCGCCTTCGTCGGCGCCCCCGCCATCGTCGCTGCCTATAACATGCTGACCGCGCCGCTGGTGGCTGCCGGATGGACCGAGCCGCTGATGGTGCGCGAGCTGTCGCTGATGTGGCGGGCGATCATTGCCTTGACGATCGGCTATGCCTCGTTCATCGCCGAGATCTTTCGCGCCGGCATCGAAGCGGTCGATCACGGCCAGATCGAGGCATCGAAGGCGCTCGGCCTCTCCCGCGTCCAGCGCTTCCGGCTCGTGGTCTTCCCGCAGGCGATCCGCGTCATCCTGCCGCCGCTGTCGAACGACTTCGTCTCGATGGTCAAGGACTCGTCGCTGGTCTCGGTGCTCGGCGTTGCCGACATCACCCAGATGGGCAAGGTCTACGCCTCGGGCTCCTTCCGGTTCTTTGAAACCTATTCGATTGTCACCTATATCTACCTGATACTGACGGTTGGCCTGTCGCTGTTGCTGCGGCAGTTTGAGAAGCGGATGCGCCAGGTCAGGCGCTAGAACCCCAATGATTCGAATTGCCGTGCGCCAGAAAAATTGGTAAAGCCAGCCCCATGGAATCGAAGTTTAGATGCATCGGCGGAGAGACTCTCGTGCTGCAGGACCACAAGCGTCTGCCAGCGCGTTTCTTTGCGATGATTTCAGGCGCGCTCAACAGCCGGGTTTGCTGATCGAGCCTGCGGCCGGCGAGCCCCTCGCCGCCCCATCATTTTCCGCGATACCCACTCCAATATGGATCCGCCGCCATGACAGCACCCCGCACGCTCTATGACAAAATCTGGGACGACCACGTCGTCGATACGCAAGACGATGGTACCTGTCTTCTCTACATCGACCGTCACCTCGTTCATGAAGTGACCTCGCCGCAGGCCTTCGAAGGCCTGCGCATGACGGGCCGGACCGTTCGCGCGCCGCAGAAGACGCTCGCTGTCGTCGACCATAACGTGCCGACCTCGCCGGATCGCCACCTCGGCATCAAGAATGAGGAAAGCCGCATCCAGGTCGAGGCGCTGGCCACCAATGCCGCCGAATTCGGGGTCGAGTACTATTCCGCCAGCGATATCCGCCAGGGCATCGTCCACATCGTCGGCCCCGAGCAGGGCTTCACCCTGCCGGGCATGACCATCGTCTGCGGCGACAGCCACACCTCGACGCATGGTGCCTTCGGCGCGCTGGCGCACGGCATCGGCACATCCGAGGTCGAGCATGTGCTGGCCACGCAGACGCTGATCCAGCAGAAGGCCAAGAACATGCTGGTGCGCGTCGACGGGAAGCTGCCCGACCACGTCACCGCTAAGGACATCATCCTTGCCATCATCGGCGAGATCGGCACCGCCGGCGGCACCGGCCACGTCATCGAATTTGCCGGCGAAGCCATCCGCGCCCTGTCGATGGAAGGCCGCATGACGGTCTGCAACATGACCATCGAGGGCGGCGCCCGCGCCGGCCTGATCGCCCCAGACGAGAAGACCTTCGAATACATCAAGGGCAAGCCACGCGCACCATCGGGCGAGAACCTGGAAAAGGCCATCGCCTACTGGAAGACCCTGCAGACCGACAAAGGCGCCCATTACGACAAGGTCGTCGTGCTCGATGCCGCCAACCTGCCGCCGATCGTCTCCTGGGGCTCTTCGCCGGAAGACGTCGTCTCCGTGCAGGGTGTCGTGCCTGATCCGGCCGAGATCGAGGACGAGAACAAGCGCACCTCGAAGCAGCGCGCCCTCGACTACATGGGCCTGACCGCCGGCACGAAGATGACCGACATCAGCATCGACCGCGTCTTCATCGGCTCCTGCACCAACGGCCGCATCGAGGATTTGCGCGCCGTCGCCAAGGTTGTCGAAGGCCGCACGGTGGCGCCGACAGTCGACGCGATGATCGTGCCCGGCTCCGGCCTCGTCAAGGAACAGGCGGAAGCCGAAGGCCTCGACAAGATCTTCAAGGCCGCCGGCTTCGACTGGCGCGAGCCGGGCTGTTCCATGTGCCTGGCCATGAACGACGACCGGCTGAAGCCGGGCGAGCGCTGCGCCTCGACCTCGAACCGCAATTTCGAAGGCCGCCAGGGCCACAAGGGCCGCACCCATCTGGTCTCCCCGGCCATGGCCGCCGCCGCCGCCATCGCCGGCCACTTCGTCGATATCCGCGAGTGGAAATAGGCATAAGCGTCTGAGTAAACCGGAGGCCAACAAACCCGGCCTCCGGTTCCAAGTCCAAGAGCTGGATTTGTAAGTTCGTCGTCGACGGGATTGACCATTCCCCTGAAAACGAAACGCGGTCGCAGAAGCCAAACTTTTCACCACGACATTACCCACGATTTCCCCAATTTCCCTCACTCCTGTGCCCATCACCGGAATGACGGGAGGAAGTGGGGGCCTCTCTGAGCAAGGCCTTGTAAACTCAAGTCTATCGAGGCGCCCAACTCCGTGAAAAGGGATCAATTGCTACCACGTATTCTAAGATCCAACTTCGCCTGGGATGCGCGCCCCCACTTCCCTCATTCCTGTGCTCGTCACAGGAATCCAGTCACGGCGCGTCTGCGCCGTGGGAGGACTCTCTGTTGGTGAGGAAAGTATCTATCGCCCAAAGACTTGGGCGGCTGGATTCCTGTGACAGGCACAGGAATGAGGGAGGTCGGGGGTGGCTTTTTGGTTTTGTGATCTTTCTGACCTCACACGCACACACACTCTCTCTATCTCTCGCACTCTCTCCTCTCCCGCTTCCCTCCATCGCCCCTGCCCGCAGCACCTCATAGGGATAAACCGTTGGGATTTCCGTTTGGAAACAATGCCGGCATCATAATTTCATCCCCGTGCTTTCATCCCGATCTATAATCACCCCGTTCCACCATCGGATACACCGGTCTGCGTTACCGGCGAGGTGGGGCCGGGTCTTGGAGGGGTTGCTGTCTACGCAGGCGACTTCTTCAAGGGTCCGCAGAAGTGGATCCCTTCGGGCCCCTAGGCTCGGCGTGCCTGTGTGGCATAACTCCGGCAGCTTTTCCCTTAACGGGACCTGGGTCGGAAACAGAGGATCCGGAGTTGCGGATAAAAACTGTCGAACGGGGCACATCGCGTGTCACTTCACTAAAAATCATCAGGCACTCGGTGTGCCCCGGCCATCAGAATTGTCATGACACGGACCGAACAGGCCGCGTGAACGGGGAAGCGTGGGGGTTGTTGTCGGGCCGGTGCAAAGCCCTCGGAATCGTCTTTCACAACCGCAAGTCGGGCGCTAAGGTGGGCCCACGCAACGAATGGACCGAATGATGCTCAACGACCCGCGCTCCCATGGCCTATGGGAAAAGACCGCCCCGCCGCCGCCTGTGACGCAGCCGCTTGCCGGCGCGGTATCGGCCGATGTGGTGATCGTCGGCGGCGGTTATACGGGCCTGTCGTCGGCCCTGCATCTTGCCGAGGCCGGCACGCGGGTGGTGCTTCTCGAAGGCAACGAGATCGGCTTCGGTGGCGCCGGGCGCAATGTCGGGCTGATCAATGCCGGCATGTGGGTGATGCCCGACGACGTGCCGGGCGTGCTTGGCCCGCTCTACGGCGAGCGCCTGCTCGATACGCTCGGCAACGGCCCTGAACTGGTGAAGGCGCTGATCGACAAGCACAGCATTGCCTGCGAACTCGAGCGCAACGGGACGCTGCACTGCGCCGTCGGCGCCGATGGGCTGAAGGAGATCGAGGCCCGCGCCCGCCAGTGGGCGAGTCGAGGGGCGCCCGTCACCGTGCTCGATGCCGACGAGACGCGCCGCCGCATCGGCAGCGACGGCTATGCCGGCGCGCTGCTCGACATGAGGGCCGGGACGCTGCAGCCGCTTGCCTATGCGCGCGGGCTTGCCAAGGCGGCCATCCGTGCCGGCGCAACACTCCACACCGGCAGCCGCGTTACGGAGACCAGCCGCGAGGGCAGTCGCTGGGTGGTAAGGACAGCCGCCGGCAGCGTCACCGCCGACTGGATCGTCGTCTCCACCGATGCCTACAGCACCGGGCCGTTCGAACAGGTGCGCGGCGAGCAGGTTTTGCTGCCCTATTTCAATTTTGCCACCGTGCCGCTGGGAGACAATCTGCGCAAATCCATCCTGCCCGGCCGCGAAGGTGCCTGGGACACCAAGGAGGTGCTGTCTTCCTTCCGCATGGACCAGGCCGGGCGCCTGGTGTTCGGCAGCGTCGGGGCACTGCGCAACACCGGTGCCGCGATCCACAAGGGCTGGGCCCGGCGGTCCCTGAAGCGGCTGTTCCCGCAGCTTGGCGACATCGAATTCGAATGCGAATGGTACGGCAAGATCGGCATGACCGACAATGCCCTCCCGAGGTTTCACAGGTTCGCCGAAAACGTCGTCGGCTTCAGCGGCTATAACGGGCGCGGCATCGCGCCAGGCACGACATTCGGAAAGACCCTTGCAGCCCATATCCTCGGACGGATCGGCGAAAACGAACTGCCGCTGCCACCGACCGAGGTTGGCGCCCCCCGCTTCCGTGCCCTCAAGGAAATGTGGTACGAGGCCGGCGCCCAGATTGCCCATCTTGCCGAGTCCCGCTTCTAGCCGGCGCCAGGCCACCATCAGACCAACTCAAGGGACAGCCTCACATGACCGCTCTCGATCTTGCCCAGGAAACCAAAAAGATCTTAACCGACCTCGGCGTCGCCACGGAACGCTTTACCGGCGGCACCCTGTCGGTAACATCGCCGATCACAGGCGGCGAAATCGGCCGCCTGCCGGAGCACTCCGTTGCAGAGGCCCGCGCGGCCATCGACGCGGCGCATGAAGCCTTCCTCACCTGGCGCACGGTTCCGGCGCCGAAACGCGGCGAACTGATCCGCCTGCTCGGCGAAGAGCTTCGCGCCGGCAAGGCGGCACTCGGCCGGCTGGTCTCCATCGAGGTCGGCAAGATCACCTCGGAAGGTCTCGGCGAAGTGCAGGAGATGATCGACATCTGCGACTTCGCGGTCGGCCTGTCCCGCCAACTCTACGGACTGACGATCGCCACCGAGCGCTCCGAGCACCGGATGATGGAAAGCTGGCACCCGCTCGGCGTCACCGGCATCATCTCGGCCTTCAATTTCCCCGTTGCCGTCTGGTCGTGGAATGCGGCGCTGGCCATGGTCTGCGGCAATTCGACGGTGTGGAAGCCATCGGAAAAGACGCCGCTGACGGCGCTCGCCACCCAGGCGCTGTTCGAAAAGGCGCTGAAGCGCTACGTCGCGGAAGGCGGTTCTGCGCCGGCTAATCTTTCGACACTGCTGATCGGCGGCCGCGATATCGGCGAAGCGCTGGTCGATCACGTCAAGGTGCCGCTGGTGTCTGCCACCGGCTCGACCGCCATGGGCCGCACTGTCGGCCCGAAACTTGCCGCCCGCTTTGCCCGCGGCATTCTCGAACTCGGCGGCAACAACGCCGCCATCGTCTGCCCGACGGCCGATCTCGACCTGACGCTGCGCGGCGTCGCCTTTTCGGCGATGGGCACGGCCGGCCAGCGCTGCACCTCGCTGCGTCGCCTATTCGTCCACGAGAGCGTATACGACCAGCTGGTACCGCGATTGCAGAAGGCCTATGGCTCGGTGAGCGTCGGTAATCCGATGGAAGACGGCGTGCTGGTCGGACCGCTGATCGACAGGCAGGCGTTCGACAAGATGCAGGCGGCGCTGGCAGCAGCCAAGGCAGAGGGCGCAACCGTCACCGGCGGCGAGCGCGTTGAGGCCGATGGCGCGGATGCCTTCTACGTTCGGCCGGCGCTGGTGGAAATCCCAGCGCAGACCGGCCCGGTCGTCGAGGAAACCTTCGCGCCGATCCTCTACGTCATCAGGTACAGCGATTTCGATGCGGTTCTCGACCTGCACAATGCCGTGCCGCAGGGCCTTTCGTCGTCGATCTTCACCAACGACATAAGGGAAGCGGAGACCTTCCTGTCGTCACGCGGTTCGGATTGCGGCATTGCCAATGTCAATATCGGCCCGTCCGGCGCCGAGATCGGCGGGGCTTTCGGCGGCGAGAAGGAAACCGGCGGCGGCCGCGAATCCGGCTCGGATGCCTGGCGCGCCTATATGCGTCGCGCCACCAACACCATCAATTACGGCCGCACGCTGCCGCTCGCCCAGGGCGTCAAGTTCGACGTCGAATAAGGGATGCCATAGAATGCGCGGCGGCCGGGGCCGCCGCGCATTCCTTTGAAAAATCAGGAGATGGCGTCAGGTTCGCCATCGAGCCAGCCGCCCTTGAAACCGGCCTTCTCGAGGCCCTTGCGCATGATCGGCGAGCCGCGCAGGAGCTTCCAGATCAATCCGGTGCGGTCGTTCTCGATCATGATCACCAGGAGACCCTGGTCGATGGCGACCGAGCGGTCATCGACCCAGCCGTCTGGTCCCTTGCCTTCGACGGTCGGGTTAAAGCCGCCGACGAAGCATCCGTCGAGCATGATGTTGGGATAGGCCGACATCAGCGCCCGGGTACCGCTGAGGGCTGCCTTGCGGTCGAAGGGCAGGCAGGAGAGCGGCGCCCAGGGGGCGATGGTGCCGTCATCCGGGCCGAACGGTGCGCCACGGGCGGCATAGCCCAGCACTTTCGGTCTCCCGCGCCGGCTATGGCGGCCGCCTGTCGGGTTGGGTCCGTCGCAGGCGGTCAGGCCCCAGACCTCGCGGCTATAGCCGGCAAAATGGCCGGGGTTGCGGTCGGCATAGTCGCGCTGCGTATCGATGGCGATCTGGGTGTTGAGAAAATAGTCGCTGTCCTTCTCCGCCATGTACTTGTCGCGGATACCGCGAAAGTCGATCCAGGCGTGGGAGAACAGGTGGATGAAAAGCGGGCCGGCATAGAGGAACGGCTTGTTCTTGACCATCATCCAGTTGTAGGTCGAGGCAAAGGCATCGTAGCATTTTGCCGGAATGGGATGGGTCGGCGACGCCATCGCCATGGCATAGAGCAGGATCGCCTCGTCGTAGCCCTGCCAGCGCCAGCGCAGGAAACCGCCGCCCGGCTTCCAGCCCATCGTCAGCGTGTCGCCCTTGTTCAGCGCCCAGCGCCAGTCGGCCCGCTCGTAGAGCATGGTCGCAAGCTCGCGGATCTCGGCATCGTCGGGCTCGTCGCGGTCGAAATAGGCGGCGACGGTGAGGACGCCCATGAACAGCAGGGCGGTGTCGATAAGCGACAGCTCGCTGTTCCAGGCGCGGTTGCCGGTCTTCATGTCGATGAAATGGTAATAGAAGCCGCGATGGCCGGTGGCCGCGCGTTCCTCGCCCTGGTCGCTGTCGGCAAAGAAATCCAGCGTCGTCAGGATGATTTCGGCTGCTTCCGTCCGGTCGATCCAGCCGCGCTCGATGGCGACGGGATAGCTCGAAAGCGCAAAGCCGACAGCCGCGATGCTGCAGTGGCTGCCCTTGATCGAGGTGTCCGCCACAAGCCCGTTTTCGCGGTTGGTGTGGCGCAGGAAATAGGTGAAGGCAGATTTCTGAAGGCGATCGACGAGGGCATCGTCGGTTTCCTCGCTGCGTTGAAGCATTGCAAATCCATCCATTGTCCGCCCCCTCCATGTGCTTTGCGGCATGCCAAACGTCAACTGCAAATCAATGTGATCGATGCTGCCACGCGTTCATCAACGATTGCTTAAGAAAGTGGCGTCTGCCCTATCCGCAGCCAAAAATAGTTGCGAAAGACCGCCAGAATTCAACTCACGGGGGCGTCAAGAATTAAAGGTCGGTGTGAAAAGCGACAATCGAGGCGGCCGACAGCCCGGGAAATTATCGGTGCTCCAGCGTCTCCTCGGTATGGGGGAAGTCGATTTCAATGGTCCGGAACCGAGCGGAACAATTGCTCGGAATGCAGGTTGAGTCACCTGAAAGCCAACCCACAGGAGAACCTCATGGCCGACAAAACACTCAACGACCTCTTCATCGACACGCTGAAAGATATCTATTTCGCCGAGCGCCAGATCGTGAAAGCGCTGCCGAAAATGGCTCGTGCTGCGCAGTCGCCGGAACTGAAAGCTGCCTTCAAGAAGCACCAGGAAGAAACCCAGGGCCAGATCGAACGCCTGCAGCAGGTTTTCGAACTGGTCGGCAAGCCCGCCCGCGGCAAGACCTGCGAAGCCATCCAGGGGATCATCGCCGAAGGTGAAGAGATCATCGAGGAATTCGCCGGGTCGCCAGCCCTTGATGCAGGTCTGATCTCGTCCGCTCAGGCGGTCGAACACTACGAGATCGCCCGCTACGGCACGCTGAAGAACTGGGCGACACAGCTCGGCATGAAGGAAGCCGCCGACCTGCTCGATGCAACGCTGCAGGAAGAAGGCGCAACTGACGAAGCGCTGACTCAGCTGGCCAACGCTTCGGTCAATGACAAGGGCAAGAAGAAGGTCGCCTGAGGCACCTCTTCTCCATCTAGAAAGGCGGTCGTCCCCGGGGCGGCCGCTTTTTTTGGCTTTCCACCCGCCTGAAGCTTGATATCGGCGACATCAAACTCTGGCGCATCGCCCTTGTCGGACCGCTGCCTGAGGGCTTAATAGAAGGACATAGTTGACGTGATTTTCGCCCTGCCCTAGGTGGCGGCGAAGGGAGACTACGATGACCTTCTTCTCCGCCTACGACCAGGGTTTCGTGCGTGTTGCCGCCTGCACTCCCGTCTGCGAGATAGCCGATCCCGCGACCAATGCTGCCGAGATCATGCGGCAGGCGACAATCGGCCATGCCGAGCATGTCGCCCTCATGCTGTTTCCGGAACTATCCGTCTCCGCCTACGCGATCGACGATCTGCTTGGCCAGAGCGTGCTGCTCGAGGGCGTAGAGAAGGCGCTGCTCGATATCGCGGCATTCACCCGCACGATCGCGCCGGTGCTGATCGTCGGTGCACCGCTGCACAAGGATGGCCGGCTTTATAATTGCGGCGTTGCCATCCATGACGGCAAAATCCTCGGCGTGGTGCCGAAATCCTATCCGCCGAACTACCGCGAATTCTACGAGCGCCGCTGGTTCGCTTCCGGCCGGACCATTCGCGGCTCGTCCATCGCGGTTGGCGGCCAGACCGTCCCATTCGGCGTCGATCTGCTGTTCGAAGCGGAGAATCATCCCGATTTCGTCTTCCACATCGAAATCTGCGAGGATTTCTGGGTGCCGACGCCGCCGAGCGATTTCGGCGCACTAGCGGGGGCGACCATTCTCACGAACCTGTCGGCAAGCAATATCACAGTCGGAAAGTCCGAGACGCGCAAGCGCCTTTGCGCCACGCAGTCTTCGCGGGCTCTGGCGGCCTACGTCTATTCGGCAGCCGGTCCCGGCGAATCGACCACCGATCTCGCCTGGGACGGACAGGCCTGCGTCTACGAGCTCGGCGAGCTTCTGGCGGAGACGGAGCGCTTTCCGGGCGGCTCGCAGATGTGCATCGCCGATATCGACGTCGAGCGTCTGAAGCAGGAACGCCTGCGTCAGGGAACGTTCGGGGAAGCTGCCCTCAATGTCGATCCGGACCGCGCGTTTCGCCGCGTCGGCTTCCGCACTGCGCGGCCGGAAGGTGATAGCGACCTGCGCCGCACTGTTGCCCGCTTTCCCTTCGTGCCCGCCGATCCGAGCCAGCTGGCGCAGGATTGCTACGAGACCTTTAATATACAGGTGCAGGGCCTGCAGAAGCGCCTCAAGGCAACCGGCATCAAGCGTTTGTGCATCGGCATTTCCGGCGGCCTCGATTCGACCCATGCGCTGCTGGTGGCGGCCCGCGCCTTCGACCAGCTGGGCTGGCCGCGTTCGGATATCCTGGGCTTTACCATGCCGGGTTTTGCGACCGGTGACGAAACGCTGGCCAATGCCTGGGCACTGATGCGCAGCCTCCATATCACGGCCGACGAGATCGACATCAAGCCGCTGGCGCTGCAATTACTGAAGGATCTCGGGCACCCCTTCGCAGGCGGCGAGCCGGTCTATGACGTGACGTTCGAGAATGTGCAGGCAGGCTTGCGCACCGACTTCCTGTTTCGCGCCGCCAACCAGCGCAACGCCTTCGTGCTCGGCACCGGCGACCTGTCGGAAATTGCGCTGGGCTGGTCGACCTACGGCGTCGGCGACCATATGAGCCACTACAACGTCAACGCCTCGGTTTCGAAGACGCTGATCCAGCATCTGGTGCGCTGGGTCATCCACTCGAACGACTTCGACGCCGACACAAACGCCACGCTCGACCGGGTGCTGAACACCATCATTTCGCCGGAGCTTGTCCCGGCTGGTGCAGATGGCGCGATCCAGAGCACGGAGGACCGGATCGGTCCTTATGCGCTGCACGACTTCGCGCTTTATTATATCAGCCGCTACGGGCTGAAGCCGTCGAAGGTGGCGTTCCTTGCCTATCACGCCTGGAAGGATGCCGAAGCCGGCGCCTGGCCGCCGAATTTTCCGGCCGATAAAAGGCAGGCCTATACGCTGCCGGAGATCAAGCACTGGCTGGAAAATTTCCTGTTCCGCTTTTTCACCATCAGCCAGTTCAAGCGCTCGGCCTCTCCGAACGGCCCGAAGGTTACCTCCGGCGGCTCGCTGTCGCCGCGCGGCGACTGGCGGGCACCGTCCGATGGCAATGCCCGGCTTTGGCTTAAGGAACTGGCGGACAACGTGCCGGATGCGTGAGGCAGTGACGTCGGGCAGCTACGGCTTGTGAACCCTCTATTCGTCGGGGTCAGCTGAGGATCCCGGCTAGTTCCCGGCTCGTCTGCTGGAGAGCGTCGAGATACTGTGCCACGACCGAGGGCATGGGCTCGTCCGACATGGGAAGGCCGGTGTTGAGCGCTGCGACGACCTGGCCACGGGCATTCTTCAGCGGCACGGCGATCGAGCGCAGCCCAATCTCGACTTCCTGGTCGACGGCGGCGTAACCCTGCGCCTTTATGCGTCCGAGCTCATCAAGGATGGCGTCCGGATCTGTCAGCGTAAACGAAGTCCTCGCCGTCAGCGGCGCGCTGGATAGCAGCGCGCGCGCCTGATCTTGCGGCAGCGTGGCGAGGAGAATGCGGCCCATCGAGGTGCAGTAGGCCGGTAGGCGCGATCCCGGCATCAGCGTGATCGACATCACCTTGCGCTCGGCGGCACGCGCCACGTAGACGATTTCGTGTTCGTCGAGGATCGCCACGGACGTACTTTGCCGGATCGTCTCGGACAGCCTGTCCAGAAAGGGCTGGACAATACGCGGTAGCGGCATCGACGCCAGGCAGCCGGTGCCGAGACGCAGCACCCTCGGGGTGACGGTGAAGTATTTTCCATCATAGGCACAATAGCCGATATCGGCCAGCGTCAGCAGGCAGCGCCGCGTGGTGGCGCGATCGAGGCCCGCCATTGCGGCCGCCTCCGAAATGCTGAGGCGCGGTGTCTCGGCCGTAAACGCTTCGATGACGCGCAGCCCCTTGGCAAGACCGCCCATCATGTCACTCGGCTTCATGTCCATCAGAGGCCCTTCGTGCGATATGGCAACAAAGTGCTTCTATCGCACAGGGTCATGATGGTCGAGATGCGGGATTTGTGATGAAGTCCAAGGCGTCAGAAATGCGCGAAGCGCGCACATCTGAGAATGATTTGTATCTTTAGTACAGGAAGATTTTACTCATTTGCGTCCCGTCATCGACACATGTCGAGAGGGAAATTGGAGCGGGTGAAGCGATTCGAACGCTCGACCCCAACCTTGGCAAGGTTGTGCTCTACCCCTGAGCTACACCCGCTCATCCCACTGGTCCGGGGGTAGTCTGTGGACCGTGGCGCCACCTTGCGGCGACGGGCGCTATATGGCCCAACCGTTTTTCAAATGCAACAGGAAATCTTTCGGCTTCGAGAAAAATTTGTCACACAGTTCGGAGCGTATGCGAAAAACCGTTCAGCAGCAGGACTTTCGCCCCAAAAGATTGCCAAAAGGCAGGCAGGGACGTATCACCGCAGCGACCCATTCTGCAGACGTTGCCAAGTGAGATCCGATGACCGAGCCGACCCCGAAAACCCGCGCCGATCTGTTCGCCTTTCTGGACGGGCTGGGCATCGCCCACACGACGCTCGATCATCCCGCCGTGTTTACCGTCGCCGAATCTGTATCGCTGCGCGACCAAATTCCCGGCGGCCATACCAAGAACCTTTTCGTAAAGGACAAGAAGGACAACTTCTTCCTTCTGACTGTCGAGGAAAATGCTGCCGTCGATCTGAAGACGGTCCACACCCTCATCGGTGCGGCCAGCAAGGTGTCGTTTGGCAAGCCGGAGAAGCTGATGGAATATCTCGGCGTCATCCCTGGTGCCGTGACGGCATTCGGCGCGATCAACGATATCGGCCACCACGTCACCTTCGTGATCGACGAGGCGCTGATGGCGGACGACATCATCAATTGCCACCCGCTGTCGAACGAGGCAACGACCTCGATCGCCACGCAGGATCTCGTGCGCTTCATGGAGGCGACAGGCCACACGCCGCTCGTCTTGAAAGTTGCGTCCTGAGATACGATTATAAACGCTATAATTTCGGTCCGGACACGCGGACAGACGGGAGACATCATGAGCGGCACAGACAATCCCTATAACGCGGCTTCGCTGGGCGGACAGATGTCGGGCTCCGTCGCCATGGGAGCCCCTGCTGCAGGCGGCTCCCACATCAAGGATACGACGACGGCGACTTTCACGCGTGACGTGATCGACGAATCCCGAAAGCAGCCGGTGCTGGTCGACTTCTGGGCGCCGTGGTGCGGTCCGTGCAAGCAGCTGACACCAGTGATCGAAAAGGTCGTCAACGAGGCTGGCGGACGCGTCAAGCTGGTGAAGATGAACATCGACGATCACCCGTCGGTCGCAGGCCAGCTCGGCATCCAGTCGATACCGGCCGTCATCGCTTTCGTCGATGGCAGGCCTGCCGATGGCTTCATGGGCGCCGTGCCGGAAAGCCAGGTGCGCGAATTCATCGACAAGATTGCCGGGCCTGCCGGCCCAGATGCAGAAGCTGCCGAAATCGCCGCCATTCTCGAGGAGGCAGCAGCCTTGCTCGCCTCGTCGGACATCCATGGTGCTGCCGAGCTCTTCGGCGCCGTCCTGCAGGCCGACCCGGAGAACCCCAAGGCGCTTGCCGGCATGGCCGAATGCATGATCGCCGCCGGCCAGAGCGAGCGGGCCCGCCAGGCGCTCACCGATCTGCCGGAGACGCTGTCGAAGGATGCAGGCATCCAGGCGGTGGTGAAAAGGCTCGACCAGATCGAGGAGGCTGCCAAGCTCGGTGACCCCTCAGCGCTCGAACAGCAGCTGGCACTGCAGCCGGACGATCACGCGGCGCGCCTCAAGCTTGCCAAGATCCGCAATGTCGAGGGCGACCGGAATGCGGCTGCCGAACACCTGCTGACCATCATGCGTCGCGACCGGACCTTCGAGGATGACGGCGCTCGCCGCGAGCTGCTGGCATTCTTCGATGTCTGGGGTCCGAAAGATCCTGCCACCATCGCTGCAAGACGCCGACTGTCTTCAATCCTGTTTTCGTAGGGCTTGCCCTGTTCTCTCAGGGCTTAGCCGATCCTCATAAAATCTGGCCCGTCACTTGCGTTTTCGGTGGCGGTTCCCACATCTTGACGAGACATCTGCTGCGCATAGGATGCATGGTGGACGCTGTAACCAGAACGGGAAACCTTTAATGCAGGTGGGCAACGCCAGATATCTGAAGCCGAGCGATCTGCCCGAATCGGTCGCGATCTTTCCGCTGACCGGGGCGCTGCTTCTTCCGGGCGGGCAGTTGCCGCTGAATGTCTTCGAACCGCGCTATCTCGCGATGTTCGACGCTGCAATATCGGGCAACAGGCTGATCGGCATGATCCAGCCGGCGCTGGGCGACGCTGCGGATAGCGGCCAGCTTGCGCATGTCGGCTGTCTCGGACGCATCACGTCCTTTGCCGAGACCGGCGATGGGCGGTACATGGTATCGCTGACGGGGATTTGCCGTTTCCGGGTCATGGACGAGATTTCCGGTCATCACCCCTACCGGACATTCCGCATCGCGCCATTCTTCGCGGATCTGAAGGCGGAAGACGAGGAAAGCAGCGTCGATCGCGCCGGCCTCCTCTCCGCATTCAAGGCCTTCCTGGAAGCCAACAAGCTCGAGGCGGACTGGGATAGCGTGGAGCGGGCCGGCAACATGACGCTGGTCAATTCGCTGTCGATGATGGCGCCGTTCGAACCTGCCGAAAAACAGGCGTTGCTCGAAGCCCCGGACCTCAAGACAAGGGCCGAGACGTTCGTCGCCATTACCGAAATCGTGCTGGCGCGCAGTTTCGGCGATTCCGACACCATCCTGCAATAGGTGCTGAGATGGTCGATACCGTCAGCAAGGTCGATACCAAGCTCCTGGACCTGCTCGTCTGCCCGCTGACGAAATCGCGGCTGAGCTATGATCGCGAGCGTAATGAACTCGTCTCCGAAAAGGCTAGGCTCGCCTATCCCATCCGCGACGGCATCCCGATTATGTTGACCTCGGAAGCCCGCCGCATCGAGGACTGATCGGTCCTCAGATCGTCTCGCCTGCAAGCAGCCGGGGATTGTGAGCGGCGCTCGTGCCGGCAGCCTGGCCGATGAAATAGGATTTCAACGCCGGCAACCTGTCGACCAGGCCGAGGCCGAAATCGCGAGCGATACGCAGCGGCGCAACGTCGTTTGAAAACAGCCTGTTCAGCACATCGGTGGTGACGCCCATCCGGAAGGTGTCGAAGCGACGCCAGGTCTGGTAGCGCTCCAGCGTGTGGATCGAGCCGATATCGATACCTAGGCGGTCCGCCTCGACGATGGTTTCCGCCAGCGCCGCCACGTCCTTGAAGCCCAGATTGAGACCCTGGCCCGAGATCGGGTGGATACCGTGCGCGGCGTCGCCGGCGAGAGCGAGACGTGGTGCCACGAAAGCGCGGGCGAGCGTCAGGCCGAGCGGGAAGGCGCGTTTGCCGCCGACCACCTTCAGCGCGCCGAGCTTGCGGCCGAAACGACGTTCCAGTTCCTCCTCGAAGATCAGGTCGTCGGCAGCGACCAGCCGGTCGGCATCGGCCGTGCGCTCCGTCCAGACCAGCGAAGAGCGATTGTTTTTGAGTGGCAGTATGGCAAACGGGCCGGAGGGCAGGAAGTGCTCCTCGGCGCAGCCATTGTGCGGACGCTCATGCTCGATGGTAGTGACGATGCCGGACTGGCCGTAATTCCAGCTGACGGTCTTGATGCCGGCCATCTCGCGCAGCTTCGATTTTACCCCGTCGCAGGCCACCAGCAGCTTGGCCTCCAGCATGCTGCCGTCGGAGAGGGTCAGAGACACGCTGCTGTCGGCAGTCTTGAAGTCGGTCGCGGAGAGGCCTTCGCGGATGGTGATGCCGAGCCTTTCGCAGGCTCCCCTGAGCGCGCCGACCATGGCGACGTTCGGCACCATGTGGGCAAAGGGTTCGCCTTCGACAACTGCACCCTCGAAGGTCAGGAAGACGGGGCGAACGGGGTCGGCGGTGCGCGAATCGGTGACGATCATCTTGGTGATCGGTTCGGCCTCGGGAAGGATGTCGTCCCAGACGCCGAAGACGGAGAGCATGCGCGAGGCTGCGGTGATGATCGCCGAGGCGCGCTGATCCTTCTTCCAGCTACCCTCAGGCGCAGCCTCAATCACCATCACATCGAGATGCGGGGCCGCCTGCTTGACAGCCACCGCTGCGGAAAGGCCCACGTAACCGCCACCTACCACCAGCATGTCCAACATTGCGCTCTCCTGCTTCCCGTGATCCACTGCCCGTCTATATAGATCAGCCTGACGTCCGTTCCTACTGCCGGAGAGCATCCATTATGTCGCGCCACCCCCATTCCGCCGCCATGGAACAATTGCTCTCGACGCTGGATCTGGAGGCCATCGAGGTCAATCTTTTCCGTGGCGTCTCTCCTGATGTCGGCTGGCAGCGGGTGTTCGGCGGCCAGGTGGTCGGCCAGGCCGTCATGGCGGCGCAGCGCACGGTGGATGCCCACCGTCACATCCACTCCCTGCACGGCTACTTCATGCGACCCGGCGATCCCTCCGTGCCGATCCTCTACCAGGTCGAACGGCTGCGTGACGGCGGCAGCTTTGCCACCCGGCGCGTGCTTGCCATCCAGCACGGCCAGGCGATCTTCTCGATGTCGGCCTCGTTCCAGATCGATGAGCCCGGCTACGATCACCAGATTGCCATGCCCGCGCGACCGGCGCCGGAAGAACTCCTCGGGGAACAGGAGATCAAGGAGAAATATCTCGCCCAGGCGCCGGCCTCGATCCGCAGGTACTGGGAACAACCGAGGCCGATCGAGATCCGGCCGGTGTCGCTGACGCATTATTTTTCCAACACCAAGCTCGATCCGCAGCAGGACGTGTGGGTGCGCGCGACCGGCCCGGTGCCGGACGACCGCCATTACCAGGCGGCCGTGCTGGCCTACCTGTCGGACATGACGCTTCTCGACGGCGCGCTGTTTGCGCACGGCACATCGATATTCGATCCCAGCCTCCAGGTGGCGAGCATCGATCACGCCATGTGGTTCCACCGTCCGTGCGCGCTGGACGATTGGCTTCTTTACACTCAGGACAGTCCGAGCGCCTCCGGAGCGCGTGGACTGGCCAGGGGAAGCCTTTTTAACCGGTCAGGCGTGCTGATTGCCTCCGTCGCCCAGGAAGGCTTGATTCGGAAAAAGGCAAATGCCTAATTAACGTGCAAAATCGTAAATTTGCCTTATATTTGCTCGCTTTCAGACGCCGAAATTGCCTCATTTTTGGGGATGTGTTTTTATCCCATTGATTTTCAACGGCTTAATGGCTGATTTGAATCTGGCACGGCCTTTGAATGTAGAAGACCAGTCGCTGCCCATTCGATGGTCGGCGTCGAGAAGGGTCGGCCTGTGCCGAGGGTAACAAAGGATGGGAACCAGATGAAAATTGTGATGGCCATTATCAAGCCGTTCAAGCTCGATGAGGTCCGTGAGGCTCTCACGGCGGTCGGCATTCAGGGCCTGACCGTGACGGAAGTGAAGGGCTACGGGCGTCAGAAGGGGCACACCGAAATCTATCGCGGCACGGAATATGCGGTCAGCTTCCTTCCGAAACTGAAAATCGAAGTCGCGGTCTCCACCGAGATCGTCGACAAGGCAGTCGAAGCCATTGCCGCATCTGCCAAGACCGGCCAGATCGGCGACGGCAAGATCTTTGTTTATTCGATTGACCATGCCGTGCGTATCCGTACCGGCGAAACCGATTCAGAAGCGCTGTAAGTCACGGCCGATCAGGGAGTTTTCCGCAATGTCTCTTTCCAAGTTGTCTTCCACGCTGACAGGGCTGGGCGTCGCTTCTGCCGCTCTGCTCGCGCCGGTGATTGCGTTCGCGCAGACGGCGACCGATGCTGCCGCAACCGCGGTTGCCGCTGCCCCGGTGCCTGACAAGGGCGATACCGCCTTCATGTTCATCTCGACGATCCTCGTCCTGTTCATGCTCGTTCCCGGCCTCGCACTTTTCTACGGCGGCCTCGTCCGCTCGAAGAACATGCTTTCCGTGCTGATGCAGTGCACCGTCATCGGCGCTACTGTCATGTTGATCTGGGTTATCTACGGTTACTCCTTCGCCTTCGGCGGCGGCACCAGCCCTTACTGGGGCGGCACGGCTAAGATGTTCCTGTCGGGCGTCAACACCACGACCACGGCGGCAACCTTCTCCAAGGGCGTCGTCATTCCTGAATTCATCTTCATGCTCTTCCAGATGACCTTCGCCGCCATCACGCCGGCGCTGATCATCGGGGCCTATGCCGAACGCATCAAGTTCTCGGCCTCGGTGCTGTTCTGCGCATTGTGGGTTACCTTCGTCTACTTCCCGATCGCCCACATGGTCTGGGACTCGAACGGCTTCCTGTTCAAGATGGGCGCCCTCGATTTCGCTGGCGGTACCGTCGTGCACATCAATGCCGGTGTTGCCGGTATCTGCGGCGCCCTGCTCATCGGCAAGCGCACAGGCTACGGCAAGGACATGATGGCTCCGCACTCCATGACATTGACCATGGTCGGCGCTTCCATGCTCTGGGTCGGCTGGTTCGGCTTCAATGCCGGCTCCAACCTTGAAGCTTCCGGCGGCGCAATGCTTGCTACCGTCAACACCTTCATCGCCACTGCCGCCGCCATCGTTTCTTGGTCGCTGGTCGAAACACTGACACGCGGCAAGGCTTCGATGCTCGGCGGCGCGTCCGGCATGGTTGCCGGTCTGGTTGCCGTTACACCGGCTGCCGGCATCGTCGGCCCGATGGGAGCCATCGTACTCGGCCTCATCGTCTCGCCGCTGTGCTACTTCTTCGTCTCTGTGGTGAAGAACAAGTTCGGCTACGACGACACGGCTGACGTGTTCGGCGTCCACTGCATCGGTGGTATCTTCGGCGCGCTGGCAACAGGCATCTTCGCCAGTGCATCGCTCGGCGGCGTCGGCTATGCCGAAGGCGTCACCATGAGCAGCCAGCTTATGGTCCAGGCGACCGCTGTCCTGACCACCATCGTCTGGTGCGGCGTTGGCTCGCTCATCCTCTACAAGGTTGTCGATGTCATCGTTGGCCTGCGCGTCACGGTCGAAGCCGAGCGCGAAGGCCTCGACCTTGCCTCGCACGGCGAAGCCGCCTACCACGCATCGTAATCCGAGAGACCGTCCTGCCGAAGCTACGTCTTCGGCAAGGCTGATCCTCCCGTCGCGTCCGATCGAAAGATAGGTCGTCTTTGGCCCGAGCCTCCGGTTCGGGCCTTTTTCGTGGAATGAGCCAGCGCGTCAAGCATGGTTAACGCCGCTTTAACCCTCGTCTGGTTAGGTGGGGCTGACGTATTGAATGATCGGCATTGCGTCGATTCGTCCGATCATCGCCAACAGACGGGCTTAAGCATTATGGGCAGAAGCAATTCGCCAGCATTGGACGGTCGTCCCGTCCGCTTCACGCTCTCGACATTCGTGATCCGGCAGATTACCGGGCTCGCCGGTTTCGTCTTGTTCTTCTTTCTGGCGCTGGCAGTTGCCGCGCTGGCGACCTGGAACGTGATGGACCCGAGCTATTCCTACGCCACCAGCAATGCGCCCACCAATATCCTCGGTGCCTACGGCGCCATCTTCGCCGATGTCGTCATGCAGGCGCTGGGGCTCTCCAGCGTCATCGTCATGTTGCCGGTCGTCGCCTGGGCCCTTGCCCTCGTCTCCGGTCGCAAGCTTCACCGCCTGCCTGCCCGCCTAGCAGCCTGGGTCGGCGGTGCAGCACTTGCCGCCGCTGCCGTCGGCTGCCTGCCGGAGCCGCTCACCTGGCCGATCCCGAACGGCATCGGCGGCGTCATCGGAGACATGATCCTGCGCTTTCCGGCCTTGTTCGTCGGCGCCTATCCAAGCGGCGTGTTCGGCGCCGTCGTTGGCACCGTCTTTGCCGTGCCTGCCATTTGGTGCATGCTGTTTGCGGCAGGCCTGATCGGTAACAGCATCGACGATTTCGACTTCGAAGAGGACGAGGAAGACGATATCCCCAGCCGCATGCGCGCCGTCGGTGACGATGCGGAGGATGACGAGCCGCGGTTTCTTGCCTTCGGCGTCGTCATTCACATGTGGTACAATGCCAAGGCGCGCCTGCGCCGGCTGTTCGGCATGGGTCCCCGCCAGCGGCGCGACCACGCCTTCGACGCCCCTTACGATTTCAACGACGACGAATTCGGTCGCCTGAACGAGCCTGCCCGCGCCAAGACAGCAGCCAGCCGCAGCGAGCGGCTCGAGCCGTCCATGGATGGCAGTCCGTCGCGCCGCGTCATCTCGGCACCCCCGATTTCCGTCGGCGACGCAGACCATGACGACGACGACAATGATGTACCGTTCGACGTCGATCCGCGCCGTCCTGCCGGCATTCTGCCCGATGACGACGACGTCATCCGCCCTATCGGCTCCCGAGCTTCGCCTTCCAACGCCGGCCACCGCGTCATTCCGCCGGCACCGCGCCCGAAACCCGGCATTCGCGCCGAGCGCGAGGCGCAGACCTCGTTCATACGTCCCCAGGGCTTCCAGCTGCCGGCCGTGCACCTGTTAGCCGAACCGAAAGCCGTGGTGCGCGATTCGACGCTGTCGGCCGATGCGCTGGAACAGAACGCCCGCATGCTCGAAGGCGTGCTGGAAGATTTCGGCGTCAAAGGCGAAATCATCCATGTCCGCCCGGGTCCCGTCGTCACGCTCTACGAGCTGGAGCCGGCGCCCGGTATCAAGTCCTCGCGCGTCATCGGCCTTGCCGACGATATCGCCCGCTCGATGAGCGCGATTGCTGCCCGTGTTGCCGTCGTCCCCGGCCGCAATGCCATCGGCATCGAATTGCCGAACAATATCCGCGAAACCGTCTATCTGCGCGAGATGATCGCGTCGCGGGATTTCGAGACCTCCAAGGCGAAGCTCGCCATGGCACTCGGCAAGACCATCGGTGGCGAACCCGTCATTGCAGACCTCGCCAAGATGCCGCATCTGCTGGTCGCCGGCACCACCGGCTCGGGCAAGTCGGTGGCGATCAACACGATGATCCTGTCGCTGCTCTACCGGATGACGCCGGAGCAGTGCCGCCTGATCATGATCGATCCGAAAATGCTCGAACTCTCCGTCTATGACGGCATCCCGCATCTGTTGTCG
This sequence comes from Rhizobium sp. rho-13.1, assembly GCF_007000305.1. Lineage (NCBI taxonomy): Bacteria > Pseudomonadati > Pseudomonadota > Alphaproteobacteria > Hyphomicrobiales > Rhizobiaceae > Rhizobium > Rhizobium sp. rho-13.1. Next base: position 182,502 of record NZ_SCFL01000003.1, on the reverse strand, counting down.
CCCGTCGTCACCGATCCAAAAAAGGCCGTCGTGGCGCTCAAGTGGACCGTCCGCGAGATGGAAGAGCGCTACAAGAAGATGTCGAAGATCGGCGTGCGCAATATCGACGGCTTCAATACCCGCGTCGAGCAGGCTGCTGCCAAGGGCGAGGCGATTTCGCGCACCGTGCAGACGGGCTTCGACCGGGCGACCGGCGAGGCTATGTACGAAACGGAAGAGTTCGACCTGAAGCCGCTTCCCTACATCGTCGTCATCATCGACGAGATGGCCGACCTGATGATGGTCGCCGGCAAAGATATCGAAGGCGCCGTGCAGCGCCTGGCGCAGATGGCGCGTGCCGCAGGTATCCACGTCATCATGGCAACGCAGCGTCCCTCCGTCGATGTCATCACCGGCACGATCAAGGCAAACTTCCCGACGCGCATTTCCTTCCAGGTGACTTCGAAGATCGACAGCCGCACCATCCTCGGCGAACAGGGTGCCGAACAGCTGCTCGGCATGGGCGACATGCTCTACATGGCCGGCGGCGGTCGCATACAGCGCGTTCACGGCCCCTTCGTTGCCGATGGCGAGGTCGAGGACATCGTCGCCTATCTGAAGACGCAGGGCTCGCCGCAATATCTCGACGCCATCACCGCAGACAGCGATGAGGACGACGAGGATGGCGACGGTCCAGTCGGCACCGGTAACCTGTCGGATTCGGACGATCCCTACGACCAGGCCGTGGCTGTGGTACTGCGCGACGGCAAGGCCTCGACATCCTATGTCCAGCGCCGTCTCGGCATCGGCTATAACCGCGCCGCCTCGCTGATCGAGCGGATGGAGCAGGAAGGCATCATCGGCCCGGCCAACCATGCCGGAAAGCGCGAGATCCTGGTGCCGACGGAAGCCGATATCCTCGACCGCTAGCAAGTATCGTCGGGTTGTCCGGCTGGGGCTACTAAGGCTCTCGGCAAATTGACCGTGCGCCCTATGTATGTCGCCGAAAAGGTCATGAAGCCGCCGGTTTTCAGCGCCATAGAGATCGGCAAAGGAGATTTTAATGAAAAAGACTGAAGTCGGCGCCGTCGCACGCAGCCCGTTGCAGCTGACGCGCCGCCATTTCATCGGCGCCTGCGCTGTCGGACTCGTGGCTGCCGCCTTGCCGTTCAACGCCTTCGCCCAGGCAACCTCCAATGCGCCGCCGCCGGCGCTGGCCCAGGCCATTGCCGACCACTTCTCCGCAACCAAGACCATGCAGGGCTCGTTCGTGCAGTTCGGTCCGCGTGGCGACCAGACCGGCGGCCGGTTCTTTATCGAGCGGCCGGGCAAGATGCGCTTCAACTACGACGATCCATCGCCGATGCGGGTAATCTCCGACGGTTACAATGTCGTGGTCGGCAATTCGCAGCTGAAGACCTGGAACACCTATCCGCTGTCAAAGACGCCGTTGACGCTGCTGCTCGCCAGCAAGATCGACCTTTCGGCCGACATGGTGCGCAGCGTCAAGGTTGAACCGACGCTTACCACCATCGTGCTCGGCAGCCGGACGATCTTCGGCGATTCGACCATCACCATGATGTTCGATTCCAAGACCTACGATCTGCGCCAGTGGACGGTGACAGACAACCAGGGCAAGGACACGTCGGTCGTTATCAGCAACGTCAAGACCAACGTTGCCTTCGACGAAAGCGTGTTCAAGATTCCGAGCGACACCAGCGCCCGCCACTGAACCTTTTCATCTTCTCTGTCGGGGCGGTCGCGGCGAGCGGCCGCCCTTTGTTTTTCGCCGTTCTGGCAGTTTCCTTTCATTGCTGCTCGGTCTAAGCCATGGCCATCCATTCAAGAGGCATGGCATGAGCTTTTCGATCACCACGTGGAATATCAATTCGGTGCGGCTGCGCATGCCGATCATCGAAAAGCTGGTGATGCAGCAGCAGCCGGACATTCTTTGCCTTCAGGAAACCAAGGTCATCAACGATCTCTTCCCGTTGGCGCCGCTGCGCGCCATGGGCTACGAGCACATCATCATCCACGGCCAGAAGGGCTATCACGGCGTTGCCATCGCCTCGCGCATCCCGCTCGTCGAGGATCATCGCCAAGATTTCTGCGGCGTCGGCGATGCCCGGCATATCTCGGCGATTTTCGAGCGTGGCGGCCGTCGGGTGCGGCTGCATAATTTCTACGTGCCGGCCGGCGGCGACGAGCCGGACCGGACGATCAACCCGAAATTCGGTCACAAGCTCGATTTCATCGAGGAGATGAAGCAGCTGCATGCCAATGCCGAGCCCGACACCTCTGCCATCCTCGTCGGCGATCTCAACATCGCGCCGCTCGAGAACGATGTCTGGTCGCACAAGCAGCTGCTGAAGATCGTCAGCCATACGCCCGTCGAGACGGAAGGCCTGCTGGAGGTGATCAGGGGTGGAGCCTGGGTTGATCTCATGCGCCAGACGGTGCCGGCCAGCGAAAAGCTCTACACCTGGTGGAGCTACCGCGCCAAGGACTGGGAGGAGGCCAATCGCGGTCGCCGCCTCGACCATATCTGGGGATCGGCCGATCTCGGGCCCCTGCTACAGCGCATCGACATCCTCAAAGAGGCGCGCGGCTGGGACAGGCCATCCGATCACGTGCCGGTGACGGCGCATTTCGATCTCTGAGCCGTCCTTATGAAAAGCGGTCGAGCATCGCGACCGCCTGATTGACCATGATATTGAAATTGTCGCGCACCCGGCGTTCGATAAGCTGCGCTGCCTCGGGATATTCCTCGATCAGCCGGTGAAACAGCGCCCGGGTGATGCGAACGACGGTCGAATCCTCAAGCGCGATGGCCGTGTATTTGCGCTCGACCAGCGTTACCAGCGCCAGCTCGGACAACAGCGTGCCCGCCTCTACGAGAGCTTCGACCCGCGATGCGCCTTTTCCATCCTGCGTCGTCAGTTCGAAACGGCCGCTGGCCACCACATAGGCGCATTCGGCCGGCGACCGCTCGCGAAACAGGGTCTGGCCGGCAGCGATGTGCCGCCGATCGGCCCCGAAGGCGATCAGCCGCAGTTGATCCTCGCCCATGCCCTGGAAAAGCGGCAGTTGCGAAAACAGCTGGATATCGTCACTGAGGGCCATCGGAAACGCCTTACGGGATGATCTTGTAGCCGCCGTTTTCCGTTACCAGAATTTCGGCATTCGATGGATCACGCTCGATCTTCTGGCGCAGGCGGTAGACGTGGGTTTCCAGCGTGTGGGTGGTGACGCCGGAATTGTAGCCCCAGACTTCTTCGAGCAGGATATCGCGGGTGACGACCTTCTGCTCGGCGCGGTAGAGATAGCGGATAATTGCCGCTTCCTTCTCGGTCAGGCGGATCTTCTGCCCGTCTTCCGTGGTCAGCAGCTTCTGGCTCGGCTTGAACAGATAGCGGCCGACGGTGAAGGTCGCATCTTCGCTCTGCTCGTGCTGGCGCAACTGCGCACGGACACGGGCGAGAAGCACGGCGAAGCGGAACGGCTTGGTAACGTAATCGTTGGCGCCGGCTTCTAGACCCAGGATCGTGTCCGAGTCCGTGTCGTGGCCGGTCAGCATGATGATCGGTGGCTTGAAGCCGCCCTTGCGCAGCAGCTTGACGGCCTCGCGGCCATCCATATCCGGCAAGCCGACATCCATGATCAGCAGGTCGATGGCTGTGGCGCGGGCTGTAGCTATGCCCTTGCCGGCATTGGCTTCCTGCAGGACAGTGAATTCCTCGTAAAGCGACAATTGTTCGACCAGCATCTCGCGCAGATCGGTGTCATCGTCCACCAGTAGAATGGTGCGTGCGGTCATACGGCTCTCGTCCTTGTGTGGTTCGATCCGATTAAAGGCTTACGCCAAATTGCGTTTTTGGCAAGCGAAGGCACGCTTGCCGCTTGGTCGTCCCCTTGAAACTGCTAGAGTTTCATCAACAGATCGACCGGGCGAGAGAGAACACTTGAGAAAGATGGGTAAAGCAAGGCAGCAGCCAGCCACACGCAGCACGATCATCACCGTTCGCCCTGCGCCGGGAAACCGCAGCCGCGCGCTTGTCGCCTTCGACGGGGTCGTCGTGCCGGCCGCAATCGGACGAAACGGCAGGACCGTGCGCAAGCGCGAGGGTGATGGCGCAACGCCGATCGCGTCGATGCGACTTATCTCGGGCTTCGCGCGAGGCGACCGCGTCATGATGCCGGCGACGATGCTTGCCATGCGCCGTATCCGGCCAGGCATGCTGTGGTGCGACGATCCAGGCCACGCCAGCTACAACACGCTGGTCAAGGCACCCTTTCGCGCCGGTCACGAGGAGATGATGCGCGGTGACGGGGTGTATGACATCTGCCTCGTGCTCGACTGGAATATTTCAGTGCGGCAGCGCAATCGCGGCTCGGCGATCTTCTTTCACCTGATCCGCCCGGGTTTCGAGCCGACAGCCGGCTGTATTGCCGTCAGCCTGCCACACATGCGCCGCTTGCTCTCCCATGTCGGCAAGGACAGCGTCGTGCGCGTGCTTTAGCCACCGCTCTCAGGGAGGGGTGATAAACGTCGGACGCGACCTATATGAAAGGCGTCGGCCTTTGAGCCGGCGGGGCTAGGCGCCGGACCGCAGTCGGTTCGCGCCGCCCCGCATTCCGATTGAACATCATTTCCGGAGAGACAGTGTGACCGATCAAACCAGCATCACGTTTAACGACGGCCGTTCCATTCCCCAGGTCGGGCTCGGCGTCTGGCAGACGCCGAACGAGACAGCCGCACCGGCCGTGCGCGCCGCGATCGAGGCCGGCTACCGTCATATCGACACCGCCGCCATCTATGGCAACGAAGAGGGCGTCGGCGAGGGCATCCGCTCCTCCGGTGTCGACCGCAAGGATATCTTCCTCACCACCAAGCTCTGGAACGACGCACAGGGCTTCGACAGCACGTTGAAGGCCTTCGACGAGAGCCTGAAGCGCCTCGGCACCGACTATGTCGACCTCTACCTCATCCATTGGCCGGCACCATCCAAGGACCGGTATCTCGACACCTGGAAGGCGTTCGTCCAGCTGCACAGCGAAGGCCGGGCAAAGTCGATCGGCGTCTCCAACTTCGCTGCCGAACACCTGAACCGCATCATCGGCGAGACCGGTGTTACGCCTGTTCTCAACCAGATCGAACTGCATCCGGATTTCCAGCAGCGGGCGCTGCGCGAGACCCATGAGGCACTCGGCATCAAGACCCAGTCCTGGAGCCCGCTCGGCCAGGGCAAGCTGCTCGATAACGCCGTGATCGGAAAGATCGCCGGCAAGTACGGTCGCACGCCGGCGCAGGTGATCATCCGCTGGCACATCGACGCTGGCCTGATCGTCATTCCGAAGTCGGTCACCCCGAGCCGCATTGCCGAAAACTTCAAGGTATTCGACTTCAAGCTCGATGCCGATGACCTGAAGCAGATCGACACGCTCGACACCCCCGGCGGCCGCATCGGTCCGGATCCAGTCACCGCGACGTTCTGATCTCGCCTTCGCGCAAAATTTCCCGCTCCCGTCTGGCCTGCCGGCCGGGAGTGGGATAGGCATCTGGCATCGAACCCGTGACCCCGAGGGCCGCCCTTGAGCTTCCTGCATGATGCCTGGTCGTCGATCCAGCCTTTCCTTCACGAATACGGCCTGCTGACGCTCTTCCTGATCATCTACTTCGAATCGCTCGGCGCACCGCTTCCCGGCGAGAGCGCCCTCGTCAGCGCTTCGCTGCTCGCATCCCGAGGCGAGTTGAACATCGTCAGCGTCTTTTTTGTCGTCTGGGTCGCGGCCGTCGCCGGCGATTTCACCGGCTACCTGATCGGCCATTATGGCGGAAGGCCGCTACTGGAAAAGTATGGCTGGATGGTGCGCCTGACACCGGAAAGGCTGCACAAGTTCGAGGAGATCTTTCGGGTTCGCGGTCCGATCATCGTCGTCACCGCGCGTTTCTTCATTCTCCTGCGGCAGCTCAACGGCCTGATCGCTGGCTCGATGGGCATGCCATGGGCCCGCTTCCTCATTGCCAACATCATCGGCGCCGCACTCTGGACCGCCGTGTGGGGCCTCGGCCCATACTTCTTCGGCGACTTCGTAGGACGAGGATTTACAGCACTGCGCTCGCTGTTCTGATGGGGGTACTCCTCTCACTCTGGCAATCAGGATGGGCCGGTCTCAGTCGGATCCAGCGTCCCTTATCCTTGCACCCGCGAAGGCTGAAGGATGCGGGTTTGCTTGATTGCGGCGGGTTACGCGGATATGCAGGCAGGCACATCGTTTGTCTCAAATGTGCCAGGATAGAGCCATGAAGCCCATTTTCGTTCAGCTGCAATGCGCCCCCGGCAAGACCTACGAGGTCGCCGATGCCATCTACCAGACGGAGCTCGTTTCCGAGCTCTATTCGACCAGCGGCGACTACGACCTCCTGATGAAGGTCTATGTCGGCGAGGACCAGGACATCGGCAAATTCATCAACGACACCATCGCCAATATCCCGGGCATCGTCCGCTCGCTGACGACGCTGACCTTCCGGGCCTTCTGACGACGCGCCGCCCACAATCCGGCCATACCAAGCATACCTTGCCTCAGGGTCGCATTAACCCTTTCCCGCCGTATCCGCCGGCGACCGAGGCAATTTAGCGCTTCCTTAACTGGCGCAATGATTTGCTGACCCGAGACAGACACGACGCGTGTCAAGCCGGAGATCGAACTTTGGCGCGAGGGTGGACCGATGACATTGGCGCAGGCTCATGGCCGCGATTTCAAAATTCCGGACGAACGACGACCCCTGATCGTCCATGTGGTGCGCGAGTTGCTGCCTGACGGCGAGGGCACGGACGCCGTCGCCATGCTCTGCCGCCAGCTATCGCGCCGCTACCGTATCCGCGTCGTCACCTGCGAGAACCCGGCTTCCGGAATCGCCGGCAACCGGCCAGCGCGGGACACGATAGACGGTCTCGAGATCGTGCGGATTACCGGTCCCGGCAACAGCGTCTATCCTGCGGCGCTCGAGGTCTTCAGGCATATCGCTGATGCCGACCTGGTCCATGTCCACGGGGTCGACTTCTGCTTCGATGCTCTGGCCTGGGGCAGGTTTCTACATCGGCGACCGCTTATCGCGACCATCAGCTGCAACGTCCGGCACGCAAGCCGACACGAAGAGATGAAGAAGCTGTGGTTCAGCCTCGTGACGCGCCGCTCCTGCAAGGCCTATAGTCGCATTGCCTGCAGCAGCGAGCCGGACCACCGGCTTTTCGACACCATCGTTGGCAACCGCGCGACGTCGATCGGCAGCGGCGCCGACGTCGCGAAGTTCGCCAACTGCGCCGCTCTCGATACCCGTCGCCGGATCGTCACCATCGGCGGGCTGTCGTCGGAAGCCCGGCTCGACCGGCTGCTCGATGTGATGCAGGTGCTCGCCCCGCGCCATCCAGACTGGCATCTCGACATTATCGGCACGCCCTCCGGTCTTGATGGCCAGTCGCTCAACGCTGACATCCGGTCGCGTGGCCTGTCGCGGCATGTCTCGCTGCAAGCCTCGGACGACCATTGTACCATCCGAAACACGATGGCCCGCGCCTCGCTTTTTGCATCGGCCTCGGATAGCGCCGGCTCGAGGCTTGCCGTCATCGAGGCCATGAGCGCCGGCCTGCTGCCCGTGCTCAACAGCAACGACACCTTCCGGGCGCTCGCCACAGCCCATCCGGTCCTGATGCTAACCGATTTTTCCGGGGCGCAACGGTCGGCAAAGGCCCTCGAAGCCGCCTTTGCGCGCCTTGTAGCGCAGGGAACAGGCATTCGCGAAGAACTGCTCGGCATCGCCCGCAGCTATGCCTGGGACAAGGTCGCCGAGCGCTATGGTGCGCTGTATGACAACGTGCTGCCAGACCTTGAACGTGTGCCGATATGCGTTTACGGCGAACTCGCCTGACGCACGATAGCTACGCCGGCGCCGCTCTCTACGTCAGATCGAGACGATATGCCGGCTGCTGATCGTGCCGATCTGCACGGCCGGCGGTCTATCGACCACGCCGGCATCCCTCGGGATGAGCTTGACGCGACGTGGCGCCCCTGGCGCGAGGTGAAACCAGTCGTCCTCGGCCCTGAAACCCTCCGCCTCGATATGGACGGACTGGGCGAACCGCTCGCATTCGAGATCGACGAACCATGCGCCATCCTCAAAGACAACCGCCGCAACGATACCGGGCGCGTGAAAGGCCCTAGCCCTGCCGAGCGGGAAGTGAAAGGCCTCCGCCTGGATCGCGCCTGGTATCTTCGGGTCCGATACCAGCGACCGCAGGCGGGCAACGGTGACATCGTGCGACGGCGGTCCGAAACGAAAGGCATAGGTGGTGTCGAAGAAGGCACCGAACAGATTGGTGCAGGCGATCTCCTGGCTGGAACGGGCATCGAGCGTCAACTCGCGCCGGCCGCTGACGACAACCTGGCGGCCGTCGCGCAGGGCGGAAACCTCGAGTTCCAGCGCAAGCGGCGCAGCAGTCTCGTTGATGACATGCACGGTAAGCCCGTTGGTGCCCTCGTCGGTCATCAGCACCTGCACCGGCCGGAACGCACGGCGCATCGCATACCAGACCGGCTTTGGCTCGCCTGTCGCATCGATCACCCCCCAGCCGGGGCCGGGCAGGAGGTCCTGCAGCGTCCAGACCAGCGCGCCACTGCAGCTCGAGCCCGTGCGCCGCCACTCGCCATAGGTCGCCTCCACCACCTCGCCGGTGGTGGCGCGCGAAAGGTCGAGATAGAGATTGGGGTCCTCGCGGCGCAATCGGGCCGGATCGAAACCGTAGAGTTCCTGCAGATAGTGATCGCGGACATCCTCGAAATCCCAGGAAGCGCTGCGGTCGCGCGGTACACGGGCCTTCCATTGCGGGCTGTGGACGGCGGGAGCGGGCAGATGCGCATCGAGCGTGCGTTGCTGCGGCACATTGGCGAAGGCGAGGCTTTCGGCTGCGAAACGGACATGGGCGCGACGGGCATCGTCGAGCGGCCTGAGATAGGCGCCGACGCCATAGTAATGGGTCACGCCTGTATCGGGCGAGAACGGCATGGCGCCACCGACGGGGGAGTTGGCGACATAGGGCACGTCCGGGCGCCTTGCCTCGGCGACGGCCGGCAGGATCTCCTCCGTTACCGGGTTCATCCAGAACCGCTGCGGCAGTCCCATCATCGCCGCCTGCTGGTACATTTCACTGCCGCCGCAGATGACGGCCAGCGACGGCGACAAGCTGATGGCGTCGAGAAATCCGGCGGCCTCCCTCTCGACATGCGCATGAAATGTCTTGTCGGTTTTCGGATAATCGAAATTGGCAAACATCATGTCCTGCCAGACAAGAATCCCGAGCTCGTCGCAAAGCCCGAAGAACTCCGGCGTCTCATAGACCATCGTGCCGCCGATCCGCACCATGTTCATGCCGGCCTCTGCCGCCAGCCGCAGCCACGGCTCATAGGCGGCACGGTCGCCGGGCAGCCGGACGATATCGGCGCTAGTCCAGACCGCACCCCGGCAAAAAATGCGCTCGCCATTGACGACGAGGGCGAAATCCCGGCCATCGGCACCGCGATCGACTTCGATGCGGCGAAATCCGGTGCGGCCGGCGGTGTGGACCACACCGTCGATGACGAGGGCCACATCGTGGAGATCAGGCCTCCCATGGCTATTCGGCCACCACGGACGGACGGCGGGGATCGTCAGCGTCGCCGCCCAATGGCCTTTGCCATCGCTTTCAAGGTTTTGCTCGGCCCCGGCGCAGGAAAGTACGATGGCGCTGACCTTACCCTCCACCGACAGGGAAACATGCAGCCGCCCCTCGCCGCTCTCGCTGAGTTCAGGTCGCAGGACGAGATCGCGGATAGCGACGGGCCCCGGCCGCAGCAGCGATATCGGCCGCCAGGGGCCGACGGCATGAATCTCGGGGCACCAGCCCGGCATATGGCCGAGCAGCGTCGTGCGGACCATGCGCAGCCCCTGCGGCACGATCATCTGTGGCCGCCAGCGGGCGCGTGGACCGGGCTCTGCAAGCCTTGGCGCCAGCGCCCGAAAACATAAGCCCAGCTCGTCGCCGCCGAGCAAGGTGACCGGCAGGTCATGGCTTTCGAACATGCTCTCGCTGGGCAGAAGCATGACGCCGTTGAGGAAGACCTCGCAGAGTGTCGCAAGACCGGCAAGGCGTAGCACGGCATCGCCAGGCGCTGCGTCGACCAGCCGGCAGAAATACCAAGCATCACGATCGTTCAGTGGTTCCGGATGCTCGCGGTCGAAGAGGCCCGCCTTCTCCAGCGCTTCTGCGACGGTGCCGGGCACCGTGGCCGGGATGAAGGCTGCACCCAACGACACGTCGGCGGGCGTCTGCCATTCGCCGGGAGCGGTGAGGACAAGGGTCCAGCCCTCGCCCAGCAGCGTCTCCTCAGCGCCGATGCCTGCCAAACGCCCCTCGATTGCCATTGCCCGTTTCAGACCTGTCGTTCCAGAAGCCCGACCATGGCATCCCATGCATCCGCCACCGGATCAAGCGCCGTCTGCAGCGGCTCGAATTTCCGCCGCGTCACCGCCCGGGCGATCTGGAACTGCACCGATTTTGCAGCCTCGGATAGCCGCCGGGCTTGCGCACTTGCAGCCGCGAATTCCGGCGACATCCAGTCGAGATGGCTGCCGCCGAGTTCGAAATTTGCGCCAACCTGACGCAGCGTGTTGAAAGCATATTTGTGGAACACGCCGAACGGCCTCTCGGAAATCGCCTCGACCTGGGCGGCAAACACCGTCGCAAAGGCGCGGATCGGGTTGTCGCGCGGGCGCCGGGCAAAATGGGCTCCCAGCAGGCGACGGGCCGTCCGGCGGATTTCAGCTTCGGCCGGCGGCTGCAGCGGCAATTTAGCGAATTCCGTATAGGGCAGGAACGGCGGCGCACCTTCCGGCAGGTGTCGCTGGAAAACGCCATAGAAGTCCTCGCCGGAGAGCCGGAAAAAGCCGCCATTGTGGAAATAATCGAGTTCGCGGGCAACCGGGTCTAGCCTGTTGATCGCCACCGTCGTCTTGCCGTGCTCGGTACGGTAGGCGACGCCTTGCGTATCCGGCATATAGAACGAATCCATCTCGACGAGGCAAAGCCGCCCGCGCGCGATCTGCACCGCCAGATGCCGTTCGACGTCGTCGTAGATGGCAAGTTCGGTGCAGCGGATGCCATAGAGCGCCTCGAGGTCCTCCAGCGGCACCTTGAAGAAGGTGAACTGGTCGCCCTCGAAATCCTGCCCCATGGTGAAGCCGAGCATCGCCTCTGGCGGCAGGCCGAGCGTGTTCAGCACCTCGATCCACAGATCGATATAGCAGTTGGTTTCCGGCCACATCCGTTCGCTGTCGTGCAGCCGGTGGCGGGAATAGCCGGCAGGATCGAGCCCGGGAAATACTGACGGCATCCCGGCGATCAGCCCCACAGGACGTCGCGCACCGGCGCCGGCCAGGCTTTTACGTCGAGCCCGTGATGGTGGAACAGCGCCAGCGCAATCCGCTCGAGCCCGAAGCCGACGCAGGCCGTATGCGCGACCTTGCCGTCGGCAAGGTTGAGGCCCCATTTGGTGCCGAACGAATCCTGGTGATAGTTGAAGCTCATGCAGGCCGTCGGATTGGCGGTCGAGGTGATCGGGATCAGCAATTCGAACTTCAGGTTCTGGTCGCGCTGGTTGTTGACCATCATTTTGCCTGCGCGGCCGAAGAACGGGTCATTGGCGACATCGATGACGACCTCGAGACCGACCGACTTCATCATCTCGACGCCACGATCCATCCAGCTCTGGCGGAAATCCGTGACATGCTGCTCGGTGCCCATGCAGACATATTCGCGCATGCGAAAAAGCTGCTGGCGGGCGGGATCCTGTGACGGTTCATGGCGGAAGCAATAGGACTGCAGGTCGAACAGCGCGCCCTTCGCCGGCAGGTTGCCGCGCCGGGCCACCGTCGGATAGAGCGGATAGCAGGCGGCGGGCGTCAGCACGATCTCGGTTGCTTCCTGACCCTTGGTCCAGTCGTCGCCAACCTCCATGCACTTTAGCAGGTTCATATGGTCCATCTCGCCGCCGCAGAAGCTGTGGACCGTGCCGGCCAGCTGCGGAAAGCTCTTCATGTAGCCGCTCTTTTCAAAGATCGCGCGGTTCATGCCGGGCGGGAAGCGCATCGCCTCCGCACCGTCGTCACCGCCGAACCTGTCGATCAACCGCTCGAAGGCAGCGATGACGTCTTCAAACTGGCCGCTGCGGCCATAGAGGCCATCGACACCGGTGTCGATCAGGAGGCCTGATTCGAAGAGCCGATCGAGAAAAGAAACCTGCATGTCCATGGCGATTACCCCAGCAAATTGGTGTCTTGTTTGTGGACCAGCAGCATCGTCGATGTGTTGGCAAGGATGCGGTCGTTCGAGATCATCAGCTGCGCCGAGTGCGCGTCGCGCAGGTGGCGGCCGAGGCTGTAGGGCGTACCGTTCTTGTAGCCCATGATGCCGCAGATCAGCATGGCGTGGTTGATGATCGGCAGGATCGCCTCTGAGGAGACGATCTTGACGTTGTTCATCGCCACCGCGAAAGCCATGGAAGACAGGCGGTCGGCATCGAGCTTGGCCTCTTCGTAGACTTTCAGCGCAGCGACGACGTTCGACTTGACCATCTGTAGCTGGCCGGAGACCTCTGCCAGACGCAGCGCGCCGGGCGGAGGCGTGCCGGGTGACTTCCGGGCCGCAGCGCGCACGAAAGCCTGGGCACGGGCCACCGCATCGGCGGCGATCCCGTACCAGAGAGCGCTCCACAAGAGGTGTGAGGTGGCAAGCATGGACTGCGCGGCAATCTCGGCAAACGGTTTCGGCAGGATCTGGACGGCCGGCGCTTCTCCCTTGAATAGGAAGCCATCGGAGCAGGTGCCGCGCATCCCGAGCGTATCCCAAACGGAGGTTCTGTCGAGCGTGTACTGGTCCTTCAGGAAGGCCGTCAGCACCTGGTCGGAGGGTGCCGCATCGGCGTGAGCGCGCGATGTAATGAGGATGGCGTCGGCATAGGCGCCGTAGGAAATGACGGTGGTGTCCTTCTCGAGGAAGCAGCTGTCGCCCTCGACGCGGATGGCGCAAATGCTGTTGCGCATGTTGCCGCCGATGCCGCCTTCGGTCGTGGCAGACGCCAGCAGCAGCTGGTCACGGGCGATACGGCGCATAAAATCGCGATGCCAGTCGCTGCCTTCGCCGTGCTCGACCAGGCTCGACAGCTTGATCTGGTGCATGGCGAAAATCATCGCGGTGGCCGCGCAGGCTTGTCCGAGCACGGTGCACAGCGCGGCGATTTCAGTGATTGTCGCGCTTTCCCCGCCGAGTTCGGTCGGGATCTGGATCGACAGCAGGCGTTCGGCCTTCAGGGCTGTGACGGCCTCGCGCGGAAACCGCGATTCGCAGTCGACGGCATCGGCGTGTGCTGCAGCAATTGCCGCGACGCGGGCGATGCGGGCATTGAGATTGTCCTTCGCTATCGCCACCGCCACGCTCATCAGGCCACCTTTCTGGAGCCGAGGATCGCATCCACCGTGCTGGTGATGGCGCTGATGCTGGCAAAGGATTTACGGTTCAGCAGGTTGTCCGGAAACTCCATGTCGAACGCCTCTTCGAGCCCGAGCATAAGCTGCACGGATGCGAAGGAGGAAAGGCCTGCCGCATAGAGATCGGCGTCGTCGGCAATGCTGTCGACGGGCACTGGAAGGCCCCCGAGCTTGGTGAGCAAACCACGGATTGTCTCGTTCATCCAATCGTCTCCAGGTGTTTTTAGCGGTCGTACCGCCTTATCTGAGGTTGTTTTAGGCGCAAAATTCCAACATACCGCTAAGCCTTCTGGTTAAGGAAAGATGAGCGTTCGCCGGCCATTGTTCATGATCCGGACAGAATGTAATCCGCCGACACGCTAATAATATCGGGGGTTGCTTCTCTTAGCGCGGATTGGACCGGGTAGGTAGAGCAACGCTCCTGGATGCGTCCGGAAAATGTGAAGAAGATAAATTTTCGTGAGTCGTCGCGGGATCGCGCCTAGTCAGGCTTACCGCTGCCGGATGGCGGCGGGTAATCGTGCCATTCGCCTCGGAAATCGGAAACCGAATAGCAACCCTCGCCGACATCGCGGATGGCACGCTCGCCGATGACCGCTTTGCCGTAGCCGCCGGGAATATCGAGGATATAGGCCGGCTGGCAGAGACCGGACAAGCGACCGCGCAACTCGGCCACAAGGCGCTGGCCCTCGGCGATGGTCAACCGGAAATGGCTGGTGCCGGGCGCGAGATCGGGATGGTGCAGATAGTAGGGTTTGATCCGCGTTTCCACGAAGGCGCGCATCAGCGCCGCCAGTACCAGGGGATCGTCGTTGACCCCTTTTAAAAGTACGGACTGGCTGACCATGACGATGCCGGCATCGACAAGACGGGCACAGGCGGCGCGTGCGTCCGCCGTCAGTTCGCGCGGGTGGTTGGCATGCAACGCCACATAGACCGTCTTGCCGCTCGCCTTCAGCGCGGCCACAAGCGCTGCGTCGATCTTCTGCGGATCGACGACTGGAACGCGGGTGTGGAAGCGGACGATCTTGACGTGATCGATGGCAGCAAGCCCGGCCAGCAGTTCTTCGAGACGCCGGGGCGACAGAACCAGCGGATCGCCGCCGGTGAGGATCACCTCCCAGATCTCCGGATGGGCGCGGATATAGTCGAAAGCGGCATCGAGTTCGCCGGCATCCAGCGTACCCATACCCTGCGGACCGACCATCTCGCGGCGAAAGCAGAATCGGCAATAGACGGGGCAGACATGCACCGCCTTTAGCAGCACACGGTCGGGATAGCGATGGACGATGCCTGTGACCGGGCTGTGGGCCGCATCGCCGATGGGATCGGCACGCTCTTCCGGCGTCACCACCAGCTCTGCCATATCGGGCACGAATTGCCGGGCGATCGGATCATCGGGATCGGTGCGGTCAATCAGTGCGGCAATGGCAGGCGTCAGCGCGATGGCATAACGTTCCGCGACCGCTTCCAGCGACGCCGCGTTTTGCCCATCGACAAGCGATGCCCGCTGGAGATCGTCGACTGTCCTGATCGATCGAATGACGTTCATCTTCCGAACTCCGCAACGGGCGCCCAAAGCACCTGCTCGATGCGGGATGCTCCGGTAGCCAGCATCACCAGCCGGTCGAAACCGAGGGCGATGCCGCTTGCCTCGGGCATGATGGCAAGCGCGTCGAGAAAATCCTCGTCGAGCGGATAGGTTTCGCCGTAGACCCGCGCCTTTTCCGCCATCTCGATCTCGAACCGCCGCCGCTGTTCGACGGCATTGGTGAGTTCGCCGAAGCCATTGGCAAGCTCGACGCCGCAGGCATAGAGTTCGAAGCGCTCGGCGACACGCGGATCCCGCGCCGAGGGCCTGGCAAGAGCGGCCTCGGAGACCGGATATTCGTCAAGGATCGTCGGTCGGCCAAAACCGAGATGCGGTTCGATCTTTTCCACCAGCACCCGGCTGAACATATCCGCCCAGCCATCGTCGCCGGCAACACGCATGCCGAGGCGGTTCATTTCCGCAGCAAGGCAGTCGCGGTCCGTCTGTCCGTCGGCGGCAACCGAGGACAAGAGGTCGATGCCGGCATGCTGCAGGAAGGCCGCCGCAACGCTGATCCGCTCCGGCTCGGCAAAGGGATCGCACTCGGCACCCCGGAACGCCAGCCGCGCAGCCCCCGCGGTTTTCGCCGCCAGTCGCATTATATCGACGCAGTCAGCCATCAGCTGCTCGTAGCCTTCGCCGACCCTGTACCATTCGAGCATGGTGAACTCCGGATGGTGCAAGGGCCCGCGCTCACGGTTGCGATAGACATGGGCAAAGCATGCAATACGTTGTTCGCCCGCGGCCAGCAGCTTCTTGCAGGCAAATTCCGGCGACGTGTGCAGGTAGAAGGGTGCCGCCTGACCGTCGGTCGTCAGGGCTTCTGTAGCGAAAGCATGCAGATGTGCCTCGTTGCCGGGCGATATCTGAAGGGTTGCCGTATCAACCTCGAGGAAGTCGCCGGCTGAAAAAAAACTGCGCAGCGCCGCCTGGATCGCATTGCGGCCGATAAGAAAAGGCCGTCGATCCGCATGGACGCCGGGCGTCCACCAGGGAGATGCTTTTGTCAGGCTGGCGTTCATTCCGCGCTTTCTTTTATAGGATGAGCCGCGACGGGGTGGCTATTTCCACCATTTTAGGTTAGTTGCGCCCCCAAGAAAACATTGCTGCATCAGGGAAACGGGCTCGGTCCGTCCTCTACGATGCAAAAAGCTGCGTTACAAGGAAGTCTTATGGTCAAGGTTATCGCCTCTTCGATCCGCAAGGGCAATGTGCTCGACGTCGACGGCAAGCTCTACGTCGTGCTGACGGCCGCCAATTTCCACCCCGGCAAAGGCACGCCGGTCACCCAGATCGATATGCGCCGGATTTCGGATGGCACGAAGGTTTCCGAGCGCTGGCGCACGACCGAACAAGTCGAGCGCGCCTTCGTCGAGGACGTCAACCATCAGTACCTTTACGAAGACAGCGACGGGTTCCACTTCATGAACCCGCAAAACTACGACCAGGTTACCGTCGATGCCGAAACCATGGGCGACGACAAGGCCTACCTGCAGGAAGGCATGACCTGCATCCTGTCGATGCATGAAGGTATCGCGCTTGCCATCCAGATGCCACGCACTGTGACGCTTGAAATCATGGAGACTGAGCCGGTCGTCAAGGGCCAGACGGCGTCGTCCTCCTACAAGCCAGCCATGCTGTCGAATGGCGTTCGCACCATGGTGCCGCCGCATGTCAATGCCGGCACCCGCGTCGTCATCATGACCGAAGACAATTCCTACGTCGAACGCGCCAAGGACTGATCCCGGACCTGGCACTCCATCTCGATAAAAGGCCCCGAACGCGTGGATTGCGCGTCGGGGCCTTTTTCGTATCCGGGCGAAGTTGTTCAGGCGGGCCGCACCGTCTCCTTGCGGACAATGGGGCGCCGTGCCGGGTTTTGTCCGCGAGCAGCACCCGAGACAGGCTTTGCAGGCGGCGCTGTCGGGTCCGGCGGAACCAGGGCCTGCAGATGCAATACCCGCGGCGACATGAGTTCAAGATAAGCCTCTGAACGGCCGATATAGATCATCGTCGTATCCTTGAGTTCGCCCAGAAGCGCAACCAGGCGCTTCTGGATATCCGGCTCCAGGCCTTCGAGCGTTTCGTCGAGGATCAGCCAGCGCGGCTTGGCGAGCAGGGCATGGGCAAAGCCGACGGCCTTCTGTTCGTCGGTATCGAGCATACGATCCCAGCGGGCGTTCGTATCGAGCTTGCCTTTCAGCCTGCCGAGACCAGCTTTTTCAATCGCCATTTCGAGGTCGGAATCCGGGTAGGCATCGCGTGCCTCGGGGAATGTCATGGCCTCGCGCAGCGTTCCGCTCGGGACATAGGCGGTGTGCGGCATGAACAGCATGTCTTCCGGCGGCGGCAGGTCGATCTCGCCCTTGCCGCAATGCCATTCGCCGGCTAGCGCCTGGAACAACAGCTTGCGGTTCACGCCGTGATCGCCGTTGATCATGATGTGCTCGCCGGCGGTGATCGTCACCGTGCCCTCGCGGATCCGAAAACCGTTCTCGACGATCTCGTCGGACATCTTGGTCGAGACCTCGAGATCCTTCAGCACCATCATGCCAGGCGCAGCGCGGGCGACGTCGATCATGTTGGGCAGGTGATCCTCGATATCCATCTCGACGACCGCCTCGCGAAAATCGGTAACGCGCATCAGCGTCGCGCGCCACTCGGCGATCGGCCCGAAATTGGCGACATACCAGCGCAGTGCCGTGTTCACCTGGTTGAAGGCGCCAACCACCATCATCAGCTGGCCGATGCTGAGGCCGCCCGAGAAGTAGGCTGGCGCCGCCACCAGGATTGGAATGACCAGCACCATCCAGCCGTAGCTCGCCGACACCCAGGTAAGATTGGTGTTGGCGATGGCCAGCTTACGGATAACGCCGAGCACCGAGGAAATATCGCCGTTGATGCGGCGGCGCTCGTTTTCCTGTCCGCCGGCAATGGTGATCGACGGCATGTACTCGTTGGCGTGCATCAGCGCGAAACGCAGTTCGGCCTCCTTGGAGTAGCGGTCGGCATTGAGCCGCACCAGCTTGCCGCCGACGAACTGGCTGAGGAAAGAAGCCGAGGCGGCATAGATAATCGCCGCCCATACCATGTATCCCGGAATGGAAAAGCTGCTGCCGCGAAAATGGAATATGAAGCCGCTCGACAGCTCCCAGAGCACGCCGATGAAGCTGATCAGCAGGATCGTCGACTGGACGAGGCCGATCGCAAGGCCCGTGGTGCTTTCTGCAAGGTTGCGGGCATCCTCATGGAGACGCTGGTCCGGATTGACGCCGATCAGACCAGACGACGCCAGCCGCAGGGCGCGCTTGCCCTTCAGCCACTGATCGACCAGGTCGCGCGCCAGGCCCTCGCGCATGTAGAGCGCCGCCATCTGGTTGAGCCAGGCCTGGATGACGTTGAGCACCAGCAGCGAGCCGGCGATCATGCCGAAGACACCAAGCTGTTTCACGAATTCGTTAAGGTCGCGTCGTGCCAGCGAATCGTAGAATGGCGCATTCCACTCGTTCAAGAGAACCTGCACATAAGCCGTCACGAGAATGATGACGAACAGCGATACCACGAGCGATATGAGCCTGACGCGCACGGGCGAATGCCAGAACGCCGAAAGCATCATCCTCAACCTGTACAGCACACTCAAGTCGTATCCGACGCGCGCATCGCCCTGGACGCTGGGCTTCTCTGTAGTATCAACGGCCATCAAAAAATCCTGATCCTCATCCCTCAGATAGTCATGGCCATCGCACATGTCCATCCATGCGAGCCCGAAGCGCGTAGCGCCAGCGATCCCTGGCCTGGAACCGCCCTCCTCGCCATCAGCTTGCGCTTCAAACCTTATGAAAGCCTTATACGCCCGAATGCCGCTGCAGGTTCACCACGCCGCGCCGCGCATTTACCAACCGGCGATTGATGTTGATTCGAAACCTGTCCAGCGCTATTTAACATCGCGTGGTGATTTGGCCGGCCGGCTTGCAGCCACGTTAAACAAGTCGCTAAATCAGGGCCGCATGCGGACCGGTAGCGATTCGTTTTTTCGCCGCCGGTTTAGTTGATCGAGTAACGCGCATGCCCATTAAGATCCCCGATACACTGCCCGCCTTCGATACCCTCGTCAAAGAGGGCGTGCGGGTGATGACAGAGACGATGGCCGTCCGTCAGGATATCCGTCCGCTGCAGATCGGGCTGCTCAACCTGATGCCCAACAAGATCAAGACCGAAATACAGATGGCGCGCCTCGTCGGCGCCTCGCCGCTGCAGGTCGAGTTCTCGCTGATCCGCATCGGTGGGCACAAGGCGAAGAACACTTCCGAGGAGCATCTCCTGTCGTTCTACGAGACCTGGGAGGAGATCAGGCATCGCAAGTTCGACGGCTTCATCATCACCGGTGCGCCGATCGAGTTGCTCGACTTCGAGGAAGTCACCTACTGGGACGAAATGCGCCAGATCCTCGACTGGACGACCACCAACGTTCATTCGACGCTGAACGTCTGCTGGGGTGCGATGGCGGCGATCTACCATTTTCACGGCGTGCCGAAGCACCTGCTGAAGGAAAAGGCGTTCGGTGTCTACCGGCACCAGAACCTGAACCCGTCCTCGGTCTATCTCAACGGCTTTTCCGACGACTTCGGCGTGCCCGTGTCGCGCTGGACCGAAGTCCGCCGCAAGGATGTCGAAACCGTCCCTGGCTTGGAAATCCTGATGGAATCGCCGGAAATGGGCATTTGCCTTGTGCACGAGAAGACAGCAAGGCGGCTCTACATGTTCAACCACGTCGAATACGATTCGACGTCGCTGGCAGACGAATATTTCCGCGACGTCGATGCCGGCATCCCGATCAAGATGCCGCACGACTATTTCCCGCACAACGATCCGTCCCTGACGCCGCCCAACCGCTGGCGCAGCCACGCTCATCTGTTCGTCGGCAACTGGATCAACGAGATATACCAGACGACACCTTACGACATGGCCGACATCGGCTTGCAGAAATAGTCACGTCCCCGGGACGGAGGTCTGATTCCGCCGGCAGGCGGGTTGCGGATAGCGGCGAATGGAGGCAGGGTCGGCGCCTCGCATTAGAGACGAATGGGATGAGGACATGACGGACAGCACTTTGCAGCGCGAAGTTTTCGGCAAGACTGCGGCCGGCGAGACGGTACACCGCGTCAAGATTACAGGCGGCGGGCTGACTGCCCATGTCATCAGCTGGGGAGCGGTGATCCAGGACCTCCGGCTTGAAAACCACGCGCCGGCCCTGACGCTTGGCTTCGACAACTTCGAAAGCTACGAAAAGCACTCCGCCTATTTCGGCGCAACGCCCGGCCGCTGCGCCAACCGAATCGCCGACGGCAGGTTCACGCTCGACGGCAAGACGTACCAGCTGGACCTGAACGAGAACGGCGTAACCCATCTGCACGGCGGCTTCGACAATATCGCCCTGCGCAACTGGACGATCGTCGAGCATGCCGCCGACCGCGTCGTCCTCAAGATCGTAGATCCCGATGGCCGCAGCGGCTATCCCGGCAACTGCACGATCCAGGCTACCTACTGGGTCCACGGCAATGGTGAGCTATCGGTAATCTACGAGACCACGACAGACCAGCCGACCATTGCCAATGTCTGCCAGCACGCCTACTTCAATCTCGACGGCCGCGACGATGCGCTCGACCACGACATCATGATCGCAGCCGACCACTACCTGCCGACCGATGCGCGGCAGATCCCGACCGGCGAGATCGCTCCCGTCGCCGGCACGCCCTTCGACCTGAGAGAAATGGGCCCGATGAAGCGCTTCGTCGACGGTGAACAGGTACTATACGACCACAATTTCTGTTTATCGCTGGAGCGCACGGCCAAGCGCGCCGTTGTTCTCGCCCGCAGCATCAATTCCGGCGTAACGCTCGAAGTGCGTACGACGGAACCGGGCGTCCAACTCTACGCCGGCTTCAAGCTCGACGTCCCCGTCCCCGGCATTGACGGCAAGATGATGGGTCCGTTCGCCGGTTTCTGCCTGGAGACGCAGATCTGGCCCGACGCCATCAACCAGCCGGGCTTTTCCTCCGCTTCGCTCCATCCCGGCGAAGTCCTGCGCCAGGAAACGGACTACATTTTCACGAAGAACTGAGCGCGCAGCCTTCGCTGGTCGCAGGCCAAGCGACCAGCGCCCAAGAGATACCTTGCAAAGTGGTCCTACATAGGTTCTAATCCGAACCCATGGATAGAACCAGTTTGATTTCCGAACTGAATGGGCGCGGCTTGCGGGATGCGGCAGCGAGCGGGCCGCTTTACAGGCGTTTGGCGATAGCGCTGACCGGGCTTATTCAAGAAGGACTGTTGAAACCGGGCACTGCATTGCCGGCCGAGCGCGATCTCGCCGAAGGACTGCAGCTCGGCCGTGTCACCGTGCGCACCGCCTATCGCGACCTGCTGACGGCAGGCACTCTGGAGTCGCGGCACGGCAGCGGTACTTTCGTCTCCCAGAAGGTCGAGCGGATGGAACAGTCGCTCTGGCGCCTCTCCTCCTTCTCCGCCGATATGCGCTCGCGCGGTCGCTCGCCGGCGGCAAAAATCCTGTCCCGGAGCGTTTCCATGCCGACGCCCGAGGAGACCTTCCTGCTCGGCCTCGGCGTCGACGAACCGGTGCTGCGGCTCGACCGATTGCGGCTGGCCGACGGACTGCCGCTCGCCATCGAACGCGCCGTCGTCCCGACCCAGTTCCTGGCCGAAGACGCGGCCGGCGAGAGCTCCCTTTACGATGCCCTGACTGCCAACGGGTTCCGCCCGGTTCATGCCCTGCAGCGGCTGACCGCAGTCACCCTCGACCCATCCTCGGCCGCCACGCTTGACGTCAAGCCCGGAGCCCCGGCACTGCTGATCGAGCGCATCTCGCGCCTGGCTGACCAGCGGGTCGTCGAATACACCAGATCGCATTATCGCGGCGACGCCTATGATTTCGTCGCAGAGCTGAAAATTGGAGATGACCTATGACGCAATCCCTGATGCTGACCGAGGCCGGCCAGTCGCCCGATGCCGTGGCGACCTTGCTGGAGAAGGAAAAGCCGGTCTTCGCCGAAATCGCCAAGCTGTTTGCTGTGGCTAGACCCTCCGTCGTCACCACGGCGGCGCGCGGCTCGTCGGACCATGCTGCGACCTTCTTCAAGTATCTGTTCGAGATCTCCTGCGGCGTCCCCGTCGCCTCGATCGGCCCGTCGATCGCCTCGGTCTACAATGCGCCGCTGCATCTGAAGGGTGGCATCCATTTCACCGTGTCGCAGTCCGGCGGCAGCCCCGATATCATCGCCCTGCAGGCCGCCGCCAAGAAGGGCGGAGCAACAACGATCGCCGTCGTCAACGTCACCGACAGCCCACTGGCGCGGCAAGCCGATATCGTCCTCGACCTGCATGCGGGCCCTGAGAAAAGCGTCGCCGCAACGAAATCCTTCATCACCGCCGTCGCTGCCCTGTCGGGCGTTACCGCTGCCGTCTCCGGCAACAGCGCACTGCAGGATGGCCTTTCACGCCTGCCCCAGGCATTGGCAGCCACCGATGGCATCGATAGTGCTGCCGCCGAGGAGGTGCTGTTCGGAGCCAGCTCGCTCTACACCGGCGGTCGTGGTCCGGCCTTCGCCATCGCGCTGGAAGCGGCGCTGAAGGCCAAGGAGACGTCGGGCCTGCACGCCGAGGCCTTCTCGCTCGCCGAATTGATGCACGGCCCGATGCGGCTGGTTCAGCCCGGCTTCCCGGTCGTTGCTTTCGCCCCGGACGACGCCGCGTTTGCCAACAACGCCCAGGCTCTGGAGCGCCTTCAGAAACTCGGCGCCACCGCCGTGTCTTTCTCGACCACCCCGCTGCCGGGTATCAACCTGACAATGCCCTCGACCGGAAACGGCCTCATCGACCCGCTGGTCTCCCTGCTCTGCTACTATCGGATGATCGAGCGAGTGACGCGCCGCAAGGGTTTCGATCCCGACAAGCCGGCTAATCTTCTCAAGGTGACGGAGACGATGTGATGGACTACACGGTCTTTACCGGCGCCCGCATCTTCGACGGCGACCGCTTTCACGACGACAACGCGCTTGTTGTCGGCGATGGCCGGGTGCAGGCGATCACCGCCCGAAATAGCCTGCCGGAGAGCAGTGTGCGTGTGGAACTCGACGGCGGCGTGCTGGCACCGGGCTTCATCGACGCACAGGTGAACGGCGGCGGCGGGCGGCTGCTGAACGAAGATCCGTCGCCGGCCTCGATGTATACCATTGCCGAAGGCCATCGCCGTTATGGCACGACTTCCCTGCTGCCGACGCTGATCACAGACATCGGCGCTGCCACGACCCGGGCGATCGAAGCCGCCATCGAGGCTGTCAAAGCCGACCGGGGTGTCGTCGGCCTGCACCTCGAAGGGCCCCACCTGTCGCCGGCGCGCAGGGGCGCCCACCTGCCGGAACTGATGCGGCCGGTTGAGGACAGCGATGTTACGACCTTCATCCGTGCCCGCGAGGCAATCGGCACGCTGCTGGTCACCATCGCCGCCGAGCAGGTGACGCCCCGCCAGGTGCAGGCGCTGAACGAGGGCGGCGTCATCGTCAGCCTCGGTCATTCCGATTGCGCGGCCGATGTTGCGGACGCCCTTTTCGATGCCGGCGCCCGTGGCGTCACCCATCTCTACAATGCCATGAGCCAGCTAGGCCATCGCAGCCCAGGTCTGGTCGGTGCGGCGCTCGATCATCCCCGTACGTGGTGCGGCATGATTGCCGATGGTCACCATGTCGATCCCCGTGCCTTGCGCGTCGCCCTGCGCGCCAAGCGCGGCGAGGGCAAGCTGTTCTTCGTCACCGATGCCATGTCGCTGGTAGGTTCCGATGCCGACAGCTTCGAGCTGAACGGCCGCACGGTCTACCGCGAGAAGGGCGGCTTCTGCTCGAAGGTGGTACTGGCCGACGGCACGCTGGCCGGCTCCGACGTCGACATGGCCTCGACCGTGCGCTACGGCGTCGGCATGCTGGAACTGCCGCTGGCCGAAGCGCTGCGCATGGCGACTTCCTACCCGGCCCGTTTTCTGCGCCTGACTGACAGGGGTCACTTGTCGCCGGGTGCGCGTGCCGACCTCGTGCACATCAACGATGACATCGAGGCGACCGCCACCTGGATAGCCGGTGCTGCGAAGTCTGTCGGGACAGGCCCGGAGACATCCGTATGACCGCGATCACGGATGCCTATTTCCTGGAGGTGATCGAAAGGCTCGGTGCACTGCGCCAGTCTTTAGCCGAGCCGATGGCAAGGGCTGCTGCCGTTATCTGCGAGGCGGCGCGCAGCGACCACCGCGTTTATCTGTTCGGGACAGGCCACTCTCACATGCTGGCAGAAGAGGTGCATTATCGCGCCGGCGGACTGGCGATTACCGTTCCGGTACTGGTCGGCTCGGCGATGCTGCATGAAGGTGCCGTCATAAGCTCGATCTACGAGCGCACCCCGGGGCTGGTTCGACCGGTGCTGGAACGCTACCGGATGGAGCGTGGCGACGTGCTGGTCATCGCCTCCAATTCGGGCGTCAATGCCGCGCCGACGGAAGCCGCCGACTACGGCCGGGAAATCGGCGCCACCGTCATCGCCATCACATCGCTCGCCTATTCGGCAGCCATCGCCAACGGTCGCAGGCGCCTCGCCGATATCGCAGACATCGTCTTTGATAACGGTCTTCCCCCCGGCGATGCGCTGGTCGATTTGCCCGGCACCGACCTCAAGGTGGGGCCGGCATCGACTGCCATCGGCGCGACACTTCTAAATGCAATTTTTGCTGAAGTTGCTTCACAGCTGTCAGGAGACGGCGATCCGCCGGTCTACCGCAGCGCGAACATGCCGGGAGCGAAGGATATCAACCAGCGCCTAGTAGACATCTACAGGCCGCGAAACCCGCATCTTTGATGATGCCGGCAGGCAACTGACCAGTCGCTCAGGCGGCAAAGACTTCCATGTCACGGGGAACGGCGGCCAGTTGGCCGGTCAGCCGTCCCATTGCGTATTTCAGAGCTTGGGCCACCATTCCAGGCTGCACGGGCTTGCGCAGGACACCGAGGGTTCCCTGAATCCCGCCCGACACGACCTCGGGGTTTGCCGTCATGAAGACGACGGCTATGCCAAATTGCTCCGCCAGCATGCGGCCAATCGCCGGACCGGTTGGCCCGTCGGAAAGATTGACGTCGACGAGGGCGATATCAGCATGGGGTGCCGCCGCCAGCGCCCGCGCCATCGTGTTGGCGATGGCTGCGACCTGCAGTCCATTGCTTTCCACCATGTCTTCGAGATCGAGTGCGATCAGCAACTCGTCTTCGACAATCAGCACTTTCCTGTCCATCGTCATATCCTTGAAGCCAGGTGGGGCGCATCAGGCCAGCACCTGAGGCTTGCAAAAGCAATACACACTGCCTCCACGTACCCCCTTGAATGGTCGGATCAGACGAATGTTCCACGCGGAGACAAGAAATTTTCCTGCTACGGTTTCTTGACCATGAAATTGACGCCTTTGCTGTTCTCAGGAGCCCATCTGCTCGCGAATCGTCTCGAGCTCCAGCCACTCCTCTTCCATTTTCGTCACCTTGCCGCGCAGCTTCTCGACTTCCTTTGCGAGAGCATTGAACGTTGCCGGATCCTTGGAAAACAGCTTGGGGTCAGACATTTTCAGTTCGCGGGCAGCAATTTCAGCCTCCGCCTTGGCGATTTCCTTCGGAATATTTTCAAGCGCATAGGTCTGCTTGAACGACATCTTGGCCTTGCCCTTGACGCCGCCCTGGTTACCGGCGTTCGATCCACCGCCCCGGGCTTTCTCGGCCTTTGCGGCCTTGCGAAGCTCGTCGGCAACGCCCTTGCGCTGTATCAGCATGTCGGAATAACCGCCGGCATATTCGATCCACCGGCCATCGGGCGCGTCAGGATTCATCGGCGCGATGGTCGAGGTAACGGTACGGTCGAGGAAGTCGCGGTCATGGCTGACGAGGATGACGGTGCCGGCAAAGCTGGCAACGGTTTCCTGCAGCAGATCGAGCGTCTCGATGTCGAGGTCGTTGGTCGGTTCGTCGAGGATGAGGAGATTGGTAGGCCGCGACAGGATACGGGCGAGCATCAGGCGAGCGCGTTCGCCGCCCGACAATTTGCGGATCGGCGTGCGTACCTGTTCCGGCGCGAACAGGAAGTCCTTCATGTAGCCCGTGACGTGGCGCTGCTCGCCATTGACGATCAGGCTTTCGCCACGCCCGTCGGTCAGGTAATGGGCCAGCGTCTCTTCCGGATCGAGGTCTTCGCGTTTCTGGTCAAGCGTGGCGATTTCGAGATTGGTGCCGAGCTTAAGCTTGCCGCTGTCCGGCTTCAGCTGGCCCGTCAACATCTTCAGGAGCGTTGTCTTGCCGGCACCGTTGGGGCCGACGAGGCCGATGCAATCGCCACGATGGACGCGGATCGAGAACGGCGCGACGATCGTCCGCTCGCCATAGGCCTTGGTGATCAGTTCCGCCTCGATCACCAGCTTGCCGGATTCCTGCACGTCGGAAATGTTGGCGTTGACCGAGCCCTGCGGACCCTTGTGGCCGCGATAGTCGGCGCGCATCGTCTGCAGATCGCCGAGGCGGCGCATGTTGCGCTTGCGACGCGCGGTGACGCCGTAGCGCAGCCAGTGCTCTTCGCGCTCGATCTGCTTGCCGAGCTTGTGCTGCTCAAGCTCTTCCTGCTCGAGCACCGTGTCACGCCAGGCCTCGAAGAAACCAAAACCCTTGTCGAGACGACGCGAAGTACCGCGGTCGAGCCAGACGGTGGCTGTCGAGACCTTCTCGAGAAAGCGACGGTCATGCGAGATCACGACGATGGCGCTGCGGGTCTTCTGCAACTCGCCTTCCAGCCACTCGATGGTCGGCAGGTCGAGATGGTTGGTGGGCTCGTCGAGGAGCAGGATGTCCGGTTCCGGCGCCAGCACGCGGGCGAGTGCGGCCCGGCGGGCTTCGCCGCCCGAAAGGCTCTGCGGATCCTCATCACCGGTCAATCCCAGGTGCGAGAGCAGGTAGGTGAGGCGATAGGGATCGTCGCCCGGTGTCAGCCCGGCCTCGGCATAGGCGAGAACAGTCTTGTGGTCGCCGAAATCGGGCGCCTGTTCGAGATAGCGGATCGTTGACGAAGGATGGCGGAAGATTTCGCCGGATTGCGCCTCAACCATGCCGGCGGCGATCTTCAACAGCGTCGACTTGCCGGAGCCGTTGCGACCGACCAGCGAAATCTTGTCGCCGGGCTCCACCTGGAAATTGGCACCAGCCAGAAGCGGAGCGCCGCCGAAGGAGAGAAAGATGTCGTCGAGTTTCAGAATAGGGGGGGCCAAGGGTCAGACTCCGGAAAGGTCATAGGGGCGGGCAAGGACGATGGCCCTGCCGCTCGAAAGGGAAAAGCGCACGATACCCTGCGCAACGTTTGAAATGGTGCGGGAGGCACCGAACGGCAAATGGAAACCGGCAAGCGGATAGCGGGCATTGTCAATCGACAGGCCATCGAGCGCGCTGAAACCGGAAACGGAAAACAGGCTACCGGCGGGAAGGTCTATCTCCATGGCGCCGGCGATCAGCGGCACGGCCTCCTCCTCGCCGGAGGTCAACAGCATCGAGAACCCCTGCTCCGCCAGGCTGACGCCGTAGAGAAGCAAGGCCAGCGCATGGTCGGACCGCTCGCCACCGAGCGCGCCGGCAAGCACCAGGCGACGGGCACCGCGACGGATTGCCTCCTCGATGGCAATCTCGCCATCCGTCTGGGCCTTGGCGGCAGGATAAGGCTGCCGCGGCACATCCGGAAAGGCCTCGCCGAGGTCAGCCGGGCTCGAATCGAAATCGCCGACCCACAGTTCCGGCACCACACCGAGCGCCTGCGCATGGCGCATTCCGCCATCGGCGGCGATGAAGCGACTGCCGGCGACTGCCGCCTGAAGCCGCTCCGTCAGATGCAGCGCCCCGCCAAGCAGGATCGTGAAGGTGGATGAACTCATGGGCCAAGCCCATAGCGCAAAGACCGGTCGATAGGGAAGAGCGACAGCCTGTCATCCGTCAAATCGGCGCCTTTAGGGATCCGAATCCCGGTAGCGCGCCCGAAACGCATCCTCGAAGCCACCGATGAACTGATCGAAAAGCCGCGAAAAGGTCTGCATGTCGTCCTCGGACCAATCGGCAACGATATCCCCGATGAGCGCCCGCTTCTGTGCCTGCACCTCTGCAAGAAGCCGCTGGCCGAGCGCGCTCATCACCACGACGATGCGCCTTGCGTCCGCCTGCGACGCCTTGCGGCGCAGGACGCCACGCGTCACCATCTCGGCAACGATGCGGCTGGCCCGCGACGGATCGATCCGCAAGATCTCGGCCACCGCCCCGACTGTCACCTCGCCCCCCGCCTCGGCCCGTCTGATGGCATCGAGCACGTCGAGATGCGAGAGCTCGAGGTCCGGTGCCACGTTCTGGATCGCCAGCCGGCTGATCATCCGGCGTCCGGTCATCAGCCGCATCCGCGTCATCACCTGTCCGATGTGCTGGATATACGCCTCCTGCGCATCCATCGAAACCGGCTCGTCTGTCTTCAAGGTTACTGTCATTCCGCCACGGTAACAGATCATCGCGAAAAGTTGAATATGCAGAATGCATTCAAATGCGCTTGACAGATATATGCTATCAGCACATATAACGGCCATTCTGGATAGGAAGCCCCATGGATATGCACCTGCCGTCTGCGCCCCTTGTGGCGGATCCCCGTCGCCGGCTGATACTTTACCTGTTCCTGATGGTTGCCATGTTCATGGCGATGCTCGACAACCAGATCGTCTCGACGGCACTCCCGACCATCGTCGGCGAATTCGGCCATCTCGAGCGTTTCGGCTGGATCGGCTCTGCCTATCTCCTTTCGCTGAGCGCCGTCATGCCGGTCTACGGCAAGCTGGGCGACCTTTTCGGCCGCAAATACGTGATGATCACCGCGATTGCCATCTTCACCGTTGGCTCCGCCATCTGCGGTCTTGCCGTATCCATGAACACTCTGATTGCCGCCCGCGTTCTGCAGGGGCTCGGCGGCGGCGGTATCCTCGTATCGATCTTCTCGATCAACGCCGACCTGTTCGAGCCTCGGGAGAGAGCCCGCTACCAGAGCTATTCCAGCCTGGTCCTGATGGCATCAGGCGCCATCGGCCCGGTGCTCGGCGGCACGATGAGCGACCTGTTCGGCTGGCGCTCGATCTTTCTCGTCAACATACCGATCGGCTTCATCGTCCTTGCCGGCCTCGTCACCATGCTCCCCTACCGGAAACCCGCCCGCAAGCCGCAGATCGACTATGCCGGCGCCATCGTCCTGGCGATGACGACCACCTGCATCGTGCTTGCCGCTGACGGTACCCAGCTGTTCGGATCGCTGCTGTCCCCGGCAGTTCTCGCTATTATCGCATTCGGCATCGTCTGCGCCATGTCCTGGATCTTCATCGAGCGCCGCGCCCCGGAGCCGATCGTGCCGATGCAGTTGTTCCGCAATCCGACCTTCGGGCTGTTGCTGATCACCTCGCTCACCAGCGGCGCCATCGCCATAGGCATGGTCAACTATTTCGCGCTGTTCCTGCAGACGACCACTGGCCTTTCGCCCTCGGTTGCCGGCCTGTTGTTCATTCTCCTGACCGGCGGCATCGTCTGTGGCTCGCTATCGGCGGGACGGCTTATCTCGGCCACCGGCCGCTACAAGCCCTTCGCCATCGGCAGTGCGGCCTGCAGCATGATTGCCTTTGCGGCCCTGTCGCAAGTCCACGCGGGCACGCCGGTTTACCTGATCGGCGGCCTGATGCTGCTTCATGGCATCGGCATCGGGCTTGCCCAGCAGGTCCCGGTCATCGGCATCCAGAATGCAGCCTCCAGCCGCGATATCGGAGCAGCCACCGGCGCCGTCACGCTCTCGCGCATGGGGGGCGCCTCGATCGCCATCTCCATCTACGGCGCCATCATCGGCTCCCGCCTGCTGCATGTCGGCCTGTCGATCCCCGGCGTCAGCAATATCGAGGAAGTCACACCGAAGATGATGGCGGCCTTGCCGGCTGCCACGCGCGAAGCCGTGGCCGAAGCCTATGCCGCCGCCTTCAACCCGCTGTTCCTGACGGCGTCGGGCATCTGCCTTGTCGGCCTGGTCACCGCACTTTGCCTTAAGAACGTCCAGCTACCGGGCGCAACCATTGCCAAGACGATCGACCCTGCGGCTGCAGCCCACGTCGCGGACTGATAAAGCTGGGCTTCGCGCGTGTCGGGGGCCCTTGCCATCCACCCCTCCCGCCGCTACATCTTTCCTCGCTCTAACGGGGTGCCTTGTGTCCATCCGGACATCTGGCTGAGAGGCTTTCACCGGCCAACCCGCGGAACCTGATCCGGTTAACACCGGCGGAGGGATTAGACGCGCGAAATCAACAGCGCCTATTCTCCGTTTTAACGCGAACCAAGGAGGAGGCGCTTCGATGCCCACCCGATCTCTGACGACATTTATGGCTGGCCTTGTTCTGGCGGCCGGCACGACACTTCTGACCGCTCATGCCAGCCAGGCAGCAGACAAGACACTGACCGTCTATACCTACGAGAGTTTCACCGCCGACTGGGGCCCCGGCCCCAAGGTCAAGGCGGCGTTCGAAAAGACCTGCGGCTGCACCGTCAACTATGTCGCCGTCACCGACGGCGTCGCGCTCCTGTCGCGCCTGAAACTCGAGGGCAAGGACACCAAGGCGGACGTGGTTCTTGGTCTCGACACCAATCTCGTCGACGAAGCCAGGGATACCGGCCTGTTCGAGCCTGCCGGGATCGATACGACGGCCGTGAAGTTGCCGGGCGACTTCAAGGACGACGTCTTCGTTCCCTACGATTACGGTCACTTCGCAGTGGTCTACGACACGCAAGCCATCAAGAACCCGCCCAAAAGCATGAAGGAACTGGTCGAGGGAGACCCGTCGCAAAAGATCGTCATCGAGGATCCGCGCACCTCGACACCGGGCCTGGGCCTGCTGCTTTGGGTCAAGTCGGTCTATGGCGACAAGTCGGCGGAAGCCTGGAAAAAGCTCAAGGGCCGCATCCTGACCGTCACGCCCGGCTGGTCGGAAGCCTATGACCTGTTCACGAAGGGCGAGGCACCGATGGTGCTCTCCTACACGACGTCTCCCGCCTACCACATGATCGCCGACAAGACCGACCGCTACCAGGCGGCATCGTTCTCGGAAGGCCACTACATCCAGATCGAGGTCGCTGGTATGACGAAAACCTCGGCTAACAAGGATCTGGCCCGCGACTTCCTGAAATTCATGATCACACCCGGTTTTCAGGACATTATCCCGACCAACAACTGGATGATGCCGGGCGCCGCCACCTCGGCGCCGCTGCCGGACGCTTTCGGCAAGCTCGTCGTACCCACCAAGACGTTCCTGATGAGCCCGGCCGAAGTCGACAAGAACCGCAAGGCCTGGATCGACGAATGGCTGGCCGCCACCAGCGGCAACTGATCGAGCCCTATGCTGACGACATCCGAGCGCGCAAAGGCACTGACCGGCGGGGCTATCAGCCTCGCCGGCATCCTGCTGTTTGTCGGCCTTGCTGTCGGCGCGCTGCTCGCCGCCGGCATCGAGACGCAAGGTAACGCTCCTCTGCTCGATTCCTATATCCTGCGGGTCCTGCGCTTCACCTTGCTGCAGGCGACGCTCTCGACGGTGTTGGCGGTAGCGCTTGCCATCCCCGTGGCGCGTGCCCTTGCCCGGCAACGGCATTTTCCCGGCCGCCTCTGGCTGATCCGCCTGATGGCGGTGCCGATGGGGCTGCCGGTGCTGATCGGCGCCATGGGGCTTCTTGGCATCTGGGGCCGACAGGGCATCCTCAACGGCGCCCTGCAGACGCTTGGCCTCACACAGCCGGTCAGCATTTATGGGCTTTCCGGCATTCTCATAGCCCATGTGTTTTTCAACCTGCCGCTCGCCGTCAGGCTGATGCTGCCGGGCCTCGAGCGCGTGCCGCCGGAATACTGGTTGATGGCATCCGGCCTTGGCATGCGTCCGGGCGCCGTATTCCGCTTCATCGAGTGGCCTGTGCTACGGGCGCTCATTCCGGGTATCGCTGGCCTCATCTTCATGCTCTGCGCCACCAGCTTTACCCTGGTCCTGATGCTCGGCGGCGGGCCGGCGGCCACGACAATCGAAGTTGCCATCTATCAGGCGCTGCGGTTCGACTTCGACCCCGGCCGTGCCGTTGCATTGGCCTTGCTGCAGGTTGCGATGACCGGCGCCGTGCTTGCCGTGATGGCGCTGCTGCCGGCGCCGGACGATCCGGGCCCCGCAACCGGCAGGGCGCCACGCCGCCTCGACGGGCGGCAGCGTCTGGCACGACTGTCCGACGGCGCGGTCATCGCGACTGTTGCGCTGTTCATCGGCCTGCCGCTGGTGTCCGTCGCAGTGGCCGGCATGGAGGCCAACCTCGGCAGGCTCGCCAGCCAGCCGGTCTTCCTGCAGGCGCTGCTGACCAGCCTTGCCATCGCGCTTTCCGCCGGCCTGCTCGCAGTCATCCTCTCGCTGGCAATCGTGCGAGCCCGCTATGCCATCTCGTCGGTGCGAAAAGGCACGACAGGCCTCCGCGCCTTTTCGGCGACGCTCGGTGCCGCCTCATCGCTTGTCCTCTTGGCGCCGCCGATCGTGCTGGCGACCGGATGGTTCATGGCGCTGCGTCCCTTCGGAGATCCGACGCGGTTTGCGGCCATCCTCATCGTCTGCATCAACATGCTGATGGCGCTACCCTTCGTCATCCGCGTCGTCGAACCGGCCTTTGCCATTCACACGGCCCGCACCGGTCGGCTGGCAGCAAGTCTCGGTCTCACGGGCTTTTCCCGCTTGCGCCACGTAGACTGGCCCGGGCTGCGCAAGCCGCTGTTTACGGCGCTGTCCTTCGCCATGGCGCTGTCGCTTGGCGACCTCGGAGCGGTAGCGCTGTTCGGCTCCGGCAATATCGTCACCCTGCCATGGCTGGTCTATAGCCGGCTCGGCAGCTATCGTACCAACGACGCAGATGGCTATGCGCTGCTGCTGGGCCTGCTTTGCCTCGCATTGACGGTGGCTGGAACCGCAGGCCAGGCATCCAGGGCCGAGAAAGGCGGCAGGCTGTGAACTCTCTTT
Organism: Rhizobium sp. rho-13.1; assembly: GCF_007000305.1. Lineage (NCBI taxonomy): Bacteria > Pseudomonadati > Pseudomonadota > Alphaproteobacteria > Hyphomicrobiales > Rhizobiaceae > Rhizobium > Rhizobium sp. rho-13.1. The sequence continues at coordinate 149,187 of NZ_SCFL01000003.1, read as the reverse complement.
CCGATCTTGTCCTGTCGGACGTGCGGTTGCGGCTGGGCGGCCACGATTTCCGCTTCGACTGCACCCTTCCCGCCGGCAAGATCATTGCCGTCACCGGCCCGTCGGGCGCTGGCAAATCGACCTTTCTCAATCTGCTGGCCGGCTTCGAGACGCCGGATAGCGGCCGTATCATGCTGAACGGCACCGATGTCACTATGATGAGCCCGGCCGAGCGGCCCGTGTCGCTGGTGTTCCAGGATAACAACCTATTTGCCCATCTCGACCTCTTCACTAATATCGGTCTTGGGCTGAGCCCATCGCTGCGGCTCAGCGCCGACGATCGCCGGCGGATCTCGGATGCTCTCGCACGCGTCAGTCTCAAGGGCTTCGAAAAGCGGATGCCGGGCACTCTGTCCGGCGGCGAACGGCAGCGCGCAGCCTTTGCTCGGGCGCTGATCCGCGACCGGCCGATCCTGCTGCTGGACGAACCTTTTGCATCCCTAGACCCCAGCCTTCGCGCCGGCATGGCCGACCTGCTCAGGGAGTTGCACCGCGAGACCGGCAACACGGTGTTGATCGTCTCCCACGATCCGCGCGAAGTGCGTCAGCTTGCCGACCATGCGGTGTTCATCGATGCCGGCGAAATCCGCCTGGCAGCCCCGATAGATGGCTTTCTCGAGGCACTCGGCCTGCCCGCTTTGCAGCGCTTTTTGCAGATTTGAGGTCATGACCGCGCCGCGGCACGACTTTTGCCGCAATTTCGGTGTTGCACGACAATGTAATCTCGAACCGATGCTTGCCAAAATGCAACGACGCCACAATTAAGCAGAGTCTCGCTATGCAACTAAGGCCTAAATCAGTTAGAGCAGTGGGAGCAGACCATCGACAAATGCGGCGCGAAAGCGCGGATGGATCTAAACCTCGAGCATGTAGGACGACGATCAGCGCGATCTTGCGACCTGCCGACATTAAGACACGACAAGCGGAACTGAAGTCCTGAAGCAGCCCGAGCGCATGGAACGAACGAGGACACGCTTGCGCCCTTCCAGGCTGCGCGGCGCTGCTACGTCGTGCCGGCGCTACGTCCTGCTGCTGGCAGCAGCGACAGTGCTGAATAGCTGCCAGTCGCTGATGGACCAGACGTACCAGCCAAACGTCTCGCCATCGGCCAATCCGCAGATCGTCTCGGAAGTCCAGAAGAACGATCCCCGCGCCCAGATGGGCGCACGCGAGCATCCCCGCATCGTTGCCAGCTATGGCGGCGAATACAAGGATGCAAAGACCGAGCGGCTTGTGGCCCGCATTGCCGGCGCCCTCACCAGCGTCTCGGAAAATCCGCTACAATCCTACCGCATCACCATTCTGAACTCGCCGGCTATTAACGCCTTCGCCCTACCGGGCGGCTACCTATACGTCACCCGTGGCCTGCTGGCGCTCGCAAACGATGCTTCTGAAGTGGCGGCCGTGCTTGCCCACGAGATGGCCCACGTGACCGCCAACCACGGCATCGAGCGGCAGAAGCGCGAAGAGGCCGAGGTCATCGCCAGCCGCGTCGTCGGCGAGGTTCTTTCCAGCGACATCGCCGGCAAGCAGGCATTGGCGCGCGGCAAGCTGCGTCTGGCTGCATTCTCGCGCCAGCAGGAACTGCAGGCCGACGAGATCGGTATTCGCACGCTCGGCCAGGCCGGATACGACCCCTACGCCGCCGCCCGCTTCCTGGATTCGATGGAAGCCTACAGTCGCTACCAGTCGGCAAACTCCGACGCCGACCAGAGCCTCGACTTCCTATCGAGCCATCCAAGCACGCCGCAGCGCATCGATCTGGCGCGCGAACATGCCCGTGAATTCGGCGAGCAGGGCAAGGTCGGCGACACCGGCCGCGACTATTATCTCAACGGTATCGACGGGCTGCTCTATGGCGACAGCCCGGAGGAGGGCTATGTCAGGGGCCAGGTGTTCCTGCACGGCGGCCTCGGAATCCGCTTCGAGGTGCCGCCGGAATTCCGCATCGACAACAAGGTCGAGGCAGTGCTGGCGACCGGCCCCGGCGACATAGCCGTCCGCTTCGACGGCGTCGCCGACACACAGAACCAGTCGCTGACAAACTATATCTCGAGCGGCTGGGTCACCGGCCTCGATCCGGCAACCATCAAGCCGATGGTCGTCAACGGAATGGAAGCGGCAACGGCACGGGCATCGGCCGACCGCTGGGATTTCGACGTGACCGTCATTCGCGACAAGTCGCAGATATTCCGCTTCCTGACCGCAGTGCCCAAGGGCAGCGCAGCACTGGAGCAGACGGCCGATGTCCTTCGCGCCAGCTTCCGCCACATCACGCCGGCAGAAGCCGCATCGCTGAAACCGCTGCGTGTCCGCGTCCTCACCGTCCAGCCGGGCGACAACATCACGACGCTCGCCTCGCGCATGATGGGGACCGACCGCAAGCTTGACCTCTTCAAGCTGATCAATGCGCTCCAGACAGGCTCCTCCGTCTCTCCCGGCGACCGCGTCAAGATCATCGCCGAATAGCGTCGCTGCCGCGCCCGAACGCATCTTGCACGTGCATGATCCTCGCTTGTTCGATGAAATTTCCTCCACCATCGCGCGGTGCGGTTTCCCCTTTCATCGTGCGCATATCGAAATTACCGAAAGCGTCCTGATCGAAGATCAGGAACTCGCTTTGGATAGTATCCGGCAGTTCAAGAGTGCAGGCTTCGGGATTGCCCTCGATGACTTCGGAACCGGCTTCTCCAGCCTCACCCGTCTCGACGCTTTGCCGTCGACAAGCTGAAGATCGATGCCAGTTTCGTAAAGACGATGGACGTCGATGCCGGGAGCCACAAGATCGTGGCGCCCGTTATCAGATCGGGGCATAGCCTCGGCATGGCAGTCGTTGCCGAAGGTGGGGGTAAGATTAGCGTGATGCCCAATGCCATATTGCAGCTGTTCAGGTCGTAGACCGTCAGCGGCCTGGACATCCAACCGCCAAAAAAAACGTTGCGATGCCCGATGAAGGGTGAGTTGCCTTTCAAGCAGTGCCCGAAACGCAGCGTTCCCCATTGCCGTCGGGGCAATGGGGAACGCTTTGGTATTCATATCGCCGAAGAGCCTAAATATCAGACGCCGCTGTTGACTGCGACGGTAGCGACCGGAATTGCCCGAGTGCCGACCGAACCGCCGAACCACGAGGCGACCGCACCGAGCAGCAGGGCGATGAAGGCAAGGATGGCGCCGCTGGACACAACCTTGGTAGCTGTCTGCGCGGCGTCGATAGCCTTCTGCTTGGCTGCTTCCATGTTCGTGCGATACGTTGCTTCGTACTGGGCAACCTGCGCCTTAGCCTGATCGACAGGGATGTTCTGAGCCTTTGCAATCGCATCTGCAGCACGGTTGCGGGCATCGTCAGCCTTTGCCTGGTCGCCGGTGATCACTGCCTGTACGGCGCTGACAGCAGCCGCGCGAAGGGCTTCAGGATCGTTGCCGCCGCTGGCGTTGCGGATCTGCTTCTCGATGTCTGCCATCGGGTTGTTGGCGTTTGCAGTCATTGGAGCGGCAGCCGAGACGGCTGTGCTTGCTGTTTGTCCAACGCCGCCCAGCATGCTGCCGAGACCGCTGAATGCGCCGCCGACCACGGCACCGATCGATGTCGTAAGCAGGTACAGGATGACCAGCGTGGTTACAGCCCATGTTGTCAGGCCATGGAAGGAGCCCGTCGACTTGCTTGGCCGACCGGACAGGCGCCCGGCGACATAAGCACCCACGAATGCCGCGATGAGCCCCGCAACGACGAACCAGATGCCACCGCCGATGGAAAAGGAGCTCGCGGAAGGATTGTCGTATTTGGCAGGGTCAACGACGGCAGCACCGATGCCGACACCGAGGAGGTTGAGAAGGAACTGGACGGCAAGCGCTACGGCGACGCCTGCGAAAATCGCTCCCCAGGAAATCTTGTTGAAAAGGGCAGAGTCGCTCGGGTCTGCAGCGTAGGCGAGTTCGGCGCGGCGGTTGATGCCAACGGGGTCTGTCATGGGTCGAGTCCTGATGTTCGAAAGTTGATTGAGAAAGACCCGCATCCGAGGGCGGTTGTACCCTTTTTGACCTCGGAGGCAATTCTTGTGACTGTGGGGATTTGACGCGCTCCTGCCAGCTTCCACCGTGATCCGGGGTCGGGTGGCAGGGCGCGTCGAAGTTCGGACTATCGTCTTGCGGGCTCCTCGAGCTTGTCTTTGTTGACGCGCGAATGGCCATTTATAAAAGGCGCAGTAACCGCGTTTAGGCTGAGTTCAGAGCCCGCAGACTGGATAATCAGAGCTTCTTGTCGAGATAGTCTGATGCCTTTTGAGCACCGTCCTTAACAGCGGCCTTTGCTTCGCCGGCGGCCTGCTGGCCTTCACCCTTGATCTCCTGCAGCTTGCCTTCAGCCTGAAGCTTTTCTTTGCCAACCAGCTTGCCGACGCCCTGCTTGATGTTGCCGATCGCTTCGTTTGCGAGACCGGATGCCTTGTCTGTGGTGCTGCTCATGAGACGCCTCATTTCGTTGACTTTACAGGGCGCAAAACGCAAGTGTCGACATCTTGTTCCGCTAATGTAGAAAATTATATCGAGGATAAGTGAGGGCCGGAATTTGGTGATATAGACGTCGTCAACCAGCGAGTGAGTTCACAAGCCTGCGGGGTAAGCGCGCCCCTCAGTATCGGCGCAGCAACGCAATAGCCGGTACATCGCCCAGAGTCTGAATTTTACTGCAGCAAGATTGCGGATTTTGGCGAGGGCGTTGGGGTCGGCATGTCAACGGCGCTCATGGGAGCCATTGTGCAGTCCCGCGCCTATGTGGTTGCAAATCAAAAGATGGATTTGGTGCAGAGCGACTGACTTAATCAGTTAAAGAAATTGGGGCATCCACTCACCTGAAACGCGTCCGCGTAAATGGCGGTGCGATACGCTGAAAGCAGGCAGCGTATCGGATCGCGTTTCTGTTATGTGCAGAAGCTATCGCGAGAGACGCAAGTATCTTCCAAATCTGAGACCTTCTGCCTTACGCAAATGCCGCCATGTGCGGATCGGCAACAACCAGCGCGCTGCGAAGCTTTTCGATGGCGCGGCTTTCGATCTGGCGAACACGCTCTTTGGAAATGCCGAGATCGGCACCGAGTTCTTCGAGAGTTGCACCATCCTCAGCCAGGCGACGGGCACTGATGATCTTCATCTCGCGTTCGTTCAGATGGGTGAGGGCTGCGGCAAGCCATTTGCGCCGGCGCTCGCCGTCGATCATCGATGTCACCTGCTCGTCCGGCAGCGGCTCGTTACTGACCAGAAAATCCATCCGCTCGGCACTATCGGCATCGCCGGAGATCGACGGGGCCTGCAGAGAGGCATCGTTGCCGGAGAGACGGGCATCCATCACCTGCACATCGTTCAGACTGACGCCGAGAGCAGCAGCAATTTCCTGATGGATGGACTGGACAGTCAGCTGCGTATCGCCCTTGGCGAGCTTGGCGCGCAGCCGACGGAGGTTGAAGAACAGCGCTTTCTGGGCCGAACTCGTGCCGCCGCGAACGATCGACCAGTTGCGCAGGATGTAGTCTTGGATAGAAGCGCGGATCCACCAGCTTGCATAGGTCGAGAAGCGCACTTCCCGCTCAGGCTCGAAGCGGGCAGCGGCTTCCAGCAGGCCCACGTAACCTTCTTGAACGAGGTCGCTCATCGGCAGGCCGAAGTTGCGGAACTTGCCGGCCATGGAGATGACAAGGCGCATATGGGCAGTCGCAATCTTGTTGCGGGCGCCGCGGTCATCATTTTCCTTCCAGCGAAGTGCAAGATCGTGCTCTTCGCTTCGCTCGAGATAGGGAGCCGCCATTGCGACTTTGATCATGCGTCGATCTGCAGACATGGTCGTCATATCATTCTCCCTAATGTCGGCGTCGCGCCGGAAGCAGAAAAAGCAGTGCCTAGTCCGCGCAGACGCTGCGCAGATGACCTTTGGTGTCGGCGATAGGGGTTTTAAATCGGCCCCTGATCTTCAATGTGTTTTCGTCAGGGCTTGTCGGATCGGTGCGGTGGACTATGTACTGTCTGAGAGACATAAAGTCTTGGAATTGAATGCATGATCCGGCCCCAAGTTGGTGGACGCGGCAGGTCCTCTGCCGGAATTACATGCGATTAACGCAATGAAAAAATAAAAGTTCCAAAGAAAAACCCGGCACAAGGGCCGGGTTTTTGAAGAATGCTGCCTATATCATTACGCCGCTTCGTCTTGCGACTCTTCCTCTTCCAGAACCTTGCCTCGCTTCGGTCCCTTGTTGAGGTTGGTCTCGACGACACGAACGGCTTCCGTTTCCGACAGGCGGTTGACGGCAGCAATTTCGCGAGCCATCCGGTCCAGAGCTGCTTCGTAAAGCTGGCGCTCGGAGTAGGACTGCTCCGGCTGGTTCTCGGCGCGATAAAGATCGCGGACGACTTCAGCAATCGAGATCAGGTCGCCGGAATTGATCTTCGCATCATATTCCTGCGCCCGACGCGACCACATGGTACGCTTGACGCGGGCTTTACCCTGCACGACCTTCAAGGCACGTTCGACGAAATCGCTTTCCGACAGCTTGCGCATGCCGATACTCATGGCTTTCGCCACCGGAACCTTCAAACGCATCTTGTCCTTTTCGAAATCAATCACGAAAAGTTCAAGCGTCATGCCAGCCACTTCTTGATCTTCAATCGCGGTGATCGTACCCACACCGTGGGCGGGATAAACGATCGATTCGCCGGTTTTGAAGCCGTGGCGCACTGAAGGTTTCTTCTGTTGGGTCGTCATTCTTATCAAAAACTCCCTGTTATGCACCCGGCGAGCGCCGAGGCCGGGTCAGTCAGGCCCGGATGAGACGGATAACCGTCGGGGTGACTACATGCTGGTCCACCAAAGGCGCAGAAAAACAATCCATTCATCGCGATCCTTGACCCGACAACTCATAATGTTGATATGTCAAGGAAACCGCGTGCGGGATTGTTTGTTTGCTTTCGTGGTGAAAAGAAGCATCAAGATGCCTCAATGGATCAGTAGAGCGACCCTAGCACAAAAATCTGAGGAAATCAATAATTTGCTTTGCAGTGCCGTATTTGCACGCCAATTCGAACGCGCGCCATGATTCGGCGCAACGTTCATTTGAAGGCAGGGATCAGTCGCCAGAACCGGGGTTGGCAGAGAAGTATTTCTCGAACTTGCCGGTCTCGCCATCCATCTGCTTTGCTTCGGCCATCGGCTCCCGCTTGACCGTGATGTTTGGCCACTGGGTCGCGTAATCGGCATTGATTTTCAGCCACTTGTCGAGGCCCGGCTCGGTATCGGGCTTAATGGCTTCAGCCGGACATTCCGGTTCGCAGACGCCGCAATCGATGCACTCGTCGGGATGGATGACCAGGAAATTCTCGCCCTCGTAAAAGCAGTCTACCGGGCAGACTTCAACGCAATCGGTGTATTTGCAACGTACGCAATTGTCGGTCACGACGTAGGTCATGATGAACTCCAGGATTTTTCAAGTTTTCCGGGGACGCACGACCTGGAACGTCGCGCCTTTCCATCGGGTACCGGCAACCTGCCTCGTCCCGGAGGCAAGTAAACCGGCTGTCTCAGCGGGTTGCTCGTCAGGTATCGGCTTTGTCGGCAGATTTCAAGATTAAACAGTCTCTAAATCTCAAGCCTGCCGGCATCGTATTCTATTCGTCGTCCGCCATCAGCCGGTCGATCTCGCGGCGCTGGCGCTTCGTCGGGCGCCCGGCGCCGGGGTCGCGCAGCGCTTGTTCGAACAGGGTCAGCTTCTTCGTTTCATCCGGTGGCGGCGTGATGTCCTCATACAGCAGCTTGGCTTCCTCGAAAGGACCTCGCCTCTCCCCGGGCAGTCTGACAACGAGAACTATGTCCCGTCGTTCCAGCGACAGTTCGATCTTGTCGCCGGGCCTGACGCCATGGCTCGGCTGGATGATGCGCTCGCCATTGATCCGTACGTTGCCCTTAAGCACGTAGGTCTGCGCCAGCGAGCGGGATTTTATCATGCGGGCGAAAAACAGCCACTTGTCGATGCGCTGTCGCGAACCGCTTGAGACCTGTCTTTCGTCCACCATGGCTTACTTCTTCATCTGCTCCTTGAGCGCGGCCAGCTTTGCGAAGGGCGAATCCGGATCCATCGGCTTTTCCTTGCGAGGTGGCTTCGCCTCGAAGCGTGTCGGCTGAGCCGCCGGGCGATTGTTTCGATCGTTGCGCTCTCCACCACGGTCATTGCGCTCATTGCGCTCGCCGCCGCGATGATCGGGACGCTTGCCCTGCTGCTGCGGCGGACGACCGCCGCCGCCGTCCTTGCCACCGCGCGGCCCGCCGCGATTGTCGCGTGCTTCGCGATTGCCTTCGCCCTGCGGCTGGTCGCCGGATGGGCGACGATTGGTGTTTGGCTGCGCATTGGCCTGATCCTGGCCAGCGCGTGGACCCTGTTGACCACGGCGCTCGCCCTGGCGCGGAGCCGGACGCTGGTTGTCGTTGCGGCCACCCAGCCGCCACAGCAATACCGGCTTCGGCGGCTCGGCAGCGACCGCGTCGACTGGAGCGCCTTCGGCCGCAGCTTTTGACGGAGCCACATCGGTAACGGCAGCCTCTGCTGCGCTTTCAGGCGCAACGTCTTTGGCGGCTTCCGGCTCGGCAACAGGAGCATCTTCCGAAACCGCTGCGGACACTTCCGCGACTGTTTCCGCGACGGCCTCTGACTGGGTCGCCACGGCAGCTTCGGCTTCAGCTGTCTCTGGGTGCGGCGTAGAGGATCCGTCGACTGGTGCCAATACGTTTGTCGCAGCGACTGGCGTAGCGTCCTGCTTGCTGAGGTGAATTGCAGCTTCTTCGGCCGGCACGGCATCGGCGCGATAGCCGAGGCCCTTCAGGATCTCTTCCATATCGTCGAGCGTAGCACCAAGAATGGACAGCATCGCCGTCGTCGTTGTGAAGCGCCGGCCATCATAGGCACCGTCCGGACGGGAAGGCTGGCCGGGCTTCCACTGCAGCAGCGGCCGGATAAGATCGGCAAGGCGCTCGAGAATGTCGATGCGCACGGCACGCTTGCCAAGGAAACGGAAGCCGGCGAGCTTGTAGAAGGTGCGCTCATAGGTCGAATCCGTGACCACGGATGTGCGGCCGGCAGCCAGGACCGGGATGAGATCGCCATAGCCCGGCTTGTCGATGCCGTCGTTTTTCAGCGCCCAGAGCAGGGTGATGAGCTCAGCCGGAGCCGGCTTCAGCAATGCTGGAACGAAAATATGATAGGCGCCGAAGCGGATGCCATAGCGGCGCATCGAGGCGCGCGCATCCTGGTCCAGCGACTTCACTTCTTCCGTGACATCGCGGCGGGACAGCACGCCGAGGTTCTCGACGACCTGGAAAGCCAGACCCTTGGCAAGGCCTTGCAGGTCTTCAGCGCGAGAGAGGTCGTCGAGCGGCTTCAGCACCGTCGAAATGTGATGATTGACGAAGCGCTCGATGCGGGCGGCAACATGTTCGCGCGCATGGCCGGTCAGCTGCTCGTCGGCAAGCAGGATGACGCGTGGGCGCATGATATGGTCGCTGCCGGTAAGCCGCGCCACGGGGTCGCCGAGCCAGCGCACCGAACCATCGGAGCCGATCGCCAGATCGCCGTTGCCTGCCGCATGAATGCGGGCAGCGCGCGCCTCGAATTCCAGACCCAGCGCTTTGAGCGACGCGTTCTGCACGGCTTTGGCGTCGGGACCGTCAGTCCCGCCGATAGGAGAGAACCGGAACCCGGTCAACTGCCCGACATGATGCCCTTCGACGAAGACATCTCCATTTACACTGATTTCAGCTTCCAGCATTGCATTCTCTCTCAGGCGCTTCATGAGCACAGATGTCCTGCGATCAACAAAGCGGTTCGTCAACCTTTCATGTAACGCGTCGGACAATCGATCTTCGATTTCCCGCGTCTTTTCTTGCCAGTGTGTCGGATCGGCAAGCCAACCGGGCCGATTCGAAACATAGGTCCAAGTTCTTATCTGCGCGATTCGCGCCGAAAGCGTGTCTATCTCGCCATCGGTCCGGTCGGCGCGCCGGACTTGCTCGGCCATGAAATCCTCGTTCACCGTGCCATGTTGCACGAGATCGGAAAACAGGGACGAAATCAAATCGGCATGTTGGGCCGGTGTGATACGCCGATAATCCGGCAATGCACAGGCTTCCCATAATTTTTCTACATTCGCCCGGCCGACGGCGAGGCGCGCAACCTCCGGATAACCGGTCAGTTGCTCCAAAGCCTGCTGGTCGACGGAAGGCAACGAACGTGTCAGCCCATGGATGCGCGGCGGCGCATCGAGGCTGAGCTTCAGCGCGGCGACGGAGGAAAAGTCGAGATCCTTCGTGCGCCATTGCAACACTTTGACGTTGTCGAACTGGTGGCTCTCGATGCGGCGAACGAGATCGGCATCGAAGGGATCGACCTGGCCGGTAACACCGAACGTCCCGTCGCGCAGATGGCGACCGGCACGGCCGGCAATCTGCCCGAGTTCACCAGGATTGAGATGACGGAACTGGTAGCCATCGAATTTCCTGTCCTGGGCAAACGCGACGTGATCGACATCAAGATTGAGGCCCATGCCGATGGCATCGGTAGCGACGAGGTATTCGACATCGCCGTTCTGGTAAAGCTCGACCTGGGCATTGCGCGTGCGTGGGCTTAGGGCACCGAGGACCACGGCCGCCCCGCCGCGCTGGCGACGGATCAGTTCGGCAATGGCGTAGACCTCATCCGCTGAAAACGCGACGATGGCGCTACGCTGCGGCAGCCGGGTAATCTTCTTCTGGCCGGCATAGGCAAGATGGGAAAGCCTTGGCCGCTCGACAACGGTAATTCCCGGCAACAGATGCTCCAGGATCGGCCGCATGGTGCCCGCGCCGAGAAGCAATGTCTCGTCGCGGCCGCGCAGATGCAGGATACGATCAGTGAAGATATGACCGCGCTCGAGATCGCCGGCGAGTTGCACCTCGTCGATGGCAACGAAAGAGGCCCGCGTCTCGCGCGGCATCGCCTCGACAGTGCAGACGGAGTAACAGGCGTTAGGCGGGGCGATCTTTTCTTCGCCGGTAAACAGCGCAACGTTCTTGATACCGACTTTCTCGACAAGCCGCGTGTAGACCTCGCGCGCCAGAAGCCGCAGCGGAAGGCCGATCATGCCATTGCCGTGCGCGACCATGCGCTCGATGGCGTAATGGGTCTTGCCGGTATTTGTCGGTCCGAGCACCGCGGTTACACCGCGACCGCTCAAAATCATGGGCTGCGAAGTCAGGGTCATTGGTCCATGCGAAGATGAGGCGCAGCAGCCTTCAGGGTCAGGAACGCTTGTTGTAAGCTTCCCCACAGATGACCAGCCTAGGTGGCAAAGGCAAGGCCCGGAAGGCAAAACAATTTTTTAGACACCCGGATAATACTGGTCATTTGCCACAGACGGGAAGCAAAGTGGCCTCGGACGACCTGCGGGAGCGGTTTGGAACGCCCCCGGAACAAAGAGGCTACGAATCGCTGACTCGCCCGGATTCATGATCCGTTCACGCCTAGATATCGTCACTACGCCGGCCAAAAGCACCAGATGATGAATCGTCGTCGGCGCCGACGTGACAGCATCTTCAGGGCGAGAGCAGCATCCAGCCATGAAAAACCGCTGAGCCGGCTATAAAATCTCCCCAATAAGCCATTGTCCCAAATAATCGAGATAGTTGGCGGGAACAACTTTATGTGAGCCGCGTTTATGGCATCAGCAAACAAATGCTTTCGAAGTGAAGGGAACTGACCATGCTCGGCACGATACTGCTCGTCGTACTCGTATTGCTCCTGGTGGGCGCACTGCCAAACTGGGGCTACAGCAGCAGCTGGGGTTATGGTCCTTCTGGTGGCCTTGGTCTCATCGTCGTCATCATTCTGGTGCTCGTCCTGATGGGGCGGATTTAATTCGTAATTTGTGCTAGACCAATATGGTCTATTATCTAGGGAGCAAGACATGAAAAAACTGATTATCGCAGTTGCACTCATCGGCACACTCGCATCGTGCACGCCGGAAGAGCGCGGCACAGCCATTGGTGCAGGCACCGGTGCCGTCATCGGTGGTGCCGTCACCAATAGCTGGGGCGGTGCTGCTGTCGGCGCCGTTGCAGGCGGCCTCGTCGGTAACCTGATCGGCCACTCGGAACGTCGTGGCTACTGCATCTATCGCGACCGTTATGGCCAGCGCTACGAAGCACGTTGCCGCTAAGCTTCGGCATGAAGTTGGAATTGGGCGCTTCGGCGCCCTTTTTCATGCCGTCAACACACTGTTGACGATGACGTGAACTTCAACCCCTTTCAATTCGGTGTTGCTGTACCGATATTGATGGAACGCGAGCAATATTGTTTGAGCCGGGCTACCGGGTGCTCGCCGAAAGGATCGACTTTTCCATGGTTGAACTCGTCACATATATCGCTGCTTTGGGTGTCATCGCTGCCGCTGCCGTTACCTCGACCGTTGCCGTGCGGGCGGCCCAGCGCAAGGAGCAAAGCCGGGTGCTCGTGCCTGTTCGCTCGCGCCCGCGGAATGCACGCCGCTAGCTCGCCACTTCATAGACGAAGATAAATCCGTCAGACGAAAAGCTGGCCGCCATTTGCCGTGATCGTGGAGCCGGTGATGAACCCGGCGTCATCGGCAACGAGGAATACGACGCAACGGGCAACTTCTTCCGGCTCCCCCAGCCTGCCAACCGGAATTTGCGGCAGGATATAACCGTTCATTACCTTTTCCGGCACCGACAGCACCATCTCCGTGCCGATATAGCCAGGGCAGATCGCATTGACGGTAATGTTCTTGGCAGCGCCTTCTTGCGCCAGCGCCTTGGTAAAGCCGATATCCCCCGCCTTTGCGGCCGAATAGTTGGCTTGGCCCATCTGGCCTTTCTGGCCATTGATCGACGAGATATTGACGACCCGCCCAAAATTTCTCTCCCGCATGCCCGCCCACACATGGTGCGTCATGTTGAAAAGACCGTTCAGGTTCGTATTCACCACCTCATGCCACTGCTGCGGCGTCATCTTGTGGAACATCGCATCGCGGGTGATGCCGGCGTTGTTGACCAGGATCTCCACCGGGCCGACGTCAGCCTCGACCTGGGCAATGCCCTTGCCGCAAGCCTCGTAGTCCGTGACGTCCCAGCGATAGACGGCAATGCCCGTCACGCTGTTAAAGGCTTCGGCTCTTTCATCGTTGCCGGCATAGGTCGCGACGACCCGATAGCCGGCATTGTGCAACGCCATGGAAATGGCGGCGCCGATGCCGCGGGTGCCCCCGGTGATGAGTGCTACTCTGCTCATAGTCCGTTCCCCAGTGCCGCTGCCTACCACGCAGCCCGCAGACCCCATGGCAGACTGTTTAAAACGCCTCGATACACATGGCTACCCCCATGCCGCCGCCAATACACAGGGTCGCAAGACCCTTACGTGCACCGCGCCGCTTCATCTCGAACAACAAAGTGGTCAGAATACGGGCGCCCGATGCGCCAATCGGGTGACCGATGGCAATCGCCCCGCCGTTGACATTGACGATGGCGGGATCGAAGCCCAGTTCGCGGCTGATCGCGCAGGCCTGTGCCGCGAAGGCCTCGTTGGCCTCCACGAGGTCGAGGTCGCCAACCGTCCAGCCAGCTTTTTCCAGCGCCTTCCGCGAGGCCGGAATGGGGCCGGTGCCCATGATTTGCGGATCCACGCCCGCGGTTGCCCAGGAAACGATCCGGCCCAGTGGACGGATTCCACGACGTTCGGCTTCCCCCTCGCTCATCAGCACCGTTGCGGCAGCACCGTCGTTTAGCCCGGATGCGTTGCCGGCGGTAACCGTCCCCTCTTTGTCGAACACAGGACGGAGCCGCGCCATGCCCTCCAGCGTCGATCCGTGGCGGATGTACTCGTCGCTATCGACGGTCACGTCGCCCTTACGGCCGGCGATTGTGAAGGCCACGATCTCATCCCTGAAACGTCCGGCCTGCTGGGCTGCCTCGGCCTTGTTCTGGGAAGCGACGGCAAAGGTATCCTGGTCATCGCGGGACAGCTCAAACTGCTTGGCGACGTTTTCGGCGGTGATACCCATGTGATAGCCGTAGAATGCGTCGGTCAGGCCATCCTTGATCATCGTATCGACCATGGTCATGTCGCCCATCTTGGTGCCCGCGCGCAGGTGGGCCGCGTGCGGCGCCATCGACATGGACTCCTGGCCGCCGGCCACGATAATTTTCGCATCGCCAAGCGCAATCTGCTGCATGCCAAGCGCCACGGCCCGCAGGCCCGAGCCGCAAAGCTGGTTCACGCTCCAGGCCGTCGCCTCCTGCGGCACGCCCGCCTTCATCGCAGCCTGGCGCGCCGGGTTCTGGCCCTGCGCTGCCTGCAGCACCTGGCCGAGGATAACCTCGTCCACCTCGGCAGCCTCGATGCCGGCGCGCTCCAGAGCCCCCCGGATCGCCGTTGCTCCCAGTTCGTGGGCCGGGATCGCTGCAAAAGCCCCGTTAAAGGCGCCCACTGCGGTGCGCGCGGCACTGGCGATGACGATGGATGGTTGGCTCATGAAAATCCTCCTCGAGAGCTGGCTCGGCCGGCGAAAACTGTCAAAGGCGGGCTCCCGAGTCAAACACGAAGATTTCAACCCTGCATGTTTTGTTTCGACATGCTGATGGACCGAAAAACCAACCTGCGGAAAGGGATTGCCGCAGCGCACAAACTGATTGTCACCGGCCTTCCTTTCCGTCTACACTCTTTGGTGGAGGAGTATCCATACAATCAGACGGGGTTAGGAGACTGATAATGGCAAAAAACGAGGGCCAGGTCGTAATAAAGAAATACGCCAATCGCCGCCTCTACAACACAGGAACCAGCACCTACGTGACACTGGAAGACCTGGCGGAGATGGTGAAACGGGGGGAGGAGTTTACAGTTCAGGATGCCAAGAGCGGCGATGACATCACGCATGCGGTATTGACGCAGATCATCTTCGAGCAGGAATCGAAGACCAATAATACCCTGATGCCGATTTCATTCCTGCGACAGCTGATCGGCTTTTACGGCGATCAGATGCAGATGGTCGTGCCGAGCTTTCTCGAGCATTCGATGAAGTCCTTTACTGAGCAGCAAGTCCAGATGCGCGAGCAGATGAGCAGCGCTTTTGGCGAAACGCCGCTCGCCAAGAATTTCTCGCTGCCGATCAAGATGGTCGAGGAACAGGTGCGCCGCAACACGGACATGTTTCAGCAGGCCATGGAGATGTTTGCGCCCTTCATGAAGTCACCGCCGAAGGAAACCCGCAAGGCCGAAGCCCGTGACATCGACGAGTTGAAGGAGCAGATGAAGGCGCTGCAGGCAAAGCTCGACAGCTTGTGAGAGACGACTGAAGCAATTGCCCAAGGGCCGCAGCCAAGGCTGCGGTCATCGTCAAAGGCCGATGGAGACATCCCGGCCGGCCGTGCGGATCGAGACGGCAAAGCCGCCGATAACGTCGATAAAGGCGGTGGTCATCAGGATGAAAAATATCTGCGTCGCCGCGTCGCGCACCAGCAGGAATTCCACCAGGAAAGCGATGAAAACCAGCATCGACAGCATGTGATTGGCGAGCGAGCCGACATTGCGGGTGGATTTAAGGATCTCGAAGAACAGCAGCGCCAGCGCGATGACGATGAAAAGATCGCCGAGCGCCATCTTCCAGGTTGCTCCCGACAGCATCGACAACATGATTAGGTCGTTGCCGAGAGCCGCAATGCCGCCACCGCCCATCAGCCCGACCATGGCGAGATTGTAGAGCACGAACGGGATAACCATCAGCGGGAAAGCGGCAATCATGATCGACTAACTCCATCGTGGACGAACGGCCGCACAGCCATAGCGCAAGTCGCATCGCTTTTAAACCTGGGCGAGAAAAGCAAAAAGGCCGGCCAAAGGCCAGCCTCAATACCGATATTGCAACCGCAAGAAATTATGCGGATTCTTTTGGAGTCAGAACCTGGCGGCCGCGGTACATGCCGGTCTTCAGGTCGATGTGATGCGGGCGGCGCAGTTCGCCGGAGTTCTTGTCTTCGACGTATGTCGAAGTCTTGAGCGCATCAGCCGAACGGCGCATGCCGCGCTTGGACGGGCTTGTTTTTCTCTTCGGTACAGCCATTTTCTCATACTCCACTGTGCGGGATAGACATGACAACGGCCAGCCAGGCGGCCGAAACGACATGCAATCGATTTCGGAATTTTGGCGCGCTTATACATCGGGGTTGGGCCTTTGACCAGTCCCTAGCCGCATTTTTTGCGGCAACGGCTGATTCAGGCATCAAGCCTCGTCTTCAGCGACGATCCAGGTTTCTTCCAGCGCCGCCGTCTGCCACTTCTGCCAGGCCGGATGGGCTTTCATGACCGCCATATAGCTCAATGTATCTTCAGCGACAACCAGGTCATAGGCTTCGAAGCGATTGACGACCGGCGCGAACATCGCATCGGCGGCCGAAAAGGCGCCAAACAGGAACGGCCCGCCCGACAGCGCCCGCATCTCGCGCCAGATCGTTTCGATCCGCGCCACGTCGACTGCCACGTCATGGGGCTGATCGAGCAACCGGCGCCTGGGCCGGCGGAAGTTCATCGGGCAGGCGTTGCGCAGACCCCGAAAGCCGGAGATCATCTCCATGGAGATCGACCGCGCCTGCGCCCTGAGAGCTGGGTCCGCCGGCCAGAGACCCGCTTGCGGAAACAATTCGGCGACGTATTCGATGATGGCCAGCGATTCCCAGACCCTGAGGCTCCCGTGGTGCAGCACCGGAACCCGCGCCGTCGGGGAGATCTCGCGGAAGCGCGGATTGCCTGCCGGAAAATCGAAGGGAACGAGCACTTCCTCGAAAGGCACGCCGCACCCCTGCATCGCCAGCCATGGCCGGAAGGACCAGGACGAATAGTTCTTGTTGGCGATGTAGAGGGTGAGCTTGTCCATGGTGCCATCCTGTCTCAGGGCTTGAAGTTAAAGACCAACAATTCTTCGAAATGGTTCATGTCATCGAACGCGCAGAATGCCGGCGGCCTCAACTCGAGGATCGGGCAGCGTTCGAGAACGTCGCTGGCGACCTCGTCGAGCAACTGCTGCCAGCGCGGCAGGGCTTCGTCAGACAGGCGCTCGATGACATAGGCGAAAGTGATGTGAAATGCGTAGCTATCGTGGTCCGGATGACGATAGCCAAGGAGGTCGGCAAAGGCATCGCGCCACCCCCGCATGATGCGTCGATCCTCTGCCGTCGCGCCGTCGACCAGCAGCCCGGCCGGCCGGGCTCGGGTGACGCTGACCTTGAAAGGATCGCGCATCGAAAAGGCCTTCAGCCGCTCACCCATGACCTCGGTCATCTCGTCGATCGGCATGTCGGTCGGTAGGTCCGCCGGCCAGAATTGCCGGTCACGGCGATGTTCGATGATGCCCTGGAAGAGCGTCATGTGCAGGCTGGACATCGCCGTGAAGGTGAATTGTCCGGCTTCCGGCATGGCGAGATATTTGGCGCGCGCGTCGATCAGCGCCTGCTGGGTCTCGGATCCCTCGACGACATGGCAGACGATCGTATTGCCCGGTTCATACTGGAATGTCCCGGAGAGATCAAAGCGCCGCCCCAGATGCACGGAAGGCTCGGGATGGCGGCTCTTGGAATAGAACAGCAGGTCGGGTGACAGGTTTGCGGCGTTCATCGGGGCATCCGTATGTTGATGGAGACAATCCGCCCCTTAAGTCACTCGCAAGAATGGCAGATGACAACAGTCTGTCGAGCCACAAGTTATGATGTCAGTCATAAAGGCATTTGATGTAATCGCCGGCGCCCTGTGCACGTCGCTGGATCAGCGCGGCCAGTTGCCTGAGGCCACGGCCAGGCTTGCTGGCAACCCGCTCGATCGGATTTGGCAGCGACACAGCAAGCAGTGCCGCCTGCCGGGCAGTCAATCGTGAGGCCGGCACCTTGAAATGGTGCTGGGCGGCGGCCTCGATGCCATAGATGCCAGGCCCCCATTCGGCGACATTCAGGTAATTCTCCATCATCCGCCGCTTCGACCAGACGATGGAAGCCGTGACTGCCAGCGGCAGCTCCAGGGTCTTGCGCACGAACGACCGTCCGTTCCAGAGAAACAGGTTCTTCACCGTCTGCATCGGAATGGTGCTGCCGCCGCGGGTTGATTGGCCGTGCAGCGTATCTGCCACCAGCATCCCCATTTCACTCCAGTCGACGCCCCCATGGGAGCAGAACTGCCCATCTTCCGAGACCATCACCGATTTTACCAGCACCGGCGAGATCTGCTCGAAAGACACCCAGCGGCGATCGTAACCGCGCAACAGCACG
Source organism: Rhizobium sp. rho-13.1 (assembly GCF_007000305.1). Lineage (NCBI taxonomy): Bacteria > Pseudomonadati > Pseudomonadota > Alphaproteobacteria > Hyphomicrobiales > Rhizobiaceae > Rhizobium > Rhizobium sp. rho-13.1. The sequence goes on along the minus strand of NZ_SCFL01000003.1, from coordinate 130,823 downwards.
ACATCGCGCAGCATCAGGTTCGAGACAGGATGGACGAAGGGCAGGACGTAAAAAAAGATCAGCACATAGGGCAGCAGCAGAAGACCGAGGAGGCCGATGACGACGCGCTGCCAGATGGGACGGCCGAAAAACCAGGCCAGCCTGTCCCGTTCTTCAGGCACCTCGTCCTGCTCGTCGTTCTGCGTCGATATGTCCAATTCCGAACGCCCGTCCTCGCCTCTACCTCAACGTCATACCGCCTGCTTCCGGCAATGGCCAGAGTGGGGCTGACAGGCAAAAGATCTCTCCCGACAATTTCGTTGCGAGTATCCGGCACTCATGGCAAACAGCGGCAATGGATAGCACGACCACCCTCTTCGAACAGCGTCTCAAGGCCAGCGCCCTCAAGGTGGAGGCGATGCTGGCAGCGCTCATCGACGATACGCCTCTTGCAGACGAGATCGACCGGCCATCAGGGCTGATGGCCGCAATGCGCCACGGCGTACTCAACGGCGGCAAGCGCCTTCGCCCATTCCTGGTGCTCGAGACGACAGCGCTGCTTGGCGGCGATCCGGACGCGGCACTGCGCATCGGCGCCGCCCTTGAAGCCGTCCATTGCTACTCGCTAGTACACGACGACTTGCCGGCGATGGACAATGACGACGTCAGGCGCGGCAAACCGACCGTGCATATCGCCTTCGACGAAGCGACAGCCATTCTCGCCGGTGACAGTCTGCTGACCTACGCCTTCGATATCGTCGCCGCACCCGAGACGACGTTACCTGCGGCCCGGAAGATCGACCTCGTCCTTGCCCTTTCACGGGCTGCCGGCATCGGCGGCATGGCCGGTGGACAGGCGCTGGACCTTGCCGCAGAAAAACAGGCGTCCGGCGAACAGGGCATCAAGACACTGCAGGCCATGAAGACCGGCGCCCTGATCCGCTTTGCCTGCGAAGCCGGTGCCATTATTTCCGGTGCCTCGACAGACGACAGGCAGCGGTTGCGGACTTTCGGTGAAAAGATCGGCCTCGCCTTCCAGCTGGCCGACGATCTGCTCGACCTCACCGCCGATGCAGAAACCATGGGAAAGGCCACCGGCAAGGACGCCGGCCGTGGCAAGGGAACGCTGGTGGCGCTGCATGGCATCGCTTGGGGCGAGGAATATCTGGCACGTCAGGTCCAGGAAGCTGCAGGCTTGCTGGAACCCTACGGAGACAAGGCCGCCGTCCTCGCCGAAGCCGCCCGTTTTATTGCCAGCCGCAAGAGCTGAACCCAGTCATTAGGCAACGGACCGCGATTTGCATTGCAAATCGAGACGCCTGACTTTCGAAACCGGGAGCATGACCGCATGCATGAAGCGTTTGCCTACCTTCCCCAGATCCTGCCTGCCTATGCGGCCTATCTGGTGGCTGCCGCGAGCCCGGGGCCGGCAATCATGGCCATTATTTCGACCTCGATGACTCAAGGCCGCAAGGCCGGCATGATGATCGCCCTTGGTATCTTCGGTGGTTCGATGACCTGGGCGTGCGCCGCCGCGCTTGGTCTTGCGACCCTGCTCCAGACCTACGCCACGGCGCTGGAGATCCTGAAGATCCTGGGCGGTCTGTATTTGCTGTATCTTGCCTATAAGGCATTTCGCGCCATGCGCTCCTCAATCGAAATGCCGCCCGCCGGCACGGTCAGGCGGGATAGCGCCCGATCACTGCTGCTGCGCGGTTACGGCATCCACGTCACAAATCCCAAGGCGATCTTCGCTTGGCTGGCCATTATCACCTTGGGCATGCCGCAGGGAGCGCCGACCTCGGTGGCGGCGCTGATTATCGGCGGCTGCATGATCATGGGGTTCACGACCTTCATGAGCTATGCAGTGATATTCTCAACGCCGCATGCTCTGAAAGTCTACAAAAGTCTTCGACGCTGGATCGAGGGCGCGATGGCGACCTTCTATTGCCTTGCCGGGCTGAAGCTGCTGGCCAGCCGTATTTGAGGCTGACGCCGCTGGCGCTATTCTGCGGCCAGGGTTTTCTGGCCAAAGCGCTTTTCGATGTATTCCGCAACCAGCGCCTCGAAATCGGATGCGATGTTCGGGCCACGCAGCGTCATCGCCTTCTGTCCATCGATGAAGACGGGAGCGGCAGGACTTTCGCCGGTGCCGGGAAGCGAGATACCGATATCGGCATGCTTGCTTTCGCCGGGACCGTTGACGATGCAGCCCATGACCGCGACGTTGAGCGCTTCGACGCCCGGATATTTCTCGCGCCAGACCGGCATGTTCTTGCGCAGGTCGTTCTGAATGTTCTGCGCCAGTTCCTGGAAAACCGTCGACGTCGTGCGACCGCAGCCCGGACAGGCGGCAACAACGGGCACGAACTGGCGGAAACCCATGACCTGCAGCAGTTCCTGCGCCACCTGGACTTCGCGCGTCCGATCGCCATTCGGCTCCGGCGTCAGTGACACGCGGATGGTGTCGCCGATGCCGTGCTGCAGGACGTAGCCCATGGCAGCCGACGAGGCGACGATGCCCTTGCTGCCCATGCCGGCTTCTGTGAGACCGAGATGCAGTGCGTGGTCGGAGCGCTCGGAGAGCATTGAATAGACAGCAATCAGATCCTGAACCTGGCTGACCTTGGCCGAAAGAATAATCCGATTGCGCGGCAGGCCGATCTCCTCGGCAAGCTGCGCTGAAATCAGCGCCGACTGCACGATCGCTTCGCGCGTCACCTGCCGTGCCGATAGCGGGAAGCCTTCGGCCTGGTTCTTGTCCATCAGTGCGGTGAGAAGATCCTGATCCAGCGATCCCCAGTTGACGCCGATACGGACAGGCTTGGAATAGCGGATCGCCATCTCGACGATCTCGGCGAACTGCTTGTCCTTCTTGTCCTTGAAGCCGACATTGCCAGGATTGATCCGGTACTTGGCCAGCGCCTCGGCGCAATCCGGATGATCGGCCAGCAATTTGTGGCCGATATAGTGAAAATCGCCGATCAGCGGCACATCGAGCCCGAGGCGCAGCAGACGATCGCGAATGCGCGGCACTGCGGCCGCACTTTCGTCGCGGTCGACGGTGATCCGCACCATCTCCGAACCCGCCTTGAAGAGCGCTGCCACTTGCGCCACCGTGCCGTCGATATCAGCGGTATCGGTGTTGGTCATCGACTGCACGACGACGGGCGCGCCGCCGCCGACAATGACGCCGCCGACATCGACGGCAACGCTGGCGCGACGGGGTTTCGGATCGAATTCGGTCGGTGAAGACATGAAAAGCTCGTGTTGGCTCAAGGATAATAGGGCTTTCAGGTGGAGTACCGCGTCCGCCTTGTCAACCATATAAGGTATCACATTTCCCGGCTTACGCCTCAATGGCCGGACTGCTCTCCATTGTCGGCATAGCGGGCAAGGCCGGAAAACGCGAGCACGATGAGCAGCAGCAGCGGCAACATCATGAAGACCGCCGAAAAGCCGATATGCTCGGCGGCAAAGCCGATTGCCGAGGGCGCTACCAGCATGCCGGAATAGCCGAGCGTCGTGACCACTGAAATGCCGATGCCAGGCTGCAAGCCGGGAATGTTGCCGCCAGCCGAAAAGGCAATCGGCACCATGTTGGAAATACCGACGCCGCAAAGCGCGAAGCCGAGGATCGCCAGTCCGGCATTCGGCGACAGGGCGGCTATCAGCATGCCGACGATGGCAATCACCGTGCTCACCCGCAGCGTGTTAACGGCGCCGAACCTGTCGCGCACCGCGTCGCCGGCAAAGCGCATGATGGACATGGTCAGCGAGAATGCGGCGAAGGCAAAGCCGGACAGCGTTGGCGTGGCAGCGAATTCCTGGCGAAGATAAAGCGCCCCCCAATCGAGAACGGCGCCCTCGGGAACCATGCAGAAGAGCGCGATCACCCCCAGCAGCCATGGCAGCGGCGTCATCGGCAACTTTGCCTTTTGCTTGACTTCGCCTGGATGCGGCTGATCGCTGAAGATGATCGGCCACGCTGCCACCAGGAAGAGGATGGCGAGACCAGTCGCCACCTCCGCATGCGCAAGCACACCCCAATGGCCGATGAGATAGCCACCGATGCCTGAACCGATGAGGCCGCCAAGGCTCCAGAAGGCATGGCAGGACGACATGATGGCACGGCGCATGGATTTTTCCACCACGACAGCATTCGCATTCATCGCCACGTCCATGGCGCCAACGAACCCGCCGAACAGAAAGAGAGCGATGGCGCCCGTCCAGACATCGGGAACCAGCGACAGGATGATCAGCATCGGCAGAAGCAGGACCGCCGTGACCTTGGCGACGAACTTCGAACCGCGTCCGGCGATCTGGGCACCCGCCACCGGCATCATCACCAGAGACCCGATGCCGAAGAACAGGATCATCAGTCCGAGTTCGAACTTGCTCAGTTGCAGGCGTTCGGCAAATTCCGGAATTTTCGGCGCCCAGCATCCGACGACAAAGCCGTTCAACAGGAACAACAACGATACAGCCACGCGCGTCCGTGTCAGCCAAGGCGTCTTTGCGCCACTCAAAATTTCAGTCGTCTCCACCGATTCTCTCCCCAGCAAATCAGCCCCCACCCTATTTAAATCGATTGAATTCGCAAGCGCTGATCGCCTGTGGCAAATTCACGTTTGATCTCGCGGCGTAACCGGAAGCAATTTGCTCGTTTGATCCAGATTTAGTTGCCAATGAAAAAGGCGACCCCTGCGGGCCGCCTTTGTATCGATTGCAATGCATCTATCAGGATCAGGCCTTGTAGACGACCAGCAGGTCCTTGGCGTCGATCTGGTCGCCGGCATTGACCAGCACTTCGGCAATGGTGCCATCGGCTTCGGCGTGCAGCGCCGTCTCCATCTTCATCGCCTCGATCGAAACGAGGACGTCACCAGCCTTGATCGCCTGTCCCGCCGTCACGAAGACGCGCGAGATGACGCCTGGCATCGGCGCGCCGACCTGAGTGGCATTGCCTGTTTCGGCCTTGCGGCGCACCGCTCCGCCGGCGGCGCCATGCACGCGGTCAGGCACCTTGATATGACGTGGCTGACCGTTGAGCTCGAAGAATACAGTGACCATGCCCTTCTCGTCGGTACCGGTCATCGCCTGGTTGAGAATAACAAGGGTCTTGCCCTTCTCGATCTCGGCAAACAGCTCTTCGCCTTCGGGAAGGCCATAGAAATAAGCGGGCGTCGGAAGGGCCGAAACCGGACCGTAAGTGTCATGCGCCAGCGCGAAATCGGTGAAGACCTTCGGGTACATCAGGTACGAGGCAAACTCGAAATCATTGACCTTGCGCTCGATCTTGGTCTCGATCGCCGCACGCTCGGCATCGAGGTCGGCCGCTTCCAGCAGGGAGCCGGGGCGAACTGTGTAGGGCTTTTCGCCCTTCAGCGCCTTCTTCTGCAACGCCTCCGGCCAGCCGCCGGGCGGCTGTCCGAGATCGCCCTTCAGCATCGAGACGACCGATTCCGGAAACGAAACATCCTTGGCCGGGTTGATCACGTCGGCAACGGTCAGGTCTTGACTGACCATCAGCAGCGCCATGTCGCCAACCACCTTGGAGGACGGCGTCACCTTGACGATATCGCCGAACATCTGGTTGACGTCGGCATAGGTCTGGGCGACCTGATGCCAGCGGCTTTCCAGACCTAGCGAGCGCGCCTGTTCCTTGAGATTGGTGAACTGGCCGCCCGGCATCTCGTGCAGGTAGACCTCCGAGGCCGGCCCCTTCAGGTCGCTCTCGAATGCCGAGTACTGATGGCGCACCGCCTCCCAATAGAAAGATATACGGCGGATCCATTCGGGATCGAGACCAGGATCACGCTCGGAACCGCGCAGCGCTTCGACGATGGAGCCAAGGCACGGCTGCGAGGTATTGCCCGACAGCGCATCCATGGCCGCATCGATAGCATCGACCCCCGCATCGACGGCCGCCAGCACCGTTGCGGCGGCGATACCCGACGTGTCGTGCGTGTGGAAATGGATCGGCAGGCTGGTGGCCTCGCGCAACGCCTTGAACAGCACCGTGGCCGCCGCAGGCTTCAAGAGGCCCGCCATGTCCTTCAGCGCAATGATATGAGCGCCGGCCTTTTCCAGCTCGACGGCTAGATCCGCGTAATATTTCAGATCGTATTTCGGCCGTGCGGAATTCAGGATATCGCCGGTGTAGCAGATCGCCGCTTCGCAGAGCTTGTTCTCTTCGATGATCGCGTCCATGGAGACGCGCATGTTCTCCACCCAGTTCAGGCAGTCGAAAACGCGGAACAAGTCGATGCCGCCCTTGGCCGCCTGGCGAACAAAGTATTTGACGACATTGTCCGGATAGTTCTTGTAGCCGACCCCGTTGGCGCCGCGCAGAAGCATCTGCAGCAGCAGGTTCGGCGCGCGCTCGCGGACCGAAGCCAGCCGTTCCCAGGGATCCTCGGTCAGGAAGCGCATCGACACGTCGAATGTGGCGCCGCCCCAGCATTCTAGCGAAAGCAGTTCCGGCAGCGCCCGGGCGTAGGTGCCGGCCACCTGCGCGATGTCGAAGGTCCGCATGCGGGTGGCGAGCAGCGACTGGTGACCGTCGCGCATTGTGGTGTCGGTGACCAACACGCGCTTTTCGTTGCGCATCCATTCGCCGAACTTCTTCGGACCGAGCTGGTCCAGCCTCTGCTTGGTGCCGTCAGGGATCTTGGCGTCGATATAGGGGAGGACAGGCTTGGCGATATTGTCGGACGGCGCGGGACGGCCACGCGCTTCGGGGTGTCCGTTGACGGTGACATCAGCCAGATAAGTAAGAAGCTTGGTGGCGCGGTCCTGACGCTTGACCTGCTGGAACAACTCCGGCGTCGTGTCGATGAAACGCGTCGTGTACGTATTGTCGCGGAATTTAGGGTGGGTGATGATGGCTTCGAGGAAGGTCAGGTTGGTCGCAACGCCGCGAATACGGAATTCGCGAAGAGCGCGATCCATGCGCGCGATGGCCTCATCCGGCGAGGGCGCCCAGGCGGTCACCTTTTCCAGCAGCGGATCGTAGAAGCGGGTCACGACGCCGCCGGCATAGGCAGTGCCGCCGTCGAGACGAATGCCGAAGCCGGATGCCTGCCGGTAGGCAGTGATCCGGCCATAATCCGGAATGAAGTTATGCTCTGGATCTTCCGTCGTGATGCGGCACTGCAGGGCATGGCCGTTCAGCCGGATGTCCTTTTGCGCCGGAACGCCCGAGCCAGGCGTGCCGATGGCAAAGCCGTCGAGGATGTGGATCTGCGCTTTGACGATATCGATGCCGGTGACGACTTCGGTGACGGTATGCTCGACCTGAATGCGCGGATTGACTTCGATGAAGTAGAATTTGCCGGTGTCCATATCCATCAGATATTCGACCGTGCCGGCGCCGACATAGCCGGTGGCGTTGGCAATCTTCAGCGAATAGGTAGCCAGCTCCTGGCGCTGCTCCGAGGTAAGATAAGGCGCCGGAGCACGTTCGACGACTTTCTGGTTGCGCCGCTGCACCGAGCAGTCGCGCTCGAACAGATGCACCGCATTGCCATGGGTATCGCCAAGGATCTGGCTTTCGACATGGCGGGCCCGCTCGACCAGCTTTTCGAGATAGACCTCGTCCTTGCCGAATGCGGCCATCGCCTCGCGCTTGGCCTCGGTGACTTCCTTGGCCAGATCCTTGGGGTCGCGGATAGTGCGCATGCCACGCCCGCCGCCGCCCCAGGAGGCCTTGAGCATGATCGGATAACCGATGCTATCGGCCATCCGGGCGACTTCGGCCATGTCTTCGGGCAGCGGCGCGGTCGCCGGCACGACGGGCACGCCGATCTCGATGGCGAGGTTGCGGGCGGCGACCTTGTTGCCGAGGCGCCGCATGGTATCGCCTGTCGGGCCGATGAAGATGATCCCGGCCTCTTTACAGGCATCGACAAATTCCGGGCTTTCCGACAGCAGGCCGTAGCCTGGATGGATGGCATCAGCACCGGACATCTTGGCGACGCGAATGATTTCCTCGATCGACAGATAGCTTTCGATGGGGCCTAGATCACGGGCAAGATGCGGGCCGCGGCCGACCTGGTAGCTCTCGTCAGCCTTGAAGCGGTGCAGCGCGAGCTTGTCCTCCTCGGCCCAGATGGCCACCGTCTTAATGCCTAGTTCGTTGGCGGCGCGGAATACGCGGATCGCGATCTCTGAACGGTTTGCAACCAGGATTTTGGAAATGGGCAAGGCGATCTCCTCGGGGTCGAAACGGGCATGTTGCACCCGCGAAGAAAATTCTTAGCGCCTTGTCACAAGAAGTTCAATTTCCCCGCGAGCCTGCAAATCAAATTTCTTGATTAGACGATTAAGCCATACCGGAAAGCTAAAGCGACGATGTTCTGGCGGTTTTTGGCCTTCATCTTGTCCTGGATGCCATTCATGTACCAGTCGACAGTATGATTGGAGATCTTGAGCAGTTTGCTGATCTCCATCGAGGTCAGACCTTCTGCGAGATAGTTGAGAATCTCCATTTCCCGCCGCGTCATCTGGATATCGACCTCCAGGCCTCGCTCGAGCGCTTCGGCTTCGTTCCGCAACTCGAGGATTTTCCAGAAGGCATTGGAGGCGACGGCATTGAAAAGGCTGATCTCGATCGGCGAAAGATCAATAACGTCGCCACCGAGCGTCATCGTGCCGAGCAAGCCGTTACGCCCGTGGATGGGAAAGATGTAGCCGTCCAGCATTCCGTGATTCCGGGCATCCATCATCATCTGCTCCATCCGCCGGCGATGCGGATCGGCGCGAAATACGGCAATGGTATCTCGCCAGCGAAATGGGCGCTGGGCGCGCGCCAGATAGCGGACGGTTGGGTCGATCAGCACGTATTTCTTGGCGATGTAGAGCGGCGCCCATTTATCGGGCCACTTGCCGGCCAGCACGAGACTCATGGGATCGGCGCTTGGTTTCGGCTGCTTAAGCAAACCATAATAGGCAAATTTGTAAGAATGAACCACGCGTTCCAGTTCGGTAACGACGGCTTCTACAGTGCGGCACTCCTCGAAAATAACCAGCAGTTGAAGTAGGCAATTAATATTCACAAATACCCCCTGGCGCCCGGGTGCGGCAGCCGCGCCGCCATCGTCAGGCGCGGTAACAACACTTAGCCCATGCAATTAACCCCCTCATTTTTGCAGGAAATGCGGGAGGCGTCACCCGCGAATTTTCGCGTATCGATCAAAGGTAAGTCATGCCGGGCGAGAGGGCCTGCAAAACAGCAAGACTGACCGAATGGAGGGACCTCGGAGAACCGGTTTATCGCTGGTCGCGGAGTGGTCCAAAGCGACGAAAATGGTGCCGATAACGCCTTGTCAGGATTCGTTAATCGCCGGTTCAGGTAGCAAATCGTAAAGCTCACAACATCGGAATTCGCAGATGCACAAGAGGTATCGACGTGTCGCTTTTAAGAGTTTACGCAAGAGCTTTGCAATATCTTGCCGCCTACCGGCTCCGCGTTTCTTTTGTCGTGCTCGCAAACATCGTGCTTGCCGCAATCACCATCGTTGAGCCAATCCTGTTCGGCAAGATCATCGATGCAATGTCTTCCAAGGCACCGGTTCAGCCGATCCTCATCATGTGGGGCGCCTTCGCCGTATTCAACACGATCGCCTTCGTGGTGGTCGCGCGTGAAGCCGACCGCCTGGCGCACGGCCGCCGCGCCACGCTGCTGACCGAAGCTTTTGGTCGCATCATTTCCATGCCGCTGTCGTGGCACAGCAAGCACGGCACGTCCGCTGCCCTGCACACCCTGCTGCGTGCCTGCGAAACGCTGTTCGGCCTGTGGCTGGAATTCATGCGCAACCACCTGTCGACGGTCGTCGCACTGGCTCTGCTCATCCCGACCGCGATCTCGATGGACATCCGTCTTTCTGCAGTGCTCGGCGTGCTCGGCGTTGCATATTGGCTGATCGGCCGTGTCGTCATGAGCCGCACCAAGGATGGTCAGGCTTCTGTCGAAGATCACTATCACACGGTATTTTCGCATGTCAGCGACTCGATCAGCAACGTCTCCGTGCTGCACAGCTACAACCGCATCGAAGCTGAAACCCGTTCGCTGAAGGCATTTGCCGACCGTCTGCTGGCTGCCCAGTATCCTGTTCTCGACTGGTGGGCACTTGCCAGCGCCCTGAACCGCATGGCCTCGACCATTGCCATGATGATCATCCTGATCATCGGCACCACCCTGGTCCAGGCCGGTAGCCTGCGCGTCGGCGACGTCATTGCCTTCATCGGCTTTGCCAACCTCTTGATCGGCCGTCTCGACCAGATGCGCATGTTCGCCACGCAGATCTTCGAAGCCCGTGCCAAGCTGGTCGACTTCTACGCCCTGGAAGACTCCGTCCGTGAGCGTGAAGAAGCAGCAGGCCTGGCCGAGATCAAGGACGTCAAGGGTGATGTCGAGTTCCGCAACGTCTCGTTCGGCTTCGGTGGCGAAAGCTCGCAGGGCCTGCACGACGTCAACTTCACGGTAAAGGCTGGCCAGACGGTTGCAATCGTCGGCCCAACCGGCGCCGGCAAGACGACGCTCGTCAACCTGCTCCAGCGCGTCTTCGACCCACAGGTCGGCCAGATCCTCGTCGACGGCACGGATATCTCCAAGGTCACCCGCAAGTCGCTGCGCCGCAGCATTGCGACGGTCTTCCAGGATGCCGGTCTGCTGAACCGCTCGATCAGCGACAACATTCGCCTGGGCCGTGAAGATGCGACGATCGAGCAAGTCATGGAAGCCGCCAATGCTGCTGCTGCCGCCGACTTCATCGAGACACGCGACGACGGCTACGACACCCGGGTGGGCGAACGCGGCAACAAGCTCTCCGGCGGCGAACGCCAGCGGATTGCCATCGCCCGCGCCATCCTCAAGGACGCACCTATCCTGGTCCTCGACGAAGCCACCAGCGCGCTGGATGTTGAAACAGAAAACCGCGTCAAGGCGGCCATCGACAACCTGCGCCAGAACCGCACGACGTTCATCATCGCCCACCGCCTTTCGACGGTCCGCGAAGCCGATATCGTCCTCTTCCTGGAAAATGGCCGGGTCGTGGAAAATGGCAGCTTCGACGATCTGAGCAAGAGCAACGGCCGCTTCGCAGCCCTGCTGCGGGCCAGCGGCATCCTCACGGACGAAGAAGTCCGCAAGGCACACACCACCCACGAAGCCGCCTAAGGGCTTAACATCATACAAAATCGAAAAGGCCGGAAGGATGATCTTCTTCCGGCCTTTTTTGTATATCGGTTTGCTGATTACAGGCTTCGAAAAGACGCCCCCGCGTGCCGCGATGGAAGGCGGTTGCCCTCGCCGAACAGCCTGTTTCGCAACGATCCTTCCGCGTATTCCGTCTTGTAGATGCCGCGATCCTGCAGCGCCGGCACCACGTATTCGATGAAATCCTCGTAGCTCTCCGGCATCACCGTCCGCGTCAGGTTGAAGCCGTCGATCTCACCTTCGACGATCCAGTCCTGGAGTTCGTCGGCAACCTCCGATCCATCACCGACGATGGTCGGATAGCGTCCGCCAATTGTCATTTCAGCGAGCAACTGCCGTCTCGTCCAGCCGCGTTGCTGGGCAACCTGCGCCGCAGATTGGCTGGCATTGGACGGGCCGCCATAGGCAATGTTTTCATCCAGCCCATAGCGGGAAAAATCGATGCCGGTGCTTGCCGAAAAATGCGCCAGACCGGCCTCCGGGTTGGCATAGCGCAGATAGTCCGCATATTTTTCCTGAGCCGCCTTTGATGTGCGTTCGGCAACGACCGTGATGCCGACAAGGATCTTGATGTCGTTGGCGCGTCGCCCGGCTGCCACCAGTTCCTCTCGCAGCAGGCGCGACGTCTTGCGTGCAGCCGCCTTGTCGGTCGCGGTGATGAAAACGCATTCGGCATGACGGATCGCAAATTGCCGCCCTCGCCCCGACGTCCCTGCCTGGTAGATGACAGGCGTCCGCTGGATCGACGGCTCGCTGAGATGATAGCCGCTCATCTGGTAAAAAGGCCCGGCGTGGCTGACGGCATGCACTTTTGACGGATCGGCGTAGATGCGGGCTTCGCGGTCTGCCCGGACTGCGTCGTCGGCCCAGCTGCCTTCCCAGAGCTTGTAGAGTACCTCGAGGTAGTCGTCCGCGCTGTCGTAGCGTGAGTCGTGAGCTGCTTGAGCGTCCTGGCCGAGCGCCCGCGCAGCGCTGTCGAGATAACCGGTGACGATATTCCAGCCGATCCGCCCGCCGGTGAGATGGTCGAGCGTCGACATACGGCGCGCGAAAAGATAGGGCGCCTCGGCATTGACGTTGACCGTCACCCCGAACCCCAGATTCCTGGTGACCGCAGCCATGCCGGATATCAGCAGCGAAGGATCGTTGAGCGGCAACTGGATCGCTTCGCGCAGCGTCAGGTCCACAGAGCTATCGTAGACGTCATAGACGCCAAGGATATCGGCCAGGAAGACCCCATCGAACAGGCCGCGCTCCAGGGTCTTGGCGAGCGATGTCCAATGGTCCAACGTCTTATACTCGACGGACCGGTCGCGCGGATGGGTCCACAGGCCATGGTTGATATGACCCACCGAGTTCATGGTGAAGGCATTGAGGACGATATGCTTTTTTCCAGTCGTCATCGATAAGCCACCAGTCCCTTTTGCTGAACAATTTCAGACCCCATGACATCCCTCCGCGTAACGAACACAGCTGCCGTATGGCGCCGCTGCGCGATCATAGGGTCGATGACAGCCCCGACAAAGGGGGGCGTTCTCTCCAACATGCTTCCTGTGAAAAATTCGACCCAGTTTTCGTGCAACCGAGAAATTCTCGAAGTGCCGCTCGCCACGCCGCAGCAGTAACGAAATCACGCATGATCAGTGGACGCAATTGGCATTGCAATCAGTTGCCCGCTATATGTCGCTCCAGACCCTGAACATAAAATCGAGGCCTTGATGGCAAAGACCGAGACAGACGACAGCGAGGAAACGACGCGCGTGCGCGGTTCCGGCACGCAGAGCGTCTATGCCGCGCTGCGCGGTGAAATTCTAGCCATGGTGCTGGCTCCCGGCAGTCCGCTTGATGAGGTACGATTGTCCGAGCGCTTCAAGATGTCGCGCACACCCATCCGCGAAGCGCTTCTGCGCCTGGCAGCCGATGGCTTTGTTACGACGCTGCCGAACCGTAACACCATCGTCGCCACCATAGATTTTGCAACGCTGCCGACATATTTCGAAGCGCTGGCGCTGATGTACCGCGTCACCACCCGTGGGGCTGCGCTGCGTGGCAAACCTGCAGCCATGGCGAAAATCCGTGCCCATCAGCAGCAGTTCGCCGCTGCCGTCGAGGCGCGCGATGCCTTTGCGATGATTGAGGCCAATCGGGAATTTCACGTAGCGATCGCCGAACTCGGCGGAAATGCCTACTATACCAATTTCTTTGCCCGGCTGCTCGACGAGGGCCGGCGCATCCTCAGGCTCTATTATTCCACCTTCGACGATCGTCTGCCCCGCCAGTATGTCGATGAGCACGAGGAGATGATTGCCGCCATCGAGACGGGCGATGTCGAGCGCGCCGACAGGCTGGCCATCGATCACGCCGCCCAGATCGTTCGCCAGATACAGGATTACGTCGCGCGCCACCTGCAGGAGCCGATCGATCTAAAGATCGGTTGATGGGGCAAACTTTGAATTGGGGAAGCTTTTAGGGACGGCCACGTCGTTTCGCAGCAGCAGGAGAGACGTCAATCTACCCGCCCGATCCTACCCTAAAGCTGATAGCGATCGCGCCCTGCCCTTTCGGACGGGTGGCTTTTGGCAGATTTTTCGCGGCAGCGATATGGCAAATCGCAGCTCTGCTAAAATGTGGAGTTTTTTTCAAAAGCATATACAAACCGAACAGAGGTGACGCCGCTTGCGTTCGATAGCGGCACGAGCATCGGTCGCGCATGGCGATCGCTGCACTGCGGACCGGGGATTGTATTGAAGTCCATCCATCAGAGCATTTACGACGACATCGAAACCAAGATCATGGACGGCACCTGGCAGCCGGGCCAGCGCATCCCGTTCGAACACGAGCTGGAACGGGAGTACGGTTGCTCGCGGATGACCGTCAACAAGGCGCTTACGGCACTTGCCGACCGCGGCATGATCCTGCGCAAGCGCCGCGCCGGCTCCTTCGTCGCACCGCCGCAGATCGACCGGACCGTCATGGAAATCCAGGATATCGGCGCGGATGCCCGGACTGCCGGGCACGACTACACATTTCGGATCCTGTCCAGCAAGATCGAGCGCCTTGGCCCGTCGGAGGCCCTGAAACTCTGCGAGGAGGCCGGCAAGGAACTGTTGCGCCTCACCTGCCTTCACATCGTTGATCACAAGCCGCATGCTATCGAGCATCGGGTCATCATGCTGGACACTGTGCCGCGCGCGCGCTTCGAAACCTTCGAGACCAAACCGCCCGGCAGCTGGCTGCTTGAACAGGTCCCATGGTCGGAGGCCCGGCACGTCATCCGGGCAGTTGCGGCCGACAGCAGCACGGCAAAAACCCTCGATATGCAGAAGGGAGAGCCCTGCCTCGTGCTGTCCCGCCAGACCTGGCAGAGCGGCCGCACCGTGACGTTTGCTGAAATCATTCATCCCGGCGACCGCTATCAGTTCGCAGGTGTCTTCCGCCCCTTGAGTGCAACGGCGTGAGCACCGTACAATCTTATAGACATTAGCCGATGAACAGAACCATGGGGTCAGCATGACCGTCCTTCGTCTCAGCGACTACAAGCGGATGCCCTGGAAAAACGGCGGCGGGGAAACGCTGGAAATCGCGGTCTTTGCATCGGCTGTGCCGAACGCCGATTTCGACTGGCGGATCAGCATGGCAACCGTCGCCTCCGACGGTCCTTTCTCACGCTTTCCGGCGATAGACCGCATCCTCACGGTTATCCACGGCGATGCCATTGAGCTTGCGGTCGAGGGCCGCGCGCCGGCGATGCTCGACCAAAACACCGCGCCCTATGGTTTTCCGGGCGACACTGTGACCTCCGGGCGCCTGCGGGATGGCCCGATCGCCGATCTGAATGTGATGGCGAGACGCGGTATTGCTCATTCTGTCAAAAGGATCGAGGCCTCCGACCTGCCGCAATCGGAAGCAATGTCCCAGACCTCGTTTCTGTTTGCGCTGGCGCCGATGGCATTCCGCATAGGTTCGCAAGAGATCGCGCTGCTGCAACACGACACAGTGGATCTCTCGGGCGCAAGGATGACGGATATTGTCGTCGAGACATCCGGTAAAGGCCTGCTCATCGCCATAGGCTAGGGGAATTCGAGCGCATCAGATGCCGCTCTCTTTGATCGCCTGCATCACCACGAAGGTCGATGTACTCGCGACATGCGGCAGACTTGAAATCTTCTCGCCGAGCACCTGCCGGTATTTCCTGACGTCCGATGTACGGACCTTCAGCAGATAGTCGAACTGGCCGGCAATCATATGGCACTCCTCGACTTCCTTGATCTTCGCGACCCGGCTGTTGAATTCCTCCAGCGCCTTCTCGCGCGTATCGGACAGCTTCACCTCGGCGAAGGCGATGTGATCGAGGCCGAGTTTTTGCGGATCGAGCCTGGCATGGAAGCCAAGAATATAGCCGTCTTCCATCAGCCGTTTCAGTCGCACTTGGCAGGGTGTTTTGGAAAGACCTACCCTTTTCGACAGGTCCGTAATGGTCATCCGCCCGTCTTCGACAAGCGCATCCATGATTTTTCGGTCGAAATGATCAATTTCACCACCACTGGTCTCATTAGGCATCGATTTCACCATAAAATTACAAATAATCAGAGAAACTGCAATATCGTGGGCGACTATAAGGGCAGATCGACTTCGGCCACAATGCTATAAACGATTCACGTGAAATCACGCATTTGGCAGGGATGACCGCGATGCAGACAGCCGTTCCCGAGAAGACCGTCGAAACCGCTGGCAGCATGCCGATATTCGCGGATTTCGCCCCACCCATTTCTCCACCCACACCCCTGCGCCGGGCGATTACAGCGGCCTATCGCATTCCGGAAATGGAATGTGTACCGCGACTGGTGGAAGCGGCAACTCTGCCCGAAGATATCCGCACTACCGCTAGACAGACCGCTACTAAGCTGATCGTCGCCCTGCGCGCCAAGCATAAAGGCTCCGGCGTCGAGGGCCTGGTGCATGAATATTCGCTCTCCAGCCAGGAGGGCGTGGCTCTCATGTGCCTTGCCGAGGCGCTGCTGCGTATTCCGGATACTGCCACGCGTGACGCACTGATCCGCGACAAGATCGCCAATGGCGACTGGCGCTCGCACATCGGCGGTGGTCGCTCGCTCTTCGTCAATGCCGCCACCTGGGGCCTCGTCGTCACCGGCAAGCTAACGTCCACCGTCAACGATCCCGGCCTGTCTGCGGCGCTGACGCGGCTGATCGCCCGGGCCGGCGAACCGGTTATCCGCCGCGGCGTCGACATGGCCATGCGGATGATGGGCGAGCAGTTCGTCACCGGCGAAACCATCGACGAGGCGCTGCGCCGCTCGCGTGCGCTGGAAGCCAGAGGTTTCGGCTATTCCTACGACATGCTGGGAGAAGCCGCGACGACGGCAGCCGATGCGAAACGCTATTTTGCCGACTACGAGAATGCCATCCATGCCATCGGCAAGGCATCCGCCGGCCGCGGCATTTATAGCGGCCCGGGCATCTCCATAAAGCTGTCAGCCCTGCACCCGCGCTATTCGCGCGCCCAGAGCACTCGCGTCATGACCGAACTGCTGCCGGCCGTCAAAAAGCTCGCTCTCATTGCAAAAGGCTACGATATCGGCCTCAACATTGACGCGGAGGAGGCCGATCGCCTCGAACTGTCGCTCGACCTGCTCGAAGCCCTGCGCCTCGATCCCGATCTATCCGGCTGGAACGGCATGGGCTTCGTCGTCCAGGCCTATGGCAAACGCTGCCCCGCTGTGCTCGATTTCATCATCGATCTCGCAGAGCGGGCCAAGCACCGCATCATGGTTCGTCTCGTCAAGGGTGCCTACTGGGATGCCGAAATCAAGCGCGCGCAGGTCGACGGTCTTGCTGATTTCCCGGTCTATACCCGCAAGATCTACACAGACGTCTCCTATATCGCCTGCGCGAAAAAGCTGCTGGCATCGAAAGACTGCGTGTTTCCACAGTTCGCTACCCATAATGCCCAGACACTGGCAACGATCCACGCCATGGCCGGATCCGCCTTCAAGGTCGGCGACTATGAGTTCCAGTGCCTGCATGGCATGGGAGAGCCGCTCTATGACGAGGTCGTCGGCAGCAGCAATCTCGACCGGCCGTGCCGCATCTACGCTCCTGTCGGCACTCATGAAACACTGCTCGCCTACCTCGTCCGGCGGCTGCTCGAAAACGGCGCCAATTCCTCCTTCGTCAACCGAATCGCCGATCCGGCCATTTCCATCGACGAACTGACGGCCGATCCCGTCGAAATCGTCCGCGCAATGCCAACAGTCGGCGCCCGTCATGAGCAGATCAAGCGCCCTGCCGATCTCTACGGCGAACGTCGCAACTCCGCCGGGCTCGATCTCTCAGACGAAACCACGTTGTCCGAATTGTCGAGCGTGCTGCGCGAAGGCACGAAAGTCGAATGGACCGCAGTTCCGCCGCGCGACAACGGCAATCCCGCTTTGCCGGTCCGCAACCCCGCCGACATCAACGACATCGTCGGCACCGTCACAGAGGCGACCGACGCGGACGTAAAGCAGGCCGTCGCTCTCTCCACTGCCGCCACCGCATCCTGGAGCGCCACGCCAACGGCCGAACGTGCCGCGTGCCTGTTACGCGCCGCCGACCTGCTGCAGCAGCGGATGCCGGACCTTTTGGGACTGATCATGCGCGAGGCCGGCAAATCCCTGCCGAACGCCATCGGTGAAGTGCGGGAAGCGATCGATTTCCTGCGGTATTACGCCGAGCAGGCCAACCGCACCCTAGGCCTTGCGCACCACGCGCTGGGCCCCATTGTCTGCATCAGCCCGTGGAATTTTCCATTGGCGATTTTTGCCGGTCAGATTGCAGCGGCCCTGGTGGGGGGTAATCCGGTGCTGGCAAAGCCTGCCGAAGAGACGCCGCTCATTGCCGCCGAAGCGGTGCGTATCCTGCATCAGGCAGGCATTCCGGCAGATGCCCTGCAATTGCTGCCCGGCGATGGCAGGGTCGGTGCCGCATTGGTTGGAGACGACGCTATTGCCGGCGTCATGTTCACCGGCTCGACGGATGTCGCCCGGCTGATCCAGGCTGAGCTCGCAAACCGCCTCTCGGAGAATGGCAAGCCAATTCCTTTTATCGCCGAAACAGGCGGTCAGAACGCCATGATCGTCGACAGTTCGGCCCTTGCCGAACAGGTGGTCGCCGACGTCATCGCTTCAGCCTTCGACAGCGCCGGCCAGCGCTGCTCGGCGTTGCGCGTCCTCTGCCTGCAGGATGAGGTGGCTGACCGCGTGCTCGACATGCTGAAAGGCGCCCTCAACGAACTCGTCATCGGCCGCACCGACAGCCTGGCTGTCGACATCGGTCCGGTGATCACGGCCGAAGCAAAAAGCAATATCGAAAAGCATATCGACGCCATGCGCGACATCGGCGCCAACGTCGAGCAGCTCGCCCTGACAGCAGAAACCGCAAACGGCACGTTCGTTCCGCCGACGATCATCCAACTCCGCCAGTTGTCGGACCTGAAGCAGGAGGTCTTCGGCCCCGTACTGCACGTGCTGCGCTATCGGCGCGACGATCTCGACCGGCTGATCGACGATATCAACGCCACAGGCTACGGCCTGACTTTTGGCCTGCACACGCGACTGGACGAAACCATCGCCCATGTGACAAGCCGCGTCAAAGCTGGCAATCTCTATGTCAACCGCAACATCATCGGCGCTGTCGTCGGCGTGCAGCCGTTTGGCGGCAGAGGGCTATCCGGCACCGGCCCCAAGGCCGGCGGTCCGCTCTATCTCGGCCGCTTGGTCTCGACACCTCCAGTGCCCCCGCAGCACAGCTCTGTCCACACCGATCCGGCGCTGCTCGATTTCGCCAAATGGCTGGATGGAAAAGACGCCAAGGCGATCGGCAGCGCTGCCCGCGAGAGCGGCCTTTGGTCCGCGCTCGGCCTGATATCGGAACTTGCCGGCCCGGTTGGCGAGCGTAACCTCTACGCCCTGCACCCGCGCGGAACGATCCTGCTGATGCCGGAGACGGCGGATGGGCTCTATGGGCAGCTATCCGCTGTGCTCGCCACCGGTAACAACGCCATCATCGACGCATCGACCGGGTTGGAAGCAGCACTGGAGGGCTTGCCAGCCAGCGTTTCGTCCAGGTTTTCCTTCAGTCCGAACTGGACAGCATCGGGGCCGTTTGCAGGTGCGCTGATCGAAGGCGAGGCTGAGCGTATCCGGGCTACCAATACCGCGATCGCCCAGCTGCCGGGGCCGCTGATCATTGTCCAGGCCGCATCGAGCCTGGAGCTGTCAGACAAACCCGACAGCTATTGCCTGCACTGGCTGCTGGAAGAGGTCTCGACCAGCATCAACACGACAGCCGCCGGCGGCAATGCCAGCCTGATGTCGATCGGCTAACCGGCCGCACGCCGATTTGAAAAGTGGCCGCTCGAGGCGGCCACCGATGTCTGGCTTGCAGGATAGGCCGGAATTACTCCGGCGCCTTCTGGGTCTGCATGCACTCGGTCAGGCCCATGAATGCCTTCTCGACACCTTCGAGCGGAAACTCGACGCTGCTGGCATTGGCCTTGACCGCGAGCGTCTTGCCCGTCGTCAACGCCGTGACGGCCTCGGTCGTGTTCGGCACGTCAATGGTGGCGGTGGCGTCGGTATCGGCGGTCGAGGAGAAATCCGTCGGAGCCCCGCCATCCACAGACCACGTACCTTTCACCGCATCGCCTTTGGCAATGGTGAACTTGGGCGAATTGGCAAACAGCACGACCTTGTCGCCGACGGCGAGAAGCCCAACTCCGGCATCTATGTTCTGCGCCAGGCAGCCGGTGAAACTATCGCCGTCCTTCAACGGCATGACCGCAAAATCAGCGGCATCGGTAGCACCGGAAAGCAACAGGGCGGCGAGCGCCATGCTGGAGAATTTGAACCTGTTCACGGATGTTTCCTTTGTGGGAGAGGTTTGGGAGTTCGGCACGACAAGTCATCCACGAGGCAAGACAGCCTGTGCGGATGAAAATTGGACAGCGATGGCTACCCGCTGCAGGCTTAGTGATTATCCCGCGGAATTCCCTTCGTCTGGGCGATACGCTGGTAGTTGACCGCCGGCTCGAGCACCGCGCCGGTTTCCAGCTGACCGACATAGGCGCGCTGTATTTCCTGCCACGGCGTCTGGCTGTCGGGATAGGCATAGCCCCCGGCGGCCTCGAGCGCCCGGCGCCTTGATGCCAGTTCCTCATCATCGACAAGGATATTGGCCGATCCCTTGTTGAGATCGATACGCACGATGTCACCGGTGCGCAGCAGGGCCAGCGTACCGCCGGCTGCGGCTTCCGGTGAGGCATTGAGGATCGACGGCGAGCCTGACGTGCCGGACTGGCGTCCATCACCGATGCAGGGCAATGAGTTGATACCCTGCTTCAGCAGATAATCGGGCGCCCGCATGTTGACGACCTCGGCGGCGCCGGGATAGCCGATGGGACCGGCACCGCGCATGAACAGGATGCTCTTGAGGTCGATCGCGAGCGCCGGATCGTCGATCCGCGCATGATAATCCTCAGGCCCGTCGAAGACGATCGCCCGGCCGGTAAACGCATCCGGATCTTCGGGATTGGAGAGATAGTGCGCTCGGAATTCCGGCGAGATGACGCTGGTTTTCATGATCGCCGATGAGAACAGATTGCCTCGCAACACCCGGAAACCGGCTCGCTCCTTCAAGGGACGCTCGAACGGGCGGATGACCTTTTCGTCTTCTGTCCTGGAGTTCGAATAGTTCTCGCCGACAGTGCGGCCATTCACGGTCATCGCATGGGTGTCGAGCAGGCCGTGCTTGATAAGCTCGCCCATCACGGCCGGCACGCCGCCGGCGTGATAATAATCCTCGCCCAGATATTCGCCGGCCGGCTGCAGGTTGACCAGCAGGGGAACATCCTCGCCGTGGGTCTGCCAGTCGTCGATATCGAGCGCGACGCCGATATGCCGGGCGAGCGCGTTCAGATGGATCGGCGCATTGGTCGAGCCGCCGATGGCAGAATTCACCTTGATCGCATTGACGAAGGCTTCACGGGTGAGGATATCCGACGGTTTCAAGTCTTCGCGAACCATCTCAACGATCCTGAGGCCCGTCTCGTAGGAGATCTCCTGGCGATCGCGGTAGGGGGCCGGGATCGCGGCTGCAACGGGCAACTGCATGCCTAGCGCTTCGGCCAGCGAATTCATCGTCGTCGCCGTGCCCATGGTGTTGCAATAGCCGGTCGACGGCGCCGAGGAAGCAACGAGCTTCAGGAACCCCTTCTGGTCGATTTCACCCTTGGCCAGAAGCTCGCGTGCCTTCCAGATGATGGTGCCGGAGCCCGTGCGCTCGCCGCGAAACCAGCCGTTCAGCATCGGGCCGACGGAGAGCGCGATGGCCGGAATATTGACCGTGGCCGCCGCCATCAGACAGGCCGGCGTCGTCTTGTCGCAACCGATTGTCAGCACCACGCCGTCCAGCGGGTAGCCATAGAGCACTTCGACGAGCCCGAGATAGGACAGGTTGCGATCAAGTCCGGCCGTCGGCCGCTTGCCGGTCTCCTGGATCGGATGGACCGGAAATTCGATGGCGATGCCGCCGGCGTCGCGGATGCCCTCGCGGACGCGCTTGGCGAGCTCCAGATGGTGGCGGTTGCAGGGCGACAGGTCCGAGCCAGTCTGCGCGATACCGATAATCGGCCGCCCCGACTGCAGCTCGTCGAGGCTGAGGCCGAAGTTCATGTAGCGCTCGAGATAGAGGGCCGTCATGTCCGGATTTTGCGGATTGTCGAACCAGGCGCGCGAGCGCAGCGGCACGTCGTCCGGCAACGGGGTCGGAACGGAACGGGGTGTTTTCTTGTCCATTGACGGTATCCACGATTGGCGATGAATCAACCACCAGATTACTGGATCGTGGTGGATTGTATAAGCCAATTCGTATGGCTATGCGGAGTGCAGATCGCCGATTGCACCAATCTTGAGCCACCCGCTTTCGTGAACGACATCGGGGCGTTGACCGGCCGCAAACGGCACCGCCCGTCGGGCAAGCGGTGCCGTCGCCGGTCTCTCTATCAGGCCACGGGGGACGGTGCGCCCTGCAATTGGTCGACCGCTGCAATCACGCCTCGAAGCTCCGCCAGCCCCTTCAGCCGTCCGATGCAGGAATAGCCCGGATTGACGATTTTCTCCTGGTCGTCGATCAGCAGATGCCCATGGTCGGGACGCATCGGAATGACGCAGTCGCTGCGCCCGGTGGCCAGGCGCCGACGCTCCTCGCCGCGCAGCACGGAAATCAGCGACACCATGTTGACGTCGCCGCCGAGATGTTCGGATTCGACGAAGGACCCGTCTGCTTCCTTGCTGACGTTTCGCAAGTGGGCGAAATGAATATGCTCGGCGAAACGGGATGCGAGGCCGACCACATCGTTGCCGGCGCGCGAGCCGTAGGAGCCGGCGCATAGCGTGATGCCGTTGGCGGGTTCATCGACGGCATCGAGAAGGGTCTGGATATCCTCGGCCTGTGAGACAACGCGCGGCAGGCCGAACAGTGAAAACGGCGGATCGTCGGGATGGATCGCCAGCCTGACGCCATTTTCTGCCGCGACCGGCACGACCTCGCGCAGGAACTCGACCAGATTGGCGCGCATGTCATCCGAGGAAAGGTCGTCATAGGAAGCAATCTGGCCGCGAATGGTTTCGCGGGTGTGGCTGTCCTCTCCACCCGGCAGGCCGGCAATGATGTTCTTCTCGAGCGTCAGGATGTCAGTATCCGTCATCGCCTCATGACGGAGGCGGGCAGCCTCGATGATATCGACCGCATAGCTGTCTTCTGCCCCGCGCCGCTTCAGCACAAACAGGTCATAAGCGGCAAAATCCACCATGTCGAAGCGTAGCGCAAAGCCTCCCGCCTCGGTCGGAAAGAGCAGGTTCGTGCGCGTCCAGTCAACGACCGGCATGAAATTGTAGCAGACGACGGGAACGCCACCTTTGCCGAGATTGGCGAGGCTCTCTTTCCAGGCATCGACATAACGCCGCCAGTTCTGATTGCGCAGCTTGATAGCGGAGTTGACCGGAATGGATTCGCAGACCGACCAGACCATCCCGGCCTTTTTCACCAGCGCCATCCGCTCCGCGATATCGTCCGGCGTCCAGACGCGACCGTCATAGATGTGATGTAACGCCGTCACGACGCCATGTGCGCCCGCCTGCCGTGCGTGAGATAGGGTCACGGGATCTTCCGGCCCGAACCAGCGCCAACTTTCCAGCATGTCATCCTCCATGTAATGTTGGGCAATTAAAGCAAGAATATTTCAAATGACAAGTCGAGATCGCATATTGCGCCTTTAAGCCCAACATAATAATCTTGTTAACGGCGAGGAGTGAGGGACAAGGATGGAGGACGGCAGCAGGGCTTCGGCCGTCGACGACGTGGTCCGCCAGATCCGCGAGATGATCCGCGAGCGCGGCATGGGCGTCGGCGACATCTTGCCGGGAGAAGCGGAACTGGCCGTGCAGTTCGCCTCCAGCCGCAATACCGTGCGCGAAGCATTCCGGACGCTAAAAGCCTATGGCGTCGCCGAATCGCGACAAAAGATCGGCGCCGTTCTCACCGACCAGCATCAGCACGCCATGCAGCGGCTGTTCGCATTCGCGATGGATGTGTCGGTCGATGCCTTTCGCGATATCCAGGGCTATCGCCGGCTGACCGAGATGAACCTGTTCGACCCGCTCATGCAACGCCTGACGCCCGGAATGCTGGATGAAATGGACGCGCTCAACCAGACCATCCTTACATCCGAAAACGCCGAGCAGGCCTCCGAGCGCGATTTCCAGTTTCACACCCTGTTGGTCGATGCCGCCGGCAACCGCACGCTGTCGGAAACCTACGGCATGTTGCGGCCGGTCATCCAGCGCCTGATGATGGCCGGCAAATCGCAGCGGCTGACGCTGGAAGCCGTCGTCGGCGAGCATGCGGACATTGTTGCCGCCCTGCGCCATCGCAACCGTATCGCCTTTTCCTACCATATGGACCGACATCTCGACGCCGGTCTTCAATTCATTCCCGAGGCGCCGCGAGCGACGCCGCACGCCAATCGCAGCATGCCGCGTAAAGGACGCCGATAATGCCAGAGTTTAGTAACAAGGTAGCGCTCGTCACAGGAACCACCGGCATTGGCCGCGCCGTGGCCCTGCATCTCGCCCGCGAGGGGGCAGCGGTCGCAGCCGTCGGGATCGACGCGGCGGCAAATATCGAGCTGCAAGGCTTGGCAGACGCCGAACAGCTGTCGCTTATCGTCCTCACCGCAGATGCCTCTATCCCAGAGATGGTAGGCACCGCCGTGACGGAAACCGTATCCCGCTTCGGCGGCCTCGATATCATCGTCAACGCGGCAGCCGTTCACCCCTATGGCGATGCGACGGAGACATCCTTCGAGACCTTCATGCGCTGCATGGCGGTGAATGTCGGCTCGATCCACCTCACCGCGCAGTTTGGCGTGCCGGAGATGCGCAAACGCGGCGGCGGGGCGATTGTAAACCTGTCCAGCGTCCAGGGTCACGCCTGCCAGCAAGGCGTCTCCGCCTATGTGGCGTCCAAGGGTGCAATCCACGCGATGACGCGCGCCATGGCACTGGATTTTGCCGCTGACCGGATCCGCGTTGTCTCGATCAGTCCGGGGTCGGTGCGCACGCCCATCCTCGAACTCGCAGCCCGGACGTTCGGCGGGCCGGATGTCGATATAGACGATGCGTTCCGTCGCTTCGGCGAAGCCCATCCGGTCGGTCGTATCGGCGAACCGGAAGAGGTGGCGGCCTTGGCGGCCTTCCTTGCCTCCGACAAGGCGGCGTTCATCACCGGCTCCGACCACCGCATCGACGGCGGCCTGACCGCCGGCATCGGCGTCAAGTAATCATCAGGCAGGCGGAGACACACTATGACAGCATCGATGAAACGCAGCGAAATCAACAGGATCATCCGCGATGCCGAGGCGTTCATGCGCTCGTTCGGGTACATCCTGCCGCCCTTTGCAAAGTGGTCGCCAAGCGAGATGCAGGCGCGCAAGGCCGAGATCGGCAATATCGTCGATGCGAACCTCGGTTGGGATATCACCGACTTCGGGCTTGGGGATTTCTCCAGATCCGGTCTCTTCCTGTTCACCGCCCGCAATGGCAGGTTTGCGGATCTGCAGAAGGGACGCGGGATGCTCTACGCCGAGAAGGCGATGATTTCCCGCAACGGCCAGGTGACACCGAGCCACACCCATGTGCTGAAGGCCGAGGACATTATCAATCGCGGTGGCGGCACCCTGGTGATCGAACTGTTCGGCGATACCGACGGGCACTGCGACCGCACCAAGGGCACGCAGGTTTTCTGCGATGGCCTGTTACGGACGCTTGCCGCCGGCGAAAAGCTAAGGCTTGCGCCCGGCGAGAGCGTGACGCTGATGCCTGGTGACTGGCATGCCTTCTGGGCTGAAGACGGTGATGTCTTCTTCGCCGAAGTCTCGACTGTCAACGACGATGCCACGGATAACATCTTCGATGATCCCGCCGTGTCGCGCTTTTCCGGCATAGAAGAGGACGAGGCGCCGCTGCATCTGCTCGTTTCCGACTATGCGACATGGCTACGCTAACGGCGAAATTGATTTGTAGGATGGCAAAGGCTATCGATCGTTGAAATCGCAAGCTCAACCATGGAGGCGCTACATGTCCGAGAATTTACAAAACTGGCAGCCACGCCCGCGTCCGGAGCGCAAGATCCTCCAGGGCCGCTATGTCCGCCTGGAGCCCCTCAATGCCGCGAAGCATGGCGATGGCCTGTACGAGGCCTCAGCGGTATCAGACATCGACAGCCGGTTTGCATGGTTGCCGGATTATCCTCCGGAAAACCGGGCGGCCTTCCAGCCATGGCTCGACAATGCCGAAACAAGCAATGATCCACTCTTTTTCACATTGATCGACGAGGTAAGCGGCAAAGTCGCCGGGCGCCAGGCCTTGATGCGGATCGAACCGGCACCCGGAGTGATCGAGATCGGCAATATCTACTGGGGCCCGCTCGTCTCCCGCAAGCCGGCAGCCACCGAGGCGTTCTTCCTGTTTGCCAGCTATATCTTCGACGCGCTCGGCTACCGCCGCTACGAGTGGAAGTGCAACAACCGCAACGACCCCTCAAAGCGCGCCGCCGAGCGATTTGGCTTTCAGTTCGAGGGCATTTTTCGCCAGCATCTGGTGGTGAAGGGCGAGAACCGCGACACGGCCTGGTATTCAATCATCGATAAGGAATGGCCGGCATTGCGCAAGGCCTACATAGCCTGGCTCGACCCAGATAATTTCGACGCGGCTGGAAAACAAAAACGCCAGCTCGAGGAGTTTCGAGCCGGCTGATTATCAGCGCGGATCGCGCCTCGCTGGAAGAGCCATCGCTACAGCGGGAGTGATGCCCCGCGACCGATTCCGCTCTGCGAGACGCTTGGTCTCCAGATGGTCGGCATAATAAAACTGTACGACGATGCCGAACACGACGAACAGCGGGCCGACGACATGGTCGTTGTTGGTAACATAAAGCAGCACCTGACCAGTCATCGCCAGGATCGTGCCGGCCGCAAAGATGTTCAGCGAGTGGCGGCCAAGCACGGTCAAAGGATTGTCTGAAGACAAACGCAGCCAGCGCGAGATGGCGGGGATGTTGATCACCAGATAAGCCAAGGCCAGCACATGCAGCAGTCGCGGCAGCGACAGGAATGTCTTGTCGAAGCCGATGATGACCGGCGGCAGTCCTGTTGAGGCCAGGAACTCGCCCAAAACCCAGAGCTTGAAGGTCACCCAGACGAAGGACAGCGCGACATAGCCGGCGGCGAGGCCAAACAGCGCCGGATGCTGCGGCAGCTTTCCGCCGCGACGAACGTGCATCATGCAGACAACGCCGATGACGAACAGGAACTGCCAGGACAGCGGATTAAGGAACCAGAAGCCTGGAAGCAGGAAGTTGTGAGGCGCGATCTGGTAGACGCCGGCTGCCATCCAGACGGTTGCCGAAATCAGCAACAACAGCTTCGGGCTGAGCGCCTCGAGCCAGAGGATCGCAGGCACCATCAACAGCAATGCGCCGTACATGGGCAGGATGTTGTTATATCCGATCTGGTGACCCAGCAGCAGAAGCGATGGAATACCTGCCGTGAGGTTGGTCAGTACAGGCAGGATGTTGATCTCGCACAGAAGGCCGGGGCGGCTGAACAGCCAGGCTCCGGTGATGAACAGGCCAATGGTCATGAACGTTGTGATCATGTGGGCCATGTACAGCGTTCCAGCCCGCCTAATAGCCTTGTAGGAAGCCGCCAGCCTGTTGCCCACGACGAAGCGCCCGCCGTAGGCAAGCGCTATAGAGATACCCGAAATCAGAACAAAAGCCTCAGCCGAATCAGAGAAACCAAAATTCTTGGTCGTCAGATTTTCGAAGATCTGTCCTGGTACATGATTGATGAAGATTGCGATCAACGCCAGCGCTCGCAGCACGTCGAGTCTGGTATCGCGCCCTCCGGCACCCGCTTGTGGGCCTGTTTTTCCCGTCGACAACGGATTTGTCCTGAGATTGGGAGCCATCAGGTTCTCTCCTGTTCGGGCTTGAAACGCGAAGGCGGCCAAAGGGTTCCCCCTTTTGGCCGCCTGCGTCAATTCGAGTCGGTTCAAAAAAGAGTGACTATTGGCCGATCGCGAATCCTTCGTCGGGATTGGCGATCTCCGTGCCGTTGATAGTGACAAGGTAGCCTTCCGCATTGGACGGTTTTGAGACCGAAATGCGATATTTTGTGTCTGAAAGATCAAGTTCAGCCGTAAAGCCGTCCCATGCCGAGGGCAAGGCGGGCTTCACGTAAAGGTGACCATTGGCGACACGGATCCCCAGCAAACCTTCGATGGCGACACGGTACATCCAGCCCGCAGAGCCGGTGTACCAGCTCCAGCCGCCACGTCCGGCCAGTTGTCCTTCGCCGTAGATATCGGCAGCAACCACGTAGGGTTCGACCCGGTATTGGTCGCTCGCAGCCTTGTCCAGCGCGTGGTTGACGGGATTGAGCAGGTTGAAGCAACGCCACGCATCGTCACCACGACCCATTTCAGCCAGCGCCAGGACAACCCACGTCGCGGCATGGGTATACTGCCCGCCGTTTTCGCGAACGCCCGGCGGATAGGACCGGATGTAGCCGGGGTCGCGTGGCGACTTGGCGAATGCCGGTGTAAACAGCCGGATAATGCCCTTGTCGTCATCCACCAGCCGCTCAAGAACGGCATCCATGGCTTTTTCACCACGAGCCCGGTCGCCTTCGCCGGACAGGATGTTCCAGGATTGGGCAATCGAATCGATCTGGCATTCGAAGTTCTCGTTCGAACCGAGCGGTGTGCCGTCATCGAAATAGCCACGACGATAGTAACCGCCATCCCAGCCTGCCGTTTCCAACGCCTTCTTCAGTTCCGGCAGATGGGCCGACCAGCGTGCAACCCGCTCGCTGTCGCCACGGGCTTCGGCGTAAGGGATGAAGGATGTCAGCGTACCCGCCAGGAACCAGCCGAGCCACGTGCTTTCACCACGGCCGAGCATGCCGACGCGGTTCATGCCGTCGTTCCAGTCGCCACCGAGGATCAGCGGCAAGCCGTTTCCGCCCTTGCGACGGATAGCAAGGTCGAGGGCCAGCGCCGCATGTTCGTAGAGGCTGACCTTGTCCGAAGAAACCTCCGGCTTGTAGAAGGCATCGTGCATCCCCGATGTCAGGGAGGCGCCCTCTACGAAGGCAAGTTCTTCGTCGAGCAGTGCCCGGTCGCCGGTCACGGTGCAGTACTGGTTGATCGCGTAGGCGAGCCAGACCACGTCGTCCGAGATATGCGTCCGGACGCCGGCACCTGTTCCCGGCAGCCACCAATGCTGGACATCGCCTTCGTGGAACTGGCGCGAGGCGGCATTAAGGATCTGCTTACGGGCAAGCTCCGGCGAATGCGTCAGGAACGCCAGCGTATCCTGCAACTGGTCGCGGAAGCCGAAGGCGCCGCTCGCCTGATAGAAAGCGGTGCGTGCCATGATGCGGCAGCCGAGGCTCTGATAGGGGAGCCATGCATTGACCATGTTGTTCATCGCCTTGTCAGGCGTCGAGATCTGCAGCCGACCTGTGAAGCCGTTCCAGAAGGTCTTGCTGGCCTCGAGCAGGTCGTCGAAGCTCTCCGACCGGATTGCCGACACGAGAGTGCGAGCCTCTTCAGTGGACGCAGTATCGCCCATGTAGAAGCAGACATCCCGCTGTTCGCCAGCCTCCAGCGTCACGTCGATGGCCATCGCGGCGCACGGGTCGCCCTCGAGATCGAGTGAGCCGGATAGGACGGCACCAGAGACGACAGCCTGCGGCAGCTGGATCGAACCGGCCCGACCGATGAACTCACGGCGGCTGGAGGAGATGCTACCCACCGTTTCGCTGGCCGCCATGAAGGCAACATGACGCGAATAGTCGATGCTGTAGGGGTTGCTCGCAAACAACGCTCCGGTCTCGGAATCCTGCGACGACAGGATGAACGGCCCCGTCTTGCGCGGATTGTTGCCGAGAACCCATTCTGCATAATTGTAGAGACGCAGGCGGCGAACCGCCGTGCCCTCGTTGCGCAGCCGCAGGCGTGTCATCTTGACAGGACGCGTCCGGTCAACCGTCTGGGTGACTTCGAGCGAGATTTCGTCCTGCACGCTGGTGAAGACCGAATAGCCAAGGCCGTGACGGGCTTCGAATGCAGCGGATGGACGGCGCGACAGGGCCGCATAGGGCGTCATGACAGCACCGCTGACGAGATCGGCGACATAGAGCGCCTCGCCCGGACGGTTGATGACCATGTCGTTGGACCAGGAGGTCAGCTGGTAGTCGCGAGAGTTCGCGCTCCATGTGAAGGCAGCACCTTCGGCCGCGACATGGAAGCCGAAATTCTCGTTGGATATGACGTTGATCCACGGCTGCGGCGTCGACTGGCCACCGAACAGGCGCACGACATATTCGCGGCCGTCGCTGGAGAAGCCGCCATAGCCGTTCCAGAAGTCTAGATCGCCCTTGTCTACCATCGAAGCCGGCGCCGAAACTGGCTGCGTCGTCGTGGCAACCACGGTGGTACGCCGCATTTCGGGTTCACTTGTATGCGTCGATGTCGCAAGCGAAGGCGCACGGGTGATCTGGTCGACGATCGTCCCGTTGCGGGCATGGAAGACGACGCGCGATGCCGCCAGCACTGCCTGGTAGGTTTCAGGCTCCATCAGGTCCTTGCGCGCTGCAAAGATATGCGGGCGCAAGCCTTCGCCCTGGCTCGAATGGCGGACGGATTCGCAAAGCGCATCCAGATCGTGCTGCATGTCCTGCGCATAGGACGCAGCCCGCTCGTTCATGATCACCAGATCGGCGGTGATGCCGCGCGAACGCAGGTATTCCTGGGCACTCAGCGCTTCCTTGGCGATTTCGAGATCGATATCGTCATTGATGCGCAGCGTGAAGATCGGGTGATCGCCGGAGATCGCCAGCGGCCACAGCGCCGACTGCGGCTGCAGCCCTGCGTGGACCACGGCTGCTTCGGCCCTCAGGTGCATATCAGGATAAACCAGATAACGGGCCAGATGCTGGAATATCTTCGCATGTTGCGAAGTCACGCCGATCTGGCGCATCTGAACCTGTGTCCGGGTCCAGGCATGAACCATTTCCTGACCGAATGCATCGGGATTGCGGAAGCGCTCGACAGCCCTGTCGATATCTTCGCGGTTCGGGGCAGCGATCGTCCAGAAGATGACGCTGACCTTCTTGCCGGCCGGAACGCGGATGACACGGCGCAGCGAAAGGCAGGCGTCGAGCGTAAATCCATCGGTGCCGGAGAGGCTTATGCCAGGGTCGAAGGCGGCAGCCTCCCCAAGGCTGCGGCCGCGTCCGATGAAGCGACGGCGATCGGTTTCGAACTCGGTCGGTCGTTCGGAGCCAGCATTGTCGACGACCATGTGGGCCATCGTCATATCCGGTTCGTTAGGATCGCGCTTGTTACGCTCGACACGGATGACATCGCCAAGTTCACCGATTTCGGTCTTGACGAACATCCGGGCAAAGACCGGATGGGCTGCGTCGACATCCTCGTTAGCGATGACGGGCTCGAGATAGGACGTCACTTCGATGAAGCGATCTTCAGAGCCGGCATTGTGCAGAGTGACACGCCGACCTTCGGCATCGTGGTCGGTGGCGATGATGCACTCGACGTCGGAGGTCAGCTCCCCAACCGTCTTGCTGTACTCGGCCTTGTCGTCGCTGAAGATGACGCTGGCCTTCTCGCCCTCGATGCTGCGCGGCTCAGATGTCGCCGACCACCACTGGTGGGAGACCGTATCGCGCAGGAAGATGAAAGTGCCCCAGCGATCCTCCGTCGGATCGGGCTTCCAGCGAGAAACGGCAAGACCGTTCCAGCGCGAGTAGCCTGAACCTGTCGCGGTCAGCATGACGGAATAGTGGCCGTTCGACAGAAGGGCGATCTCGCGGTCCTGGCGCGCAGGATTGCTGATCTTGCGGACTTCCGCCTTCAGCAGGTCCTCCTGGATGTTGGCCGGAGCATCGGTCTCGTGCTTGGCGGCCATGACCGGGATATCGCGCGGTGCCTTTTCCTGAAGCAGCAGTTCGGCGGCCTCGATCACTGGATCGGCGTGGAACAGCTCGCGAAGCCTGCCGTTGAAGGCAACGTTGGCGACGGCTGCGATCGACATGCCATGATGGTGGGCATAATAATTGTAGACGATCGCGAACTTCTTGCCGTCCGGGACGCGGGTGGGCGTAAAATCGACGGCATCGTGGAAGCCGTACATGCCGAGAGCGCCGACCTTGCGCAGTCGGTTGAGGTTTTCGAGCGCTGCCTCCGGATCGTACATGGCGGCCAGCAACGAGGCATAGGGCGCGATGACGGCATTCTGTCCGAGACCACGCTTCAGGCCGAGCGAGGGCACGCCGAAGTTGGTGTACTGATAGTTCATCTGATGGTCGCGGGCGTTGAAAGCCGCCTCCGAGATACCCCACGGCACGCCGAGGCGACGGCCGTAGTTCATCTGCTCGATGACGATCAGGTTGTTCGTCTGGTTGAGAATACCCCCTTGGCGCTCCTGCATGACCAGCGGCGGCATCAGGTATTCGAACATCGAGCCCGACCACGACACCAGCGCACCACGCGAGCCGACCGGCACGACCTGACGGCCGAGACGATACCAGTGCTCCGTCGGCAGGTCGCCCTTGGCGATGGCAAAGAGGCTGGTAAGGCGGGCTTCCGAAGCCAGCAGATCGTAGCAGGCAGCATCGAGCTCACCGCTTTCGACACGGTAGCCAATCGACAGCAGGCGCCGTTCCGGGCGGAAAAGGAAGGCAAAATCCATCGAGAAGGCGATATCGCGGGTGCGATCGCGCAGGTCGATCAGCCGCTGGCGCAGTGCCTCGACATTGGAGAGGTCGAAGACGCTGTCGGCAATATGGGCTTCGCAGACCTGGATCAGCGATTCCGACCAGCGAATGACTTCGGCACTCTGCGGCGACTTGACCTCGTGATCGAGATTGGCCGCGAGCTTCTTGATGTCGCGCGCGAGCACGGCAAGGTTGATGACGCGGATCGAGGCAAACTCGTGCTCGCGCTTGACCGCAGCAAGAGCGTTCTGAAAACCGATGATGCGCTCTTCGAGACGGCGGCGCAGAGGACGCACGGTCTTGCGGTCGTCGGGAAGGTCCGCAAGGATTTCCTGGAGAACGCCGGAGACATCGCCGACGCCATCGAGATTGCCCTGCATATGCGCCGACGGTGCTTCTGCCCAAATACGGCATGCCGAGGAAACGGCGATCAGGTGTCCGGCAAGGTTACCGCTGTCCACGGCCGAGACATAGCGCGGCCCGAGCGTCTTCAACGTGTCCGTATGATACCAGTTGAGCAGGTGACCGCGGTATTTTTCCATCCGATCGACGGTGGCGATCGTCTGCTCGAGACGGGTGATTGTCTCCTCGAACGACAGCCAGCCGAAATGACGGGCTGACACGACCGACAGGAGATAGACGCCGATATTGGTCGGCGACGTCCGCGGGGCGACCACGGCGTGCGGCGTCTGCTGGATGTTGTCCGGCGGCAGGAAGTTCTGCTGCTCGACGACGAAGGCTTCGAAATAGCGCCATGTGCGGCGGGCAATCTTGCGCAACTCGGTCGACACATGCTCGGAGACATGCAGCTGGTCTTCGGTTTCCGCCGACTGGCTAACATAATAGGCAACTGCCGGCGACAGGACCCAGAGGACGACAAAGGGAATGCCGACCAGATAGGCGTTGCTGCCGCTGAGTGCGGCAAGCCCTAGGGCTAGCACCGCCAGAACCGGCGCCTGCCACATGACCTTGTAATGGCCAAGAATAGTCGTCTGGGCCGCGGCCTGGGCGCTTGCAGCCGTACGCCACTGCAGCATGAGCTTGCGGCTGACGAAGGTGCGGTAGATGGACCGGCCAATGGCGTCTGCCATGCCGCAGGCGGAATCCGCCAGGAACACGATACGCAACGCCACTTGGGCATTGGCATCGCGGATATCGGTCCAGACGGTATAGAGGTGAGCGCGGGCGACGATATCGCTGGTGCGAGGGATGATGCCGTTGATAAGGCCGAGCGTCGGGGCGACGAAGAGGCAGAAGATCAGCACGATCTGCCAGATCAGCGCCGAGAACGGCGCCATCAGATACCAGCCTAGCACGGACGCGAAGAACCACGCGATCGGCGTCAGCGAGCGGCGCAGGTTGTCGAACATCTTCCAGCGTCCGAGGCCGGTAATGCCGCGCGAGGGATTGAAGATGTACGGCAGCAGCTGCCAGTCGCCACGCGCCCAGCGGTGCTGACGCGAAACCTCGACCTCATAGCGGATCGGGAAGTCTTCGACGAGTTCGCAGTCGGTGACGAGAGCGCAGCGCGCCATCGAGCCTTCAAGCAGATCGTGGCTGAGAACGGAGTTCTCGTCGATCTTGCCGCGCAGGGCATTTTCGAAGGCGTCGACGTGATAGAGGCCCTTGCCCGTGAACGTGCCTTCGCCAGCCAGATCCTGGTAGACGTCGGAAACGGTGAAGACGTAGGGGTCGAGGCCGCGATTGATCGAAAAGACGCGCTGGAAGACGGACGCGTCCTTGCCCGTCGTCAGTGACGGCGTGACGCGCGGCTGCAGGACACCGTAGCCGCTGATGACGCGCTTGGTTTCCGGATCGACCACCGGCCGGTTGATCGGATGGTAGAGCTTGCCGACGAGCTTTGTCACGGTATCGCGCATCAGGCGCGTGTCGGAATCCAGCGTCATGACATACTGGATGTCCTTCGGGATGACATTGGCGCCAGGAAGGAATGTCGTGTCGCGGTCACCGCGCAGCAGCAGGTTCAACTCGTGCAGTTTGCCGCGCTTGCGCTCCCAGCCCATCCAGACGTCTTCGGCAGGATTGTAGAGGCGACGACGGTGCAGCAGGTAGAACCGAGTCTTGCCGTCGAAATTGTAGCGCTGTGACAGGTTGCCGATTTCGCGGCGCGCATAATCCAGTACTTCCAGATCGGCCGGCGTCTCCTCGACCTTGCTGTCCGGCCAGTCGCTGAGCAGCGCGAAGTAGATTTCGCCGCGCGGGTTGGCGAGATAGTGGACCTCGAGATTGCGCACCAGTTCGTCGACGCTGTCGCGATTGGAGATCAGCGTCGGGACGACGACCAGGGTGCGGGCGTCTTCGGGAATGCCCTCCTTGAATTCGTATCCGACAAGCCGAACTGGCGTCACGAAAAGGGTGATGAGGGTGTTGAAGAGCCCCGTGGCGCCTTCGGAGGCAGGCAGCGAGAACATCAGCAGCAGGACGATGGTCTCGGCCGCACCCATGCCGGCGCGCACCATGAAGGTGCCGACAATGGCCATGGCAAGAATGGTCAGCAGCACGACCGGGCCGGCGATCGCAAACCAGCGAAGTCTGCGGACTTGGCGGACAAAATGCTGCACCGGCAGTGGCTTGTAGTGGATAGCCTCTTCCAGCTTCATGCGCTGTGTGCCGACGAGGAAGCCGCCGACGTTCGGTTCGTGAGACTGGGGCTCGGCAGACGCCTTGGCCGCAGCCGTCATGTCGATGGCAATCTGGGCGATTTCGATTTCGGTCTTGTCAGACCGGCGCGCGAGCTTTTCGATCTGCTTGCGGTATTTGTTGCGCGACCCGGCATCGAGGGCGCCATAATCGGTCTCTGTCCAGAGCAGCTTGTCGACCTGGCTGACCTCCTCGACCCAGACAGACCATTCTGTGTCATCGATTTCGCGCAGGCTGCGGATGATATGCCCCATGGTGGCATTGCCGGCGGCAAGCCGCGTGTGCTCGGCCATCATGACTTCTTCGGAATCGGTACCGGCTGCCGCCATCCGCTGCTCGAGCCAGTCGATGGCGAGGCTCGATGTCTGCGATCCGTCGCGCAGGCGATAGAGGAACTGCGTCGCAAAGGTATTATCCTTCGTCAGCGGCTCCAGCGATTTCAGATATTCTGCGCATTTTGCAGGCTCGGCGAGCCGGATCAGTTCGTCAGCGGCCTCGTTCGCCTTGCCGCGCATGCGGCGGCTGTGCTCGACACGGATCGAGATGCGACGCAGATTGTCGACCAGCACGTAACGCACCAGCGACGGTAACGCCCAGAGCTCGCCGATCTTGAAGATCTCGTGCTCCTGGAAACCGTCGACGATGGCCATCAAGCCCTTGTAGGAGATCTGGCTGTGGGTATGAGCGACATAGAGCCAGGCCACGGCGAGCGCACGTGGCATGACCATGCCCTGAATGGTCATAGTCGGCAGCTGGCGATAGAATTTCTTCGGAAAATCCCGCCGAACTTCCTGGATTGCTTCTTCGACAATGTAGTGATTGTCCAAGAGCCATTCGGCCGCCGGCGTGATGGACTGGCCTGCCTCGACATCCGCTGCGGCCGCGCGATAGACGCGCAGGATTTCCGTTTCGTTTTCACGATGGCGGGCGAAGAATTCGAATGGCTTGAAATTCGGCAGCGTATCGGCGCCGTCACGTGCGAAGGCCTCCCCGCACTCCCTCAGCTGGTCGTTGGACAGGAAGCTTGCGCGTATCGAATCGTTGAGATCGACAAGCTTGGCTTCAGGAGCGCGCGGCGAAGGGGTCGGGGAAATTTCAGCTGACATGGGGCGGTCTGGATCCAAACGGAGTAAAGAGCATTCGCCGACAGAGCCATAAGCGCGATCACCATTCTGAGTTCAAATCCCGGAGCCCACCAGGCGCCAGGTATTTGCAAATGGCAACTTTACCGCTGCATGACCAAATTCGGCGGAGATTTTCACGGACCTCATGAGCCGACGGCATCGCGCCGTGGTTCACCCGCTCCATGAAACCTTGGAAGCACTCAATATAAATCAAGTGAGCGCGGCGGCAAGATTACATCAAGGCGATCAAATTCATCATACATTCCCCAAATTGCACCGCGAATCTCGCCGGCTGGAAGCCAGCGTGAGACGTGCCTACTCCCATAGGCCGGCAAAGATGAACTTAAACTGAACTGAGGCCAGAGATTGTGCATGACGGCAGCCGGGGCCTTATACACCGCTCCTCTCGGGATAGGAAATAATTGACAGAAAGCGGATCGGCAGGGTGATCAGAACCTCTGGACCGTGCGGCGCGTCGGCATCGAAGAACAGGCTGTCGCCCGGCAGCATCGTATAGAGCTTGTCGCCATGGCGGTACTTCACCTCACCCTCGAGCATGTAGATGAGTTCCAGGCCGTCGTGCTGGAAGGCCGGAAAGACATCTGAATCAGCGGTCAAGGTGATGAGGTACGGCTCGACCTGCAGGCCGCTGGCACTGTTGCCGATATGGCCGAGCAGGTTGTACTGGTGCCCGGCACGCGTGCCGCGCCGTTCGATCTCCAGCCCCTCCCCTGCCTTGACGAAAACCGCATTGCGCACCTCTTCAAACCGGCGGAAAAAGGCGGTGACGGGAACGCCCAATGCGGCGGCCAGCGACTGGAGTGTCGTCAGTGACGGCGAGGTGTTGCCGTTTTCGATCTTCGACAGCATGCCGAGCGAGATGCCGGTGGCGGAAGCCAGATCGGCGCCGGTAATGCCGAGGGTTTTGCGGAAAGCACGGACCTCGCGGCCGATGGCCACTTCGAGATTATTTTCCTTGGGGTCGCGCAGGGAATGCGGATCCTGCTTCAGGATCGGCTTGGCTGGGATTGTTTTACTCGACGTTACGGTCGCCTCGACGCTCTTGCGCGTCGCTTTGTTGTTTTCCATCCGAATATCCCATGCTGCTCGACATCCAAGCTTACTTGTTTCGGCAAATGCTTGCTATCGGGCATAGTCAGAATTTCTGAGTCGGCATGGACTTAACAACAAAACGGCGGCCGATGTGGCCGCCGTTTTCAATCGTATTGAATGTCGAAATCAAATCCGTCTTGCATAGACGACAGGACCGCAATCCGCGTGGAAAACGATCAGGTCCCGACGCCGCACACCATGGCAGCAACAAACGCGAACGCGGCAGCAAAAAGCACCACATGCAGGACTGTCTCCCACCGGCGCCGTTTGGAGATACCGGCCGTGACCGCAAGCCGGCGTCGCTCGGAAGACGGACCAAGCTCGTCTACAGACGCATTCGACAGGCCTATATTTGCCATATGCTGCCTCCGTTAGAAAGTTGCGCTCAAGCGCGAGCAGCTGTTATCGGGGATTGATCGTCGCATTGGGAGAGATGGATTTCCGCCCTCTGCCCCGGAGTGAAAAAATTAATCTTCACGAGGGTCAAAACAGAGAATTAGCAAAGAATGCGACGAGCCCAGAGCAGGGTCCGCTCAATGGCTCCGTCGACGACTGTCGGCGCCAACTGCTGGCGCTGTGTGACAGCGGTTTCCTCGTCAGCCACGGAAGCACCGGCTTCGATGCGCTTTGCCCGGACGGGCGGGTGAAGGTAACCAAGGGTCATGCCACCCATGAAAAACATACTGCACCTCCAGACCTTGGCGATCACGAAAGTTAACCGCCGTTAACGAGATCATGACAGAAATGCGGCAGCTGTCAATAGTCTATGGCGTTGGTCGTGTTTAAACCAATCGTTAACCATAACCTAAAAATATACACTTTAAAACAGAGACTTAAGCGCGGGCAAAACCCTTGCTGGCGACCATGAGATTGCGTGTGTACTCTTCCGAGACGCGGCCGGCAGCTAGATCGACCGAGGCAAGCCGCTCCACCACGGAGCCGTTCTGCATGACGGCAAGCCGGTCGCACATGTGGGTGACGACGCCGAGATCGTGGCTGACCATCACGAAGGTCAGATTGCGATCGCGCCGGATCTGCTCGAGAAGATTGAGCACCTCCGCCTGCACGGAAGCATCGAGTGCCGAGGTCGGCTCATCCAGCAGCAAAATCGACGGCTCGACGATCAGGGCCCTTGCAATCGCCACCCGCTGCCGTTGGCCGCCGGAAAGCTGGTGCGGATAGCGGAAGCGAAATCCGGCACCGAGACCGACTTCGTCCAGCGCCCGGGTAATGCGCCGTTCGCCATCGTCTATCCCGTGGATCAGCAGGGGCTCAAGCAGCAGCCGGTCGATCGTCTGGCGCGGATGTAGCGACCCGTATGGATCCTGAAACACCATCTGCACCTCGCGGTAGAAGCTCTTGCTGCGCTTTGCGCCCTTCAGCGTTTCGCCTTCGATGCGGATCGTGCCTTCGCTGACCGGTGCCAGACCCGCAACGGCGCGCAGAAGCGTCGATTTTCCGGAGCCGGATTCGCCCACCAGCCCGAAGGACTGGCCTTTGTCGACGGAGATGCTGACGGCGTTCAGCGCGTAGTAGCCGTCATAGATGACGCTGAGATTGTTGATCGACAGGGTGGTGTTCATAGGGCCCACTCCGGCTTGCGCTCGAGCACCGGCAACGGATGGCGATCCTCGCCGATGACGGGCATGCAGTTCAGCAGGCCACGCGTATACGGATGCTGGGCATTGCGCAGTTCGGACGCCGGCAATTCCTCGACGATCTTGCCGGCATACATGACGATGACGCGATCACAGAACGACGATACCAGCCGCAGGTCGTGCGATACGAAAATCAGCCCCATGCCGCGCTCGGATACCAGCTTGTCCATGATGCGAAGGACATCGAGTTGCACTGTGACGTCGAGCGCCGAGGTCGGTTCGTCGGCGATCAGCAATTCCGGGCCGGCAATCAGCATCATGGCGATCATCACCCGCTGCCCCATGCCGCCGGAGACCTCGTGCGGATGCAGGTCGAAGACCCGTTGCGGCTCCCGGATTTGCACTGCTTCCAGCATGGCGAGCGCCCGGTCGCGGGCCTCCGCCTTGCTGACGCGCTCATGCGTGCGCAAAGTCTCGCAAACCTGCTTGCCGATCGTCATGACGGGATCGAGCGAATATTTCGGGTCCTGCAACACCATGGCGATCCGCTTGCCGCGCAACGCACGCCGCTCCTTCGACGAGGCTTTCAACAAGTCTATACCGTTGAAATTCAAAGCATCGGCGGTGACGATCCCGTGCGACTGGGTGAGGCCCATGATGGCGCGGCCGGTCTGCGACTTGCCGGAGCCGCTTTCGCCGACAATGCCGAGCCGCTCGCGGCCGAGAGTGAAGGAAACACCGCGCACGGCCTCGATCACGCCGGTGCGCGTCGGATAGCTGACCTTCAGATTGTCGACTGTCAGCATGGTCATCGGCCACTCTCCTGCGGATCGAGGGCATCGCGCAAACCGTCGCCGAGCAGATTAAAGCCGAGACTGACGATCAAGATGGCAAAGCCCGGCATTGCCGCCACCCACCATTGGTCGAGGATGAAGCGGCGGCCGGACGCGATCATCGCGCCCCATTCAGGCAGCGGCGGCTGGGCGCCGAGACCGAGGAAGCCGAGGCCGGCTGCGGTGAGGATGATGCCAGCCATATCGAGCGTCACCCGGACGATCAGCGACGAGATGCAGAGCGGCATGACATGGCGAAAAATGATCCGCAGCGGCGAGGCGCCCATCAGCCGGACGGCTGAAATATAGTCGGAGCGCCGCACCGTCATCGTCTCGGCCCGGGCAATACGGGCATAGGGTGGCCAGGAGGTGATGGCGATGGCGATGATGGCGTTCTGGATACCGGGGCCGAGGGCCGCGACAAAGGCGAGCGCCAGCACGAGCTTCGGAAAGGCGAGGAAAATATCGGTGATGCGCATCAGCACCGCATCCAGCCAGCCGCCGACATAACCGGACACCGTGCCGATCAGCAGCCCTATCGGTGCCGAAATGATGGCGACAAGCACAATCACCAGCAATGTCAGACGCGAGCCGTGCATGATCCGCGAAAAAATATCGCGTCCCTGGTCGTCAGTGCCGAGCAGATAGCCCTGGGCACCGGGCGGCAGCAGCCGGGCATTGGCGAGATCGCCGATAACAGGCGACTTGGTGGCGATCACATCGGCAAAGACGGCAATGAACAACAGGCCAAGGATAATTATCAGGCCGAGCACCGCCAGATGGTTGGCGGAAAACTGCCGCCAGGTGATATAGGCGCGGCCAAGCCTCGCCTGCAGCCGCGATTGCGGCCGGTCGGAGAGCAGCCATTGGCGGCGGGTGAGTGGCGCTGTTGGTGAGGTTGGACCCGTCATTGGCGTCGTGTCCTTGGGTCTAGTGTTCGGTAGAGAATGTCGGACAGAAGATTGATACCGATGAACACCGTGCCGATGACGATGGTGCCGCCAAGCACGGCGTTCATGTCGGCGTTCTGCAGCGAGTTTGTGATGTAGAAGCCGATGCCCGGCCAGGAGAACACGGTTTCGGTCAGCACCGACCCCTCGAGCAGGCCGGCATAGGAGAGCGCGATGACTGTCACCAGCGGGACGGCCGCGTTGCGCAGCGCATGCGCCCAGATGACCCGGGTTTCGGAGAGGCCCTTGGCCCGCACTGCGACGATATATTCCTGGCCGAGCTCGTTCAGCATGAAGCTGCGCGTCATGCGGCTGATATAGGCCAGCGAGAAATAGCCGAGCAGGGATGCCGGCAGGATGATGTGGCGGAAGACATCAGCGAAGACGTCCCATTCGCCCTGCAAGGCGGAATCGAGCAGGAACAGGCCTGTGATCGGCGTGAACGTATATTCGTAGGTGATATCGATACGGCCGGGAAAGGCTACCCATTTCAGCTTAGCGTAGAAGATCACCAGCGAAATCAGCGCCATCCAGAAGATCGGCACGGAATAACCGATGAGCCCGATGACGCGCACCAGCTGGTCGATCAGGCTACCACGACGCACGGCGGCCAGCACGCCGAGCGGCACGCCGATCACCGAACCGATGATCGTCCCGAGCGTCGCCAATTCGAGCGTGGCCGGAAAGGCGCGACGGATATCGGTCATGACGGGGTTCGTCGTCAGCACCGAGGTGCCGAAATCGCCAGAAAGCACACCCTTCAGATAAATGTAGAACTGCTCGTAGAGCGGCAAATCGAGGCCAAGCTCACGCCGTACCCGCTCGATCACATGCGCCGGCGCCCGGTCGCCGAGGATAGCGAGAACCGGGTCGATCGGCACCACGCGGCCGATGAAGAAGGTGACGGCCAGAAGACCGAGATAGGTGGTGATGGCGATGCCGACGAAGCGTAGCACGGCCTTGACGATGGGCATGGTGCGGCCAGTCGCGGGCCGCACCTCCATCCTGCGTTCAACTGTACTCAAGCGACCGATCCTTCCGGACTACTCCTT
Source organism: Rhizobium sp. rho-13.1 (assembly GCF_007000305.1). Lineage (NCBI taxonomy): Bacteria > Pseudomonadati > Pseudomonadota > Alphaproteobacteria > Hyphomicrobiales > Rhizobiaceae > Rhizobium > Rhizobium sp. rho-13.1. The sequence goes on along the minus strand of NZ_SCFL01000003.1, from coordinate 88,874 downwards.
CGATATCGGCCAGACGAAGTTGGTGTCGAAGCTCGGACCGAGCGCAAAGCCCTTCAGGTCCTTCTTGTAAGCGGCGACTTCAATCTGCTGGAAGAGGATCGCAAACGGGCTGTTGTGCAGGAATTTCTTCTGAACGTCCTGGTACATCGCAGCGCGCTTGGTGGCATCCGGCTCGAACAGGGCAGCCCGGGTGATCTTGTCGAGCTCGGGAGTAACGAACGTGTTGCGCCAGGCCAGCGTCTTGGTCTTGCCGTCGTCGGAATTGTCCGGATTGGTGGTGAAGGTTTCCGCGTTGGAATTCGGATCCCAGTAATCCATGCCCCAGTTGCCGATATAGATATCGTGGTTGCGGGCACGATATTTGGTCAGGGTCTGCTTGCCGTCGCCGGGAATGATCTCGAGCTTGATGCCGGCCTGTCCCAGCGTCTGCTGGATCGACTGGGCAACGCCGGTGATCGGCTCGATGTTGCGCACGTCCATGGTAACCGTGAAGCCATCCTTGAGGCCTGCCTTGGCCAGCAGTTCCTTGGCCTTGGCAACATCCAGCGTGAACGGCTTTTCCTCGAGCGCGCCGAGCACGCCCTTCGGCTCGAACGTCTGGCGGATTTCGCCAACACCCTTGATCAGGGTCTTGCCGATGGCATCATAGTCGATCAGGTAGCGGAAGGCTTCCTGGACTTCTGGCTTGGCAAGGTTCGGGTTCTTCTGGTTGAGGCTGATGTAATAGACCGTGCCCTTCGGAGCATTGGTCACGGATACCTTGCCTTCCTTGGTCAGTTGATCGAGATCGCCCGGCTCGAGGTTGCGGGCAACATCGATGTCGCCGTTCTCGAGTGCCAGCCGCTGGCCGGAGCTTTCCTTCATGAAGCGATAGATGACGCGGGCAAGCTTCGGCTTTTCACCGTAGTAATTATCGTTGCGTTCCAGCACGATCGCTTCGTTGGCGCGCCATTCACGCAGCTTGAAGGGGCCGGAGCCCGCATAGCCGGTCTTCAGCCACTCGTTGCCGAAATCATTGTCGTACTTGTAGTCGGCCGACGGGGTGACGGCCTTGACGTGGTCGAGCACGAGCTTCTTGTCGACGACATTGGCGACGGTAGACGTCAGGCAATTGAGAACGAAGGACGGCGCATAGGCCTTGTCGACAGTGAAGGTAAACGTGGTCGCGTCTACAGCCTTCGCCTTGGTAGCGACGTTATCGCCGGTCAGGCCGAACTGTGTGAGGATGAAGGCGGGGCTCTTATCGAGCTTAACTGCGCGCTCGAACGACCATGCGACGTCGTCGGCAGTGATCGGATTGCCTGAGGCGAATTTCAGGCCCGGTTTCAGCTTGAATGTGTAGGTCAGGTGGTCGTCGGACACTGTCCAGCTCTCGGCCAGGTCACCCTTGACCTTGGTGGTGTCGGCTGTGTCGAGCCGGACCAGAAGGCTATAGGTATTCCCGGTGATTTCGGCGGTCGAAAGCTCGTAAGCTTCGCCCGGGTCCATCGAGATGATATCGTCGAAAGCGAAGCCTTCGACCAGCGTATCCTTCGGTGTTGCCGCAAAGGAAGCGACCGGCGCCGATGCCATAACGAGTGAAAACGCAGCGCTTGCCGCAAGGAGGCGGAAGTTGCGGTGGATAGTGCTGATGGTCATTTTCTATTCCCCTGTTTTTTAAAGTCTTATTTCTGCGAAACCTCAGTGACCGCTCGTCTCCCCCCAGGCGGACGCCAGGACCCGAAGCCAGTTTTCCCGGCATAATTTCACCAGATCGTCCTCACCATAACCAACGTTCCGGAGCGCAGCAATCAGCTTCTGGTTGCCGGCGGCATCGCCTATCTCGTCGGGAATGGTTGCCCCATCGAAGTCCGAGCCGAGGCCGACACAGTCGATCCCCATGCGCTGCACGAGATGATCGATATGGCGCACCATATCCTCGAGCGGCGTATCCGCGTCGGAGCGTCCGTCGGCGCGCAGCATGGCAGTTGCGTAGTTCAATCCGACGATGCCGCGGCTTTCCTTGATGGCGTCGAGTTGACGGTCGGTGAGGTTGCGCGCTACCGGCGTCAGTGCGTGTGAATTGGAATGGCTGGCGACCAGCGGCTGGTCGGTGGTCTTTGCCACATCCCAGAAGCCCTTCTCGGTAATGTGCGCGAGATCGATCAAAATTCCGAGCTCGTTGCAGCGCCGGACCAGAGCGAAACCTGCCTGCGTCAGGCCGGGCCCGGTATCCGGCGACATGGGGAAGGCGAAAGGAACGCCGTGGGCAAAGACATTGTTGCGGCTCCAGACCGGACCGAGAGAGCGCAGGCCGGCGGCATGGAATGTTTCCAGCGCGACCAGATCCGCATCGATCGCCTCGCAGCCCTCCATGTGCAGCACCGCGGCAAAGACGCCTTTCGCCATGCACTCGCGGATATCGCTGATCGACCTGCAAAGCTTCCACGCGCCATCACGATCTAGGCGCAGCGCGATCGCAGCCATCTCATGGGCGATGTCCAGCGACGGAGAGCGCTCAAGCGGAGCTGCCATCGGCGTCACGTAATGACCGTTGCGGTCGGGTTCGGCAAAGACGAGATCGCCGGAGGGAATGTAGATGGCGCAAAGTCCACCGGCGAGGCCACCAGCTTTTGCGCGCGCTGCATCGATATGGCCGCTCGTCGTTCCGTCACGGAATTCGGCGACCGGATCGCTCCCCTTTTTCTGGTGCGACCATAGTCGCAGGAGAACATCGTTATGGCCGTCGAACACGAGTTGCATATGCTATCCTGGGCAGGCTGCCGATCCATCGGAAGTGGCCAGCATAAAAAGGCTGACAGGATTCGCCATCCCCCGGAGAAAATAAAAATAGCGGTGGCATCCTGCGTCGAACGCACCACCTAAGGGCGGCAATGACGGCGACCCATCGCCCGCTGCATTACAAGGGAGATTTCCATGGCGCTTTCGATGTACCGCATGAGCATTCCGGTGTTTCAGCGTGGCTTGGCCACACTCACGACCTATCTCGACAAAGCAGATTCCTACGCGACGGAAACGGGCAAGGATCCCGCGACATTGGTCGAGGCCCGCCTGGCACCCGACATGCTGCCGCTGTCAGGCCAGATCCAGCGCGCTTCCGACACGGCCAAGCTGACCGTGTCGCGCCTCTCCGGCATCGAGGCGCCACGCTTCGAAGACACCGAAACGACCATCGCCGAACTGCGCGCCCGCGTGGAAAAGACGACAGCATTCCTGTCCTCGGTTGCTGCCGACGCGCTCGAAGGCAGCGAGACCCGCGAGGTGACGATATCGCCCGGAGGAGTCGCCACGACGTTCCGGGGTGACGACTATCTCGCAAGCTTCGCGTTGCCGAATTTCTATTTCCACGTCGCCATGGCTCACGCCATCCTGCGAAACCAGGGCCTCATCATCGGCAAGAGGGACTATCTCGGCCCGCAAGGCTGACGTCCCGATCTCGCCGATTGCGGATCAGGGCCGGTATGTCACCGGCCCGTCTTCCGTCAACTCCGTATAAGCCAGCGTCTGGTCGAGATGCCGGGCCCGGACAGATAGAAGCCGCTCGGCATAGCGCAGCCGGGTAGCAAGGTAGGCAGGCTCTTCCGCCAGATTGTAGAGCTCAGCCGGATCGGCCTGCAGGTCGAACAGCAGCGGCGGCAGGCCGGCGAAATGGACATATTTGAAGGCCGCATCGCGGATGACCGACAGATTGCATTCGTTGGGCCGCAGACCGAAATGCTGCTCCGGCAGAGAGTGGCGAATATCGCGGAAATCAAACTCCCAGAATGCCGCATCCCTCCAGCCGGCGGGTGCCGCGCCGTTCAGGAACGGCACTAGCGTCTCGCCATCGAGGTGATTGTCCGCATCGAGGCCCAGCCTGTCGCAGAGCGTCGGAAAGATATCCACCGAGCTGGTGAACTGCTCGACGACGGTGCCGTTGCGGGTGGCTTTGGGATCGCGGACCACCAGCGGGATATGATAGCTGCCGTCGAAGAAGCCACCCTTGCCCAGCGTCCAGTGGTCTCCGGCCATTTCCGCATGGTCGGAGGTGAAAATGATGACAGTCTTGTCCCAGACGCCGGCATCCTTCAGCGCCTGACAAGCCTGTCCGATCTGCGCGTCAACCTCGGCAATCATGCCGTAATAGATGGCCCGGATGGCGCGAAAATCCTCTGACGACCAGTCGCTGAGCGGACCGTCGCCACCATGGATATAGTAGCCCTGATTGTTCTGCGGCATCGCATAGGCGAGATAGGGATGCAAAGCATGCTCGGCTGCGACCGTTTCCGCACGCGCAAACTCGGGGCCGTCCTCGGGCGCAAACATCGTGTTGTAGGGCGCAGGCACGGAAAACGGCGGATGTGGCCGCAGCAGCGACACATGCGCAAACCACGGCGCCTCCTGTTCGCCGAGCCAGCGCTCGAACTCGCCGATCAGAAAGGCCGTCTGGGTCTCGTCCTTGGAATAGGACGGCGCACCGTTCGTGATTTCGCCGGGGTTGGCGCCGACCGGAATGTGGATGTCGCGACTGGTCGCCTCCTCATGGCCGCGCGCCCTCAGCCAGGACAGCCACTGCTTTTCGTGCTCCGGCAGCAGTTGGCGGGCAGTAAAGCCTGGCAGGACGCCTTCATAGGTCGTCATATGCGGATCGGCACCTTGGAGGCTGCGCGGGTCGGGCGCCGTATCGGTATAGCCAAAGAGGGTCGGCTCGTAGCCGCCGCGCCGGGCGGCCAGCGCCAGGTTGTCGAAGCGTGCATCCAATGGCGACCCATTGCGGCAGACACGGGTGTTCATCTGGTAGAGACCGGTATAGAGCGTCGCCCTCGCCGGCGAACAGGGTGCGGTGCCGGCAAAGTGGCGCTTGAACAGAACGCCTTCCGCCGCGAGCGCATCGATATTCGGCGTCCGCACAGCAGGATGACCGACAGCAGAAAGACAATCGCCGCGCCATTGATCGGCGGTGATCAGCAGCACATTTGGCCGTTCCGAGATGTCCATGTCAGTGATGATTGGATTTTGCATGCCAGTTCCAAGCCGATTGAATGATCTGCGACAGGTCGTATTGCGGTGTCCAGCCGAGAACGGCTTTGGCATGATCGTTGTTTGCGACGAGCGTCGTAGAATCACCCTCGCGGCGGCCTGCATACTCTACCGGGAACGGCTTGCCGGTGACGTCCTCGATGGCCGACAGCAGTTCCTTGACCGTCGTTCCCGTTCCCGTACCAAGGTTGAGCGCCACGGAATCACCGCCATCGAGCAGGTACTGGACCGCTCGGACATGGGCATCGGCGAGATCGAGCACGTGGATATAGTCGCGCACGCAGGTGCCGTCGCGCGTCTCGTAATCGCTGCCGAACACCTTGAAGCCGGCCCGGCGACCGAGCGCCGCATCGATTGCCAGCGGAATTGCGTGAGTTTCCGGTTTGTGCCATTCGCCGACGCGGCCCTCGAAATCGGCACCGGCGGCATTGAAATAGCGCAGGATCACCGAGCGGAAGCCGGTATAGCGGTCATAGTCGGCGAGCGCCTGTTCGACGATGTATTTGGTCTGGCCGTAGGGATTGATCGGCACCTGCCGATGGGTCTCGTCGAGCGGCACGCTCTGCGGCAGGCCGTAGGTGGCGCAGGTTGAAGAGAAAACGAAAGCTTTTATGCCTGCCGCTTGCGCCGCAGAGAGAAGAGTGAGAGTGCCCACCACGTTGTTTTCATAAAACGCGACAGGATCCTTCACGGATTCGCCCACTTCGATCAGCGCTGCAAAATGCAGGATGGCTGCCGGCTTGTGCCGGGCGATCACCTCGTCGAGGCGGGCGCGGTCACGAATATCGCCTTCCTCGACCGGCCCCCATCTGACGAACTCGCGATGACCATTCGAGAAATTATCGTAGACGACGGGCACGAAACCCTTGTTTGCGAGATCGAGGCAAGTGTGCGAGCCGATATAGCCGGCACCCCCCACAACGAGAATTGTTTCCCCGGCCATGCAACGCTCTCCTCTATCTAAGCTGCGAAAGACTTAGACGAGTTGGGAGACAAGAAAAAGGCATCGGTGGTCGAAAATCAAAGTCTGACCGTCGCGCATCGCTGCGTGACGGATATGGGAGGAAAACCGATCTTACTTGTGCCCATCCCACTGCGATATGAGCGAAAGCGGCTCGACGCTCTTTCCGAGGAGCGCTATCCGAGCCGATTGCATGCAGAAGCGATAGACCTGCCAGTCCAGCCGGACACAGCAAAGCTGCCCATGCCGGCGACATGACCTCTCTCGATTTGAAAATACCGCGTGCTGACAAGGCGATGCTTTTAGGCCCGGCGGGATGCCTACTTGTTGCGCATCAGCCAAATCTTACCAGCCATGGTGATTTCATGGCAGTCCAGTTCGGGCGATTCTTCCTGGTTGCAGCGCTCGATGAGACCCATTTCGCGCAGTTCTTCCAGGGTGGTATTGGTGAGGAATTTAACCTTCTGCGGCCGCTCCTTGAAGCGGTCGGTCTTGGCATAGGTCACGACGGCGTTCAGGTGAGTCCACTTCTTCGGTGGCAGCGGAAAAAGCTTCCCGTCCTTGGCAAGCTTCAACCCTCTGATCTGAGTCGGTGTGAGCGTAATCATCGTGTGTCCTTGGATGCTAAAAGTTGTGCCTGACGGCCAAAAAGAGGGCTTGATCGACCCTCTTGTTTTTCTCTTGAAGCTCTCCCTAGCAGATCAATCGGCAAAAAGATAAGGATCTGTGCACGCCGACAGCGTTTCAGCGCGATCAAGGCTAACGCGACCCCGCAAAATGCGGGAAATGACGTAACTGTGACGCTTGTTGCGCGTGTCCTTGGGAGGAGCCAATGCCCGGCTATGCCACCGGCAATGGTTCACCCCATGTCAAAGTCCACAATGGCTCGCCGGCCGGCATATGCGTATAGGTAAAGCGCTCGGTCACATTAGTGCCAATCACATCGACGATCCATTCCGTCGGTGAGCGGCGACAAAGCGACTTCTGTTTTAACCAGGAACTGAATTGCTGTTTGCTCCCGCAGGCAGTTTCCGTTTGTCCGTTCGGCAGCTCAAAAGCCCAGTGTATCATCGCCATGCTCTAACTTTAAAAAAGTCGGATAGCAGGCAATACTTACGGCTGCCTGAAGGCAGACCGTCCAATAGCACAGACTTTTCGATTGGATTCCTGCAGTGCGCCAAGCGAAACCGGCAGGCCAGGCACAGAAAACGCGGCAACCCTTGGAGGCTGCCGCGTCTATGACACTACTCGGCTGCGTCGGCCGAATCGGCATTGAGCTGCCCGTATTTCTCGGCGCCGATCTTGGCGAAAAGTTCGAGTTGGGTTTCGAGGAAATCGATATGACCCTCCTCATCGGCAAGCAGCGTTTCGAAAAGCTTCATCGAAACATAGTCGCCGGCATCATGACAGATATCGCGCGAAATCTTGTAGGCGGCACGCGCGTCGTATTCGCCAGCGAGATCTGCCTCCAGCACTTCCTTGACGGTCTGGCCGATACGCAAGGGTGCGAGCGTCTGCAGGTTGGGATGGCCTTCGAGGAAAATGATGCGGGCGACGAGCTTGTCGGCATGCTGCATCTCTTCGATCGATTCGGCGCGCTCTTTCTTGGCAAGCTTGGTGTAGCCCCAGTCTTCGAGCAGCCGATAATGCACCCAGTACTGGTTTACGGCACCGAGCTCGAGGAACAATGCCTCGTTAAGCCGCTCGATGACTCTTATGTCGCCTTTCAATGTCCGCTCTCCTTTGGTCTTCGTGGAACTTTTTGAGACGGGACATGAAATCAACTATTTCGACATCCGTCGAGTGGCGACGGGCGTGATAGTCTTCGGTTGTCTGTATGATCAGGTCGACCACGCCGGGAAAACAGCCGCAGCAGCGTCCGCGCTTCGACATCGCATGATAGACCTTCGACGGCACGATCAGCTGCCAACAGTCTTCGTCGAGCAGCTCGTTGATGACTGCCCGGATATCGTGATCGGTGATGTAGTTACAGCTGCAGACCAGCATGGTTCTTCAGTCCGTCAAACATGACACTTGCTATCCTGTTTTTGATAAAGAAGAGACTGGATGTCAAGAAAGATTCTGATACCGGCTTCCACAAGGTGTCGTGAATGTGTCACATCGCCGTGAATGGCGAGTGTTTTCAATGGAAATTCCGACCCCTAGGCATGACACTGGCAGTCCCGGAGACATCCGCAAGATCTGGGACATCCCTTTTCACCGCCTTTTCCCGCGCTAGGCGCTCGAGTTGCAGGGCCAGTTTCTTCTGCCGATGGTCGGCTGTCGGACGCAGCGCCTCGTCCGCTCTCTCGCTCGCGCCGAAACGCCGTGCTTCACGCTGCAGGATACCGAGTGCAGGGGTCAGGTCCTCGAGGTGATCGGCAACCACGTGAATGACGCCATTGGCACTCTGCAGCCGCCCATGGATCTTCACCAGCCGCGCGCCCATCGCAATCGATCGGTATTTTTCGAAGATTTTCGGCCAGACAATAGCGTTGGAAACGCCTGTCTCGTCCTCGAGCGTCATGAAAACGACCCCCTTTGCAGACCCCGGCCTCTGGCGCACCAGCACCAGCCCGGCAATGATCAGCTTGCGGCCGGATGGAACGGTGAGCAGATCGACGTTGCGAACAATGCCCATCGCGGTGAACTCGGTCCGCAGGAATGCTACGGGATGGGCCTTCAGCGATAGCGACAGGGCACGATAATCCTCGATCACCTCTTCGCCTGGTAGCATGGCCGGGAGAGTGACCTCGGGCTCGACCTGCAGATCGGCCGCCCTGTCGGCAAGATCGAATAGCGGCAGGTTCTCCGCCGCATTTTTCGCATCCAGCGCCCGCACCGCCCAGAGAGCCTCCCGCCTGTTGAGACCGATCGACCGGAAGCCATCGGCATCGGCCAGCTTCTCGATATCGCTTCTCGTCAGCCCGGACCGCAGCCAGAGATCGCGCACGGAAACATATCCGGCGCCGCGCCGCGCCACGAGGAGGTTCCGCATGTCGTCCTCCGATACTCCACGCACCTGTCGAAAGCCCAGCCGGACGGCCTTCTGCGTCCGGATCACCCCCTGCATCGATGCATGCCGGGGGTCGATGGCGTTGGGAGAAGGTGCATCTTCTAGGATCGAATCCCATTCCGACAAATTGATATCGACCGGGCGAATGTCGACGCCGTGCTCGCGAGCATCGCGAACCAGCTGCGCCGGCGCGTAAAAACCCATCGGTTGCGAATTCAGCAGCGCCGCACAGAAGACGTCCGGATAATAGGTCTTGAACCAGCAGGATGCATAGACCAGCAAGGCGAAGGAGGCGGCATGGCTTTCCGGAAAACCGTATTCGGCAAAGCCTTCGATCTGGCTGAAGCAGCGCTCGGCAAACTCCTGCGAATAGTTGTTGGCAAGCATGCCCGCGATCATGTCGTCCCTGAATTCATTGACCTTTTCGGATCGCTTGAAAGTGGCCATCGAGCGTCGCAGCCGATCGGCCTTGGCGGGAGGGAAGCCCGCAGCAGTGATGGCGATCTGCATCGCCTGCTCCTGGAACAACGGCACGCCGAGGGTGCGCTTCAGCACCGCCTCCAGCGCCGGGCTCGGATACTCGATCTCCCGGCCACAGCGCTTGTCTTCCCGGCGCTTCAGGTAGGGATGCACCATGTCGCCCTGGATGGGTCCCGGCCTGACGATCGCCACCTCGATCACCAGATCGTAGAACACCCGTGGCCTCAGGCGCGGCAGCATGCTCATCTGCGCCCGGCTTTCGATCTGGAAAACGCCGATCGTATCCGCCCGGCAGATCATATCGTAGACGGGCTCGCCGTCCTGGTGATCGTCGTTACCGAGATCGGCGAGCGTCTTCTTCACCTCGTAGTGCAGCGCCAGCATGTCGAACGCCTTGGCAAGGCAGGTCAGCATGCCAAGCGCCAGGATATCGACCTTCAGGATGTCGAGGACATCGAGATCGGTCTTGTCCCATTCGATCATGTAGCGATCGGGCATGGCGGTGTTCATGATCGGCACGATCTCATCGAGCCGGTCGCGGGTGATGACGAAACCGCCGACATGCTGCGTGAGATGGCGAGGAAATCCCATCAACTCGGAGGCATAGGACAGCACCCGCTGCGTCGTTCGATCCGAAAGATCGAGTTTTGCGGCCCTCGCCTCGCGCTCCGACAGGTCGTCGGACGACCAGCCCCAGACGGTGCTCGCCAGCGCCGACTGCACGTCCTCGGAAAGCCCGAATGCCTTGGCGACCTCGCGGCCGGCTGAGCGGGCGCGATAGCTGGTCACCGCCGCCGTCAGGCCGGCATGGGCGATGCCGTAGGTCCTGTAGATATACTGGATGACTTCCTCGCGACGGGCATGCTCGAAGTCGACATCGATATCCGGTGGTTCGTCACGGTCCATGGAGATGAAGCGCTCGAACAGCAGCGTGCTCCTCTCCGGATTGACCTCGGTAATCTCGAGGCAGTAGCAGAGCGTCGAATTGGCCGCCGAGCCGCGCCCCTGGCAGAGGATATTCAGTTCGTAACGGGCGTGCTGGATGATTTTGTGGACTGTGAGGAAATAGGATTCGTAGCCCTTCTGCCGGATGAGATCGAGCTCATAGGCGATCTGCGTGGAGATTTTCTCCGGCACGCCCCCGGGATAACGGCGCGATGCGCCAAGCCATGTCAGACGCTCCAGGGTTTGCGCCGCCGTTTCGCCCGGTGCACTTTCATCCGGATAATTATGCTTCAGTTCGTCCAGCGAAAACTGCAGGCGGGCAAAAAAGGCCTGCGTATTCTCGACCGCCTTGGGATAGGCCTCGAAAAGCCGCGCCATTTCACGCGGTTGCTTGAGGTGGCGCTCTGCGTTGGGCGCCAAAAGAAATCCGGCATCGGCAATCGTCACGTGCTCGCGGATCGCCGTGACGATATCGGCAAGCGGGCGCCTCTGAGCGCCATGATAGAGAGGCTGGTTGGTGGCAATCAACGGCAACCGCGTCTTCGCAGCCAGCATTGCAAAGGCTTCGAAGACGAAGCGGTCTCGGCCGTCATAGGATGGCGAAAGGGCCAGATGCAGCTGCCGGGAAAAGCGACCGCGCAACCGATCGAGACAGGTCGTCAGCGCTTCCCAGCCGGGAGCATCGGAAATGAGGGCCGGGTCGGGGACAACGGCCAGCATCATGGCGTCCCCCCAGGCACATAGATCCTCTTCATGCAGGATACAGCCGCCCTTTTCCGTTCTGAGGTTGCCCGTACTGAGCAGCCGGCAAAGATGGCCCCATCCGGCCCTGTTCTCCGGGTACGCCAGAACATCCGGCGTTCCGTCGGCAAACACCAGCCGCGCACCGGGCTGGAACCGATAGCCGTTCTGCCGGGCGATCGCGTGGGCGCGCACCACCCCCGAAACGCTGTTGCGATCGGCAATGCCGAGGCCGGTCAGGCCACAGGAGCCGGCCGCCACGACCATTTCCTCCGGACTTGAGGCGCCTTCGAGGAACGAGAAGTTCGTTCTCGCCCCGATCTCGAAGAACATGGGCGCAGGGCGCGGGCTCATGCGAAAACCCCGTGCATCAGCCAGCGGGGCGGCGCGCCATGCCCATAGAGCCCCTCGCGAAACATCCAGAAGCGGTGGCCGCTCTGTACTTCCAGCCTGAAATAGTCGCGGGGCGGGGCCGCTTCGCCATCGATCCACCATTCGCGCGCCAGCCGCTCAGGCCCCTCGGCGCGCAGCACCTCGTGCATCGTGCGCCGCCAGCGAAATCTCTGTGGCGGACCTTCCGGCACCTCGGCCATGAACGTCTCGACCGGCTCCGGCGTCCGGAACAGCCGCAGCGGTCGCTCGGACCGGCCGGCCCCGACCGTCGTGCCGGTGGTCTGCCGCAGCTTGTCGGACAGCACGTCCGCTGCGGGCACGAACAGGGCCGCCCGCTCCGGCACGTGACTTTCCGCCAGTTCCAGTGCCTGCAGACAGGCCCGCCCGAGCCGCGCTGCGACCTGATCGACAAAGGCGGAAAGCGACTGCTCCGATGGTCCATCGGCAGTAAAATCCGCCTGAAGCGCATCGAAAACTTCGTGCTGCAGCACGTTCAGCCGGACAATCTCGTAACCGAAACCGGCATCGAGATCATCATGCACGGCCTTGATGCGCTCGGAAAACAGCGCGGCAATGCGTTTCGGCTCGCGCAACGGCTTCGACGCACCGGCCGAAATCCGGAACACGGCACCGTCGACCCTGAACAGCAGCAGTTCGAACATCCGGCCGCCGATACCACGGGCTTCCAGCCCCGGCTTCAGGGCAGCCCCGAGCTGGCCCGCCAGCAGCAGGATATCCTCCTCGGCCTGAACCGGCTCGATGAGGCGCCGTTCGGCAGAAAGGCTAGCCACCGGACGTCGCGGCGAAATCGGCTCCTCGTCAAGGCCCAACGCCTGATCAAGGCGCAAAAGCAGATGCGCGCCGAACCGTCGTGCCAATGGCGCCCGGGCGGCAGAGATGATATCGCCGACCTGCTTCAAGCCGAGCTTCTGCAGGGCGGCGACGGTCGGTCCGTCGAGCCTGAGCGACGCCACGGGCAATGGCGCCAGCACAGTCTCCATCTCATCCGCTTCGACAATGCCGCTGCGGCCAAAGCGGGCGACGGCCCAGGAGAGGCCCGGCGAAGATGAAATGGCGCCCCGCACCTCCAGACCGAGATGAAACAGCCGGTGCAGCACATCCTTCAGCAGTGCCCGCTCACCCCCGAAAAGATGGGCGCAGCCGGTAATATCGAGGAACAGGCCGTCACGACCATCCAGCGAGACCAGCGGTGTATAGCGGTCGCACCAGTCTGCCATCGCCTCCAGCAGTCGCCGGTCGGCCGCATCATCGTCCTCGACCACATCGAGGTCGGGACAGATGGCCCGTGCTTCGGCGACGCCCTGGCCAGCCTTCAGACCGATGCCCTCGGCCGCTGCTTCCAGGGCTGTCAGCCGCATGGCATTTTTCACCCGTCCGGCGCAAACCAGCGGCGGCGTCTCAGGACGCCCGGTGGTACGCCACGACAGACCCCAGCGCTTGCGCGCGATCCGATCTGTCGACAGCCGGGGAAACGTGAGGGCCAGAATGCGCTGCTGGCCGTTCGACAGCGGCAGGCTGCCGGTTGACAGGGAAAAATTGGCGGTCATGGGCATTCCATTCGAGGACAAATGACAGGGGAGCCGGGTTGCGGCTCTTTTCCAGGGTGAGACGGAAGGACGGGTTTCCGATGCTGCCGCCCAGCATCGATCCGTCCGGCAAAGGCCGCGCCGAGGCCGGCGCGGGTTCGATATGAAGGCGCAGAAGGGCGCTGCTTGCCTCTTCCTGCCCGGCTTGCCTGAGGACAAACAACGGTCGCCCGGCAGCCTTGGCCCGCAGGCTCAGCCGGCGACTTTCCGTCAGGCCGAAATGGGCGGGATTGCCGCGCACCTCGAGCACCACGAGGGTAAAGACGGCACTGGCAAGCGCCTCCTCCGCCAGCCACAGCGCCTCTTCGAGTTTTCGCGGCGCCGCGTGCAGGAAGCCGCGTGGCATGACGCCGAAATCCTGTAGGCCCAAGGCATAGGGCAGGCCTGCTTCCAGCATTACCATCGTCTCGCCGATCCAGAGGACCGGCGAGACGATGGTATGGTTGTCGCGCGCCCTGAGCCTTGCTGCCAGCGCCAGCACGAAGCCGGTCGCAGCCCCTGCATCGCGCAAGCTGGAGGAGCGTATTTCGGTAAGCGCATCGAGGGGAAAGCCCCCCTTGAGCGCCACATCGAGATCCGCAACACCGCTCGAGAGCAGCGCCTTTCCCCCGGAAGGGACCCGGCCCGAGACAGCACTTTCGTTGCCCAGGCGATCGTGCTCGGCCGCCGAAAGGGCTGGCACGGACTTGCCTTCCAGACGGGCGATGGTTTCGCGCAGGGCAAAAAGCGTCTCCCGCGCCACGGCATTGCTAGCCATGGACGTTAGCTCCTGAGTGGATTGTTCCTGTTATGTTCTTATAGATTCCAGAGCGCTAAAGAAGAGTCAACAGGGATTCTCTGTGAATTTATTCCTGCCTTGAATTGGCTCTCGAAAAGTTTCCCCAAAGCCTCTATATGGGCCGAAAGAAGGGAATGAGATCATGGCCCGCATTGACCAGAGCGACGATTGGCGGGATCGCCACGCGCCGACAATCAGCGCATTCGAATCGCTCGCTGCCGAAGCCTACGGCCATCTGCCGGAGGAATTCCGCGCGCTGACCGGCAACCTGTCAATCGAGGTCGAGGATTTCCCAGATGACGAGATCTTCGATGACATGGCGCTGGAAACGCCCTTCGACCTGCTCGGCCTGTTCGAAGGCCGCGGCATTTCCGAGCGCTTTACGGTAGAGACCGGCGAGATGCCCAACCGCATCCGCCTCTATCGCCGGCCTATCATCGATTACTGGGCCGAGAACGACGAGACGCTGGGCGATATCATCACCCACGTCCTGATCCACGAAATCGGCCACCATTTCGGCCTCAGCGATGACGATATGGAACGCATCGAGGCCAGCGCCGAGGAAGCCACGGATCGCTGACGCCCGCTCTACTGCTCCGAGAGCTTCATCTCTGGATCGTAATCCTTGCCCGGAACATCCTTCACCACGGCCTGGCCGCACTGCATGACGCCGGTTGCGGCGTTGAAGGCATAGGTCGGCGAACCCGATAGCACCCAGCCCTTGGAAAGGGCCGCCGATACCTTGTGACAGAAGGCGGAATCGTCCGGACCGGTGAGGAAGCGATAGAGTTTCATGACGACGTCTTTCGGTCTGCAATGAGATCGGCTTTATGGACCAGTCCCTCCGCCTCGACAAGATGCAGCCGCTCGACCATCTGCCCGTCGAGATCGATGACGTTGAGCCCGGCAGCGGCCGGATCCGCAAACGCCGCAATGATCTTCCGCGCCTGCGCGACAGCGGCCTCATCGGGGCCGAAGTGACGGTTGGCGCCATCGATCTGGGCCGGGTGCATCAGCATCTTGCCGCCAAACCCCATGGCCCGACCTTGGGCGCATTCATCGGCGAATGCGGACAAATCCTTGAAATCGTTGAAAACGCTATCGATCGCGTCGAGCCCGTAGGCGCGCACGGCCAGCACTACCTGCATAAGCCAGGGCACCAGGTAAGTCCGTCCTGGCAGTGCCGGAACGCCGGTTTCCTTGCGCAGATCGTTCAGTCCGACGACGAAGCAATCGAGCCTGGAACCGCCTGTCCGGCCGAATTCGGCAAGGGCGGCAACATTGAGAATGCCCCTTGGCGTCTCGATCATTGCCCAGATGCGCAGCTCCTCCGGCGCGTCGGCATCGGCCAGTCGGTCGCCGACCGCCATGATATCCTGCGGTTCGTCGACCTTGGGCAGCAACACCGCATCCGGCTGTAGCGCCAGTACGAGGTCCAGGTCGGCCTTGCCGAACACGGAATCGAGCCCGTTGATCCGGATGATCAGTTCCTTGCCGGGAGGTTTAGGCCCGGCGAAGAAGGCACGCAGATTGTCCCGCGCTTCTGCTTTACGCTCCGGGGCAACGGAATCTTCCAGATCGAAGATCACCGCATCGCAATCGAGATCGTGGATTTTCTCGAGCGCCCGGCGGTTGATCGCCGGCACGCTGAGGACGGAACGGCGAAGGCGCGCGGAACGGGTGTGCGGAGAACGGCTCATAGACGACTTCTGCCAATCTTTGTCGCAGCAGGCAAGACAACAAAAAGCCACTCTCCTCTTGCATAGCAGCGGGTCTGGGGCCACATTGGCTGCAGAGAAAGGGTCCCAAAGCCATGAAGAATATCCGTTCGCCGTTTCTTGCCCTCACAGGCGTAGCAATCTTTGCAGGCCTGGCCCTACTCACAGTTTCCCTGACGCTGGTCTTTGCTGCCATTCTGACCGTCTTCCTCGCTGTTCGCGTGCTATCGACCCGCGCCAAGCCGGTGCCTGTTCGCGCCACCGCAAATGGCGCAAAGCCGATGCGTATATGGAACGACGGCCGCGGCACAATTATCGATCTCTGATCGCTGACGCTCCCTCGTCCACTCTCGCCATCACCCTCTCGTCATAGCGTGGCGAAATCTTCACGATATTTTTCTTCATTTCCTGCCCAATTTGCTCTATTGGCTGGAAAATTCGTTGATGCGGCGAAATCGTAGGCAGGAATTTCCATGGACAAGTTCGTGAAGCTGACGGGTGTCGCGGCACCTCTCCCGGTCGTCAATGTCGATACCGACATGATCATCCCGAAGGATTATCTGAAGACTATCAAACGCACCGGCCTCGGCGTCGGCCTGTTTGCCGAGGCTCGCTACCGGGATGACGGTACGCCGAATCCGGATTTCGTGCTGAACAAGCCAGCCTATCAGAACGCCAAGATCCTGGTTGCCGGCGACAACTTCGGCTGCGGCTCGTCGCGCGAGCATGCTCCCTGGGCGCTGCTCGATTTCGGTATTCGATGCGTCATTTCCACGAGCTTTGCCGATATCTTCTACAACAACTGCTTCAAGAACGGCATTCTGCCGATCACGGTTTCGCCGGAAGACCTGGAAAAGCTGATGGACGACGCTTCGCGTGGCTCCAATGCTGTCCTGACGGTCGATCTCGAAAACATGGCAATCACCGGTCCTGACGGCGGCTCGATCACCTTCGATCTCGACCCCTTCAAGCGCCATTGCCTGCTGAACGGCCTCGACGACATCGGCCTGACGCTGGAAAAGGGAGCGGCCATCGACCGCTTCGAAAAGTCCAACGCCGTCGCCCATCCCTGGGCCTGATCGTTTAGAAGCAGATATATCCAAGCCGGGCCAGTTGCCCGGCTTTTTTGTGCTTTTTCCGGGCACCACCCGCTCCCTTCACCGGCACCAGAGTGGATCTTTCTGGCACAAGTGGCGGGGACCAGCCGGTGGGCGGCTTAACGGTTTCTTTGCTCGAATCCCTTACCGCTCGCTCCGCTGCGGATAGCTGTGTGTTATCGGGAATAAAAAATGAATAGTTCCAAGAACTTTACCGGCTGGGCACTCGATCGGGCCGAAGCAATCGTTGCCGACCAGGGATTCGACATTATCGAATCGACCTGCGACCACCCTCGGTGGACGAAGGAGCAGAAGGTTGTCCGACTGACCCTGGCGATCATTGAAGCTCTTGTCGATGCTCACAATTTCGGCCGCGAAGACGAGAAACCGAACCGCGGGCTTCATTCCTGAAAACGCCAAAACCATAACAAAGGCAGTGAACAAGCGGCCAGATGGTGATCCCGCCGCATAATCTGGCAAAGCACTCTCACAGCACCCCGCCCATTGAGATAAGCTCATTGCTGTCTATAGCCATCACGTGTATTTTAGCTATGCCTTAAGGCTTTCAAAATAGGGTCGCCGCATCCACGAAAATCCCGGGGCTGGCCATGGACGAGGACGAAATAATTCCACCAGACGTGCTAGCTTCGATGCTGGTGCGGATGTTTGAATTGGCTCCCATCGCAATGGCGATTACCACCAGTGACACACGAACTTCCAGCTATGCGAAGGTCAATGACGCCTATCTTCGGCTGACGGGTCTCAACTGGGACAAGATCCGGGGAAAGAAGCTCATTTCCGAAGGATCGGCGATCGATAGCCCTGCGCGCGACCGTCGTCATCGGTTGCTGGCGGAAGAAGGCAGCTATGTGCTCGAAGAGGTCGATATCGTTCATGTCGACGGCACGACGATACCGACGCTGATCTCGGCCCAGCGCACTGTCGTCAACGGCGTCTCCTTCGATGTCGAAGTCATTGTCGACGTCTCATCGCGCGTCCGGCAGCAACGCGAGATCGAGAACGCCCTGAAGGCGTCGGCCTTGACGGATGCTCTTTCGGGACTTCCGAACAGGGCCAGCTTCGACGCTGTGATCGCCGACCATCTCAACGAAAATAGGCCGACTAGGAATATCCTGGCTCTTGCCTTCATTGATCTGAACGGTTTCAAGGCAGTCAACGACAGGCTGGGCCACGGCGCCGGCGACGAGGTCTTGCGAATTATAGCTGCCCGTTTGCGCGAGCACTCCCGCGCCAACGACTTTATCGCCAGGATCGGCGGCGATGAGTTCGCAATACTGATCGAGGCCGATCTGGCCACCGCATCGACATTACCGCAGACAATCCGCGAAACCATGGAGCGCGTCTTCAAGCCTATCGCCATTGAAGGGCATGTCACCGATACCGGCGCTGCGGTCGGCGTCGCATTTCTCGGCGCCGACGACGATCCCGCCTCCTTCGTCAAGCGGGCAGATGAGTTCATGTACCTTGCCAAGACGACGGAGCAACGCGTTGCGGTCGTCTGCTCCGGTCAGATCCTGACGCCGGTATCACCAATCGCGCGCGCGCGATAAGCGGCACCAACCCCTCGATAATCAATGGCCGCCGGCCGGCGCCCCGCCGGTCAGGTCGATCTTGCGCAGGATCAGCGCCAGCGGAATGACACAGAGTGAAATCACCATCAACGTATGGAAGACGTCGATATAGGCGAGATAACTCGCCTGGTTCTGAACCTGCGTGCTGATCCAGGCTAGCGCCCGCGATTGCGCATCCACCATGCTGGAGCCCCGGTCAACAAAATACTGGGTGACCGACTGCAGCGTGCTGGTATAGCCGGGATCCGAGGGGACCACCCCCTCGATCAGCCGGCTCTGATGGAATTGCTCCCGATGCGCAAGGACATTGGAGGCGATCGATACGCCGATGGAACCACCGGTATTGCGGGCTGCATTGATGAGCGCGGACGCCTGGTCCGTCTGATCTGGTCGCAACCCGTCGTATGAGGCCGATGTGATCGGGATGAAGATCAGTGGCAAACCGAGCCCGAGATACATACGCGACCAGACGAAAAAACCGAAGTTGAGATCGGCGTAGAGCCTCGTCATATACCACATGGCAAAAGCGATGATGCCGCCGCCGATGGCGATCAGGTATCGCGGCTGGACCTTAGTCGCCAGACGGCCGCAGACGAACATCATCATCATCGTAACCACGCCGCCGGGCGACAGGGCAAGCCCGGCCCAGGTGGCGGTATAGCCGAAGTTCTCCTGCAGCACCTGCGGAATGAACTGGGTCGTGGCAATGAGGATGGCGCCGGTCGCCAACATGACGATGAAGCAGGAGCCGAATTGCCGGCTGGCCAGCAGTCCGACGTCGATCACCGGATTTCGCTTTGTCAGCAGCCACGGAATAGCCGCCAGAAGCGCGGTTGCGCAAAGAGACGTGGTGACGACGATGAAGTTCGAATCGAACCAGTCTTCCGTCTGGCCGCGGTCGAGCACCATTTCGAGAGCGCCGAGGAAGGTGGCCACGAGAAGGAAGCCGATAATATCGAAGCGGATACCTTTCTTTCGCATCTCGGCCCGCTCCTTGCGGAGCTTTTCGGGCTCCTTCACCAGCATATAGACCAGGGCGAGAGCCAGCACGCCGACGGGACCGTTGATCAGGAAGCACCAGTGCCAGGAAAAATTATCAGACAGGTATCCCCCCAGCGTCGGGCCAACGACCGGGGCAACAACGACAGCCACGCCGAACAGCGCAAAGGCCTGCCCGCGCTTGGCCGGCGGAAAGGAGTCAGCCAGGATCGACTGCGAAATCGGCACCATGCCGCCTCCTGCAAAACCCTGGATCATGCGGAAGAGCAGCAGCGATTCGAGATTCCACGCCAGTCCGCACAGAATGGAGGAGATTGTAAAGACGGCGAGGCAGGCGAGATAGAAGCGCCGGCGTCCGTAGCGCTTGGCGATAAAGCTGCTGGCCACCAGCACGATGGCATTCGACACCAGATAGGTCGTCACCACCCAGGATGCCTC
Organism: Rhizobium sp. rho-13.1; assembly: GCF_007000305.1. Classification (NCBI taxonomy): domain Bacteria; kingdom Pseudomonadati; phylum Pseudomonadota; class Alphaproteobacteria; order Hyphomicrobiales; family Rhizobiaceae; genus Rhizobium; species Rhizobium sp. rho-13.1. The sequence continues at coordinate 69,090 of NZ_SCFL01000003.1, read as the reverse complement.
ATCGGAGCTGACCGCAAGGCCGCCCGAGATGTAGCGCAGCGCTACGTTGGCGATCGTCGTGTCCAGCACCTCCATGAAGGTGGCGAGCGACACCACCATCGCAATCAGCCACGGATTGACGACCGGTGAAGACTTCTCAGCCGCTCCGCCGGCGGTAGTAGCGGCGCTCACCGTCAGTGCCTCGGCCGAACGGTGACGACCGGAATGACCGACATTCCGGGGCCGATCGAGACATCCGCCGGCCAGCTGTCGACGAGGATCTTGACCGGTACGCGCTGCGTCACCTTGACGTAGTTTCCGGTGGCGTTTTCAGCCGGCAGCAACGAGAAGGCGGTGCCCGAGCCGGGCTGTACTGAGGCTACCTTGCCTTTGAGCACGTGATCCGGATAGGCATCGATCGTGACATCCACCGGCTGGCCCGGACGCATGTCGGTAAGCTGGGTCTCCTTGAAATTGGCCGTGACCCAGATTTCGTCCGGCACGAACATGGCGACGGCCTGTGCCGCCTGGACATATTGGCCTTTTGAGCCGCTGAGACGGACGACGCGGCCGGGCTGAGCAGCCGAGATCGTCGTATATTTGAGGTTTTGCTCGGCTGTCTCGACCTGAGCCTCGGCCTGATGGAGGTCGGCGACGGCGCTGGCGCGCTGTGCCTCGGATGCGACCTTGTTCTTGACCGCAGAGGTGACGCTTGCCTGCGCCTGGGCAAGGTTGGCCTCGTTCTGGCGCAGGGTCGATGTTGCCTGCTGCTGGGTCTGCTGCGAGCCGGCGCCTGATTTCAGCAGCTGGTCCTGCCGGGTGGCCTCGTCCCTGGCAAATTGCAGGGCTGCCGCTGCCGACGCAAGCTGCGCCTTCTGCTGGTCGATCGATGCCGCGCTGGCGGCAATCTGCGCATCGGCGCTGGCAATCGCAGCATTCGACACGTCGATCTGGCTTTTCGCCTGATCGAGAGCAATCTGGTAGTCTCGCGGGTCGATCTTCAGGATGACATCGCCGGCGTTGACGTGCTGGTTATCGGTGACCGGCACTTCGGAGACATAGCCCGAGACCTTGGCGGCGACTGAAAAGCTGCGCGCGTCTACAAAGGCGTCGTCCGTCGTCTCGTAGGGATGCACGTAGATGAGCCAATAAACGTAGCTGCCGATAGCCAAAAGGATGATGGCGACGATCACCAGCAGCACGATGAACGGATGGCGGCGGAGGACAGAGGGTTTCTTCTCCTCATCCTGCTGCTCTGTATCGTCTGCGGCCTTCGTGTCTGCGTCGTCCTCGACTGCGTCTTCAGGCCTCGCGGCGCGGCTGGTCGGAGCGTGCGGGTTGTTGTCCAACGTGACATTCCTGAGATTGTGAAGAATGGGCTTCAAACGTCGACGAAATCATTAGGTTCCCAATCGAATCCGCGGACCCGCCTTACTCGGTTTCGAAAAACACGAAGGACCGGTCCGCAGCTTCCAGCAGGGTATCGGCAATTGCGCCGTAGGAAAGCCGCTCCCCTGCCCTGCGGCTGACACCGAGCACGATGAGGTTGTAATCGCCCTTGCGCGCATGGCGAAGGATCGACAGCTCGGGCGCGGCCCCTTCCTGAACGATCTTGCGGACCTTGACCCCGTTGTAGAGAGCGATCTCGTCGATCTTCTTGAACGCGGCCACATGGGCATTGCTGGCGTCACTGACGCGCGGCAGCGAGCGGATCTGCTGCGGTTCGCGGATATAAAGCACCGAAATCTGGCACTCCGTCGCCTTTGCAATGACGAAAGCAAGCTCGGCGGCGCGCGTCGAACGTTCCGTGCCGCTGATCGGCACCAGGATGCGCAAATTCTTGTCGACCGGCAGTTCGCCCCGCGAGGACACGATCGCCGTCGTTCCCCTGAAGGCCGATGTCATGACCGACAGTTGCTCGTGGAAGCCACCGGCAGTATCGACCGTCGGCTCGACTCCGATGAACAACAGGTCGTGGCCCTTCTCCGCACCCTCGCCGAGGATCTTGCGCAGGTTGGCATCCTTGATTTTCGTAGTGATATGGATGTCGGTAGTTTCCGGCTGGTGCGGATCGGTGGTCGTTGCCACCGCGTCGTCGGCCGCAGCCTTGACGCGCTCTGCCCCCTCCTCGGCCCGGGCGACGGCTGCCTTCGGATCGCTATCGCCGGCAGCTTCCGGCTTTGCCGCCGGAGCCTCCTCGCCGATGATGTCGAGCACCGTCACCGGTGTCTTGCGCACCGCAGCGAAATGGCCGGCAATGCGCGCGGCCAGATGGCTGCTCGCGGAAACGTCGATCGCCAGCAGGATCCGTTCAAATTTCTGCAGGAAGCTGCGCTCCTCGAATTCCTCCTGTTTCAGCCGCTCGCGCTCCTCGTCGCGCATCGGCAGACGCGCCAGTGCCCAGCGCAGCGTCGGCGGCATTGCCATGGTCGTCACCACGGCCATGGCGACGATGACCGAGAACAGTCGCTCGTCGAGGACGCCGACGGAGAGACCGATAGTGGCGACGATCACTTCCGTCGAGCCGCGCGCGTTCATGCCGCAGCCGAGCGCCAGCGCTTCGGCATTCGAAAACTTGCCGATCTTGGCGCCGGCAAAGGCACCACCGAACTTGCCGAGGCTGGCAATGACGATCAGTCCGACGGCGAGCATCAGCGTCGAGGGATCGCCGAGCACGCTGAGGTCGGTATGCAGGCCGGTAAGCCCGAAAAACACAGGCATGAACAACGCCGTCGTCAGCGCCCGCAGCTGCTCGTCGATCTGGCGCGTCAGTATCGGCGATTCGCCGACCAGGATACCGGCCACGAAAGCGCCAAGTACCGTGTGGACGCCGATAGCATTGGTGATGATCGCCATGCCGCCCATGATGGCAATGATCGCACTCAGCACAGGCAGGTCGCTGCGGAACCGGTCATTGGTGAAGCGGATGATCTCGAACACCAGTTTTCGGCCGATGGTAAAGCTGAAGGCCATGAAGGCCAGCGTGCCGATGACCGCCTTGGCGAGCGTCGGCAGGTCGACGGCACCCTTTTCCGCCAGGCTGAAGGTCACGGCAATGATCACCCAGCCGACCGTATCGTCAATGATCGCCGAGGCGACGATCAGTTGACCGATGTTCCGGCGCATGAAGTCCATCTCGCGAACGACGGAGGCGACGATCTTTACCGACGAGATCGATAGCGCAGTACCGAGAAACAGCGACGTCACCAGCCGCTTGCTGGCATCCGGGAGGAACTCTGCGGGGATAAGCTGCCCCAGCGCGAAACCGGCGGCAAACGGCACGGCAATACCGGTCAGCGACACGCCGAGGGCTGCCCGCCGCAGCCGCTTGGCGAGCCCGAGATCGGTTTCCATACCGGCCAGCAGCAGCAGGAACAGGATACCGAGCTGCGCCACGGCATCCGTCATACTCTTCTGTTCGGGAGACGTCGGGAAGATATGCGCCTGGGCATCTGGCCAGATCTGGCCGAGGATCGAAGGGCCGAGAATGATGCCACCGATGATCTGCCCCATGATCGATGGCTGGCCGATCCTCACCATGGCCTCGCCGAGCAGGCGGCCGACGACCACGAGGATGACGATCTGGATCAGGAACAGACTTTCCGACGCGCCTCCCTTGGCGCCCTCTTCAGCAAATGCAGTTGCGGGCGCCATGAAGAAGCAGGCCGCTGCCGCTGTCTGTAGAATGCGATTTCGGGAGAGGTCGGATAATCTGGGGAAACGTATCAATAAGAAAGCCTCGCTATGTCTGCCAGCAACGTCGGATGGGACGCCGCGTTCCCTGGCATTAGCCTTGCAGATGGGTCGTATCCAGAAAAATCAACCCGGTAATCTTCCGCTGGCGTTGATGACTGCCGGCGCCGGCCCGCCGACCGGAACCGCGCATCAAAGCCGCAGCCGCGAGAGACACCCTTGCATAGAGGCTGCCCGAAGCCTAAATCGGCGCTTGCACAGACAGGATCGGAGACCAGATGAACCCGCTCGCCAAGCCGCAACGCGAAGGAAAATATCGCGACAGGGATATCGACTGCCAGGAGGCTTTGGAAAAGGCGTTCATGGAAATCGCCGGCGTCCAGTCCAACACGGTGGTCGCCGCTGCCGGCGGCACCATGTCTCCTGCATTGGCGGCCCTGGCGAAAAGCGCCGAGGCCGTCGGCTGGTCGCTTGAAGAGGCAGAAGTCGCCATCAGCGAACTGGCGCAGAACCTGCTGGATGAAGACGCTGCCGGCGCCGGCGAAGAGGAATAAGCAGATGTCCGAAGCGACGCCGTCAGCCTGCCAGGATGGCGTCGGCTTCGTCTGCACTCATCTCGAAGACCGCATTGCCGATCGTGAAGCCGAACCCGTTACGGGCGAACGCCGATAGCTCCTTGGCCTTGCGCTTGTCGTCGGCCTCTCCCCGCCGGTACGGGCCGAAGGCGCGCTTTCTGGCAAAGACCACAGCCGCATAGAGATCGTCGGTATCCTTGAGTGCCGAAGCAGCGACGTCCGTATCCACACCCTTTGCTGAGAGCGTCTGCGCAATGAACCGCTTCGACTTGCCGTTGCGCACGGCAGCATCCGTCTTCTGGCGGGCATAGGCGCCGTCATCCAGCGCCTTCTGTTCATAGGCCAACGCGACTGCCGCAGCGGAAATTGCACGCAGTTGGTCGCCTGTGATGTCTTCGAATTTCGCCTTGGCTTTTTTGACGATAGCTTCGGAAAGCTCTTTTTCCGTCATCATCCGCCGCTCGAGACGGGAGAGCGTTGCATTGCGCGTCCACGCCAGCATCCGGGGCGTTGGGACTGAACCCTGGTCCTCTTCGGGGACTTCCGGTGGACGCGCCCTGGCCTTCGGAAATTCGATCAGAATCGCCGCAGACCCCATTCGCGCTCGAATTCCGCGTCGGCATCGATTTCCTGAACAACAACAGGGGTAGGGCTGCGTTTCTGCTGCACGGGAGCCTCGACCTTGGCAACAGGAGCAGGCGGCGCGATCATCACCAGGTTCTCGGCGAAGACCTTGCCGTTCTTGTCGCCCAATGTGTATTCCAGGGATGTGCCGGGTTCGAGGGGCGGCAACTTGGCTTCCTCGATTTTCCGCAAATGCAGGAAGACATCAGCGCTGCCATCGTCCGGCGTGATAAAACCATAGCCCTTGGTTACGTTGAACCATTTCACCTTGCCCGTGGCCAAATCCGGCTTTCCTCATTCGCTGCAAATCATTTAACCCATAGTGGCACTACGGCCGGCAAAATTCAACGCCATGACCGTTTGAAGCCCCGAGTAACCGCGATTATTGTTACTATCCGGCACAAGAAATACGTCGGTTGCGGGTGCGCGGTCGCCGCTTCGTGACTGGTCCTTCGTCAGAGCTCAACTATAATGCTTCGAATACGGCGGAGATCGCCTGTAGAACCATCGACGAGGAAGAGGAAGCACCGTGAGCAAGAAGCGTCCCGAAGGCATCGAAACCTACGACGCGCCGGCCGGCGGCTGGGGCGCATTACGCGCCGTCGCCAAGACGCTCTCCCAGCAGCAGGTTGTGGCGCAAGGCACGACGACGTTGCTGAAAGCCAATCAGCCCGATGGCTTCGATTGTCCGGGTTGCGCCTGGCCGGACCCGAAACACACCTCCTCGTTCGAATTCTGCGAAAACGGCGCCAAGGCCATCACTTGGGAATCGACGGCAAAGCGCGTCGGTCCCAGCTTCTTTGCCGACAACAGCGTAAGCGATCTCTGGCACTGGACGGACCACAAGCTGGAAGGCGCCGGCCGGCTGACCCATCCGCTGGTCTACGACCGCGACAGCGACCGCTATGTGCCGATTGAATGGGACGAAGCCTACCGCCTGATCGGCGCCGAACTGAACAAGCTGCCTGATCCGCACATGGCCGAATTCTACACCTCGGGCCGCGCCTCGAACGAGGCTGCCTTCCTGTTCCAGCTCTTTGTGCGCGCCTACGGCACCAACAATTTCCCCGACTGCTCGAACATGTGCCATGAGGCGACCAGCGTCGGACTGCCGAAATCGATCGGCGTCGGCAAGGGAACGGTGACGCTGGAGGATTTCGACCACTGCGACGCGATCTTCAGTTTTGGCCACAATCCCGGCACCAACCACCCCCGCATGATGGGAACGCTGCATGAGGCAGCCCGTCGTGGCGTACCGATCATCGTCTTCAATCCGCTGAAGGAGCGGGCGCTGGAGAAATTCGCATCGCCACAAAGCCCGGTAGAGATGGCGACCTTCTCCTCGACGCCGATCGCCTCCGCCTATCACCAGGTCCGCACCGGCGGCGACCTGGCTGCCCTGAAGGGCCTGATGAAATCGATCTTCGAGCGCGATGCCGCAGACCTCGCCGCCGGCGGAACGGGCGTGCTGGATCGCGAATTCATCGAGACCCACACCGTTGGCCTGGAAGCTCTGAAAGCCGATATCGACGCCACCAGCTGGGACACCATCCTCGAGAGCTCCGGCCTGACGCGGGCAGCGCTCGAGAGCGCGGTCGATGTCTACCTCAATGCCAAAAAGGTCATCCTCTGCTACGGCATGGGCATAACCCAGCACGCCAACGGCACCGCCAATGTCCAGCAACTCGCCAACTTCCTGATGCTGCGCGGCAATATCGGCAAGGAGGGCGCCGGCATCTGTCCGCTGCGCGGCCATTCCAACGTCCAGGGCGACCGCACCGTCGGTATTACCGAGATCCCGACCAAGCCGCTGATCGACGGCATCGAGCGTGCCTTCGGCTTCCGCCCGACCATGGACAAGGGGCACAATGCCGTCGAAGCCGTCGAGGCAATCCGCGACGGCAGGTCGAAGGCGCTGATCTGCCTCGGCGGCAACTTGGCCGTCGCCATGCCCGATCCCGATGCCACCTTCGCTGCCATGCGCAAGCTGGATCTGGCGGTCCACATCACCACCAAGCTCAACCGCTCGCATCTGCTCTTGGCAAAGACCTCGATCCTGCTGCCGGTCTTCGGCCGTACCGACCTCGACACCCAGAAATCCGGGCCGCAATCGGTGACCGTCGAGGACTCGATGTCCATGGTGCACGCCTCACGGGGCTTCCTCAATCCACCAAGCGAGCACCTGCGCTCCGAACCCTCCGTCGTTGCCGGCATGGCAAAGGCGACCCTCGGAGATCGCTACGGCATAGACTGGGACGGCATGATCGAGAATTACGACCGCATCCGCGACAAGATTGCGATTGTCTTCCCGGATTTCCACGACTTCAACGCCCGCGTCCGCGTCAAGGGCGGCTTTCGCCTCGACATTCCAGCAAGCTATCGCCAATGGAAGACCGAAAGCGGCAAGGCAACCTTCCTCGTTGCCCCCGGCGTCGATGAGGATCCGCGCCTGTCCAGCGATAGCGTGCTGGTGCTGACGACCCTGCGCAGCCACGACCAGTACAACACCACCATCTACGGCATGAACGACCGCTATCGCGGTGTGTTCGGCAGGCGGGATGTCGTCTTCATGAACAAGGACGACCTTTCCGCACGTGGCCTCACGGAAGGCGACAAGATCGATATTATCGCGGCCCCCTATCCGAACGAAAGCCCGTCGGCCGGCAAGACGGTGCGTGGCTTTACCGTCGTCACCTACGATATCCCCAAGGGCTCGGTGGCCGGCTATTACCCGGAAATGAACAGCGTCATCGCGCTTGGCCATTACGACCGGAAGTCCGGTACTCCGGCCTATAAGGGGGTGCCGGTCGAGGTGCGTCGCGCCGTCTGACCACACGGGCAAGGCTTTCCATCCCGACTGGCCCGCAGCAGGGGACAGTGGGGATGGAAGTCACAAAAAGATCCCCGCAAGGAGAATCGCCGGGAGAGCTTAAAACTGTGATCTGCAGTCCCTATATGAGGAACGTCACAGTTCCGTGCCTCATAGGAGAAGCAATGTCCGCTGCCTCGCGTTTCGCCAAATTCGCTCTTATCGCCGTCGTTTCAGCGGCCAGCGTCTTTGCTACCATCGGTGATGCGGATGCCCGGCGCGCCGGCGGCGGCATGAGCTTCGGAAGCAGAGGCACCCGCACCTATACGGCGCCGCCAGCCACCAGCACGGCCCCGACCACTGCCGCGCCGATCGAGCGCTCGATGACACCCCAGACCTCGCCGCAATTTCAGCCGCAGCCTGGCGTCAACGCGCCCCGCACCGGCGGAATGTTCGGTGGCTTCGGCCGCTCGCTGCTCGGCGGCCTTGCCATCGGCGGCCTGCTCGGCATGTTCCTCGGCCACGGCTTTGGCGGTGCTGCCGGCTTCCTCGGTATGCTTCTGCAGATCGCCATCGTGGGCGGCCTGATTATGCTTGCGATGCGCTTCTTCGCCAATCGCCGGCAGGGTGCAGCCTCACCGTCGGCAGGCAACGCCTATGCCGGCCCGTCGCCAATGACGCCGTCCTTCCGCATTCCGACCTTGGGCGGCTCAGCTTCAGGCTACGGTTCCGGCAACGCCGCGCCGAAGACCTCGGCCAAGCCGAGCGACGAAATCGGCCTGTCGCCAACCGACTACAGCCGCTTCGAGGCCCTGCTGACCAAGATCCAGACCGCCTACGGCGCCGAGGACTATGGCGCCATCCGCGCCCTGACGACGCCTGAAGCGATGTCCTATCTGGCCGAAGAACTTGGCGAAAACGCCACCAACGGCGTCCGCAACACTGTATCGCAGGTGAAATTGCTGCAGGGCGACGTATCCGAAGCATGGCGCGAAAATGGTGTCGACTATGCGACCCTCGCCATGCGCTATTCCAGCATCGACGCCATGGTCGACCGCAACAGCGGCAAGCTCGTCGACGGCGACGACCGCAACCCGAGCGAATCCACCGAACTCTGGACCTTCACCCGCAAACCCGGCACCGAATGGCTCCTCTCCGCCATCCAGGGCACTGAGCCTGCAAGGCACTAAGGCGAACTGCGATCGCGGCCGGGGATCAATCCCGGCCGCATGAGCATCGGCAGAAAATTGCGATAACGTGCAATGGCCTGTGAGTGACACACGCCAATCTCTTTAGTGAGCACATCAGCAAAAAAACTGGAAAATAATGCGAGCTACCGCAGATAGCCGCTAAAGATGGCGGAATCCAAATCAGGAATTGGCGGAGAGGGTGTCCGAAGAAGCCCTTCCCTAACTAACTGTAACTACTGGTTCTTTATGGAGAAATAATTCTGTCCCCACTTTTATCCCCACTTTGGCGCGCGGTCTAGGGCGAACTGCCACGTAAAATAAATCTCAACTCCATCTGGCGATCGAATCAAAAATTGGCGCTTTGAAATGCTTTGATTTGCTTTAGCGCAAACGCGACTCATCGGTCTTTGCGATCCACGATAACGCGCTCTGCGGCTTTGGACTGGAGTTCAGCAACCCTCGCTAAAATGCTTCATTTGCGTTCATTCGAGCCTTCGAAAAGCGCGCTCGAAGTTGGTCTCCTCAGGAGCTAGGCGTTGGCTCCACTCGACCCTCAATCAAGAGAGGATATCTTGACTCGGCGCGTCGGCTTCGGCGTCATGCATGAAGTTGAGTGCTGGACGGATCGATGGACGACATAGGCAGAAAACTGAGTCGGGAAGAGCTTCACCAGCTTGTCTGGTCCACACCAGTGCGGAAGCTGGCAGATCAATTCGGTCTTTCCGATCGGGGGTTTGCTAAAATATGCGAGCGACACTTGGTCCCCGTCCCGGGTAGGGGATACTGGGCAAGGCTTGAGGCCGGCCAACCGGTAAAGAAGACGCCGCTTCGTTCTGTCGAAAATACTGATCTGCATACCGTGTACATCAACACGTCGGCCAGGACTCCGACACCTTTCATCGCGTCAGTCATTGAGGAAGCGAGAAAGCAAGCGACCGAGCGGCACGTCGAAGCTGTTCCTCATCCATCATCATCTCAAACCGACGTACCTGGCCCGAAGCCGGCTGTGACGGAGCCGACAGAGCTATCAGCGCCAGCGAGGTCGAACGGCACTATCAAAAAAGCCCAAAAACAGTTGACGAACTCAAAGGCGGATGAGTGGGGCATGATATCCACCGCCGGCATACGAATACACGTCTCTACTATGGACCGGGTTATTTCGTTCCTGACCATTTTGGTTGCACACCTCGACAGGCAAAAAATCAGCGTTCTCGTTTCCGACGACTCAATTCAACTTTCGCGAGGTGAGGATGTGCTTCGAGTTGAATTAATGGAGGCAAGGCGTCGCGAAAAACACGTGCCAACGCCCGGCGAGCTTGAGCGGAAAAGCAAAGCGCAAAAGGCTGCCCGGGGCGGATGGCTTTTCAGTCTCGAAAGTTTTTGGCCCGAATATGACTATCTTTACCTTGGTACCCTCTCAGTTGAAATCCAGAATTGGGCTGAAGGCGCGAGGAAAAAATGGTCCGATGGCAAAAATCAGAAGCTGGAAGGGCTCGTCGATGCCATCGTGGAGGGAGTTCAATTCCATTTCGACTACAATAAAGCATACCGGGAGAAGTCGGCCGAAAAGGAGCGTAATCGACGCCACATGGCGAAGCGTCGAGAATTGGCTGGGTTGCGTGCGAAGCGCGAAGACGAGCGCCTGGAATTCCTTCAGGAAATCGCCGAGGCTAGACGAGAGGTCGATAACCTTCGAAAAACCATCTCGACGGTTCCGAGTAAAGAACACCTGCCACCGGACTACCAACGCATGCTCGCCTGGGCGCAAACGCGACTGGAGGAGCTAGAATTTAACACCTCGATCGAAAATTTGCAGGAAGCTTTGGAAGAGCGGAAATTATTTTCTGAGCCTGATGAACTTTACGATCCAGAGGGAGAGCCCGCGCCAAAGCAGAACTACTGGGACGATTAATATTCGATTCAAACTTCGCTTTTATTGATTCAAAAGTACGGAGTAATGGGGGGAGTGCATCACTCGGCGAAGTGCCAACGCTCCGGTGCTTGCTCGGCTAGGCCGCCCTCGTCGCCTATGCCATCCTCCGCCGGATCGCGCTCGCGCTCGTCGTCCAGTTCCCGGTCTTCGGCGTCGGGAAAGGTGTCCGCGAGATACGGCTCCATGTTCTCGTCGCCGTCGATGAGGTCAAGCAGCGCTATCAGCTCCTCGATCCGCTGTTCGATCATCGCCCGCCGGAAACTGAACACTGCCTCGCGAGCTGCCATTGGCACCTGTAGCATCCGATTAGCTCGCATCGGCGTTTGCCTTCATGCCGTCGGCATCGGCCTCCCCAAGCAGCGACCGGAGGAAAGGCGCAAGAACGTAGCTGTTGTCATCACCGACTGTGTGGATGCAGTTGCGAACTGTGTCGAAGGCGTTGGGGTCAGAAAGCACGAAGGCAGCTTTCTCCCAAACCTCATCGAGGGTCTTGCACGGAAAATACAGGACGGCGTTTTCAGCGAGTTCGTATGCGTCCCATTCTGGAGACGAACCCGCGTTGGGGTCCTCCTGATCGAAGAGAACGAGCCAAGCGCGCTGGGCGGCGAAATATCGGGCGATGAGGTCCGTCAGCATCCTTGTTCCTCCATCTCATCCACGACGATATGGGCGTCGCGGGTTTCTGTCTTTGCCTTCTCGATGATCAGGATGAAAGCGCAATAATCTGCGCTGTCGCCTTTGCTTAACAAGCAGTCTGCCATCATATCCAAAGTGTGCAGATAGCTATCGGCTGCACCCAGGGCGTCGCGAAGTCTTGTGGCGTGGCTTTTCATCGCGATTTTCTCCTTTGGTCAAATATCGCTTGATTGGCTTTGGCATCTTTCGCGGCGGCGATAATTGAATCGAATTCGCCGTCCGCTTCGTCGACCTTCCAGTGGAGAAGAAGTTTCAGGACTAGATCGGGGTCGCTCGCCATGTCGACCGGCTTGGCCTGAAGCGTTTCCATCGCGCGGCGACGTTCCGCGGTCAGGAAATTGGCGATGGCGTCCAAATATTCGCCCGAGGCATTTAGAACCCTGCCGTTGCCGCACTGAGGCCGGCGCATCACACCTTGAATGGCTTCGATCGCCAAGGTGAGCCCGTCGTAGACGCCCAGCCACCCGAGGCTTTTGACCGATGAAAGGTCTAAACCGTCGGCCATCGACATCTCAGCATCGGTAACTGCTTGTCGAGCCGGGTTGTCGAAATATCCGAGAGCTGCCGACAGCATGCTGCCGATAGTCTCGACGCCCGCGAAGGACTGGGTTTCCTGCTTTGCAAAACGGAGAGCTGCTATCGCTGAGCGATAGGTCGTGGCCGGCTTGTCCCAGGTCTCAAGCTTGCACAGATGAGGCCCGAACGTTTGATCCCGGTGAAGATCGGAGTCCTCATCGCTTTCATGTTCACGCGAATTGAATTCTGCGACGCCTTTATGGAAGGCGTCGAGCGTGGCCAAGAGTTCGTCAGTCATTTGTTCCTCCCAGCCATATAGGCATCAAAGTTGAGATCGAGGTTCTGGGCGAACTCCATGGCAACGCTGGTGACGTTCTGAGCTTTGTACAGGCTCAGTTTCATATCCTGGCTCATGCCGTGGGCTGTGATGTCGCCGACAAGGTCATCAGCCACTTCGAGCAGGCTGCGGAGCCTGGAAAGATCAGCCTGCAGGTCGTTGATCGTGGGAGGTTTGGCCATGGCTTCGCCATCGGCCGGAAGGGTGTTCGGCATCGGTATCTCCTATGGTCGGTTCATGATGTGGGCTGGGCCGGCCTATTCCGGCGGCGGGGCAGCGCCGGCCAGTGGCTTCTGTGTGGGCTGCCGGCCGGCAAACTCGCCGGAGAGCATGCGGGCAACGGACATCGCGTATTCGTTGACCGCCCCCATGAAGCCGACCACAAGCCCGCGGCTGACGTCGGACCTGATCATGTCGAGCACGATGGGCCCGAGCAGGCTCGCATTGCCGTTGGTCGGGTGCCGGCCAAGATAGTCGAGGTACTCCGCTGCCAGCTCGCGGCCGCGCTCACAGTCGCTGGAATAGCTGCCAGTCGGTTCCGCGGTCCAATACCGATAGCCCCGACCGTTGCCGATCCTGGCCATGAATGAAAGAGCGTCGGCAGCGCAGACGTCAGCCACAGTGGTTTCGCTGGTTTTCATTGGATCACCCCTCCAAGCATTTCGATTTCTGCAAGCACCGCCTGGCGGTCGCCTGCGATCCGCATCTTCCATGGACGGGCGTCAACCCGCATCAGCTCGATCGTGAGTTCCTGCACCCGGTCGGCGGCGCGCTGCCGCATAGTCTTCTTGGCGTCGGCAATCCGCTGCTTTGCCCAGGCCCATGCAGTGCGAAGGCACTGCGCAAACAGCTTGCGGCGACCGGCCGCATAGGTTGGCCGGCTCAAGCGAGTCTCGCGGCGGTAAATCGCCCACGCTTCGCTCATGATGGCGGCAACATTGAACTGAGGAGCTAGGGTGTTAACTATGTCTCTCATTTTCCTACGGCCTTTTAAAGTTTTCAGGTGAACCCTTTTGGCTTATGTGTAAGATGATATAGCTCTCAACAGCTCGCACGTCAACTAATTTAGTTCACGGTCGTGCTATTTTAGATTACATGAGGATTTTGATGATACAGGCTGAGCAAATACGGGCCGCCCGGGCGCTTCTGGGCTGGTCGCAGCAGGACCTTGTTGAAAAGAGCGGGCTGTCTTTCACGACAATCAAGCGAATGGAGAGCATCGGTCCAGGACGTAGCGCTGCCGAGAATGTCGCGGCCGTTCAAAAGGCTCTCGAAAGCGCCGGTGTGACCTTTATTCCGGAGAACGGTGGCGGTGCAGGTGTCAGGATGGCAAAGCCCCGTGACACCGAATAGGCTGATAACCGACAGGCATGGGAGGCCACCACAATGGATGTAGAAGACAAGCCCGCTACTCGGAACGAGACACTCTTCTCCCTCTACAAGGAGATGCTTATTGAAACGAGTAAGCATCAGTTTGAATACGGTAAATGGCTACTGGCTTCACTGCTGGCGGTTCATGGCGGCTCACTGCTTGCAATCTCCCAAGCTGGCGAAGCAAAGCAGCGCCTGTATCAGGCTTGCGGCCCTTATCTCATTTATGGTCTGGCCTCTGCTCTTCTCTCTGGTGGGCTAGCTTGGATCAACTTCACAGCTGTTCACGCGATCTATTTCAATTTCGTTCACCAGGTTGCTGAAGGCAGGCCGGCCGAAGCAGGTAAAAAAGCGGCTTGGTTTTCGAACGTGACGTTTTGGCTCACCCCCATTGTCGTGGCCGCTTCCTTGGGGCTGTTCTTGTACGCTGCATTTAAGGCAACGAGCATCTTGTGACTCTGGCTTGCGATCTGGATTCAATCGCCATCAGCGCCAATCGGCTTTGCGGCATCTATTTCCAATCAGCCTTCAGGTCGCCGAAGAGCGCATTGATCGCTCGCCCTATATCACGATGATGGATATGGCCGTTGTACCAGTTGGCCTTGGCGAAATACCCCCTGCTTCTGATCAGTTTATCCAAGTCAGGCATGGTATAGTTTAGCTCTCGACATCTGGTCCTGATTTGATCGAGAACAGTTACGCCAGTTGGATGAAACGGCTTTGGAGCGCGATGGATACCGTGTCGCTTGGCGAGATTTGCGATTTGGTCCCACGTCCTGCCCGGCATCAGCGGCATCAGAACTTCTCGCTCCGCCGTTGGGTAAAGACGCCGGACGACGGAAAGCTCCCTAGCTGTGTACGGTGGGCGTCTTGTCACAAGCTCAAGCGTTCGCGCTCGAGTACGACAGGCGAAATAGGTACGATGGGGAAGAGAGCGCCGAATAGCTTGGTAATCTGGGAAAGTGGTCCGAACGACCTCATCTTCTTCCGCAGTCCAGACCTTATCGCCCTTCATGGTGACGCCCTCCCGTTTGATCGTCCGCCGTGCCCGCTCGGCTGATTTCGCATTCCTGGTCAAATCGGCAAGTGACATGGCAGCTCTCCTCCTACCAATCGACGCCCGCTTGCCCGAGATGACGAATCCATTTCGGCTGAATCCCCGCTATCCACCGGCCGGCTGTGGAAAGGATGTGCGTTTCCGAAAGTGATTTGCTTGTGCGGGTCGGCGCGAGTCGCCCCTCATTTTTGAATATAGCGGGCTAAATTGTGCACTCAGTACGCTAGCATCTTGCGCACTCAGGACACATTCGTTATAGGTTGCTCGCATCGGGGCAAATTCTGACCCCGCTAAAACGGAAGAAATCCAATGAAACCTGACGATTTTAAAAGATGGCGAACAGAAATGCATTTAAGCCAAGAGGCTGCTGCGGACGCCCTTGGCATTTCCCGTAGTTCAGTCACGCTCTACGAGGCTGGTCAGCGGCGCGATGATGGACGCCCAGTAGAAATCCCCACTACCATCGCCCTTGCCTGCTCTGCTCTCGAACTGAGGCTGCAGCCATTCGGTGAAACGCGCGTCGGAACGACGAAAGAATTCCGTTTCGTTGTCAGCGCGCCAAATGACTTGGATCATTTCACGGTCGATACGGTTGTGAAACATGCTGTTGATGAGCACGATGCCTTTTGTCAAATGCTCAAGCTACAGCGACACATTGGAGATGAACCGTTTGTTCGCGCGCTGCAGAATCTAAGGCTGGTTCGGGATTAATCTAAGGGCTGTCCCGCGTTAAAACCCACCTGTTTAGAGCGAGAACAGAAAGGCACTCCAGGAGGAAGGTGTGGGGAAAGTATTTCGTTTTGTTTGAATGTCGGCGATTTGCGCTGGATTCAGAACCGTTAGTGTCTCAACACGCCAGAGAATGCGAATATACAGTATGTAACTCGCGATAAAAAACACAATCCTCACGAAAACAGAGGCATAGGCGATAAACTCAGGCCAGTGCTGCTGGTCGACGCGAGGAGTGAAGTAGATTTGGCCCGCACCGAATACAAGAAGCCAAAATAGCAGAAATAAATTACCAATACGTGCTAATCTTCGTAGGATTAGCATATATTTTATTGCGAGGATGCGAACCTCTAGTGATGCCGCAAATGTTGCGACTACCGCGAATACAAGGCCAAAAATACTGAAAACAATCGCGTTGCCCGCATCCCAAAACTTGTCGACGTACAATACCGCTAATTCATGATCACCCATTATTCGTTCTCCAGCCTATAGGGCCAAAGTGCAAGAATGTGCATTGGAGTCAAGTCGGGCGTGAGAGCCTTGTAAAGTTATGGACTCGCCTGGCTGTTTCTATCGACAGTAAAAACCAACAGCGAAACAACAATCCAACCGCCGGCGAGTTGCCAACTGCTGACAGAGCTGATCGATCCGTCAGTCGGTCCATATGCCACCGTCAAGCTAACTTCCATTAGAAAGCCAATAATAGGCATAGCCAGTACACCACAAACGGCCGAAAGCGCTGAACTTTGGACAGTATCCCTGGGGCTGCTCCATACATACCCCCACAGCACGAGGCCTAGCGTCAGGGCAACTATCGCACCCGTTATATCAAACGGACCAGGCGTGACAAATATGGTCACAGAGACCGCCACAACCCCAGCCGTTAGTGCTGCGACATCTGTTTGATTGCTCAAATATCCCTCCAATACTCATGAATTCATTATTTTCAGCAAAGTTTAGGGTATAAACCAACTCGCCCTTAGCCTGGTTCAGGTTATTCAACGCAGCGTAAATGACGCTGACATCTGGCGCAGAGCGTCGAACGTATCAAGGCAAGGCACTCCAAAGTTTGCGCAGACGTTTGGGATCATAACCCGATTTTTTGCGCTCGGCTGGGCGACCGTTTCGTGCGTAACGATTGTGGCTCCCAATGTAATCGCTTTGGCGATGAGCCAAGGATCGGCTTTTGACAGGAATTTTGCGACCGCGGATGCTGTGTAACCGGCATTCGAAACGTGGTCCGCGACCTCAACGAAGTTGCTCTGGGTAGCGTCGTCGTCGACGCGAAGGAACCACGCCGCCTCGTTTCGTGCAGTTATCCAATCAGCCAGATCATCTCGACCGTCAATCAACTCGTCCCTGACTTCCACAATCGATGCAACGTCATTGGCGCAAACGTGGTCGATCCAATCCCAGAAGCCGGGGCAAATGTCGAACCCATAATACCGGTTCTTTGCTTCAATGAAGATGTTGCTGTCCAAGAGAAACTTCATCAGGCAGCTTGCCTTTTACGATGAAACTTCATGATAGCCGCCGGCTGAGTGTTCAGCAGCGCAGCCGCTTGGCGCAATAACATTCGGCCGGATGCAGCCTCGCCTACGACAGAGTTCGTGAAACGAGAACCGTTTCGGATTGGTAGGACCTTATAAAAATCTCCGCCCCCACCAGCTTCATCGTCACGTACCCAACGCTGAGCCTCCGACGCGAAGAACCGCCCATACTGATCATCGGTGCACTGGCCAAGGTCAAACGCTCGACGAGCGATTACAACGCGACTGACTTTGAAAAACCGAGAATTGCTGTCGACGTTATCGATGAAAGACCGGTCAGCATGCCATCTTTCAAGGAAACGCGCTTCGGGAACCAGGAATTCCGCTGCAATTGCGTTGCACTTTCGTTCAAGAGCGCGATGCGTGCCGTAATCAGTTTGCCCGATGTTGACGTTGGAGACGCCGCTTTGTCCCAACCAGATATGTGCCAGCTCATGAGCAAGCGTGAATATTTGCGCAGCCTTTGCGTCTCGGCCATTGATAAATACCAATGGTACCGTTCGATCGCTTATCGCGAATCCTCGGAATTGATCAACGGAAAGCGGGCGATGGGTATTGCTGCCAACAATTCCGTTTCTCATCACCCAAATACCTGCACGTTCGGCCGATTTCATGAGGGCGGAGAGGTAAGCCTCCCAAGACGCTGCCGCTGGCGGCTCGCTTTCCGGACCGAATAGGACCAATTTCATGCTCTCAGAGACCTGAATAGCGTCTGCAGATACGTCGAAGCTTCCGACGAAGGGAAGCTCCGTTCCATCAATCTCGGAAAGATAGTCTCGGTACCAGTCCCGCTTGAACAAGACATCCCTGAGAAGGTCACGGAAATTCAAGTCGAGATTTCGAGCAGGATCGCCGCCGACGGTTCGAAGGTCGGGCAGACCCATCTCTTCATCCGGGGCGCGTCGCAAGAACAGAAATCCGAAAGGAACGTGTAGTGCCGACGCGGCTTGCTGCGCCTGCCGGAATGTTGGTTTGTCTGCGCCGTCGAGCCAGCTTTGGGCGCGATCCGGCGTGACCTTGAGGCGTTCGCTAATAGCCTCAGCGTCTAGGCCCGCGCGTTCGCTGGCCCACGCGAGCATGGCTGGATTGATCTGCGCCTTCGCCATTTTTTTAAACGTTCACCCCTGTGAGCGGCATTATGCACAAACAGTATGGAGGAGAAACCTTGCGAGAGGATTTCCAACAAAGCTTTCTGTATTGCGAGACTTGATATAGGCGATCAGGGCGCTGGGTATAGGTCGATGTCACATGCTTTCATCTATTTCACGAGTGATGCAGCGCCTCCAGGCGGTCCAACTGCTCGATCGTCTTCGCCGGCTGTCACGATCCAGACTGGGCACCTACTGCGAATGTCCGCCGTTCTGCCCAGAGATTATGATTGCCGTCAATTCCTCGTCTGTCAGATCGCGCACTCGTCGAGCGATGAGCGGGTTTTCAGGATCGCCACCGATCTGCAGCGGCAGCACCTTTCCCAGAAGCGTCATGAATGGGCCGGGGTTCTCTTTCGCCTGGGTGGTTAGGTAATCGACGATATCGCCACCGCCGGCATTCTCGGCAGCCTTCAGGATGGCGTCTTTCAATACGCTGGTCATCTTGTTCGGTGTTCCTCTCTGCCGGCCACCCCGGCGCTCCCCTGGCTTCGATCCGCGCATTACTATCTCCCGACTACTTTAGCTGTCAGCACGAAGGGCGGCGGCGACAATGGCGTCTCGCTGCTCCTTCGTCCTCTGGACGGTGGTCACAATGGCAGTGACTTGCATCGGTAGCACGCGACCGAGCAGCGAGGCGAATGCCCGCGGCTCCTCCTTGGCCAGGAAGGCGCAGTAGCCCACCAGCCCGCCTTTGCCTGCCTTGTCCTCGCCGGTCATCTCGGCCGCCATGAGGATGGCTTCCTTCAAAGCGGCCGTGGTCTTGTTCAGTGCCCCCTGTGGCCGACCCATGCCGGCGCGCGTCGGCTTGTTTCCAGTATTCGTCACTATTTTAATCCGCCTCTGTGTCGCGCCGCTGGCCATTGAAGATGATGGTCGGAACAAGCCTCCCTTCCGAATCCTCTCCGACCAACGCCTGGGTGGCTTTCCCGTCGAGGCGATCGGCCAGTTCCTTGATGGCCTGCATGTCGCCCTCCTTGGCCTTGTCGATCAGCTTGCCGGCGATGACCCGGAGAGCCTGCTGATTGTCGCCAGCCTCCGCCAAGGCCATCCGGAGCGCATCCCGGAAAGGCTTCTCTTGCTTCCTGCCGCTGTTTGCGTTGCCTGCCATTTTAAAATCCATAAGTTGTTGACCGAGTTGATTGCTGGATTTGTCACGCATGGTGCCGCGGCCAGCGCCGCTCATCTACTGAACCGTGTCGCCCTCGACCCCGTACTCAGCAAGCCACTCCTCCTCAGTCATTGGCTTGCTGAGGATGACGAACTGCGTTTTGGCTTCGACATCCACCTCGATCGAGCTGAGGTCGGGCAAGGCCTTGCGGAGCAACCCGAGACCTGCAGACACCTGTGTCGCGCTCATATCTCGCTTGCCCTCAACGTGCTCAATCAACGCTCTGAGAATGTTGCTGTTTCGGATTTTACCCCGGTGCTCGTCCGACATCTCGAAACCGGGTTTTCTTCCTCTGCTCATCTTGCCCTCACTGGATTGTTGTCGGCGTCATGTCGTCGAAGAAACGGCGGTCGCCGATCGGCACCCCAGTAAAATACTCCAGGGCGTTGCCTGAGGCCGTCAGAAGGGTGACCAGATAACCCAAAAGCGTTTTTGCGGCCTCGGGATCGTCGACGGATGCGATGCCAGACTTCGCAAGCGATATGGCGAGCGCATGAAGCGTCACGACGTCTTCGACGGTAACCGCTTGCGACGGCAGTGTCTCGATTACTGCCCGCAGCACGTCGACGGACAACGCTCTTTGAGGGCCATCCCCCGTCTTGCCTTGATAGGCGATGAATTCGAGCAGACCGCTCAAGTTCTCCAGGCTCAGTTCATGCATCTTTTCACCTCGATCAAAATGCGGCATGGTGGGGCATGAGCGCTCCGATCATCAACCATGACCCAAACGAACGGCCGCGGCGAAAGCCATTCGGCTGGATATGGTGGCCGGCACTGGCAATGCTGGCCTTCCTTTGGTTCGGCCAATGGTATCTCGATGGGTTCCATTGGGGAGAGGTCGGGCTCGGCTTCATGAGCGGTGCGTTCCTTGCCCTATGGTGCGTTGACATGACCGTCTCTGCGGGGCGTCACCGTGACCTCTAGCGGCGGCCGTGGGTCTTGACCCAGGATGCGCGGGATAGCGTTGGCGTCGATCTGGCTTATCGCATTGATGAGGCTTGCTCTGGTCTCTGCCGATAGGTTTCCGGTGAGTAGCTGGTTCCGGAGGTACGCCTGCCCGCCCTCTGACATCATCATGCGTCCGACGATTTTAGGGATTGCTGCTCCGGCGACAGCGCCGCCCACCCCCATGGCCGCCCCGCCGGCTGTCGTTCCGGCAATACCGCCCAAAGCTCCGAGAAAGGTGGTTCCAAGGTTCTGAGCGTTGAGCCGGCCCGCGGTGCCGGAGTTCGGCAGGGGCTTCATGACGCCTTCGCCGGCTCGCGCCAATTCTGCGAAATCGCCTTGGCCGCGCGCATACTGCCGACGGCCCTGGCTGGCTATCGTGGCGTTTCGCAATGACGATGGAGATATGAGCCCCTGTGCGGCATTCTCACCGGCACCGGTGGCCGCCTTTTCTACAACGAGCAAATTTCGGTAGGTGTTTCGAGCGTCACGGAACACGCCCAAGTCATTGGGGTTTGTCGCCGCGATGCTACGCTCCATTCCATCGTCGAGTGCATCGCGCATGCCGTTCAATGCTTGGCCGAGCTGCGGGTCGGCTGTGCCGCGGGCCGCGCGGGCCAGGCGGGACCGAAGCGCCTGGTATGTCGCGCCGTCGAGCGTTCCGCCGTTGGTCAGGGCATTGTTGATATCGCGCATGGTGTTTGCGACGATTGGAGCACGCTGACTCGGTGGGGTGAGCTGCATATACTCCCGCCAATGATCGACGAAGTCGGTAGAAAGCTGACGGTCGGGCACAAGGGTGTTCGCCGCGGTGACCTGGTTGAATTGGTTGCTGTTCTGGGTGAAGGCGTGATCAACGACGTCGGGGGTCGCCCGATCGGCATTGACGCCAACGCGACGGAGAATGGCAGAGGTGAATTGCTCACCCTGATTGCTCATGGCGTCTTCGGCTTGCTGGCCGCCGATTTCGCTTTCTGCATATCGAAGGCCGCGATTGCCGGTCGCCTGTCCCGCGGTGACGCGAACACCCTCGTTGCCAAGCTGGTCAACGAGCGCCTGGCGCTCCGGGTTGATCGTGAAGGGGGAAACGGTCCGCCGAACGGAATTGACCACTCCTGAAAGTGCCAACGGCAGCGCCGTGCCCAGAGCCCCACCGGACTCCGCCCCGGTCATAGCACCGTGTAAGCGGTTATCGGTGCCTTCACCTTGCCCGAAGCCTTGGACGCCGCCGGCAATACCCCCGTCAATGGCAGATGCCAGCGTCGTTCTGCCTATCCCAGCTCCCGCATCTGCAGCTCGAGCTGTCAGGCTCAGTCCCGATCGGGCTAGACCGGTACCGGCACCAACGGCACCGGCCACGTTGCCAGCAATATTCGAGACAGGGTGCGCGGCCGCTACCGCCTTGTCGCTGTTTCGACCATCCGCCAGGGCTTGGTCATATGTCTTTGGATCGCGCCAGGGCAGATGACTGCCGGCGGCGTCAACCGCAGCGCCGATTTCATCACCAAAGCCGAATGTGGCCGCGTTGACAATACCGCGCCCGAAAGCGTCGATCGATCCCGCGATGCCGGGCTCCCCTGCGGCTGACGGCGGCGGGGGAGTCGACGGCTGCGACGAGAAGCCAATCTTGGCGTTGAATTGCTCTTCCGGCATGTCGGAGTAAAACTTTTTGTGTAGCGCCGACGCCAGGTCGCCGTCCGACATGTCATGGTACTGCGGATACTTCTCGCGGATGTCTGCAATGGTCGGCATTAGCGGATACCTAGTGGATCGGGAGCATCTGACGTGGCGGGGCTGGTGTTTGTCGACCCGCTCGCCTTCTGGCGGGCGCGTTGAATGCCGGTGGAGACGATGTCGCGCAGCTCCTGAAGAGCCTCACGATAGTCTGTCTCGTTTTGCGCTGTGTTCAGCCTTCCCATTGCCTTGGTGGCCTTCTCGCCCTCGACTTCGGTGATCTGACCGCCGCCGCGAAGGGTGTTGTAAGCCTGGAGGAACGACTGACCACCGATCTGGTCCATCTTGGATTTGACGCGCTCACCATCAGAGGTGAGAGTCGGCAGGCGACTGTTGACCGGGCCAAGCATGCTCGGAAGGTAAGGGTCTTTATCCAAGCTATCGATCGTCGAAAGCATTTGGTTGGCAGCAGACTCGATTTGCGGCAGGGCCGCTTTCGCCTCTGCAATGTTCTTCCCGGTTGTCTCGGCTTCGGTTTTGCCTGTGAGGTCCTTCGGGGTGTCGGTGATAGTCGCACCGGTCTTGGTGTTGATCGTCCGCGTACCGGTGCCCGTGTCGATATTGCTGACGCCGGGGGTAAGCTTGACCCCATTGGGCAACGCCACTTGCTTCAGTCCGCCGCCCTTGAGAGGCTGGAACGCCACGGTATTGCCGTCGCCGTCCTGGCCGTAAACGAGGTTTAAGCCAGCCTCCTCGCCGCCGAGGCCTGTCGGGTCCTTTGCGTAGTTGCCGACCACTGTCGCGCCGCCTTGCTTGTCGGTCCTGATCAGGTCGCCGTTCTTGGCCATCAAGAAACTGAAACCCTGCTGCTTGCCTGCCCAAACCTCCTTGCCGATCGATAGCCCCAGCTCGCGGGTGTAGGGGTTGGTAATCAGGCGACCGAGCATGTCGCCCGTGACCGGGCTTGCTTCAGCCGGGGCCGCCACAGCCGGCGAGACATTCTGCGCCATGTGCTGAGGGACTGCAGCTTGCGGCGGTGGCACCAACCGTGTGTTGGGCGTCGACGGCGTCGGTATCGCAGAGTCGCGAGCCGGTTGCCCGCGGAAAGCCGTTGTTACCTGCGGGTCTCGATACTGCTGCTGGCTCGGATCGGGATTGTTCAGCCCCAACTCAGTCAACATCGCCGTCGGCGAGGCCGTGGCTGGATTGACCGGTGCGGGAGCGGCCGGCGAACCGGCTTGGGGGCCGAGACTGGCTACCTGGGTCGGGCCGGGACCGTCACCTTGTTCCATGTCTGGCTCAGTGACCGGAGGACCGCCACGGATACCGGGAGGCGGAGGCAGAGCAGACGCTGTGACGGGAATGACAGGTGCCGCGCGGGAGACCGGTGCGAGACCGCCGTTTGGCGCAGGGCCAACCGAAGCAGGGGCTGCGGTGGCAACGCTCGGCTGCTGGTTGGCGAACTGGGTGGCATAATAGTTTTGGGTCAGCGCCTGCCGTCGGGCTGCCTCGCCGCCCTGCTGATCGTATCCGCCGAACTTCCAGGCATTCGCCATCAGGGTTGCGGCCTCTTGCGGGCTCTTAGCTGCGTTCAGCCGCTGAATGAGGCTGGGGTCTTCCTGCACGAAAAATTTGGCCTGCATTTGCGGGCTGATGTTGCTCGGGTCCTCCCCCTGCGACTGGGCGAAGTTGCGGAGATTGGCGAGGCGTTCGTTTCTCCAGGACATGATGCCACCCGCGGTTCCAGCCTGACCGGAGCGCGACGGGTCAGCCCATGCGGCATTCACCTTCGATGGGTCCCAACCGCTTTCAGCGCGACCCGTCGCGGCAACGGCTGCCAGACCATAGGGATTGGTCAACCCAGCGTCTTTCACGGTGCCGATGAAGCCGCTGTAAATATCGTTCGGCTCGGCGCTCACTGCACCTTGAGCTGGCGGGATGGCCGCGACTGTGGCTGCGGTTCCCGCCGTTGGGGCGGCACTAGCCGCAGGGCTTGTGTTCTGCCCGCCGAGCAGGCGGGACAAAAGGCTCTGTGGCTTGGGACCGCCGTAAAGTGCGCTGACGTTCTTTCTGGCTTCGACCTTGTCGATCCCATCAGAGATTTCGCCGCCGAGCTTGCTCAGCCATGAATTATCGACTGCGGGAAGTGCGGCGATCGGAACGCGGAGACTTGCGATTGCCATCAGTGCGCTCCCATCGAAATGTCGCCTGGGCGGAAAAGGCCGGAGAACTGCCGGCCGGATGCCTTCAGCTTCTCGGCGGCGGCCTGAAGAACGTATTCGTTTGCCGTCATGCCGGCGCGGTTGGCGGCATCGAACAAATTATCTCTGAACGTTTCGGTCACGTTCGCGCCACGAAGAGCGACGGGAACGCGGCGCTCTCGGGCTGGCGTTGAGGTTGCCGCTTGTGCGGTCATCGCTTTGCTCCTTATTTTGTGCCTAGTATCGCACCGGGCGTTGCATTGATCACCACTGCACGTTCGGCACTGGTTCGCATCCGTTGACAAAATCAGGGCTCAAACCCTGTGAAATCAAAGATGCGAGTCACTTGAGGACAAGCGCGGTTTCCCGCCCTCAGGAGTTCGAGCGCTTCAAAATCACCGTGGCGTATCATTACCAAGGCGGGGCCGGAAATTTCCCAGGGGGCGTTCGGAGTGGACTGGTGTCCAATTCCAAAGTCCAGGCACCAGCGCTTCACCGTTCGAGAGTCTCGTCCAGACAGCTGTTCAGCTCGTTTCATTCCAACGATATCCGTTGGCTTCATGAGGATAGGCCATGGCTTGTCGCTCATGCTGCCACCTCGCATTTCTTTTTCCTCCTAAGCCCCTCTTTGCTCGTCGAGTCGTTTCGGCTTTTGATCGATGACGGTCTAAAGGTCTCTTTTTCTGTTTTTGTTTCTGTTTGTGTCTCCATCTCGGTCTCTGTCTCAGGTCTCTGTCTCTGTCTCTGTGTATCGATACCGGTATCCTGAGCGGTTTCGATACGGGTCAGGTGGTCAGCTTCCAAAAGCTCGTCCTCCGACGCTTGAATTGCGAACGAGGGCGGTGTCGCCCAGTCTGCTGACAGTTCCGCCGGTCCTGGAGGTCCTTGCGGCTAATGCCTCCTCGAACGCCTCTTTCGATTTTGCAAAATCCTCATAGGCCGCGTTTTGGATCACCTCGCTGCTGATCAGGAGGATAAGCCGCTCGGTCCCAGCGGCGTGCTTCGGGTTGCAGATTGGGTTTTCGTTGTACCAACCGCACACGTAGACTTCGGCCGTATCCTCATCGAATAGGACCAAGCCGGTATCCGCAACCGCCTTCCTGGCAGCTTCATATTCGGAAGGGTCACATTTTAAGTCGGTTGCCGCGTAGCCGTCAGGAATACGATAGCAACCGGCAGACGTCTGGTGTTTCCCGCCCATCAAATACAAGTAGACGCATCTACTTTCCCACCCGAGAGACAGGAAGCGGGCATCGTCGAAGATTGCCGGGTTGAGCTTTGTGAAGTCACGCATCAGCCAAAAGCCCTCCGCGCCGTCCGGTATTTCTGGGCTAGGGCACAGGCGTCACACGCTTCCTTGCTCGAAAGCGAGAATCGATCGCGGATGGTAGGAACCGCCATTGCTGGCGGCTCCTCTTGATCGGCAAGCCATTGAGCGGCTTGCACAGTGCGGGGACTTGGTTCCTCGATCGTCATGCTGCGAAACTCCGCTTTTCGCTGTCGTCGACAATCTCGACCCGGGAGCGAAGAACGTATCGGGCATGCGAGCCGGCGAACGGACCTCCATGCTTTTCGTCGATCGTCTCGATCGCAAAGCCAAAGCCCCGCAGTTTAAAAACGTAATGGGACCAACGCGGGCCAGGATGATCGATCGGAGTGCAGCCGGCCGAGCCGGCGTCGATGAGATTGCGCAGCGCCCAGGCGTCCCGGCCAATGACTTTGACCGTCGCGCCGTCGGGAAGGATGCGGGCGGTGATTGTAAGTTTCTGTGTCATGCTGCGCCTCCAAGACCGGAGGCGCGGCAGATGACCTGGGCATGCCAGACCGAAACCGAGAACCGTTTCATTACGGTCCGGATAGCAAGCGTTTCCGATTGAACTTCGTTGTGATTTTCGATAGGCTTCTGAACATCAAGTCCGCCAAGACCTGTGATATTCAAAGCCCTGCCACATCCAGCTGTGGCGGGGTTTTCCATGATTGTCACCCCCCATCAAGCCGCAGTCTTGAGAACGGGGAGAGACAACACATAGTCGTCGATCGAGGCTGTAAGCAGGAGTGTTTTCCGGCCTAGCTTTCGGCCTGAAATCTTGTCTGTCTTGACGAGTTCGTAGAGCTTGGTCTTGCCAATGCCGCAGTAGGCGGTGGCTTCGTCGACAGTCATCGAGAGCTTGGTCATTGATATGTCCAAACCGGAAGACCGTCCGGCGGCGCAAACCTCAGCATGTTCGCTGTGGTTCGCTCGCCATTATTCACATAAACGGGTATCCGTCTTGGTGCGTATGTGACTGCAATGTCTGCAATATTTAGGTTTGAATCGCCCCCCCCTGTGAACCGATCTTTTGGTTCAGAGGTGATTGCGTCTGAACCTTTTAGAAACGACTTTCGGGTTCGTCGAGGTTCACTCCTGCTCTCGTCGGCTAGCTTGGTAGCGCTCGGCGGACGCATGCAACTCTTTGTCACCATAGCGTTCGTGTTGTATCAGCATTGAAAGAGCGCGCGATCGATCCTTTGTTTTAACTTCCGCGACATGCGAGGCTGCAGCGTCCGCAAAAGCTTGGTGCCGAGAGACGGTAAGATGCCCATCAGAGTCGCCTTCCGACTCTCTTAGCCGCTTCTCCCATGTCCTCAGCGTTTCGAGGCTCACTCCAAACGCTTTCGCGACCTCATTCCATGCATCACCGGCGCTCATGAGGCCAGTTTTTCGGCGGAACCTCGCAAAAGTTACAGCTCTCAACTGCTCACGCTGTTCTGTGAAGCTAACCTTTCGACCGGAACGCTTTGGTTCGAGGATCGGCATCACCTCGCCGTATTCAAGGGCGCGCAATGCATCCGCAAGTTCTTCGGCGATATCACCCGGGAATGAGCTATTCATCACACTCAGGATGTTAGCCATAGCACGCCGCTTGTCCTCGACGCTGACTGTTCTTTCGTGTCGATGGTATTCGACTGCAGCTATTTCATGCCTATGATCATCAACCTCGCGCTTTGCTTCCTGATAAGCGGGGAGACTGCGGCTTGTTGGGTTGCCACGCGGAAGAAATTGTTTGCGATGGATTGCTAGGCCAAGCTGGTGATCGATGGCCCAGCTAGCAAGTTCTTTGACTATTGCGCCCAATTTATAAAGCGCATCGAATGCAAAACTATCCTTCCCAGCGGCGTTTGCGTCTAAATCGGGGTTGGTCAGATCACGTAATTTGACAAGTTGACCGATCATCCTTTGAGCGTGCTCACTGATCTCGCCGACCTCGTGCCGGTAGTTTCGTTTCTTGGTCAAATAAGGGTCGTTAGAATTGTCGGAAGACATCGCGCACCTTTGCGAAGCACCATATGACCGCAGGGAAACCGGTGGTGCTGACCGGCTTGTCGGGTGCCCCCTATCCCTGCGGATGCATTCGACTAGGCGGCTGAGAACGCCACAACGTTGCCAGCGCGCTTCGTCGTCGAAATATATTTGTCCCAGGCGTCCATGAGCTTTCGACGCTTCGCTAATGCATCGCTGCGGCGATAAGCACGCTCCGTCTCGTCGCCGACGGCGTGCGCCAGTGCGGCCTCCGCAATCTCTCGAGGAAATGTGGTCGCGTCGCCACACCAGTCGCGAAACCCCGATCGGAAACCATGGACGGTGAACGCATCGAACTTCATCCGGCGCATCAGCATTGTCATGGCAAGATTGGAAAGCGAGCTGTCTTTCTTTTGGCCAGGAAACACATAGTCGTTGCGGCGACATTCAAGCATCAGTTTGAGTACATCTATGGCGCGAGCCGAGAGCGGAACCCGATGCTCGACGCCCATCTTCATACGCTCGGCTGGAACAGTCCAGACTTTCGCGGCCATGTCGATCTCGTCCCACTTGGCTCCTATCACTTCACCCGTTCGCGAAGCCGTCAGAATCAGGAATTCGAGGGCATGCGCTGAGCAGGCGCTCGACGCTCGGAGAGCGGCAGAAAAGGCCGGCAGTTCCTCATATCCCATTGCGGCATGATGGCCACGCTGAAGCTTTTGTCTCGGCGGCAAGATACTGCTCAGGTGCCCGCGCCAAAGCGCCGGGTTCTCTCCGAAGCGCCAGCCCTTGGCTTTGGCGAAGTCAAGAACGCGTTCCATCCGGCCCCGGACACGAGATGCGGTTTCGTTCTTGGTAGCCCAAATCGGCTGAAGAGCTTTAAGGACATCATCGACGCCGATTGTGGAAACCTTCTTGCTACTCATTGCCTTGCAATAGGTCTCAAGCGTGTTCCGCCACTGCTGCCGGTGCTTCTCGTTTTTCCAATGGCCTTCATTCGAGGCAAGAAACTGCTCAACGCATTCAGCAAACGTGGGCTCGGCCTCTTTTGCCTTCTCGGCGATGGGGTCTCTGCCTTCGGCAACGGCCTGCCGCGCGTCGGTGGCCTTGCTGCGAGCTTTGGAGAGGGAGATTTCCGGATAGGCACCCATCCCCATTTCGCGGCGCTTGGCATCCCTTGTCCACATAAAGACCCAGGATTTTGTCCCGGTCGGCCCGACGTTTAGGTAAAGCCCGCCGCCATCACTGAGTCGCCCTGGGCTAAGCTTGCCGGATTTGATTTGAGTGTCAGAAAGCTTTTGCGTTACCCGAGCCATCCGTCCCTACTTCCATCCCCACTTGAACACGCGGTTTACCGCGAGCAACTGCGAACGACTGTAGCACGCAAGGGGATCAAAAGCTATATTCTGCGGGGGATTTGCGAACGGTTGCGAACGCACCTAATAAGGTGGTATGGCGGAGAGGGTGGGATTTGAACCCACGGTGCCCTTGCAGGCACGCCGCATTTCGAGTGCGGTACATTCAACCACTCTGCCACCTCTCCGCGGAACCGGTTGACGCTGTGAAGCGCGCCGTCCTCTTACCGATAGAAAGTCCGGATGGCAAGGGTGAAAGTCGAAGCTTTTCACCCTTTTGCCTTGACACAATTTGACCCCTCGCGTATGTGCCCGATCCAATAGGTGCGGAGAAGTCCGCTCCCTTTGCGCTTCCGCGTTCCGCGCAAGCATCACCGGCAGGCCGGTTCGGGCACAAGGCCCGCCTCGCCTGCTCAATGTCGACTGATAAAAAGACGGCCCCCAAAGCGGGAGAGCCGGAACGAACATGAAAGGATAACCAATGTTCGCAGTCATCAAGACCGGCGGTAAGCAGTACCGTGTGGCAGCAAACGACGTGCTGACCATCGAGAAGCTCGACGTCATCGCCGGCGATATCGTAGAATTTAACGAAGTCCTGATGATCGGCGTCGGCGCCGACGCTTCCATCGGCGCGCCCTTCGTTGTCGGCGCAACCGTCAAGGCTGAGGTTGTCGAACACAACCGCGCCCGCAAGGTCATCGCCTTCAAGAAGCGTCGTCGTCAGAATTCCAAGCGTTCGCGCGGTCATCGTCAGCATCACACGGTTGTCCGCATCACCGACATCGTCGCTGCCGTTTAAGATCACGGACAGGTTTAAAGGAGAAATCCCATGGCACATAAAAAAGCAGGCGGTTCGTCGCGCAACGGTCGTGATTCCGAATCCAAGCGTCTCGGCGTGAAGAAGTTCGGCGGCGAAGCTGTGATTGCAGGTAATATCATTCTGCGCCAGCGTGGCACGCAGTGGCATCCGGGCGCCAATGTCGGCCTCGGCAAGGACCACACGATCTTCGCGCTCACTCCCGGTAACGTCGCCTATCGCACCAAGGCCAATGGCCGCGTGTACGTATCCGTGATGCCGAAAGCCGAAGCAGCAGAATAAAGCCGGAAGCGTTTAAGCAGCCGGCGTCTCATCGACCCGGCTGACCGCATCAGGTTCAGTCTTTGAAAACGGGGAGATGGGGCGCCATCTCCCTTTTTTCTTTTCCCACAAGGAGGACTGAACGATGCAAAGCGAACTGTTAAGGGAGGACCAATCGCGGTCGCCCGAAGACCGGTTGAGGCCGGAGAGGTTAAGACCCGATTGCCCCGTCTTGTTATCGGAGCGGCTCGTTCTGCGCGCGCCCCACAAAGACGACATCGAAGCCCTTGCCCATCTCGCCAATAACGCCAATGTCGCCACCATGGTCTCGCGCATGCAGCACCCGTATACGACCCGGGACGCCGCCGATTTTGTGCGCCGCACGACGTCTGGCGAGATTGGCAAGTGCCTCTATGCGATCACCAAAATGGAAAACGGCGCCTTTCTCGGCTGTTGCGGCATAGAACCGGGCCAGGATCCGACGACTGTCGAAATCGGCTACTGGCTGGGCGAGCCCTACTGGAACCAGGGCTTCATGACGGAAGCGGCTCACGCGCTGATAGACATGGTGTTCCGCACGCGGCCTGAGGTCGACCAGATCGATGCCCGCTGCCGGGTCACCAACGTCGCCTCTCGTCGGGTGATCCACAAGTGCGGGTTCCAGTTCCAGGGCGCCGGGCTGGCAGCGTCCCTGGCGCTTGGCAGCACGGTCTCCGTCGAATGGTTCCGGCTGGATCGCCGCACCTGGATGTCGTTGCGCAGCTGGGGGGCACTGAGATGAACGCCGCTGTCCTCTCGCGCCGGTCGCAGCAGATCGCGGCACCCGGCCCGGAACCGGTTATCCGCACCGCCCGGCTGACACTGCGGCCGCATCGCCTTGGCGACGCTGACGCGATTACGGGATCTCTGTCGGATTTCGCGGTCACCCGCATGCTGGCGCGTGTGCCGGTCCCTTACCACCGGCAGGACGCGCTCGACTGGCTGGTGCCGCGAGCCTCCGGTCTGCTCGCGGACTGGGCGCTGGCGATTACCGAGGGCGATGACGATGTCCACATCGGCACGGTCGGCATCGAACTGCGCCACGATCGCTGGCACGTCGGCTACTGGCTGAACCGCTACTACTGGCGGCGCGGGTTCATGGGCGAGGCTGTGGCAGCCGCGCTGGAACGCTTCAGCCGGCGGATGCCAGGCGAAGACATCCATTCCGGTGTTTTCGTCGACAATCCGGCGTCGCTGAAGCTGCAGGAGAAACTCGGCTTCCGCATCACCGGTTGCGCGGAAGTCTTCAGCTTTGCCCGCAGCACCATGGTTCCGCACGTCGAAACCCTGCTGTTGCCGGGCGATCTGCGCACCAGCGCTAGTGCCAGTGCCTGACGCAGACAGAGCCTGACATAGACAAAACCGTCGCCGGTTCGCCGGCGGCGGCTTCTTATAGACCAGACAGCAAGACCCCCGCAGGCGGCTATGCTATAGCTGCTGCAGATGACGATAATCTTTGACCTCCGGCAGAACCGCCTATATCGAAGGCGGCATGACGGGCGCAAACTGACCGAATAGCGAAGAATACGATGAAATTTCTTGACGAAGCAAAAGTCTACATCCGCTCCGGCGACGGCGGTGGCGGCAGCGTCTCATTCCGCCGGGAAAAATTCATCGAGTTCGGCGGCCCCGACGGCGGCGACGGCGGACGCGGTGGCGACGTCTGGG
This sequence comes from Rhizobium sp. rho-13.1, assembly GCF_007000305.1. NCBI lineage: Bacteria > Pseudomonadati > Pseudomonadota > Alphaproteobacteria > Hyphomicrobiales > Rhizobiaceae > Rhizobium > Rhizobium sp. rho-13.1. The sequence goes on along the minus strand of NZ_SCFL01000003.1, from coordinate 37,472 downwards.
TCGAGGCGGTCAACGGCTTGAATACGCTGATCGATTTTCGTTTCCAGCAGCATTTCAAGGCGCAGATCGGTACCCATGGCATGGGCCGCAACCGCACCGGTGCAAACGGCGAGCACGTCACGCTGAAGGTGCCGGTGGGCACGCAGGTCTTCGAGGAAGACGCCGAGACGATGATCTGCGACCTGACCTTCGAAGGCCAGCGCTTCCGCATCGCCGCCGGCGGTAATGGCGGCTTCGGCAATGCCCATTTCAAATCCTCTACCAACCAGTCGCCGGATTGGGCCAATCCTGGTCTCGAGGGCGAGGAAAAGACCATCTGGCTGCGGCTGAAGCTGATCGCCGATGCAGGCCTCGTCGGCATGCCGAATGCCGGCAAGTCGACCTTCCTCGGCGCAGTTACGCGTGCCCGCCCGAAGATTGCCAATTACCCCTTCACCACGCTGCATCCCAACCTCGGTGTCGCAACCGTCGACGGCACGGAATTCATTCTAGCCGACATTCCGGGCCTGATCGAAGGCGCCCATGAGGGCGTCGGCATCGGCGACCGTTTCCTCGGCCATGTCGAGCGCACCCGCGTGCTGCTGCACCTGGTCTCCGCCCAGGAAGAAAAGGTCGGCAAGGCCTACAAGACAGTCCGCCACGAGCTCGAGGCCTATGATGAGGAGCTGGGCGAAAAGCTGGAAATCGTCGCCCTGTCGCAGGTCGACATTCTCGACGATGCGGAACTGAAGAAGAAAACGAAGGAGCTTGCCCGCGCCTGCGGTCACACGCCGTACCAGATTTCGGCGATCACCGGCAAAGGCATGACGGACCTTTTGCGCGCGCTGCGCGACATCATCGCTATCGGCGAAACCGAAGACAAGCCGATGAAGGCGCTGAAAAACCGCCACCGGGATACGGTCGACCTGGTCGCGGATGAAGCCAACGAAAGCGGGGACGAGGAGCGCGAGGGATGACAGCCCGACAACCGCTCGACCGCTACCGGCGAATCGTCATCAAGATCGGCTCGGCGCTGCTGGTCGACCGCGGCACCGGGTTGAAGAAGGCCTGGCTCGATGCGATCTGCGCCGACATCGCCGCGCTGAAGGCAAAGGGCGTCGATGTCCTTGTCGTCTCCTCGGGAGCCATCGCGCTCGGCCGCTCCGTGCTCGATCTTGCCAGCGGCGCGCTGAAGCTCGAGGAGAGCCAGGCGGCTGCGGCGGTCGGGCAGATTGCGCTCGCCCGCGCCTGGTCGGGAAGCCTTTCCCGTGACGACATCGTTGCCGGCCAGATCCTGCTGACGCTTGGCGACACCGAGGAGCGACGCCGCTATCTCAATGCCCGCGCCACCATCAGCCAGCTCCTGAAACTCGGTGCGGTACCGATCATCAATGAGAACGACACGGTCGCCACCAGCGAAATCCGCTATGGCGACAACGACCGGCTGGCCGCGCGCGTCGCCACCATGACCGGCGCAGACCTGCTGATCCTGTTGTCCGATATCGACGGCCTCTACACCGCCCCGCCTCACCTCGACCCAAATGCCCGGTTCCTCCACACGATTGCTGAAATCACGCCCGAAATCGAGGCGATGGCCGGCGGCGCTGCCTCGGAACTATCACGCGGCGGCATGCGCACCAAGATCGATGCCGGCAAGATCGCCACCGGTGCCGGCTGCGCCATGATCATTGCATCTGGCAAGACTGACCGGCCTCTTTCCGCCATCGACCAAGGTGCCCGCTCCTCCTGGTTTGCGCCCTCTGGCACACCGGTCACAGCGCGCAAGACCTGGATTGCCGGGCAGCTGCAGCCGGCAGGCGAACTGCATGTCGATGCCGGCGCCGTCACCGCGCTCGGTGCAGGCAAGAGCTTGCTGCCTGCTGGCGTGCGCTCCGTGATCGGTCACTTCGGACGCGGCGATACCGTCGCCGTCATCGGTCCCGCCGGCCGCGAGATCGGCCGTGGCCTTGCCGGCTACGATGCCGAAGAGGCACGGCAGATTACCGGCCGCAAGTCGGCGGAGATCGAGGCCATTCTCGGCTATGCCGGCCGCGCCGCCATGGTTCACCGCGACGATCTGGTAATGACGGCGTCGGGAACGCAAGGCACAGCAAGCCGAAAGGACGAGGCGCATGCTTGATCACGTAGCAGCCAGCCCTGATATCGACCGGCTGATGGATGAAATCGGTCGCCGGGCCCGCGCTGCGGCGCGTCCGCTGTCGTTTGCCTCTGCTCAATCGAAAACCCGCGCCCTCAATGCCATGGCGGATGCCATTCTTTCAAAGCGGGACCACATATTGGCTGAGAATGCCAGGGATCTTGGCGACGTGGAAGGCACCGGCATGCTCGCATCGTCGATCGACAGGTTGACGCTGACCGAGGCACGCATCGACGCCATGGCCGACGGCATCCGCACGATTGCCGCACTGGCCGATCCGGTCGGCGAAGTCATTGCCGCCTGGGAACGCCCGAACGGGCTGCAGATCGAGCGCGTCCGCACGCCGCTCGGCGTCATCGGCGTCATCTTCGAAAGCCGCCCCAACGTTACCGCCGATGCTGGTGCACTCTGCCTGAAAGCCGGCAATGTCGCCATTCTGCGCTGCGGCAGCGATTCGCGCCGTTCCTCGCAGGCAATCCATGCCTGCCTCGTCGAGGGATTGAAGGCGGCAGGCTTGCCGGAATACGCGATCCAACTTGTCCCGGTTACCGATCGGGCAGCCGTCGGCGCAATGCTGTCCGGGCTCGATGGAAATATCGACGTCATCGTCCCGCGCGGCGGCAAAAGCCTCGTGGCGCGGGTGCAAAGCGAGGCCCGCGTTCCGGTCTTTGCCCACCTCGAGGGTATCTGCCACATCTACATCGATGCGTCTGCGAAACTGGAAATGGCAAAGCAGATTGTCGTCAACGCCAAGATGCGCCGTACTGGCGTGTGTGGCGCGGCCGAGACGCTGCTTGTCGACCGGGCGGCAGCGGCAACCCACCTCAAGCCGCTCGTCGACGCTCTTGCGGCGGCCGGCTGCGAAGTTCGCGGATCGGCCGACGTGCTTCATGCTATCCCCGCATTGAAGGCTGCCACCGAGGAGGATTGGTCGACGGAGTATCTCGATGCCATTATATCGATTGCTATGGTTGATGGCATCTCGGGCGCTATCGAACATATAGCCCGCTATTCATCCAATCACACCGAGGCTGTCATTGCTGAAGACCCCGAAGTGGTGGGGCGCTTCTTCACGGAGGTGGATTCAGCAATCCTGCTGCACAACGCGTCGACGCAATTTGCCGATGGCGGTGAGTTCGGCATGGGCGCGGAAATCGGCATTGCCACCGGAAAGATGCATGCGCGCGGACCTGTCGGCGTCGAACAACTGACGTCGTTCAAATACCGGGTACGCGGCAGCGGACAGATACGGCCCTGATGTGACAGCAGACAGGATCGACGCCCACTATCTTCGTATGCCCCATGCCGAGCGCGGAATGGTCGTCGGCCTGTTCGGCGGCTCCTTCAATCCGCCGCACCCCGGCCATGTGCTGGTTGCAGAAATTGCCATCCGCCGGCTGGGCCTCGACCAGCTCTGGTGGATGGTGACGCCCGGCAACCCTTTGAAGAATACCAATCAGCTCGCCCCGATGGCAGAGCGCATCGCACTCAGCGAAAAGATTGCGATCGATCCCCGCATCAAGGTGACCGGCTTCGAGCAGGCGCTCAACATGCGCTATACGGCCGATACGCTGGCCCGCGTCAAGGCGCTGAACAGCCACGTGCATTTCATCTGGATCATGGGCGCCGATAGCCTGAACACGTTCCACAAATGGCAGAAGTGGCAGACCATCGCCAATACTTTCCCGATCGCCGTGATCGATCGGCCGGGTTCGACGCTCTCGCACCTGTCGGCAAAGATGGCGAAGACCTTTCACTACGCCCGTGTCGACGAAGACGACGCAAGGGTGCTGTGGAAGAAGCGTGCACCGGCCTGGACATTCATCCACGGTCCGCGCTCGACGCTGAGCTCGACCGCTCTCCGCGAAGAGCAGCAGAAAACCTGAATTTCCGAAATTTGAAATCCTCAAAAATGAAAAGCCCGACGGGGGAGGAGATCCGTCGGGCCTATCAAAACTGATCGACAACCGGGAGGAGGAGTGTCATCGATCCAAAATCGAATGGCGCTGGGAGGAGGAGTGCGCCGTTCGATGAGTTAAATCTAGCACAGCTGTCGAGAAGTAAAATCGTTGATATCGCAACGCAGCCATGCATTTTACAAATGACAGAAAAGTGCAAATGCACAAAATTAAATCTTTCGTAAGCTTTCGCGCGAGATCACACCGACCACCTACGCTGTTGACGACGCCCTGCCCCCAAAAGACGCTGGGGCGCCATGTTGCAGCCCGATGGATGTCACAGGGGCCTACAGAGCCATGCGAAATCGACCAAGTCAGTAGGGAATAGCAATCGGCGAAATCTCTGAAATCATTGTCGATTAATCGTGTTGACGAAACCGACGCTGGTCAAATCGCGCGAAGCGATATATTCCTGAAAATACTTCGCCAATTTGGAGATTACCATGCCGACCCGCCGTTCCTGGATGAAACTTGCCGCTGTAGCCATTGTCGCCGGCTGGCTCGGATTGACCACCGGCGTCTCTCCCTCGGCAGCGGCGGAAAAAATAACCGTGTTCGCTGCCGCCAGCATGAAGAACGCCCTCGACAGCGCAAACGCCGCTTACACCGCCCAGAGCGGCAAGCAGATCACCGTGTCCTATGCCGCGAGTTCGGCGCTGGCAAAGCAGATCGAGAGCGGCGCACCTGCAGATATCTTCATTTCGGCCGACACCGACTGGATGGCATACCTCGGCAACAAGAACCTGCTGAAGCCGGATACGCAGGTAAACCTATTGGGCAACCAGATCGTGCTCGTTGCCCCCCGCGACAAAGCGAAGCCGGTTGATATCAAGGCCGGCATGGATTTCTCCGCCCTCCTCGGCGACGGTCGCCTGGCGATGGGCCAGGTCGATTCCGTGCCAGCCGGTAAATACGGCAAGGCAGCCCTCGAAAAACTGGGGATCTGGCCGTCGGTCGAAAGCAAGGTTGCCGGTGCCGAAAGCGTGCGCGCTGCGCTGGCGCTGGTATCGCGCGGCGAAGCCCCCTACGGAATTGTCTATCAGACGGATGCCGCCTCCGACCCGGGCGTCGCCATCGTCGGCACTTTTCCAGCAGACAGCCACCCGCCCATCATCTATCCGCTCGCCATCACTGCCAGCAGCAGGAACAAGGATGTCGATGCCTATTACGACTTCCTCAAGTCGTCCAAGGCGGAGCCTTTCTTCGAGCACGAAGGTTTCACCATCCTGAACTGAACATCGCCTGCCTGCTGCATGACCGGCGGACCAACAGGGAAAGAGAGCGGTTTTGGAGGGATGGCATTTAAGCAGTGACGAGTGGACGGCGATTCTGCTTAGCCTGCGCGTCGCTAGCGTGGCCATGCTGGTGAGCCTGCCATTCGGGGTCGCCGCAGCGCTGCTTCTCGCTCGCGGCCGGTTCTTTGGAAAATCGCTGCTGAACGGCATCATCCATATGCCGCTGATCCTGCCGCCGGTCGTCACCGGTTTTCTGCTGCTGATCCTGTTCGGTCGCCGCGGCGTCATCGGCGCCTTCCTCGACAACCATTTCGGCATCGTCTTTTCTTTTAGATGGACCGGTGCCGCGCTCGCCTGCGGAATCATGGGGTTCCCCCTGATGGTACGCAGCATCCGGCTGTCGCTGGAAGCCGTCGACCGCAAGCTGGAGGAGGCTGCAGGAACGCTGGGTGCCAGTCCTGTGTGGATATTCCTCACCGTCACCTTGCCGCTCACGCTCCCCGGTATCATTGCCGGCATGATCCTCTCATTTGCCAAGGCGATGGGGGAATTCGGCGCCACCATCACCTTCGTCTCCAACATTCCTGGCGAAACCCAGACGCTTTCGTCGGCAATCTATACCTTCACTCAGCTCCCCGGCGGCGATGCGGGCGCGCTGAGGCTCACCGTCGTCGCGGTGCTGATTTCCATGACCGCACTGCTGGCGTCCGAGTTTCTTGCCCGTTGGGTCGGCCGCAGGGTGGACGTCTGATGACGCTGACGGTGAACATCCGCCACAGGCTCGGCGCTTTTGCGCTGGACGCTGCCTTTACCGCAGAGGGCGGGGTTACGGCCCTGTTCGGCCGCTCCGGCTCTGGGAAGACCTCGCTCATCCGCAGCATTGCCGGGCTGATCCACCCCGACCACGGCCACGTTGCGCTCGATGGCAGGGTGCTGACGGACACGGACCAAAATATCTTCGTGCCCCGCCATCGCCGCCGTTTCGGCTACGTCTTTCAGGAGGCACGGCTGTTTCCGCATCTGTCGGTTCGCCACAACCTCGGCTATGGCCGCTGGTTCGCGCCGAAAACGACCGACCGCGACGATTTCGACAGCGTCGTCGATCTACTCGGGCTCGGCCCGCTTCTGGAGCGCCGACCCGGCAAGCTGTCGGGCGGCGAAAAGCAGCGGGTGGCAATCGGCCGTGCCCTGCTCTCCAACCCGCGCCTGTTGCTGATGGACGAGCCGCTGGCGGCACTCGACGAGGAGCGCAAGGCAGAGATCCTGCCCTATCTTGAACGGCTGCGCGACGAGACGAAAATCCCGATCGTCTATGTCAGCCACGCGATTGCAGAGGTCGCGAGGCTCGCAAGCCGCGTCGTCCTTTTGCGCGACGGCCATGTGGAAGCGGTCGGCAGCGCCGTCGAGGTTTTGAGCCTGCCATCGACGGCGGAGGGCGCCGAGCGCCGCGAGGCCGGCGTGCTGCTGGAAGGCCGCATCGACAGCATCTCGCAGACCCATCTCCTATCGACCGTCGCCCTGAAGACCGCGAAACTGCAGGTGCCGGGGACAGGATTTCCGGTCGGCAGGATGGTGCGGATCCACGTCCCCGCCCGCGATGTGATGCTGGCGACCGTGCGCCCGGAAGGCCTCAGCGCGCTCAATATTCTCGAAGGAACGATCACCTGGATCGGCGTGGTCGCCAACGGTGCGCTGGAAGTCCGCCTCAACTGTGGCGGCGACCCGATCCTGTCGCGGATTACCCAGCTGTCAGGCGAAAGACTGCGCTTGGCAGTGGGCATGACCGTTTTTGCAGTCATCAAGACAGTCGCCCTGCAAAACGGATGACCGGTGTTATCACGCTTCCGGCAACCCCTGCGGACGGTAGTGCTCCTGCAGCCACAGCAGATCGTCGGCGAGAACGAGGGCGACCGCCCGCTCCATCGCCCGGAACCGCTCGAGCAGCGCCTCGCCGAAGGGTGTCAGCACCGCACCGCCACCCTTCTGGCCGCCCCGCTGCGATTCGACCGAGGGCACGTCGAACATGCGGTTGAGGTCGCTGACCAGAAGCCATGCGCGGCGGTAGGACATATCCATGGCTCGCCCCGCCGCCGAAATCGAGCCCGTCCTGCGGATGTGCTCAAGCAGCTCCATCTTGCCCCGGCCAAGCCGATCCTGTCCCGTGAAACGGATGCGCAGGATGGCGTCTATCGTGTCGTTGGAATGTCTGGTCATGGCCCGCAGCTTTTGAGCGTTGTTTCCCTATACGCGCAGCACTCTTGGCTGTATACGGCCGTACCCGAGGCATCGATATGGGCCAATGGGAAGGCCGACGGGCAAAAATTCGCAGATCGGTGCCGAAAACGCATCGCTGGCCGAGAAACTGAGCCCCGACCGCCGATGCCGAGCTGCACGCGTCTTGAAACCTTAGTGCTTTGATGCCTATCTTGAGAACTGATTTGAACGACAGTTCGAATCAATCGCGTGCATGTTCTGTTACTCCTGAAAGGAAAAGCACTGACAACAGTACACGCCAAGGGACGAACGCTAGCCGTTGCCCCGAAGAGCCCGGAACGTGGCGTTGATGCCGCCGCCCGCGCCCTGCAAGCCGTCCTCAACAGCCTTGAGGACTCCAAAGCTGAAGACATCGTCACCATCAACATTGCGGGCAAATCCGCGCTGGGCGACTACATGGTTGTGGTCTCCGGGCGCTCAAACCGCCATGTCCTGGCGATCTCCGATCACCTCACGTCCGATATCAAGGGCGAAGGTCTCGGCAACCCGCGCGTCGAAGGTCTCGACGCAGGCGACTGGGTTCTGATCGACACTGGTGACATCATCGTCCACGTCTTCCGTCCGGAAATCCGCGAGTTCTACAACATCGAAAAGATGTGGGCCGCGCCGGATCTCGACGAGGGCACGATACACTAGCAGATCCGGTTTCCCCGGCTGCTGCGCAGGTTTGACTGGCCGCAACGGCATCTGTCGCGCGGCTAAGAAATATGTGCGGCCGTGCTGGCCATCGTCTCTGGAGTGAACATGCGGATTGGATTGTTTGCCGTTGGCCGGCTGAAGACCGGCCCGGAGAAGGATCTCGCGGCCCGCTATTTCGACCGGTTCGCCAAGACGGGCCCAGCCATCGGGCTGGATTTCTCGCGCGTCACCGAAGTCGCGGAAAGTCGTGCCTCGAACGGCGAAACGCGCAAGCGCGAGGAGGCGGCCATGCTGCTGAAATCGCTGCCGGACGCCAGTATCCTCATGCTGCTCGACGAGCGCGGCAAAGCGATGGACAGCGAGGCATTTGCTGCGCTCCTTGGCCAGTACCGGGACCAGGGCAAGCGCGACCTGACGATCGCCATCGGCGGCGCGGATGGCCTCGATCCTTCGCTCTACGACAGGGCAGACAGCACGATCTGTCTCGGCAAGATGACCTGGCCACACCAGCTTGTGCGGATTCTTATTGCCGAACAGCTCTACAGGGCGGTCACCATTCTCTCCGGCCACCCCTACCATCGCGTCTGAAAGTGGCGGATCGCTCACACAGCCGTGTTTTGATTTCGTCACCGAACTGGCGATATGTCTTGGCCATCGGCGGCAAATCAGCTTACGCCTTGCGCGATAGAGAAATCCTAAGCCATCCGCGATGAAACGATCCGCCGCCCCTCTGCCGCGTCTGCTCCCGCCGCCTCTCGCGGCAGCTACCCGTGCGGCCTTTTTGTGTGCAGCCGTAATGCTCGCGGCAGCTCCGGTGATCCAGGGATATCAGGCGCGCGCCGAGGATGGCGCTGCCGATCCGACGTCGTCGCGGTTGCCACCGGACCAGCAAACCGCCCCCGATACAGCCACCGCAAACCCGCCGGCGCCCGATCCGGCAGCCGACCTTGCCGAAAAACGCGACCAGACACGAGCCGAACTCGATAGCCTGTCGAAGACGATCACCCTCTCTGCCGAAAAGCAGAAGCAGCTTCAGGAAAGTGTAGCGGCGCTCGACAAGAGCAATGCCAGCCTGCGCCAGGCGCTGATCGATTCGGCATCGCGCCGCAAGACGATGGATCGCAAGATCGAAGACAGCGAAAGGGCGCTGACCGATCTGAAGGTCAAGGAGGGCGGCGTCCGTCGCTCGCTTCACGAACGGCGCGGTCTCCTGGCCGAGGTTTTGGCAGCGCTGGAGCGCATGGGCCGCGACCCGCCTCCGGCCCTGCTCGTCAGCCCCGACGACGCCCTCAATTCGGTGCGAAGCGCCATCCTGCTCGGCGCCGTGGTGCCCGGCATGCGCAAAGCGACTGAAAAGCTGCTTGCAGACCTCGGCGAACTGTCGACGCTGGAAGCCTCCACGGCCAAGGAAAAGGCAAACCTTTCCGCAACGCTCACGTCCAGTCTGGAGGAAGAGCGGCGTATGGATCTGCTGATCGCCGAGAACGACCGGCAGAGCAGGGAAAGCGCCGCTCAGATAGAGGACGAGCGCAAGCGTGCCGAGCAACTGGCAGGTAAGGCAACCAGCCTGGAAGGCCTTGTAGCCTCTCTCGAAAGCCAGATCGGCTCGGTGCGCAGCGCGGCAACGGCTGCCCGCGAGGAAGAACAACGCCGGCAAATGATGACCGACGAGCAGCGTGCCGAAGCCAAGGCCCTGGCCGAAAGCGGGGTGCCCGATAAAAACCGCATTGCCCCCGCATATCGATTTTCAGACCTAAAGCAGAAGCTCGAGCTGCCTGTGGCCGGTGATATTCTTCGGCACTTTGGAGACGACGACGGAACGGGACACACGGCCGCTGGCATGACGCTCGCAACCGGCCCCGGCGCGCTCGTCACGGCGCCCGCCGATGGCCTGGTGGTGTATGCCGGCGCTTTCCGCAGCTACGGCCAGATGATCATCCTCGATACCGGCGACGGCTTCCACATGGTTCTGTCCGGAATGGACGCCATCAAGACGCGCCAGGGAAAATTTGTTTTCGCCGGAGAACCGGTTGCGGTGATGGGCGAGAAAAGAGTGGCAAGTGCGACAGCATTGGCGCTGGAAACAAACAAGCCAACGCTTTACATTGAATTGAGAAAAGACGGAAAACCGGTTGATTCCCAACCCTGGTGGACCGCAAAGGATACTGGAAAGGCACGCAATGATTCGTAGGGCTTCTCTTGTCGTCATCGGCGCATTGATGGGTGCGACCGCCATGGGCGTCATTTACTCAGCGGGAGTCCCGGCGGAAGCTGCGAGCGGTTCCACGTATAAGGAATTGTCGGTATTCGGCGATGTCTTCGAGAGGGTTCGGGCGCAATACGTTACGCCTCCCCAGGAAGACAAGCTCATCGAGGCGGCCATCAATGGCATGCTTGCCTCGCTCGATCCGCATTCGAGCTACATGAATGCCAAGGATGCCCAGGACATGCGCACCCAGACCAAGGGTGAGTTTGGCGGTCTCGGCATCGAGGTAATGATGGAGAAGGACCAGATCAAGGTCGGCTCCACGATCGAGAATACCCCCGCCGACAAGGCCGGCGTCAAGGCTGGCGACTTCATCACCGCAATCGACGGATCGCCTGTAAAGGGCCTGAAACTCGAAGATGCCGTGCTGAAGATGCGCGGCGAGGTCAAGACGCCGATCAAGCTGACACTGCAGCGCGTCGGTGTCGATAAGCCGATCGAACTGACGATTGTCCGCGACATCATCCCGGTCGCCGCCGTCCGCTCGCATGTCGAAAACGATGTCGGCTACATCCGGATCCTGCAGTTTACCGAGAAGACCACACCGGATCTCGAAGCTGCCATCCAGAAGATCAAGCAGACCGTGCCAGCCGACAAGCTCAAGGGCTATGTCCTCGACCTGCGCCTCAACCCGGGCGGCTTGCTCGACCAGGCGATCAACGTCTGCGACGACGTCCTGGAGCGTGGCGAAGTGGTCTCGACCCGCGGCCGTAACCCGGACGAAACCCGCCGCTACAACGCCGGTCCGGGCGATCTGACAGACGGCAAGCCGATCATCGTGCTGATCAATGGCGGCTCCGCCTCCGCATCGGAAATCGTTGCAGGCGCCCTGCAAGACCTGCGCCGTGCCACGATCCTCGGCACGCGCTCCTTCGGCAAGGGGTCGGTCCAGACGATCATCCCGCTCGGTGAGAACGGTGCCTTGCGCCTGACCACGGCGCTCTATTACACGCCATCGGGCCGCTCGATCCAGGGCACCGGCATCACGCCTGACATCAAGGTCGACGAGCCGCTGCCGGACGATCTCAAGGGCAAGATGGTCTCCGAAGGCGAATCCACCCTGCGCGGTCACATCAAGGGCCAGTCTGAAACCGACGAAGGATCGGGCTCGGAAGCCTATGTGCCACCGGAGGTCAAGGACGACGTTCAGCTGAACTACGCGCTCGACCTGCTACGTGGCGTCAAGAAAGACCCCGCCTTCCCGCCAAATCCGGACAAGGCTGTAGTCGCCAAGTAAGACGTCGTATAGTAGGACGTCGCCAAGACAGAAAATGGCGCCGGGCTGGAAACAGACCCGGCGCCTTCACGACGCGGAACGACGATTTCCGATGTGGGGCGGACAAGGAAATTGGGAACGGACCTACACGCACCGCTGGGACAGAACCGCCCGCCTCGCCGCAATAGGCGCCTGCCGCCGGTGGGCCGTATGCTGGCAGCCCTCTGCCTGATCGCAATCGCCGGCTTCTCCCTCTACACCGCGCTGATCCGCGATCCCTTCCAAAAATCTCCCCCCGTCGAAACCGCCGCCAAGGCACCGCCACCGGCTGAAACCGGGGATACGCCGTCGGAGGATGCGGCAGCCGTGTCGACGGGCATGCCGCAGGCAGACCCGCAATCCGGCGCCAACGTCGAGCGCAACCTCACCGGCGACGGTTCTGTTGTGACAACCTACACGCCAAAGCCGCGGGACGGCTCAGGGCCGGTCCTCGTCAGGGCCAACCAGATCGGCCAGGATCCCCGCATGGCGGCAACGCCCAATGATGCGTTGCTGGAAAACTCACCGTTCGGCCGGCTCCCCATCACCTCTCCCGCCGGCCTGCGGCCGATGGATCAATATGCGCGGCCCTGGTCCGGCGCCCACGGCACGCGCATCGCCATCGTCGTTGGCGGCCTCGGCCTCAGCCAGACCGGTACGCAGCGGGCCATAAAGCAGCTGCCGGAGGAAGTAACCCTTGCCTTTGCGGCCAGCGGCAACAGCCTGCAGCGCTGGATGCAGGACGCCCGTCGCAGCGGCCACGAAATCCTGCTGCAGGTACCGCTGGAGCCCTTCGATTATCCGGCCAACAACCCCGGTGCCGATACGTTGTTGACATCGCAGCCAGCGGCGAAAAACGTCGAAAACCTGCACAAGGCGATGGCTGAAATCACCAATTACACCGGCATCATGAATTATCTCGGCGGCCGCTTTCTGTCGAACCCGACCGCTTTTGAACCGGTTCTGCGCGATGTCGGCAAACGCGGCCTGCTATTCCTTGACGATGGCTCATCTGCGCAATCGAAATCCGGCACGATCGCCAAGGCGCTCGCCGTGCCGCATGCTTTTGCCGACATCCAGCTGGACAGCGAACTGAATGGCGACGCGATCACCCGGAAACTGGACGAGCTTGAGCGTATCGCCCGCCGCAACGGCTCGGCAATCGGCGTCGCATCCGCATTCGACGAAAGTGTCGACGCAATTTCCGCCTGGAGCGAGAATGCCGCAACGCGCGGCATCGAGATCGTTTCCGTCTCGGCGCTCGCCAACGATCCGAAACATCCCTGACCGGAGGATATGATGAGCAAGAATCCTAATCCCGTAAAAGCCGAGGACCTGCCTTATCGCCCCTGCGTCGGGGTGATGATCCTCAACGCCGAGGGCCTCGTCTGGGCCGGCCGGCGCATTCCCATCGGCAATTCCGAATATGATGGCTCGGAAAATCTCTGGCAGATGCCGCAAGGCGGCATCGACGAGGGCGAAGATCCGCTGGAAGCGGCCTATCGCGAACTCTACGAGGAGACGGGGATGAAAACCGTCACCCTGCTTGCCGAAGCCAGCGACTGGATCAACTACGATCTGCCACCCGAACTGATCGGCATCGGCCTGAGGGGGAGGTTTCGCGGCCAGACACAGCGCTGGTTCGCCTTCCGCTTCGATGGCGACGAAAGCGAGATCGCCATCAACCCGCCACCCGGCGGCCACGAGCCGGAATTCGACCAGTGGGAATGGAAGCCTATGGAGGAATTGCCGGAACTGATCGTCACCTTCAAGCGTGGCGTCTACGAGCGCGTCGTTGCCGAATTCCGCCATCTGGCCACACTTGGCAAGAGCAGCGACTGATCGACGTTGCCTGAAGCACAATCGGTATAGCTCTACCCTATAACGCCAGACCCCGGCAAAAGCCGGGGTCTGATACATGCAAACATCGATAAGACCTCAGTACTGGTCTTCGTCCTCGTCCTTCGGGGCGCGAAGGGACTTGAGCTTGGCGAAGACGGCATCGGCGTCGATCGCCTTTTCCTTTTCTTCGCGCTCGTAGGAGAATGGCAGCTTTTCGGTTTCCTGCGACGGCTGCAGGGTTGCGCCGAGTTCGGCAGCTGTCGGCAGCGGACGGCCCTTGGCAGCCTTCTCGACTTCCATGTCGAGGTCGATCTGGCTGCATAGACCGAGCGTCACCGGATCCATTGGCGCAAGGTTGGTCGAATTCCAGTGGGTGCGGTCACGGATCTGCTCGATCGTCGACTTGGTGGTGCCGACCAGGCGCGAGATCTGCGCGTCCTTCAGTTCCGGGTGATTGCGCACCAGCCAGAGGATCGCATTGGGGCGGTCCTGGCGCTTCGACACCGGCGTATAACGCGGGCCGCGACGCTTGGATTCCGGAACGCGCACTTTCGGTTCGGAAAGCTTCAGCTTGTAATCCGGCTTGCCTTCGGCGCGGGCGATTTCCTCGCGCGACAGCTGGCCGGTGGAAATCGGGTCGAGGCCCTTGATGCCCTGCGAGGCTTCGCCATCGGCAATGGCTTTGACTTCCAGCGGGTGAAGCTTGCAAAACTGCGCGATCTGTTCGAACGACAAGGCGGTGTTGTCGACAAGCCAGATGGCCGTAGCTTTCGGCATAAGCAGTTGTTGAGCCATGGGTATAGTCCTTCTGTCCGTCCGCGCCGGGGTCGCGGTCCGTGGGTGTTTTCACCACTGATGTCCGGGAAATGACGCCCTGTATATCCTCAGTGCCGCATAATTGCAATTCTTTGCGGATGAAATGCTCTTTGTCCAATGGACGCCGTATCTTAAGGTGCTATCTGTGGGGACAAAGACCGCAGTTTTTGTGAAAAAACGCGGGCCTAGCCGGACATTTCGAGGAGGAATCATGTCTGAAAAAATTTATCCGGTCACAAAGCCGGCCAGGCAGAATGCGCTGATCACCAAGGAAAAATACGAGACCTGGTACGCAGACAGCATCGCCGATCCCGACGCCTTCTGGGGCGAGCACGGCAAGCGCATCGATTGGTTCAAGCCCTACACCAAGGTCAAGAACACATCGTTCACCGGCAAGGTGTCGATCAAGTGGTTCGAGGACGGGCTGACCAACGTTGCCTATAACTGCATCGATCGCCATCTCGAAAAGCGCGGCAACCAAGTTGCCTTCATCTGGGAGGGCGACAATCCTTACATCGACAAGAAGATCACCTATAACGAACTCTACGATCAGGTTTGCCGGCTTGCCAACGTGCTGAAGAAGCACGGCGTCAAGAAGGGCGACCGCGTCACCATCTACATGCCGATGATCCCGGAAACCGCCTATGCGATGCTCGCCTGCGCCCGCATAGGCGCCGTGCACTCCGTCGTCTTCGGCGGCTTTTCGCCGGACGCGCTGGCAGGCAGAATCGTCGATTGCCAATCGACGTTCATCATCACTTCCGACGAGGGCGTACGCGCCGGCAAGCCAGTGCCGCTGAAGGACAACACCGATACGGCAATCCACATCGCCGCCCGCCAGCAGGTCATGGTCGACAAGGTGCTGGTCGTGCGCCGCACCGGCGGTAAGACCGGCTGGGCGCCCGGCCGCGACCTCTGGTACCACCAGGAAATGGCCGCCGTGACGGCGGATTGCCCGCCTGCGAAGATGAAGGCCGAGGACCCGTTGTTCATCCTCTACACCTCGGGCTCGACCGGCAAGCCGAAGGGCGTACTGCACACGACGGGCGGCTACCTCGTCTATGCGGCCATGACGCACGAATACACCTTCGATTACCATGACGGCGATATTTACTGGTGCACCGCCGATGTTGGCTGGGTCACAGGCCATTCCTATATCGTCTACGGTCCACTCGCCAACGGCGCGACATCTGTCATGTTCGAGGGCGTGCCCAATTTCCCCGACCAGGGCCGTTTCTGGGAGATCGTCGACAAGCACAAGGTCAACATTTTCTACACTGCGCCAACCGCAATCCGCTCGCTGATGGGGGCAGGCGACGAGTTCGTTACTCGCGCCTCACGCGCCAGCCTGAGGCTGCTCGGCACAGTCGGCGAACCCATCAACCCGGAAGCCTGGAACTGGTATTACAATGTCGTCGGCGATGGCAGATGTCCGGTGGTCGACACCTGGTGGCAGACCGAGACCGGCGGACACATGATCACGCCGCTGCCCGGCGCTACGGATCTGAAACCGGGCTCGGCCACCAAGCCGTTCTTCGGAGTCATTCCCGAGCTGGTCGATGCCGAGGGCAGGGTGCTCGAGGGTGCCGCAGACGGTAATCTCTGCATCGCCGACAGCTGGCCCGGCCAGATGCGCACGCTCTATGGTGACCACAAGCGTTTCATCGAGGCCTATTTCTCTACCTACAAGGGCAAATACTTCACCGGCGACGGCTGCCGGCGCGACGCCGATGGCTATTATTGGATAACCGGCCGTGTGGACGACGTACTCAACGTCTCCGGCCACCGGCTTGGAACGGCGGAGGTCGAATCGGCGCTGGTGTCGCACAACCTTATCTCGGAAGCCGCTGTCGTCGGTTAC
Source organism: Rhizobium sp. rho-13.1 (assembly GCF_007000305.1). Classification (NCBI taxonomy): domain Bacteria; kingdom Pseudomonadati; phylum Pseudomonadota; class Alphaproteobacteria; order Hyphomicrobiales; family Rhizobiaceae; genus Rhizobium; species Rhizobium sp. rho-13.1. The sequence goes on along the minus strand of NZ_SCFL01000003.1, from coordinate 21,189 downwards.
CCTCATGCAATCAAGGGGCAGGGGATCTACTGCTACGTGACGCTGATGTCCGGCCACGAAGGCACCGATGCGCTGAGGGCCGAGCTCATCAAGCATGTGCGGACCGAGATCGGCCCAATCGCCACGCCAGACAAGATCCAGTTCTCGCCGGGCCTTCCGAAAACGCGCTCGGGAAAGATCATGCGCCGTATCCTGCGCAAGATCGCCGAGGACGATTTCGCGGCGCTGGGAGATACCTCCACCCTTGCCGATCCCGCCGTCGTCGACGACCTCATCGCCAACCGCCAGAACAAGGCAGAGGCAGCCTGACGACAGTGGTCTTACCTCTTGCGCTTCCGGACGCTGGCGGAACCAATCCTGTACCAGTTCGTTAGCTGATTAGAAGTTCAAAGGAGAAGTCACATGGGTAGCACATCAGACAAGGCCTCGGGTCTCGCCAATGAAGCCGTCGGCAACGTCAAGCAGGGCGTTGGCAAGCTTGTCGGCAACGAAAAGCTGCAGGCTGAGGGCAAGCTGCAGGAAATAAAGGGCGAAGGCCAGCAGGCACTTGGCGACGCCAAGGACACCGTCAAGGACGGCGCCGCAGCAGCTTCGGACTACGCCAACAAGAAGCTCTGAGCTTTCTAGAGACACAGAATTTTAAAAGGACGGGGATCGCATCTCCGTCCTTTTTGCATTCGGAGCGGAAGTGTCGTGACTGCCTGAGCATGGTCGAAGCAGGCCCCTTCTATAAACCGGCAGATATGTCAACCTCGCCATGCAACCTTTTCTGCACTGGCGCATTGTATAGGCAGGAAAACAAGGAAGATCACAATGACCGATTATGATGTAAACCAGCTCAAGTCCTCTTGCTTCACAGCCATCGTATTCATGAGCGTTGCTGCTGTTGCTCTCGGCCTGATGTTCCACCTCGTCAACGCCTGATTACGGAAGTCGCTATACTCGGCGACTGACAACGTTTACTTCGCCACCAATACTGGCGATTAGCATTCCATAGGTCGCCGCGGCTCATCTCTGAGATTTGACGATGGAAATGCAAGAAGAAAAACCATTACATTATTTATGCGACCCGCCGCGCTAACGAGCGTGCAACTATTGCAGTACGATGCAGGAAATCCGTTGCGTCAGCATCTTATGCAGCTTGGTGGGCATTGACCTCTTTCACGGCTGGACTCTTGACTCTTTCGCAAAACATTTTATTACCTGCGACGGAATAGGAAGACGGTCCATGGTTCGTTTCGAACAGATCCGCGACTGCGACCGCCTGGCAGCCCCTGCCGGGTCGCATAGCCGTTTTCCGATATCTTCCAACACCAAGGCCAAAACCACGACGAAAACCGTCTGACGTTTCCTGGCCTGCCGCTCTCTCCCCGGCTCGGCTGGGGACAGGGAACCGCTGATCGCGGCTCCCCCTCACCGGATAGCGGAGAGATGAGAAAGAGAGCATAAAATGGGTTTCAAAGTCGCAATCGCAGGCGCTACCGGCAATGTCGGTCGTGAAATGCTCAACATCCTCTCCGAACGCGGCTTTCCCGCCGACGAAGTCGTGGCGCTGGCCTCGGCCCGCAGCCAGGGAACGGAAGTGTCGTTCGGCGACCGGACGCTGAAGGTCCAGAACCTCGAAAACTACAATTTTGCCGATACCGACATCTGCCTGATGTCGGCCGGCGGCGAAATCTCTAAGAAGTGGTCGCCGAAGATCGGTGCGCAGGGCTGCGTCGTCATCGATAATTCGTCGGCCTGGCGCTACGATCAGGACGTGCCGCTGATCGTGCCGGAAGTGAATGCCGACGCTATCGACATGTTCACCCGCCGCAACATCATTGCCAATCCCAATTGCTCGACTGCACAGCTTGTCGTCGCCCTGAAGCCGCTGCATGATTTTGCCAAGATCAAGCGCATCGTCGTATCGACCTACCAGTCGGTGTCGGGCGCCGGCAAGGATGGCATGGACGAACTGTTCAACCAGACACGCGCTGTCTTCGTTGCCGATCCGATGGCCAACAAGAAGTTTCCAAAGCGCATCGCCTTCAACGTAATCCCGCACATCGATGTGTTCATGGAAGACGGCTACACGAAGGAAGAGTGGAAGGTGCTGGCCGAAACCAAGAAGATCCTCGATCCGAAGATCAGGGTGACCTGCACGGCCGTGCGCGTTCCGGTCTTCATCGGCCACTCGGAATCAGTCAATATCGAGTTCGAGAACGAAATTAGCGCCGATCAGGCGCGCGACATCCTGCGCGAAGCGCCCGGCTGCATCGTCATCGACAAGCACGAGGACGGCGGCTACATGACGCCATACGAATCGGCCGGCGAGGACGCGACCTATATCTCGCGCATCCGTGAGGACGCGACCGTCGAGAATGGCCTCAACATCTGGGTCGTCTCCGACAACCTTCGCAAGGGTGCCGCCCTGAACGCCATCCAGATCGCCGAGCTGTTGATCAATCGCGGGCTCATCAAGCCCCGCAAGCAGGCCGCCTGAGAGGACTACTTTTTATAAAGGTCTAGCCTATATAACCCTGCGGTTCGCTTGCGAACGGCGGGGTTTTTCACGGATACCGGAGGTCGGGCGGCAGCGTCCACGCCCGAGGGATGGTTTTGGACGGATCAAAAGGACATCGGACGTTGGCGGGGCCGGCGCGGATGTCGAAACACAGGGACGAGGAATGCGCATGAAGAAGTCTGGTTGGGCGGCGCTCGCAGCCGTGCTCATGATAACGGCGCCGGTGGCAGCCGAGGCTGCGCAGTGCGGCAACACGGCAGCCGGATTTCCGGCCTGGGTCGGTGAGTTCAAGCAGGAAGCGGCAGCCAAGGGCATCAGCCCCCAGGTTCTCGACCGCGCCTTTGCCGATGTCCACTACAACCAGCCGACGATCCGTGCCGACCGTGGCCAGAAGAGCTTCAAGCTGTCGTTCGAAGAGTTCATGAAGAAGCGCGGCGGCCAGACGGTCATCAATCGTGGCCGCGGCATGAAGCAGGCGAACGCCGCATTGTTTGCCAACATCGAGCGCAAATACGGCGTGCCGGCCGGTCCCCTGATCGCAATCTGGGGCATGGAAACAGGCTTTGGCAGCTATATGGGCAATGAGCACACGATGTCCGCCGTCTCGACGCTGTCCTACGATTGCCGCCGCAGCGACTATTTCACCGATCAGCTTTATGCAGCGCTGAAACTGGTTGGCGAAGGCTATCTCAGCCCGTCGGCACGTGGCGCAGCCCATGGCGAAATCGGCCAGACGCAGTTTCTGCCACGCAATGTCGTCAATTTCGGCGTTGACGGCGACGGCAATGGCCGGATCGACATGGTCGGCTCGAAGGCCGATGCGCTCGCCTCGACTGCCAACTTCCTGCGCGGCCACGGCTGGCGTCCAGGCGAGGGCTACCAGCCCGGCGAACCGAATTTCAATGCCATTGCCGGCTGGAATGCTGCCGTCGTCTATCAGCAGTCGATCGCCTATATCGGTAAGCAGATCGACGGAAAGTAAGCTTCATACTTCGTGTGAATGGTGGGCTCCGGGAAACCGGGGCCTTTTTTATTTTCGCGTTTCACAGAAACGCAGGATGTCCTGCAGCTTTTATGTAAGCCGCATATGCGCGCGACGGCGTTAGGCCGGGCTGCTACGGCGTCTCTCGACGATGCCTGAGGTGGCGACGTAGTTCCGGCCGCTGGCCTTAGCTGCGTAGAGCGCCATGTCGGCTTTCTTGATCAGGTCCTCGAAATGATCGCCGTGCGCCGAATAGGTCCGGGCAGCGCAGCCAAAGCTGGCGGTGACATCGACGACGCCGCCGTCGGGCAGCGGAATGCGGGCGTCCTGCACCGCGCGCCGCATCCGCTCGGCAACCGATGCAGCTTCATCCTTGCTGGTGTCGGGCAGCAGGGCTGGAAACTCTTCGCCGCCGTGGCGCACCAGCAGGTCGACGCCGCGAAAATTGCGCTTGGCAATGGCGGCCACCTGCCGCAGCACATCGTCTCCCACATCGTGGCCATGCTGGTCGTTGATCTTCTTGAAATGATCGAGATCGAAAAGCACGACAGCAACCGGACGGGCGCGATCCTTGCCAAGCAGCGCCTCTGCAGCAGCCTCGAAGCCACGGCGATTGTAGAGGCCTGTCAGCAGGTCCGTCTGCGAGGCGCTGCGCAGTTCGGTCACCAGTTCCTCACGCTCGCGGGTCAGCCGGTCGAGCAGACGCATCCCCTTGACCGCGAGACCGCCGACGATGGCCGCCAACAGCGACAGGATGAGTGCCAGACCTACCACTGCCAGCAAATGATAGTGGGCACGCCGCGATAGTTCGTCGCCGGTATCCTGGAGATTTTGCGTCACGGAGAGGATGTTCTGCCGCAGGAACGCCAGCCGTCCCTCCTCAGCCACCGTCCAGAGGTTGCGCAGCTCCGGCGTCGGTCGCAGGACGCCGGAGAGGATCGCCTGCGAATAAACATCGGCGCGCTTTTCGCCCGGCTGGTTGAGGAAGTCGATGATGCCGCGTATGACCGGCGAAGAGGTGTGAAAGCGCAACCGGTCCGTACCCAGGCGCCGTGTCACGTCGCCTTGCAGCAGCTGCTCGCGCGACATGGCGGAAAAACCGATCTGTTCGAGGTAATGGCTGCCGATATTGTTGACCACGAGCTCGCCGTGATAGGTCAGAAGGATGCTCATCAGCTCATTCGACTTGCGCAGCAGCAATGGATCGTGGATCAGGGCTGAGAGGCTGTCGCCAAGGCCCAGCTGGCGAAGTGCTGCCTGCCGGTACATATAGCCGACATTGGCATGGCGGCCGTAGCGCCCGTCGTCGATGGCCGACCTGAGGCCGACGATCCGGCTGTAACCGAAGCGCAGCCGTGACAGCTGGCCATTGATGCCACCGGAAAATTTGTCCGCTGAGGGCAGTCGCGCAAAGAAGTGCCTGCGGGCGCTGTCGACGGCATCCCTTGTGCTGCGCATTGCTGCTGCGGTGTCGGGATTTCTATCGAGCAGGAAGGCCTGCGTTGCCACCATTTCGGCCGGAATTTCCGTCGAGGCAATGGCGCCGCCGTGCGCCAGCATTTCGGCTACCAGCCGGTCTGCCTCCAGCGTCCGGTACTGCTCGAAGGACGACGCGATCAGCAGAAGTCCGGCCGCCATCATGAAAGCAAACGGCAGGAGGATCGCAGCAAGGACTGTTTTCTTGATGGTCTGGAATTGCATGGATGCGCCTTTACGGGTCCATCCATTTCCTGCCAGCGGATGCACTCATAGCGATATTAACAGATATCGCTTGAAAAGTGACCACGTAAATAGGGGGGGTATCAAGCGCCGGGACGGATGAAGTCGCCGGTTTCGCCGTCCATGACCCACAATTCGCCCGTCGAGATGTCGAACCATGCGCCGTGAAGCTGCAACTGGCCCTCTTTTTCGAGTTCGCGGATATCCGGGAAGCTGCGCAGATTGGCGATCGAATTGCGAATGGAAACGCGCTCGAGTGCCGTCTGACGCTCGCCCTGGGTCATCATGTCGTTGTTCTGGATCTGCTCGGCCGCAGTGGAAACCAGCGACATCCAGCGACCGATGAAATCACCGGGAGAAAGCGGCTCGGAGCTCGGGTCGAGGGCAGCACGGATACCGCCGCAGCGACCGTGGCCCATGACGACGATGTTCTTGATCTTCAGCGCCTGCACGGCAAACTCGAGTGCTGCCGATGTCGCATGGAAATTGCCATCCGGCTCATAGGGCGGCACGATGTTTGCGACGTTGCGGATGACGAACATCTCGCCGGGACCGGCATCGAAAATTGTTTCCGGGGCTGCCCGCGAATCGGAACAGGCAATCACCATTGTCGAGGGGCTTTGGCCCTGCTCCGCAAGGCTGCGATAGCGCTCGCGCTCGTCAACGTAGCGCCCGCCCATGAAGCTGTTGTAGCCGTCGATCAGGAAAGAAGGAAAAGTGTGCATGCATCCCGATTAGCGCGGCGAGACGCCGAGATCAACAGTCGAGATGTTAAAAATTTGTGTCACCGCCGCTAGCGCTTGCGACGGTGGGCCGGATGCATGAGGTGGCGCATCTGCACCATGGCCATCGGTGTCGACAGGCTGGCCGCGTCGGCCGCCAGCGTCAGTTCGTCACTGCCGCGCTTCACGGCACGGGCGAGCACCTCGTAGACGCTGGCTGTTGCCAGCTGCAGCGCCCGCTCCTCTTCCATGCCGGACATCAGCCGCGACAGGAACAGTGCCGCCAGCAGGTCGCCGAGACCGTTCGGGGCGTTGTCGATTGCCCGGTGTTCGGCCAGCAGCGCGTTGCGACCGCTGAGATAGAGATTGCCGGTGCCGCCGGCCATCATCGGCACCGCCGAAGTCACGAGCATGCGCGACGGACCGAGCGCCAGGGCTGCTTCCATCACGGCATTGTTGTCGTCGAGCGGCGCACCGGAAAGCCAGGCAAGCTCGTAGCGGTTCGGCGTTGCCAGCGAGGCGAGGGGCAAGAGATGGTCGCGGATGGCTTCCGCCGTCGGCTGCGGCACGTAGAGCCCGCCGAGATCGCCGATGACGGGATCGCAGGCATAGAACAGGTCCGGCGTCTTTTCGCGCATCGCCGTGATCAGCCGGGCGACCGAATGTGCCTGGGCGGCATTGGCGAAGTAGCCGGACAGCACGGCCTTGACCTCCGGAAGCCAGGGTGCCGCCAGCAGGTCATCGATGGCAAGGTCGAAATCGGCTTCAGGAAATGTCAGCCGTGTCGATCTTCCATGGCCGGGGTGCCATGGCAAAACAATGGTTGGCAGCGCCCAGACGGGATGCCCCAGCGTCTCCAGCGCAAAGACGGCAGCGCGGTTACCCACCGAGCCCCGCACCACGTGGCTGGAAATGACAAGGACCGCGCCCTCTGCTGTGTCCGACATGGTGATGACTTTCGGTGATGGCTGGCCGTGTTTACGGAATGTTTGATGAGGCGTTCGCGGTTGCCTGTCAACGAAGATTGACGTTGCCTGGCAGACCGCGCCAAAATCACGGTCGCGTCGGCCACTCGGGAGGTCCGGGCCTGCGCCGCCTGGAACGTTACAAGTAGCGCTGCACCCTGGCCTGCAAAAGTGCGATGAGCCTTTGGTCCATGAAGGTGTAGTCGTCCGGAATGTCGAGGCAGATGATCCGCTTGCCCTTCAGCACGGATCGGTATCGGCGCTGTATCTTGGATCGATGGATTTTCTCCATCGCGAAGATGATGTCTGCCCATTCGACCAACTCCGTCGACAGAGGATTTTCGGCATCGTTGTTTGTGCCAGCCGACATAACCTCGATGTCACGCCTGCCGGCAAATACCTGCTCGGCCGTCGGACTGCGAAGCTTGTTTTGACTGCAGACGAAGAGGATGTTTTGCATGTCGAGATCTCTGTGTAATTAAATCGAACGCGGTGACCGTAGCGCCGGTGAAGCCAAAACGCGGTTCGATCTTACCAACCCGTCATAATCTTTTGCGGTTGCATCTCTATCGCTTCTGAAGTCTGCTTGGGAGCAGGATGCGTCGGGAGAGTGCAATCATGGCCAGAATGAACCCCAAGCGGGAAAAGCTGATCGAGGCGGCGGTCAAGGCGGCCGAAGCGTCGGGCAAGACCTACCTCGATCCGAAAATCCTGTTCGGGCAGGCCAGCAACGACGACATGGCCCGCTACAGCGCCGAAATGCTGGCACTGACCGCCATTCACACCGCAGACGAACTCGGCCGCTGGTCCGGCGAGGCCCGTATCACCGTTGCGCCGATAGAGGGAGTCGCACCCGGCGGCGTTGCTGTCTCGGTGCTGTCGATCACCGACCGCAACATGCCGTTTCTCTACGAATCGGTGATGGGCGAAGTCACCAGCACCTACCGCGACGTGGCGATGGCCGTGCACCCGATCCTGTCGCTGCAGCCGGACGGCACGCCGGCCCTGAAGGCGGCGCAGGCCGGCGATCCCGGCCAGCGCGTCAGCCATATCCAGCTGCACTTGGCGCCGTTGACGGCGGAGCAGGCAGATGCCCTCATCGTCCGCGTCAGGACGGTACTGGAGCAGACACATCTCTCGGTGGGCGACTGGCAGCCGATGCTGGCGCGGCTCGACACTGTCATCGACGAACTCAGCGCACATGCCGCTGGGCGCCGTGCGGCAGAGCGCGACGAGGCACTGGCCTTCCTGTCCTGGCTTCGGGACGACAATTTCACCTTCCTCGGCATGCGTGACTACGTCTATTCCGGCAAGGGCAAGCAAGCGACCGTCGAGCGGGACCGTGGCACGGGCCTTGGCATTCTCGCCAATCCGGACGTCCGCGTGCTGCGCCAGGGGAGCGATGCCGTGACCACGACGCCAGAAATCCTGGCGTTCCTCGATGGCCCGGATTTCCTCATCGTCACCAAGGCCAACGTCAAGTCGCTGGTACATCGCCGCGCCTACATGGATTATGTCGGCGTCAAACGTTTCGACGAGAAGGGCAATGTCGTCGGCGAACTGCGCATCGTCGGGTTGTTCACCTCGATTGCCTACACCGCCGAACTGTCGGACATTCCGCTGCTGCGGGCCAAGGCCCAGAAGGTCACGGACCATTTCGGCTTCGATCCGACCAGCCATTCCGGCCGCATGCTGCAGAACACGCTGGAATCCTATCCCCGCGACGATCTCTTCCAGATCGACACGAGCCTGCTCGCCACCTTCTGCGAGCAGATCAACGACCTCGCCGACCGGCCTCGAGTGAGGGTCCTGCCGCGCATCGACCATTTCGACCGCTTCGTGTCCGTCATCGTCTATGTGCCGCGCGAAGAGTACGATTCGGTCGTCCGCGAAAAGATCGGCGCCTATCTGCGGACCGTCTATGACGGCCGCGTTTCGGCCTATTATCCGGCCTTTCCGGAAGGCGGCGTGGCGCGCGTGCATTTCATCATCGGCCGCACCATCGGTCGCACGCCGCATATCGCGCAAGCCGTGCTGGAAGATGCCGTCCGGGCAATCGCTGCCCGCTGGATCGACCGGCTGGAGGCGCTGGCCGGCCCGGCAGCGCCCGGCCTCACCGTCAGCCAGGCGTTCCAGGAGGCCTTTTCCCCGGAAGAGACCGCGGCCGACCTGCCGGCCATCATGGCCTGCGCCGGCGATGCGCCGATCCGCATCGGCTTCTACAGGCGCTCCTTCGGCGACACCGACGTGCTGTCGCTAAAAATCTTCCACGGCGAGGGCAACCTTGCCCTGTCGCGTCGCGTACCGCTGCTTGAAAACCTGGGCTTCAATGTGCTCAGCGAACGCACCTTCGACATCCACGTCGAGGGGTCCGGGATCAGCGGCGATGTGGTGTTGCACGACATGGAGCTGGAGGCGCGCGACGGCGTCGCCTTCGATCTCAAGCGCCACGGCGCAGCCCTCGAGGAAGCCTTTCTCGCGGCTTTCGAAGGCAGCATCGACAATGATGTTTTCAACCGGCTTATCGTCTCGGCCGACCTCACCGCGCGAACCGCCAATATCCTGCGCGCCTACGCTCGCTATCTGCGCCAGGCCGGCATCGCCTATTCGCAGGACTATATCGCCACGACACTCGACAAATATCCTGCCATTGCGGCCAGCATCGTCCGGCTGTTTCACGATTCGCTCGACCCGACGCTGGAGGAAAAGCCGCGCCTGAAACGCTTGGCGACCCTGCATGCAGCGATCGAAACCGACCTCGCCTCCGTGCCGAGCCTCGATGACGACCGCATTTTGCGGCGCTATGTCAACGCCGTCGACGCGACGCTGCGCACCAACTATTTCCAGCGCAGTGCCGACGGTTCTCCAAAGGCGATGTTCGCGATCAAGCTTGACCCGAAGCAGCTTGACGGATTGCCGGAACCCCGGCCCTTCCGCGAGATCTTCGTCTACGGCGTCGAGGTGGAGGGCGTGCATCTGCGCTTCGGCAAGGTGGCCCGCGGCGGCCTGCGCTGGTCCGACCGGGCGGAAGACTACCGCACCGAGGTGCTCGGGCTCGTCAAGGCGCAGCAGGTGAAGAACGCCGTTATCGTGCCTGTCGGTGCCAAGGGCGGCTTCTATCCGAAACAATTGCCGGCCGGCGGCAGCCGCGATGCCATCTTCAATGTCGGCCGGGAGGCCTACAAGACGTACATCCGCACGCTGCTTTCGATCACCGACAATATCTCCGGCGCCGATATCATTCCGCCTCCGGATACATTGCGGCTGGACGGCGACGATCCCTATTTCGTCGTTGCAGCCGACAAGGGAACCGCGACATTCTCCGATACCGCCAACGGTCTGGCGCAGGAGGCCGGCTTCTGGCTCGACGACGCCTTTGCCTCGGGCGGATCGGCCGGCTACGACCACAAGAAGATGGGGATCACCGCGCGCGGCGCCTGGGAGACCGTCAAGCGACATTTCCGCGAACTCGATATCGACATCCAGACGACGCCGTTCAGCGTTGTCGGCGTCGGCGACATGTCGGGCGACGTGTTCGGCAACGGCATGCTGCTGTCGCCGAAAATCCGGCTGATCGCCGCCTTCGACCACCGCGATATCGTCATCGACCCCGATCCCGACATGGCCGCGACGCTCGCCGAGCGCCAGCGCCTGTTCGACCTGCCGCGCTCCAGCTGGCAGGATTTCGACAAGAGCCTGCTGTCTGCGGGCGGCATGATCATTCCGCGTTCGGCGAAGTCTGTGACGCTCACCAGGGAAGCCGCGGCTGCCATCGGGCTCGACAGGACGGTTGCCACGCCGTTCGAAATCATTACCGCCATCCTCAAATGCCAGGCCGACCTGCTATGGTTCGGCGGTATCGGCACCTATGTGAAATCGCCGACCGAAACCGACGCCGATGTCGGCGACCGTGCCAACGATCCGATCCGCATCAATGCCGACGAGGTCCGCGCGCGGGTGATCGGCGAGGGCGCCAATCTCGGCGTCACGCAAAAGGGCCGCATTGCCTATTGCCTGAAGGGCGGCCGATGCAATTCCGACGCCATCGACAATTCTGCGGGCGTCAACACGTCCGACGTAGAGGTCAACATCAAAATCGCCCTTGCCTCCGCCATGCAGGACGGTCGCCTGACACGCGCCAGGCGTGACCAACTCCTCGCATCGATGACCTCAGAGGTCGCAGCCCTAGTGTTGCGTAACAACTATCTGCAATCGCTGGCTATTTCGCTGACGGAGCGTAAGGGAACCGGCAACGGCCTGGAGCTCGGCCGCTTCATCAGCGTGCTTGAATCCGCCCGCAAGCTCAGCCGCAAGGTCGAGACGCTGCCGGATGAGGCGACCTTCGCCGAGCGCTACGCCAACGACCGGCCTCTCACCCGACCGGAAATCGGCGTGCTGCTCTCTTACGCCAAGATCGTGCTGTTCGATGCACTGCTCGAGAGCGCCCTGCCGGACGATCCCTATTTTGCCGCAACGCTGACCGGCTATTTCCCGCAGAAAATGCATCGCGGCCATGCAGCCGATATCGCCGGACACCGGCTTCGGCGCGAGATTGTCGCTACCAGTCTTGCCAACGAGGCGATCAATCGCGGCGGTCCGGCTTTTGTCGTGTCGATGATGGATGCAACGGCGGCCGCCGCTTCCGAGGTCGTCAAGGCAGCCGTGCTCGCCCGCGACGGGTTCGATCTCGACCGGCTGTGGGATAGCGTCGACGGGCTCGACGGCAAGATCGGCGGCGAAGTGCAGAACCGGCTCTACGGCGACATCGGGCAGATCTACACCGTGCTGACCCGGCTGCTGTTGAAGACAAGCATGGTCAAGTCAGAGATCGGCGAGACCGTTGGCCGGCTGCAGGCGGCAGCGAAAAAGCTGCGGCCCTTACTGTCGAGCCGGATCCCGGCCGAATTTGCCGCCGAGATCGATGCCCGGCGCAACGATTACGCAGCGGCCGGCGTGCCCGAAGGCCTTGCCGGCGAGATTGCCGCACTCGGTACGTTCCTGCTGGTACCCGATGTCATGCAAATTGCCGAACAGACGGGCGAGGCGCTAGCGCGCGCCGCAGAAACCTACTTCGAGGTGTCGCAGACCTTCCGGGTCAGCCGCCTGCTGGTTTCCGGCAGCCGCATTGTCACCGGCGATCACTACGAAAACCTGGCGCTCGCCCGCAGCCTCGACCGCATCGCCACGGCGCGTCGCGACATCGTCATCTCGGCGCTCAATGCCCACCCCCAGGACCGCCAGCCGCTTGCCGCCTGGCACGCCAGCGACCGCATCCGCATCAACCGCATCGCCGAGGAACTGGCGGGCCTTAGCGAAGGCGGCGAGGCAAATCTCGCCCGCATCACCGTCGCCGCCGGCCTGCTCGGCGACCTCGCCCACGATTTGCCGAGGTGATTGCCACGACTTCCCTCATCTCTGTGCTCGTCACAGAGATCCAGTCACGGCGCGGCTGCGCCGTGCGATGACCTTGGCGGCAAGGGAAGTTTGCCCAATGCGCCCATGAATTCGGAGGCGTCGGATTACTCAAACGAGCACGTTTGCGAGCGCCTAAACCGGCCTCAGGTTGCTTGCGCGGGGCCTTTCGGGATGACAAGGTCCGGCGGGAGGCTGGCGGAATAGCAGGGATATAGCTGTGGCGATTGCAGAGCGTGACGATGCCCAGGCGGCGAGAGTTCCGGCGCGCGGTATCTGGGGGTGGATGCTGTTCGACTGGGCGGCGCAGCCTTTTTTCACGGTGGTCATCACCTTCATCTTCGGCCCCTATTTCGTCGCCCGGCTAACGGCCGATCCGGTCGGCGCCCAGGCGATGTGGAGCAACATGGCGACGATCAGCTCGATCGTTATCGCCGTACTATCGCCCATTCTCGGATCGATTGCCGACCAGTCCGGCGCCCGCAAACCATGGATCGCCTTTTTTGCGGTCATCCAGATTATCAGCATGTTCTGCCTGTGGTGGGCAGCACCTGGCTCGCCGATCATCTATCCGTTCATCTTCATCATCCTCGCCTCCATTGCAGCCGAGTTCTCCATCGTCTTCAACGATTCGATGATGCCGCGACTTGTCAGCAAGGACGATGTCGGAAAACTGTCGAACACCGCCTGGGGCCTCGGCTATCTCGGCGGCATGATCGTACTGATCACAGTTGTCGCACTACTCGCGGGTAATCCGGAGACAGGGCGCACCATCCTCGGACTGAAGCCGCTGTTCGGCCTCGACGCCGTTCTCGGCCAGGATGCGCGCATCACCGGCCCGATTGCGGCCGTGTGGTACCTGATCTTCATCCTGCCGATGTTCCTGTTCACGCCCGATGCGCCGCGCGGGCTTCCGATGCGCTCCGCCGTCGGACTGGGGATAGGCGAACTGGCAAGGACGCTGAAGTCGCTACGCCATCGGCCGGGCATCAGCCGCTTCCTGATCGCGCGCATGATATACCAGGACGGCGTCAACGGCGTCGTTATCCTCGGCGGGACCTTTGCCGCCGGAATGTTCGGTTGGCCGACCATCGAAATCGGCATTTTCGGCATCATCCTCAACGTCGTCGCCATCTTCGGATGTCTTGTGGCCGGCCGGCTCGATGCGCGGCTGGGGTCGAAGACCATGGTCGTCATCGGGCTGGTCATGCTGCTGATCGCCACCATCGGCTTCATCTCCACGGGTCCCGGCTTTACGCTGTTCGGCCTGATCAAGCTGTCGACAGTCGATTCAGGCGGACTATTCGGCACGACGGCGGAAAAAGCCTATGTGATGTACGGGCTACTGATCGGCCTCGCCTTCGGCCCGGTGCAGGCCTCGTCGCGCTCCTACCTGGCGCGCAGCGTCAGCCTCGAGGAATCCGGCCGCTATTTCGGCATCTACGCGCTGTCAGGTCGCGCCACCAGCTTCATGGCAACCCTGATGTTTTCCATCGTCACCAGCTTTTCCGGCTCGGCCCGGCTCGGCATGGCGACGCTGATCCTTTTTCTGGCCGGCGGTCTGCTATTGCTACTACCCACCCCATACCCAGCCGACGCACGGGAATAAGAAATCCCGGCGCAGCGAAAGCTGGCCGGGATATACAAATTTACAGATCGGATATCCGCTACGTGCGGATATCGTTCAGTGGCGGAAGTGGCGGACGCCGGTGAACACCATCGCGACATTGTGGGCGTCGGCAGCGGCGATGACCTCGGCGTCCCGCATAGAGCCGCCCGGCTGGATGACGGCGGTGGCGCCAGCGGAGATTGCCGACAGCAGGCCGTCTGCGAACGGCAGAAACGCTTCGGAGGCGACGGCTGAGCCACGGGTCATCGGCTCCGCGAGACCCAGTGCCCTTGCCGCGTCCTCGGCCTTGATGCCGGCGATGCGGGCCGAATCGACGCGGCTCATCTGGCCGGCACCGATGCCGGCAGTCTGGCCGTTCTTGGCATAGACGACGGCATTCGACTTGACGTGCTTGGCGACCCGAAAGGCAAAGCGCATGTCTTCGAGTTCCTGCGCCGTCGGCGCCCGCTTGGTCACCACCTTCAGTTCGAGATCGTCGACCATGACGTTGTCGCGGCTCTGCACCAGCAGCCCGCCCGAGACGGTCTTGGCGGTGATGCCACGGGCGCGGGGATCGGGCAGGGCGCCGACCGACAGCAGACGCAGGTTCGGCTTGGCGGCGATGATTGCCCTCGCCTCGTCGCTGACTGCGGGGGCGATGATCACTTCGGTAAACAGTTTGACAATCTCATGCGCCGTCTCGGCATCGAGCAGGCCGTTGAGCGCGATGATGCCGCCGAACGCCGATGTGCTGTCGCAGGCGAGCGCCCGGCGATAGGCTTCGGCCAGCGTCGGCCCGGTGGCTACGCCGCAAGGATTGGCATGCTTGATGATGGCGCAGGCAGGTCCTTGTTCCGGCGGGAATTCCGCCACAAGCTCGTAGGCGGCATCGGTATCGTTGATATTGTTGTAGGAGAGTTGCTTGCCCTGCAACAGCGTCGCGGTCGCAACACCGGGGCGATTGTCGCCGGTGACGTAGAAGCCGGCCGTCTGGTGGGGGTTCTCGCCGTAGCGCATTTCCTCGCGCAGCACGCCGCCGATCGTCCGGTGGTGCGGCGTGGTGATGTCGAGGGCGTCAGCGAACCAGTTGGCAATCATCGTGTCGTAGGCAGCGGTGCGGGCGTAGGCCTTGGCGGCCATCTGCTGGCGGAAGGCATAATGGGTATGCCCGGCGTCGGTGGCAAGCTGTTCGAGCAATGCCGGATAGTCGGCCGGGTCGGTGACGATGGTGACATAGGCGTGGTTCTTGGCCGATGCGCGGATCATGGCTGGGCCGCCGATATCGATGTTCTCCACGGTCGTCGGATAATCGCCGCCGGCAGCGCGGACCTCCTCGAATGGATAGAGGTTGACGATCACGAGGTCGATCGCCTCGATGCCGTGCTCCTTCATCGCCGCCTGGTGCTCGGCATCATCGCGGATGGCCAGCAGCCCGCCATGCACGCGTGGATGCAGCGTCTTGACACGGCCATCCATGATTTCCGGGAACTCGGTGATTTCGGAGACGTCGATGACGGCAATCCCAGCATTGGCGATCGCCTTGTGAGTGCCGCCTGTCGACAGCAGGCGGACGCCCTTGTCGTGCAGCGCCTGGGCCAGCTCGACGATGCCCGCCTTGTCGGAGACCGACAGCAGTGCGGTCTTGACCTTCACCTTGTCGGGAGCTGGAATTTTCTTGGAAACAACGGCCATGACGTTCTCCGGTTCTGTCTTCGCAACGCGTCCGGCTGGGACGCTCGGGATGATGGCGTCGCGTTAGCACAGGCGGCCGGACGATTAAACCGTCGCCGTCTCAGCGGCGGGATAAAAACCAGCGGATCTCGGTTTTTTCCGCGAGCGAAAACGCGATCTCAAGCAGTTCCGAGGCGCGTACGCCGGAGGAATCGGCGAAAAAGACGTCCTCTCCGATCAGCACTTCGTTGCCGGGCGAGGAGAATGTCCAGCTTTCGCCGTCCGGTGCCGTCAGGGTCACCTGATCCGGCTGCGTCTGGCCGATGGTGATCGACGGGTGGATATGGAAGCGGGCCGAAGCGTGGTGCTCGGCGCCAGCTTTCTTCCTGGATGCCTTTTTCGTGTCCGGCGCAAAGAAACGATCGTGCCCGGTGATGATGGTGCCGGCATGGTTCAGCGCCACTTCACGCTCGTGCATCAGCCCGAATGCAGCAAGATAGCCGTCATGGGCCGCCTTGACGCTATCGCGGCCATCGCCGGTGTCGAGGCGCTCGACCGAGACTTCGCTGACGCCGCCGGTCATGACGGGGCCGAGCACCTTCGAGCGGGAAAACGTCAGCGACGATGTGTCGTCCAGCGTCACGGTCGAATGCGCTGCAGTCGCGCGCGCCATCTGGACATATCGGGACCCGGCAAATTTCGGCGAGCCTGCATTGATGATGATCCGGTGCCGCCCCGACGACATCTCGAACGACAGGCAGCCGGCATGGGCAGTCCGCGACAGGTCGACCGAGAGAGGGCCGCCGGTATCCATGATGACCAGCGTCTGGCCGGCGGACAGCCGCTGGTAATGGGCGTGAGGAAGCGCCTTGAACGTCTGGCCCGAAGTCTCGTCGTAGCGCAGCACCGACATCAGCTCGTTGGCAAAGGTCGAGGTGGCGCCGTTGAACAGGGCGAGATCGCCGTCCTGGTGGCGGAAGAAGCGCAGCGCCGGATACATGCGGTCGATGCCGGCGATCAGCCGTGCGGGGGCATCATGGCCGAGATTGATGTAGGTCTGGCGCAGCGGCAGGAGGTCCAGCAGCAGTTCCAGCGCCGCGCGCGGATTGCGCGAGATGTGGGAGCCGTCGGCGAGGATCTGTCGCTCGATCTCCCGGTCCAGCGCCTGGCCGGCCCGCTTGATGGTCGCAGTCCGTGCCGGCATCGCCACGGACGACATGGCAAGCGCAATGCGGACGCGGAAGCGCACCTCGCCATCGGCCGCAGTCGCTGCCACATGGCGGAGATAGCGGACGTGGTGGGTGAGCGAACGCATGAACCTGCGGTAGAAGCTGCTGTCGGTGCCCTGTAGCACCACCGGAGAGTGGGACAGCCAGGCAATCAGCCGCTGGGCGGCGATATCCGGATCCCAGGCAAGACCGTCGGTCTTGCGGCCGTGAAGGCCTATCCACTCGTTGACCATTGCGCGGGCCAGCGTGCTGCCCTGGCCGCTCTTGTCGGCGCGCATATGGCGCAGCCAGCTGAAACAGTGCAGCCGGGCGGCAAAGGTTTCGGACGGCAATTCCTGCGAGAACGGCGAGCGACCGTTGGTTTCCAGCACGCGTCCGGCCAGCGGAATCCGGCCGTCGATCATTTCTTCCGCCACAAAGGCATCGATGCTGCGCAAATCGGTCGGCGCGACGATCAGCCGTTCCGGCACACGCACGGTGTGCCGGGTGAGGCGCAGGCGTGTCAACGCTGCGCGACGCGATATTCGCCGCCATGCCTCCCGCGCGTACAAATTCACAAAGCGCCCGCCAAAACCTCTAAATTATAGATAACGATTGTCCGTCTCCAGCGTTAAGAGAGCGTTAGCAGACGCCCTTGCTATCCGGGTAATGATCCAGATTGACGCAGATAGGGCGCAAAACCCGCATGGCCATTAGCCGCGGCGGCGAAGAACGCTGGCGAAAAATCCATCCAGTCCCGGCAGAAAGCCTTCGGGCAGGGCCAGCATAGCCGGTGTCGTGCGGAAATCGCCGTCAGGTGAAATGGCTGTCTCAAGACCGGGCCAATCCTCAGGGCGGATGGCGATGCGCTCGACATCCGGGCTGTCGGCGAGAATGCGGGCGATAATGTCCTCGCCTTCGGACGGATCGAGCGAGCAGTTGGAAAACACCACCGTGCCACCGGGTTTCACCAGGGTCAGCGCATGGCGCAGCAGGCGCTCCTGAAGCGCTGCCAGTTTGGCGATATCGTCCCGGCCCTTGGTCCACAGCACGTCCGGATGACGGCGCGTCGTGCCGGTCGAGGAACACGGCGCGTCGAGAAGTGCCGCATCGAAAAGATCGTCGGGCGCAAATTTCGCCATGTCGGCGACCAGCGTTTCCGCTTCGAGGCCGAGGCGGGCAAGGTTTGCCGACAGGCGCCGCAGCCGGCTCTCCGACTGGTCGAGCGCCGTGACCTTGCCGCCAGCCATGACCAGCTGCGCCGTCTTGCCACCCGGTGCGGCGCAGAGATCGACGACGCGCTTGCCGGCAAGCGAGCCGAACAGCTTTGCCGGAATGCTCGCTGCCGCGTCCTGAACCCACCATTCGCCATCGGCAAAGCCTTCAAGACCCGGAATAGTCCCGTCGAAAGCGGCGAGCCGGACGCTGCCGGTCGGAAGAACCATGCCGTTCAGCCGCTCGGCCCATCCCTCCGGGTCGGATTTGACCGTCAGGTCGATCGCAGCCGGCTGCAACTGCGTGTCCGAAATCGCCAGCGCCTCAGCGCGGCCGTAGGCCTGCTCCAGCCGCGACAGAAACCAGGCGGGCATGGCCGGTATCGATGCCGTGCGGGCGAGAATATCGTCTTTCTCGCGCCCCATGCGCCTGAGCACGGCATTGACCAGCTTGGCAAAGCGGCGATTGCGCGGGTCCTGGTTCGCCTGCTCGACCGCGAGGTCGACGGCGGAATGATCGGGAATATCGAGATAGAGCATCTGCGCGGCAGCGACGACCAGCACGTGATGCAGGGCGCGGGCCCCCTCCGGCAGCGGCGTGTCGATCAGCGACGCGATGGCGGCCTCGATGCGCGGCAGGTGGCGAAGAGCGGAGTTCAGGATGGCGCGCACCAGGGCACGGTCGTTATCCTCAAGCACGCGATAGGCCGGATTACCGTGGTCGCCATCGAGCATGCCGTCGAGCGGCGTCTTGCGATCGACGACGGCAGCGAGAATCTTCGAGGCTGCAGCCCGTGCTGCAAGACCCGGTTTCACCGGACCGCTATCGGCAGGCCGGCGAGTACGACGTTCGCCTTCATTGGTGTTGGCTTGCGGGCGGGCGGGCCGGCGGCCAGCGGATTTACTGTCGTCTGACGTCAAGACCAGGGTCCTTTGGGTGGTTGTGGACCACCGCGACTGGACCCCGTATCCGGCACCGAGCGCGATTTGCGCACCGCATTAGCAGGCCGGACCGGCTGCGTCGAGCCGTGCCCATGCAGTGGATTGCCATTGGAGGGCATATCCATAGACATCGCCTGCAGCGCGGCAATGCGGCTTTCGGTGTTCGGATGGGTGGAAAACAGATTGTCCATCGGCCGCCCGGAGAGCGGGTTGATGATGAACATATGTGCCGTTGCCGGGTGACGCTCGGCATCCTCGTTGGGAACATGGGCCGCAGCGCCGGCGATCTTGCCAAGCGCCGAGGCAAGCCACAGGGGATTGCCGCAGATCTCCGCGCCGCGCCGGTCTGCGGCATATTCGCGCGTCCGGCTGATTGCCATTTGCACCAGCATGGCCGCCAGCGGCGCGACGATCATGGCGACAAGGGCACCGATCCCACCGAGCGGGCTGTTGCTGTCGCGCCGGCCGCCGAAAAAGAAAGCGAAATTGCCGAGCATCGAGATGGCGCCGGCGAGCGTCGCTGTTATCGTCATGGTCAGCGTATCGCGGTTCTGGACGTGCGCCAGTTCATGCGCCATGACGCCGGCCACTTCTTGCGGCGTGAGCGCGTTCAGCAGGCCGGTAGAGGCGGCGACGGCGGCATTCTCGGGATTGCGGCCGGTGGCGAAGGCATTCGGCTGCGGGCTGTCGTAGAGATAGACGCGCGGCATGGGCAGGCCGGCATTGGCGGCGAGATCGCGGATCATGCCGAAAAACTCCGGCGCGCTGCGCTCGTCGACAGCCTGGGCATTATAGGTCGACAGCACCATGTTGCCTGAATTCCAGTAGGAAAAGAAATTCATGCCGGCCGCAACGACGAAGGCGACCATCATGCCCGACCGACCGCCGATCAGAAAGCCGACGCCCATGAACAGCGCCGTCATGAAGGCCAGAAGCATCGCCGTTCGCATCATGTTCATCGTCGTCTCCGCCAATTGACCCGCGTCGCGCTTTTCATTCCGGCAGCGACGCCCTATAATCTGGCTATGCGCCCGCCCAATTCAATATTTGCTGGAGAGCCTCATGCAGGCAGCCGATAACGACAACAGCGAAACCGTCGAGACTTCCGACGAAGGCGCTACACCGCGCAAGCCGCTCTCTCCGGCAGCCAAGCGCGCCCTCGCCGAAGCAGAAGAACGTCGACGGCTGCAAGCGCAGACCGAACTTCCGCCCGAAATCGGCGGTCGCGGCGGCGCCGAGCCCTCCCGGTTCGGCGATTGGGAGATCAATGGCCGGGCCATCGACTTCTAGTCGGTAAATATTCCTATTGACTTCCCGATGATTCAGGAAATAATTCCTCAATCATGGCTCGATCCTATTTGACTCTGTTGGTCTGTCTCATCCTCTCGCTGCCCTCTGGCGCGACGGCCAACACGGTGCATGAGACAATTGCCGGTCCCGTCACCGCCGAGATCCTCCAGGTCATCGATGGCGACACCATTCTGGTGGATGCATCGCCCTGGCCGCAGCAGACGATCGAGGTCTATGTCAGGCTGCGCGGCATCGATGCGCCGGAACTGCATTCGACATGCGCTTCGGTGCGCGAGGAGGCTGAGCAGGCGCAGGCAGCGCTGGAGGAAATATTGCCGGCCACAGGCGAGATCCAACTGATGCGAATTTCCGGCGACAAGTATTTCGGCCGCATCCTCGCCGACGTCACCACCGCCAACGGGCGCAACCCGGCCGACACACTTCTCTCATCCGGCCACGCCATCCCCTACCACGGCGGCCACAAACCCACCGAGCGATGCCAGCAGTAGAACCCCAATCCCACCCTCAAGGCAGCCGCCAAAAACTCTAGGCTGCAAAGTCTTCCAGTCCAGCCACGTCTGATGGCAGTTTTAGAGGACAGGTTTCCTGTTTCCTCTGACAACACACGAATGAGGGAGGTCGGCATGCACGCTGAGCAAGGTATTGAAAACTCAAATCTATCGAGGTGTCCAACTCTGTGAAGAAGGATCAATTGCGGCCACGTCTTTTTAAGATCCAATCTCGCCTGAGGTGCCCACCACACCCTCATTCCTGTGCCCGTCACAGGAATGAGGGAGTCGGGGTGGCTCTTTCCGGTTTTATGATCTTTCTGACCTCACACGCACACACACTCTCTCTATCTCTCGCACTCTCTCCTCTCGCTTTACTCCATCGCCCTGCTCGCAGCACCTCATGGGGATAAACCGTTGGGATTTCCGTTTGGAAACAA
>NZ_SCFL01000039.1:0-15663 GCF_007000305.1 Rhizobium sp. rho-13.1 | reverse complement strand
TTGGCGAAATCTGTGACCTCTTCTCCGTCACAGAATGTAAAAACTACTTCAAGGCAGCAGGATATGAGTGCGATTAAATGCGACACGCTTTAGCTACAGTTGCCCGGGTGACAGGACGGTGCCGCAATGACTATCCCCATCGAGACGGCCGCTCTTCGGAGCACGTTTGAGCACGCGGTAATCAATCTCACTTTCAGTGGAGATGAAATTTGCATAATTGATGATAAATAGCGTGTTAGAGAGCGGAATCTCATCTACAGAATATTTGAAAAAATCTCGATGTTAACGTTCGATAGAATCGTCACGCTTTCGTTTTGAAAGCGCATCGCGTGGCGTCTCCCTTATGTTTGACACGTCCGATCCGGTGGCGCGGTTCCGCTGCCCAATTTCATGCCTAAAGAAAGGACTAGGATCGGAGATCGATGACCTACGCGCATCCGAACGTCTTTTATCGTTAGCCAGCGATTTCGTCCCCGTTGGTTTGAATGTGAGTTTGGTCTGGCCAGCCGCACATCCCGCCCTCTCGATTCCTCGACGAACAGCCGATATTTGAGGCTTTTTCAATCCGGTAGATTTATCTGCTTTACTCGCTCCCGCCAGCACCAAGTGCCGCTGGGGCACTGTGAGAAGCCGGCACGTCCATGCTTCATGAAAATCGTGCAGATCGCGCACAAGATCGTTGAATTGGTCAGGACTGTTTGTCTTAAGCGTGTGTAGCTGGCCGCTGCCGACAAACGCCGCGAGTTCCGGGCGATCATTTATATCCACCATCCCCGGAGCCAACCAGAAGTCTCTGTTGTCGGAGACGGTTTTAAGAAAACAAATACGGCTGTAGAAGTTACCGCGGCTAGGAGGAATAACTGCATCAAGGGATTTTGCGACGTAACCTGCCATTTCTGCTGCAATGGGATTTGTCCTTGCTCGATGCGGGTTGTCATAGAGGACGGCCGCAAGCATGTCGTATGCTAGATACGGGTGAGGTTGATAGGATATTGGGCGGTGGGCTGCTTCTGTGGCCCCATTTGCAGCATAGGAAGAATCCGAGCTGAAACGGTATTGCGCTATTAAACGAGCAATATCTTTAACTTCGTCGGGCGCAAGTTTGCGCACATTCTTATTATCAGCTAGCTGCAGCAGCTTTTGCCGTTCTGGACGAATTATTTTCTCTACGGCGTCCGTCACTTCCTTCATGCGATAATGAAATTGATTTGGAATGAAATCCCGGGTTTCAGCACCGCGCGTCTCGGCAATGGTCCTTTGCCTCTTGAGCCAATTCTGAATAGAACTGGAATGCGTTACGATCTCATCAATGACCCGCTGACGCACCTCATTGTAGCTGGCACCATCTGGGATTATCGTGTCGAGGAGCTTGTTAATTTCACGCAGGTCGGCGTTATACCGATCTCTGTGTTTGATATTACCACTAGTGTAAACGGAGGTGTGCTTTTCCGGTAATCTGAGATCAGCGCGATGCCCAACAACAGCAGTCTTAGGGAATTCGACGGGGCTGACCCAGTGTGGAATCTGTCCGTGTCGCTGCAGGTACTCCGACAGATGACCGATCGTAGCTGCCTGGACTGGATTGGCAAAGCGCGGTTTCATTGAGTCGATGGTGCGGATGACTTCATCTACTTTCGCCGCATTGTTTATCGTCGCCAAATCGGAAGTACCGATTATTCCGGCGTCGCTGATGAGCCGCAAGGTGCCCAAGCGCTGTCTGTTGAACTGCGGCAGGGCAGGAATGGAGCGGCTCAGGATCGCGTCCACTTGGCGGCCGAGCGAACCGGCGTCTGATTGTAAATTTTCTGTCCTTGAGCCAGAGGGCGGTGGACCATTTAATCTACCACCTGCATAGGCAGGAATTCTGCTGCGGATGGAGTCCGTCAGATATGTAATCGCTGATGCTTCCAGCTCGGACTTGCGCACGGTGCATATCCACTGCAAAGAGGTTCTATTCCGTCGATTTTGCGCCTTTCATCGCATTAGGCAATCCCAACGATTGAGCGTTCATCACAAAAATCAATTCATCTGTAATACAGTAAGCGGTATGCGGCGTCCACGCCCCATTGATTTTTCAGTTGCAGCGGCTTGATGGTATTGCCTTTGGGTCCGGATGTGAGCTCACCGACGAGTATCTGACGAGCTCATTGTGAGGACTTGATGCGGGCGGCATAGGCCCAAGGCATTAGGGCATCGATGTCTTTGGCGAGGTGGCCGTTTGCGAGGCGGGTGAAGAGGTCGCACAGATAGGCGTAAGGCTCAATTCCATTCATTTTACATGTGCCGATCAAGCTGGCAAACCGGGCCCAATTTCGGCCCCCTTCATCGTGGCCGGCGAAGAGCGCTTTGCGGCGGTTCATGGCCGGGCGACGGATCGCGTTTTCCACCAGGTTGGAGTCAATATCGACATGGCCGTCGTCTAAGAACAATCTGAAGCCGTCTTGCCGCGTCAGCATGTATGCCAAGGCTTTTCCAAGATCTGACTTGCGTGAGACACGTGCAGCCTGAGCCGCGATCCATGTGAAGAACTTGTCCACCAGCGGGAGCGACAACTCCTGTCGGACTGCCCGACGATGTTCGGGCTCATTGCCTCGAATACTGTCTTCGATCTTGTAGAGCGCGGCGATGCGAATGAGCGCCTCATCAACGATGGGTGATCCGCTCCTCGGCGTGGCCTTGATCAGCTTTCTGCGCCCGTGTGCCCAACAGAAAGCCAGTTTCAAGGGATCGCCGCCCACACGCTCCGACGTGGCAAGGTGAGAGTAACCACCGTAGGCGGTGGAGTGGACGCCCCCCGACGGCATCAAATGTGCCATAGTGCGGGTGCTTAGACCTACAAGGAGGACGTCCATGAATGAGATTAGCATCATCGGCCTGGATCTGGCAAAGAACGTGTTCCAGATCCACGGCTCAGGTTCCGACGGGAGCGTCGCTCTTCGTAAGAAGCTGAACCGTGGAAGATTGCTTGAGTTCTTCGCCCAGCTTCCTATCTGTGTTGTCGCAATGGAAGCCTGCGCCAGCGCCCATTATTGGGGACGAGAAATCGGCAAATTCGGTCATGAGGTTACACTTATCGACCCGTCTTACGTGAAGCCCTTCATCAAACGCCAAAAGAATGATGCCGCCGACGCCGAAGCTATCGCAGAGGCGGCTTCGCGACCGACGATGCGGTTCGTGAGCGTCAAAAGTGCCGAGAAGCAGGCTTCATCCATGGCGTTCAAGGTTCGCGACCTGTTGGTCCGACAGCGGACGCAGACGATAAATGCGTTACGCGGTCATCTTATGGAATATGGCCTGATCATTCCTCAGGGCATCAAGCACATTCCCCTCCTACATGAACAGATCACAACGAATTCCGATCTGCCTGAGGTTGCGCGGGTACTTTGCAAAGGTTTGTTGGAACAAGTGGTGTTCCTCTCCGAACAGATCGCCGTCCTGGAAAAGGAGCTCCGCACACGCGCCCGGCAGGATGAACTTGCCTCGCGGCTGATGACTATTCCGGGAGTCGGCCCGATTTGCGCCACCGCGATCGAAGCATTGGCACCGGCCGCGGAGACCTTCTCAAGGGGGCGAGATTTTGCAGCATGGATCGGCCTTACGCCTAAACAAAACTCCTCCGGCGGCAAGGACCGTCTCGGCAAAGTTTCCAAGATGGGGCAGCGCGATCTTCGCCGTCTCCTCGTTCTCGGAGCAACGGCGGTTGTCCGCTGGGCAAGACGATACGAAGCGCCTGCCGGTTCATGGTTGGCAAGAATGCTTTTGAAGAAGCCGCCGAAGCTTGTTGCCGTGGCTCTGGCGAAAAAATTGGCGCGGACCGCCTGGGCTCTGATGGCTCGCGGCGGCGTCTACCAAGCTCCGGCATCTGGTACTGTCTAGGGCAGAACAGAACCGCGAGACGTCGGGAATGTGGTGAGGTCAACGGAGGATTATGGGCAATCGGTCAGAAGCAGGATCGGAAGAATCATTAGGTCGATGAGTGCCCAGAGCACGCCTAAGCGAATTGGATCTGATCCACGTATTCCATAAGGGCCCGCGACGTGTTGAAGTCGCTTTACGAGGCCGAACACACGTCAGCACCCGACCACATGCCCGTACCGAAGAAAGATTTTGCTTGCATTTACCGGGGCGTCCACACACATCGACCTGGATCGTGCCGTTGAACCCGTCGAGGATTTCAGCGGCATATTCGCCTTTACGCCCAGGCCGATAATGGAACACCACGCCTGATGGCGCAGAGCCTTCCAGCCGCGGTCGTCACGCAGCACGGCCCAGAGATAACCCGTCTTCGTCTTGCCTCGCCCCGGATCAAGAACCGGGGCGGTCGTCTCATCGACATAGAGCCGCGTGCTTTCCCACAGGAGCTGTTTAGCCATATGGTCGACCACCGGCCGGATTTCGCTGCCCGTGCGCCCCATCCAATCGGCCAGGACCGTGCGGTCTATCGGCACCCCGTGTCGTGCCATGACCTCGGCCTGCCGGTTGAGCGGCATATGTTCGGAATGCTTGGAGACGGCAATCTCCGCCAGAAGGGCTTCGGTCGGCCAGCTCCCTTCCAGCAAATGTGCAGGCGCTTTGGCCTGGACAACGCCAGTTCGCCCCTTGGGACATGCGTATTTCGGGCGGATCGTGACGATCACCTCGTAGCGTGCCGGGACCCGGTCGAGCCGTTCCGTCCGATCCTCGCCGATCCGCACCATGTTGCCGCAACCGCAGGGGCAAACAATGCTCTCGGGCTCGATCACGCGCTCGACCCGAGGCAGGTGTTCAGGCAGTGCACGGGCCTTACGCTCCTTGCGAGAAACGGCCTTGTCCGGATCGCCAACCTCTCCAGGATTGATTGCGCTGGCTTCGATCTTCTTCTCGACGGCGGCGATCCGCGCCTGTGTTTCGGCAATCGCCGTTTCAAGGTCTTCCAGTGCCAGTTCCATCTGCCCCGGATCAAGCTTTTCCGATTTCGGCCCGAACTTCGCGCGCCGATATTCATGAACCTGACCCTCGAGTGTCTCGATCAGCTCCTTCAACTCGGCGATGAACACATCCTTTTCGGCCACAACTGCCTGCTCGTGCTGACGTGCTGCACGCTCGACCGACAGCTCGAACTGCATCTCCGCGAAGGCTTTGGCGACCTCTGGTGGAAGGTCCGGATACAAGCTGAGATCAAAGGATTGCGACATGCCGCTTTATAGCAAAATGGCATCAAAAATCCAAATAAAACAATGCGAGAGCCGCCAGAATTTACCCCGCTGCAGACGGCGCACTCACCCGTTGCGCCATCACCCGTCGCCAGTCCAGACCTTCGAACATGGCCTCATACTGACCCCTGGAAAGACGCATCGTTCCATCCTGAACCTTGGGCCAAGCAAAGCTGCCTTGTTCCAGAATTTTATATATTAACACCATTCCGCTGCCATCCCACACCAGGATCTTCAGACGATCTCCGCGCTTCGACCGGAAGATGACCGTAATCCGGGAATGTGGATCGAGCTTCAACTCGGTCTGCACCATCAGAGCCAGCGCCTGATGCCCACAGCGGAAGTCCACCGGACGCGTTGCGATCAGGATCGGCAGTCGTTGGCCCGCGACAATCATGGCGCTCCTCGCACAGCGCGAACCAGAGCGGCGACCCGTTCAACGGGCACATCGTTCGGAACCCGCATCACAACGTCTGAGCCAATCTCCAACGTCAAAACCTGCACCTTCGGCCCGTCGGAGGCCAGCTTCGGCAGCGGCAACCGATTGACAGGCTCAGGCGCATCCGCAGCGATTGCCAGAGGCACGAATGCCGGCTCGATACCATCGTGCTCCGACGGCGTCGTTGCCGCCGCAAACGGCAGCACCAGAATGCCGTCGCGCACCTGACGTCGCCAATCGGAAAGCTGGTTTGCTATAACGCCGTGACGGCGCGCGACATCCACAACGCGAACACCAGGCTCAAAGCTTTCCGCCACGATCCGCGCCTTCACATCATCCGGCCAACGCCGGTTTCCGCGGCGCGGCTCGACAACTTCGTAGCGACCAACAAATCCATCATCTGCCATGAAAATCTCCAGATACAACTGGAAACCTTCTCGCATATGCAGCAAGCCTCAAAATACACCCAATCCAATGGGGCGGAGACGGCGCTTACAGTAAGCGTTTCAAATCCGAAGACTTTCAAATCTGTGTAATTGACGTGCGCACCTCAATTAAAGGAAATCGCGAACCGAGTAGGCAGAATTTAAAGGTTTTCTTTTAAAAGAATTTCGATTCTGATCTTCTCTTGCGCCGCCAACGGCTCCTTGGCATCGGCGCGTGCTCGCATGATGCGTACTGCGCTGCGAACTGCGTGGCCCGGATCCTGCGCGATGACCGCGTCAATGCGGTCGTCGCGCAGTGCCTCTTCAGTGAAGATCGTGCGTTCGTGGACCACTACCGTGAGGTTAGAAAGATCTGAATGTGCGGCGATCGCCGAAAGCGGCACCCGGGCCTCAGCACTCAATACGTAGACCGCGATAATGTCCTTGTTGTTCTCGAGGACGCGCTCGATGATCTGGTTTGCGCGACGTTCATCGGCGTGCGTTTCGATGGACGGAAGAGCTCTGATATCGGGGAAATGCTGATTTATGACGCTGTCGAAGCCGTGGCGCCGCTGGATGCTGTCCAGAGATTGCATCCTCTCAGCGACAACCATCACCTTGCCCTGCCTGTGAAAGGAAAGCCTGCCAATCAATTTTCCGGCCGTGGCTCCCGCTGCAAAGTTGTCCACACCGACAAAATCGGCCGTGGCGAGTTTCTCTTGCCCGGATAGGAACTGAATGACCTTGATGTTACGCTTAAGGAGACGAGCGACCGCATCGCGGACCTGGGGCGACTCCGGCGCCATCAGTGCTAAGCCGTCAATATCTTCTTCCTCGGCTCTGCTAAGATACTTCGCAACGCCATGTGCGTCGTCAGTCGCGATCTGGATGTAATCGAGGTAAGTGAGATCGCCCTGTAGCGCTGATTTCAATTCCTCTACGCGCCTTATAAGCTCTCGGAGGTACAGATCGCCCGAGTTTGGCAGGACAAAACGAAATCGATAGCTTTTATTGCGTGCGAGGCTCACGGCTGCGGGGTTAGGAACAAAGCCAATCCGATGGATGGCTTCGTTGACTTGCCTTACGGCTTTCTTGCTCACGTTAGGCCGACCGTTCAATACGCGGTCGACCGTCGCGAGGCTGACGCCCGCAGCCTCTGCGAGGTCTTTTGCTGTCGGCCGCATGCCAACTCCTAAAACGATTTGATCACTTCCATTTCCTCTGAATTGACGAGAAATGCAAGAATTGATGTGCGGACCTCAAAATCTTCTTGCGCTGAGGTGCGCACCTCAGTTATTAAGGTTTCGTGTTGGCCCAAATGGCCAAACCTGAACGGAAAGTCGACTAACTCGGCTACAGCGCTTTTTAAACCGCTGCGCCCTTGTCGTAACGTTTCTATTCCTCTCGATGGAGGTCGAGAGGTCAACGGTAGGATACCAATGAAGTCCCTTTTCTCGTGCTCGGCACTTGCTGCCGGGATGTATACCGCTGTGGTTATGGCATCGGCTTCTGACGCGCAGGCCGCTGATCTTACTTTGTGTTGGGCGGCATGGGATCCCGCCAACGCTCTGGTGGAGCTCAGTAAGGAATTCGAGGAGAAGAGCGGCAACAAGATGCACTTCGAATTCGTGCCATGGCCCAACTTTGCCGACCGTATGCTCAACGAGTTGAATTCCGGCGGAAAACTCTGTGACCTCCTGATCGGCGACAGCCAGTGGATTGGCGGCGCTGCCGAGAATGGCCAATACGTCAAGCTCAATGATTTCTTCGAAAAGGAAGGAATCAAGATGGAGGACTTCATCCCCGCGACCGTCGTTGGTTACGCGGAATGGCCGAAGAACTCACCCCACTATTGGGCAATGCCGGCGTTCGGTGACGTGGTCGGCTGGACCTACCGCAAGGATTGGTTCGAGCGCCCCGACATCCAGGCCGACTTCAAGCAGAGATATGGACGCGATCTTGCGGTTCCGAAGAACTGGAACGATTTGGTCGACATCGCGACATTCTTCCAAGGCCGTGAGATCGACGGTAAGAAGGTCTATGGCGCAGCGATCTACACGGAACGTGGTTCCGAAGGTATTACGATGGG
This sequence comes from Rhizobium sp. rho-13.1, assembly GCF_007000305.1. Taxonomy (NCBI): domain Bacteria; kingdom Pseudomonadati; phylum Pseudomonadota; class Alphaproteobacteria; order Hyphomicrobiales; family Rhizobiaceae; genus Rhizobium; species Rhizobium sp. rho-13.1. The sequence continues at coordinate 7,518 of NZ_SCFL01000039.1, read as the reverse complement.
CGCCACGAACGCGCTTTACAGCTACGGTTTCGAATATCAGAATCCGAACAAGCCTTATGATCTCGACGGCTTCGTGAACTCACCGGACGCGGTTGCCGGCCTTGAAGAATACAAAAAGCTCTACGATTGCTGCACGCCGCCGGGCCACTCCGACGCGTACATGACCCAGGACGTCGACGCCTACCGGTCCGGTCAGGTGGCGCTGCAGATGAACTTCACCTTTACATGGCCGGGCATCAACGCTGACGCCAATGTCGGCGGCGACAAGTCGGGCTACTTCCCCAACCCGGCCGGCCCGAAGGGCGGGCAGTTTGCCCAGCTCGGCGGCCAGGGCATTTCTGTCGTCGCGGCCTCCGAAAAACAGAAGGAAGCTCTCGATTACATCAAGTGGTTCGGCCAGCCCAACATCCAGCAGACATGGTGGAAGCTCGGCGGCTATTCCGCCCTGCAGGCGGTGGTTGAGGATCCCAGCTTCGCCTCCAGCCAGCCTTATGCAAAGCCGTTCCTTGATTCGATGGCGATCGTGAAGGATTTCTGGGCCGAACCGTCTTGCTTCTCTTCTCCAGGCATCGCAGAAGCGCTTCCACGACTATGTGGTTGCAAACCAAGGTACCGCGAAGGAAGCCCTGGATGGCCTGGCCAAGGATTGGAAGGCCGTCTTCGAGGACGAAGGCAAATACTGACGCTTATACACGCTTCCTCCCAGCGGTAAGCGTCACTGCAGGGCCGGCCACGCGGAGCGTGCCGGTCCTGCCCACCACTCATATCTATGCCAAGGAGACGGACATGCTCCATTCACCGATCGACCGGGTCGCCAGCGCGACTCCGCCCGCAATCGCGGCACGCGTCAAAGGTCTTTCTGATCGCGCCATAGCCTGGATTTTTGTAGCGCCCTCGATCGTCTTGCTACTCGCCATCAACATCTTTCCATTGATTTGGACGATCAGGCTTAGTTTCACGAATATCAGGGTCAACCGGCCCAACGCACCTGTCGAGTTCGTCGGCTTGCGCAATTACATCAGCATTCTGACGGACAACGATATCTGGCAGAGCATGCAGGCGACCGCGCATTTCCTGATCTGGACCATCGTCCTGCAGGTGCTGATCGGCTTTTCGCTTGCCTATCTGATCAACAAGAAATTCCGCGGCAATGACCTCTGGACGACGATCATCGTGCTTCCGATGATGCTGAGTCCCGCGGTTGTCGGCAACTTCTGGACTTTCCTTTATCAGCCGCAAATAGGCTTGTTCAATTACGTGGTTGGCTTCCTCACAGGGAACGAACCCTCCAGCTTCTCGATGATTGCAAGTACGTCTTTGGCGCCCTGGGCGATCGTCATCGTCGATACCTGGATGTGGACGCCCTTCGTGATGCTGATCTGCCTTGCCGGCCTGCGTTCCATACCGGCCAGCATCTATGAGGCGGCCGAATGCGACCGTGCGAGCAAGTGGCGCCAGTTCTGGACGATCACCATTCCAATGGTGCTGCCGTTCCTGATGCTGGCGGTTCTCTTCCGCGGCATCGAAAATTTCAAGATGTTCGATCTGGTGGTCCAGTTGACGGGCGGCGGTCCCGGTTCGATCACCGAACTGACCTCGATCAACCTGAAGCGCGCTGCTTTCGAGCAGTGGCGAACTGGCTATGCATCCGCCTATGCCGTCATTTTATTCGTTACCGTATTCGGCCTGGCGTCGATCTACGTCAAAGCTCTGAACAAGGTGAAACAGAGATGAGCAGCTATTCCGTAACCGAGCCTTCGGGGCGTCAGAAGTGGTTCGCCGGTATTCTGGTTATCCTCTACGCCGCAATCACACTCCTTCCGCTTTTGTGGATCATCGGCACGGGGTTCAAATCGCCTGCAGACGCGATCGCCTATCCCCCCAAAATGATCTTCGAACCGACGGTCGAAGGATATGTCAACCTCTTCACCACGCGTACCCGTGTGCCTGAGGAGCAACTCAAGGCGCTCGGAGAGCCGACGACCTGGTACGACAAACTGGTTCGTAAAGAAGGTGTGGTCATTACGGGTGCGTCCCGTTTTGCCGAGCGGTTCACGAACTCCGTCATCATCGCGTTTAGTTCGACCGTACTTTGTATCGCTCTCGGCACGGCCGCTGCCTATGCCTTCTCGCGGTTCAAGGTACCGTTTAAGGACGACCTGCTGTTCTTCATTCTTTCGACACGCATGATGCCGCCGATCGCCGTCGCCATCCCAATTTTCCTGATGTTCCGCTCCATGGGCCTCAGCGACACGCATGCTGGCATGATCCTTCTCTATACAGCGGTCAACCTGTCCCTGTCCGTGTGGCTGCTCAAGGGCTTCATCGACGAGATCCCGATCGAATACGAAGAAGCTGCCCTCATCGATGGCTACACGCGCTTCCAGGCCTTTTACAAAGTCGCGCTGCCGCAGGCCGTTACCGGCATCGCCTCAACCGCAATCTTCTGCCTGATCTTCGCATGGAACGAATATGCCTTTGCCGTTCTCCTGACCTCAGGCAATGCGCAGACAGCACCGCCGTTCATCCCGACCATCATCGGCGTCAGCGGCCAGGATTGGCCGGCAGTGGCCGCCGGAGCAACGATCTTCCTGGTTCCGGTCATGGTCTTCACCATCCTGCTTCGCAAACATCTTTTGCGCGGCATCACCTTCGGAGCGGTTCGCAAATGACGATCTTTCTCAATCGCCTGTTTCGTCTTCGGCGCGACGCATGGGAAATGCTGGCATCCATCCTGATTGCGCTTGGCGTCGTCATGTTGATGCAGCCACTGTCCCTATCGCTCTACTCCTACTCATTCATCGTGACGCTTGTGGGCACAGTGATGTTCATCATCGTCAGCCATTTCCCGGAGTGAACCCATGGCACAGATCAGAATTCAGAATGTGCGCAAGGATTTTGGGGCATTCAACGCGGTAAAGTCTTCCACCTTCACCGTGGAGGACGGAGAGTTCTTCATGCTTCTCGGCCCTTCCGGATGCGGGAAGACGACCACTTTGCGAATGATGGCCGGCCTTGAGCTTCCAACCAGCGGCGAAATCTACATCGGCGGCGAAGAGGTCGGCATGAAAAGGGCAGGCGAGCGGGATATCGCCTTCGTCTTCCAGATGTTCGCTCTTTATCCCCATATGAACGTCCGCAGGAATATTTCCTATCCCCTGGTCAGCCAGGGCATGCGCGAGGCGGAGGTCACCAAGCGTGTCGCCGAGGTGGCGAAGATTCTGCAAATCGAGAGCATCCTCGACAAACCCGTCGGCCGCCTATCCGGCGGCGATCGCCAGCGCGTCGCACTCGGCCGTGCCATCGTGCGCAACCCGAAAGCATTCTTTATGGACGAGCCGCTCGGCGCACTCGACGCTGAATTTCGTGAGCACATGGCGGAAGAGCTGCGCGCTCTGCATGATCGCATGGGCGCCACCACTGTTTACGTGACACATGATCAGCTGGAAGCCATGCAGATGGGCGACAAGATCGTTGTGATGAACCACGGGGTCGTCGAGCAATTCGGCAAACCTCAACAGATCTATGACTGGCCGGCGACGAAGTTCGTCGCCAAGTTCATCGGCTCGCCACCCATGAATTTCTTGGAATTTGAAGGCGTAATGGCAGCCGGTGGTAATCAGGTTAGCCTCTGCGGGTACGACGTGAAGGTTCCAGCCTCCCGAGACGAACGCCAAGGGAAGCTCGCGCTTGGTGTGAGACCCGAACATGTCAGGTTCAGGGATGATTCATCGTTTCGGGGCCGTGTGGTCGCCACCGAATATCTCGGTACGACCCAGATCGTCACAATCGATACCGCACACGGAGCAATCAAGGCTCGAACCCGCTCGAACCAGTCCGCCCGTGTCGATGAACTGATTGGTCTCGATTTCGATACCAAAACCTTGACCATCTTCGACTCGGCAAGCGGAAACGCCCTTATCTCCGAGGCCAATGAAGGAGTGCTGCGTCGTGGCTGAAGTCATCCTCAAAAGCATAAACAAGTCATTCGCCGGCCATCGCGCCCTCGACGGCGTTTCGATGGTCGTCCCGGATGGATCGTTTGTCGTTCTTCTCGGCCCGACAGGTGCCGGCAAGACAACGACATTGCGAATGGTTTCCGGGCTGGACACGCCCGACAGCGGTGATGTTATCATTGGCGGACGCTCAATGCGCGGTCTCACGCCCGCGCAGCGCAATGTCGCAATGGTCTTCCAGCAGTATTCCCTCTATCCGCATCTCTCGGTGCGCCAGAACCTGGAATTCCCATTGAAGTCGCCGCTGCTGAAGACACCGCAAAATGTCATAAACGAGAAAGTGAAGGCGATTGCAGAAATCCTGCAGATCTCACACAAGCTCGATAACAAGGCGACAGCCCTTTCGGGTGGCGAAATGCAACGTGTGTCCATCGGACGCGCGTTGGTCAGAAACCCGCAAATCTACCTGATGGATGAGCCTTTAAGTTCGCTCGACGCCAAGCTCCGATCCGATCTTCGCATCGAGCTCAAGAGCATCCAGGCCAAATCGGGTGCGACTTTGCTCTATGTCACCCACGATCAGGTCGAAGCGATGACGATGGCAACCCATGTCGGCGTCCTCCAGAACGGCAAGCTTGTCCAGTTCGGCTCTCCACGCGAGATCTACGAACAACCCGTCAGCCTGTATGCGGCGACCCGCCTCGGGCAGCCACGCATTAATGTCGTCCCTGCGGAACTCTTTCCCGGTGCGCCGGCAAAGGCCAAATCCATTGGCTTGCGGCCGGAACATATCGGTCAGTGTGATGGTCAGGATGCGACAGTAACCCGCGTCGAACATCTGGGCGATCAGACCCGCCTCCATCTCATGTTCAAGACGCACAACCTTATCACCGTCACCGACGCCCATACCGAACTCAAGGGCGGCGAAACCATCAAGATCAAGCCAAACAAGCCGCTCTACTTCGATGTGGACGGCATGCGCTTAGTTTAAGGGAGACAATAATGTCACAGTTCCTCAACAGCAGGGAAAATGCGGTCACGGAAGCGCTGGAGGGAGTGCTCGCGGCATCTGGCGGTGCACTCGTCCGTCTGGACGGATATCCGCACATCCGTGTCATCGTCCGATCCGATTGGGACAAGAGCAAGGTGGCGCTCGTCTCCGGCGGTGGATCAGGCCATGAGCCCGCACATGCCGGCTTCGTTGGCAGGGGAATGCTGACCGCCGCCGTTTGCGGTGATGTTTTTGCATCGCCCAGCGTTGACGCGATCCTTGCCGGTATCCTGGCTGTCACAGGACCAGCGGGCTGCTTGCTCATCGTAAAGAACTATACCGGTGACCGCCTTAACTTCGGGCTTGCAGCCGAACGCGCGCGCGCATACGGCTTGAACGTCAGCATGGTGATCGTCGACGACGACATCGCGCTGCCGGAACTCCCTCAGGCTCGGGGTGTGGCAGGAACACTTCTCGTCCACAAGATCGCGGGTGCCGTGGCGGAAAGCGGTGCGGATCTAGACGCGGTTATCAAGGCCGCACGCCGTGTAATCCAGAACACGAGCTCGATCGGCATATCGCTCGACACCTGCACAGTCCCTGGCTCTCCCAAGGAGAATCGGATCCCCGAAGGGCACGCCGAGCTCGGTCTTGGGATTCACGGCGAAGCCGGCGTCGAGCAGATCGAATATTCAGGTGCAAAGGGCGCTGTGGCCGCAATGGTCGATCGCCTCGCTGCGTCGATGTCAGATAAACCTCACGTGGCCCTCGTCAACAACCTTGGCGGCACCTCGATCCTGGAGATGTCGGTAGTGATTTATGAGCTGATCCAATCCAAGATCGGCAGCAAGATTACTCACATCATTGGTCCGGCGCAGTTGATGACGTCACTCGACATGCAGGGATTTTCGATCTCGGTATTTCCTGCCGAAACGGCAGAACTGGCGCTTCTGCAGGCACCGGTGGACCTTCCAGCATGGCCGGGGCTTGCGGCCGTCAAACCCGTCTCTATCCTCGCTCTGCCCGACGGTTTGACGCCAATCGCACCTATTCCGTCCCAGCACAAAGCCACCCGTGAGTTCCTCCATGATTGCTGCTCGCTTCTCATCGAGGCGGAAAAGGATCTGAATGCCCTGGACGCCAAGTCTGGTGACGGCGACACCGGCTCAACATTGTCCAGCGCTGCGCGCGCCCTGATCGGTGCGCTCGATCGCCTCCCGCTATCCGATCATACGCAACTCTTCCGGGCCATGGGCCAGGAACTCAGCCAGACCATGGGCGGATCATCGGGTGTGCTCCTCGCGATTTTCTTTGCTGCCGCTGGTGATGGTGCATCAAGTGGGCTGACGATCCGCGATGCATTAAAGGCCGGCCTCTATAGAATGCAGGAGATTGGTGGCGCGCGGCTTGGCGACCGGACAATGGTCGATGCTCTCTTGCCTGCACTCGACGCACTCGAACAAGGTTTCGCCCCCGCAGCTAAAGCAGCACGTGCAGGAGCTGACCTAACGGCAACACTTATCCACGCAAAGGCGGGACGTGCTGCATATGTCAATGCAAAGCAATTGGAAGGTCATGTCGATCCCGGAGCAGAGGCCGTTGCCCGACTGTTCGAGTACCTGGCGGTGCGGCCCGACTTCACCGGTCAATCAGCTGGCGAAAAGACCGTCGCTATGAGCGTGACAGGGTGATAATCGTCGCAGACGCAGACGCAGACGCAGACGCACACGCACATGGAATTTGGCACCTGTTTGGATCAGAAAAAATCGATCCTATCATCGGGCTCCAGCAATTGCTTCCCCCAGTAGAAGCAATTGCTTCTACTGGCAGGATATATTGATATGTAAAATATGTTTGCCACCATTGCTGATCCGCATTTGCCGAGCCCGCCATTGAATTTTGATGTCGGTATACAAGATTATTTTCTTATGGATGGAAATATTTAAGTAATATAATTTTGTTTTGAATTTTTAAACATGAAATTTCTATGTGGTTATCGATTAATTTATTGATTATATTTAGGCTCAGGACCTATTAAATAGCTTGCGGGGTTTCCTCGGTTCTGGTTCACTGGGATCGAACGGAGGGACCGCCATGAGTGATTTGATGTTTTTGTCAGACGCGCAAATGCGCCGTATCGAGCCTTATTTTCCGCTATCGCATGGCGTTCCGCGCGTGGATGACAGGCGTGTCTTGAGCGGCATCATCTTCGTTCTGCGCAATGGGTTGCGATGGCGTGACGCTCCCAAAGAGTATGGGCCGCACAAGACGATCTACAACCGCTTCATCCGGTGGAGCAGGCTCGGGGTGTTCAATCGCATACTGGCCGAACTGACAGCAAAGCGGGGCAAGCCTGAGCAATTGATGATCGACGCGACCCATTTGAAAGCCCATCGCACCGCAGCCAGCCTGCTAAAAAAGGGGATGTTCCCCGACGTATCGGACGCACCAAAGGCGGGTTGAACTCCAAGCTGCATGCTGTTTGCGATGGTCACGGTCGGCCACTGATCCTGCTTTTGAGCGAAGGGCAGATGAGCGACTACAAAGGTGCCGCGCGGATGCTGCATGCTT
>NZ_SCFL01000038.1:0-16749 GCF_007000305.1 Rhizobium sp. rho-13.1 | reverse complement strand
AGAGCATCCACACGATCACTCAAATCCGCAATCCGGTTCAGCTCGGATGCGTACGGTCAATACCTCGATCTGTGTAGTGGTAGCTTCTTCAAACTCCGTCTATTCGGCACCATGAATGCGCCGCCTGAGGATGTCGAGATCGAGCGAGTGATCAGGGGCGCCGTGAAGACATTCCTTGCAGCTTACGGCTCGAAGCCCACGTAGTGAGGCAAAGCTTTTTTTATTGGATTGTTTAGGGTTCCGCCTGTGAAGCGATGATTAAATGTGACTAGCTGTGGACGACTTGGCGGCGGCGATCAACTGATCCTCAAGCGCTTGCTCCAACTGCTCGAACCCTGGAGTTGCCCCATAAAAACCGTACAGGATCAGATTTCTGTTTGACGGTTAAGAACTCGCGCAGGAATCGATACCCCAATGCTTTGTGCGAGTGAAGCCTGTTTTAGTGCTCGAACCACAATGGCAGTTGGGCGATGACCGTTTCGGCGTCCGGGATGGAATTGACCGAGACACAGTCGCGCTTGAAGATTTTCACGACGGCTTCGGCCATTCCGTTGGCATAATCGGCATTGGATTGGCCAAAAGCGAAATCGAGAGAGGTGGGTCGGTGCTTTTTCGGCGGGAGATTTCAAGCAAGAAGTTAATTGCCTTGCTTTCGGAGGTTGAACGTTTCAAGCGGCAGGCCGTTCAATTCGGCGGTTAAAATTACCAACGATCGATTATTAGTCAAGTTGGACGTTACAACGTTACAATGGTTATTTTACGCGGATTGCCGCCTGTGTAATTGAGCTCAGTTGGACTGCGAATGCACCTGTCCGAGCATGTAGAAAAGCGGCCTCATATCCACTGTCGGAAGCTAGCGCATCGGTTCTCAAAGGCCCCGTCACTTGCCACCGGCATTGTCTATCCCTAATGCCGATGCCGTCGTGACGATTGCGGCATCGCTTTGCTACGTTTGCCGCTGCTCGGATACCAGCTCTTTCAAAGTAAGCTTTCGCGCGACTTCTAAACGCAACGCACCCATCACCGCCGCAACATTTAATAACAAAATAGCATCCAAACTCACAGCTTAAGCTGGTACTTGGTCATCCTCGGCAAGCTCGGTCACCGATCTAGCACCGAGACCTCCTGTCATGGCCTATTGTGCGGTAATCGGCAGCATATTGGTCATGCTCGCCCGGGGAGGCCTGTCCCATGCCTCCCCAGGCGGGTTTCCAGACCGGCTGCGCCGGCGGTCCGGCAATTCTGGCAGTCGGAGCGCAATGCCGCCGTTGCGTTACGACCGCGTTTTAGACACCAACGGTTTGCTCTTTCGGACCATTCCTTCTTAGGACCACCCATGCACGATGTGACAAAGCCCCTCCGTTTGGCCTTCTTGGCCTGTGCCATTCTATCGCTGGCAGCGTGTACAGAAAAAGAGGGAGAACAAAAGCAGGCTGTAGAACTGCCCCTCGCGGTTTCGATCGTGGAAGCCAAGCCTGAGACCATCCCCGTGATCAGCGAGCTACCGGGTCGGGTATCGCCGATGATCACAGCAGATGTCCGCCCGCGGATTACCGGTCTCGTGCTTCGACGTATCTTCGAGCAAGGGACAAATGTTACAGAAGGTGACCTGCTGTACGTCATCGACCCGGCGCCGTTTCAGGCGAAGGTGGATTCAGCGCAGGCCACGCTCGACGCAGCCCTCGCGGCCCGCAAGCTGGCAGGGCAAAAAGCCGAGAGGCTGACCCAGCTACAGCAGAAAGGTGTTGCCAGCGCTGACGACAGTGAAACTGCCGTAGGACAATTGGCACAAAGCAACGCTGACGTTTCTCGCGCCCAGGCTGACCTTCGATCGGCGCAATTAGAACTGCAGTATACACAAATCAAGGCTCCAATCACCGGCAACATCGGTCGAGCTTTGGTCACGGAGGGTACGTTAGTCAGCCCGACTTCGGATGTCATGGCGACAATCCAGCAAATCGATCCGATTTATGCGGACTTCACACAGCCGGCCGACACGTTAATCCTTCTGCGCAACGCTATCAGGAGCGGCGACCTCAAAGAAGATGCGGCAGGCAGCGTCAGCATTAAGCTGGTGACGGAGCAAGGGCGTACCTATCCGCATGACGGCAAACTCCTGTTTTCTGAGGTGAGCGTCAACGCGCAGACCGGCCAGCTAATCCTGCGTGGTGAGTTTCCTAACCCAGAGCGAAACCTGCTACCGGGCATGTTTGTTCGCTCAAACCTTCAACAAGGCGCTCTTGAAGGAGCGTTCGCCGTTCCCGAGCAGTCCGTCCAGCGCGACACCACCGGAAAGCCGCGGCTATATATCGTGAATGCGCAAGACAAGGTCGAAATCCGCGAGGTGACGCTTGGTTGGATCTTCGAGGGCCGCTGGGTGGTTATCAAGGGACTTTTGGCTGGAGACAAAGTCATTGTCGAAGGTTTCCAGAAGGTCACCCCCGGGCAGGCGGTTAAGACTGAACCATGGAGCAAGCCATCCAGGGCTGACGCCCCCATAAAAAAGGAGGGCTGATCCGTGCTCGCCGCATTCTTCATCGACCGCCCAGTTTTTGCGTGGGTGCTTTCCATCGGCATCATACTGGCTGGCGCAATTTCACTGACGTTGTTGCCGATCTCACAGTATCCGAATGTAGCGCCGCCGCAGATCACGATCTCCGCAACCTATCCCGGGGCCTCCCCCGAAGACACCTACGAGGGCGTAACACGTTTGGTGGAGGAGGAGCTCAACGGCATTCCCGGTCTTCTTTATTACGAATCCACGTCGAATGCCCAGGGCGGAATTAGCATAACCGTAACATTTGCGCCTGGAACGGCGCCGGAAACAGCCGCGGTTGAGGTCCAGAACCGGGTGCGCCGTGTAGAGGCTCGACTACCGTCCTCCATCGTTCAACAAGGGATCAGCGTGGACACCGCAGGTGGTGGCATTCTGCTTCTGGTCGCCTTGCAATCGAAGAGGGGTACAATGGACGGTATCGCGCTTGGTGACTACATGAGCCGCAACGTCGCCAATGAATTGCGGCGCGTTCCAGGTGTTGGCAAGGTGCAACTGTTTGGAAGTGAGCGCGCGATGAGGGTCTGGCTTGATCCGGACAAGCTACTCGGTCTCAGTTTAACACCAGCCGATGTTACAAATGCCATTCAAGCTCAAAACGCGAAGGTTGCGGCCGGCCGCCTCGGAGCAGCGCCCTCCCAGACGGACAGGCGCGTCACGGGATCCTTGCTCATCAAGGGCCAGTTGACGTCACCGGACGAGTTCGGTCAGATCGTATTGCGCGCTGATACCGACGGCTCCGCGGTACGTTTGCGTGACGTGGCGCGAATTGAAGTTGGCGCCGACAGCTATGCCACCTCGGTGCGGATCGACGGAAAAGCGGCTGCAGGCGCTTCGATTGAGCTTGCACCCGGCGGCAACGCGCTGACCACCGCTACCGCCATCAAAGCGCGGCTGGCGCAGCTGGCGTCCTCGCTTCCCGAAGACATCGAGTATTCGGTACCTTACGACACCACACCGTTCGTCTACATCTCTATTGAACAGGTGCTGATGACGCTTGCCGAGGCGATGGTCCTCGTCTTCCTCGTCATGTTCCTCTTCCTCCAGAATATCCGGTACACCATCATACCTACGATCGTCGTACCAGTCGCGCTTCTTGGTGCATGCGGCGTGATGTACACGCTCGGGTTCTCGATCAATGTGCTGACGATGTTCGGTATGGTTCTTGCGATCGGCATCCTCGTTGATGACGCGATCGTTGTCGTTGAGAATGTCGAGCGGATCATGATGGAGGAGGGGCTCCACCCAAGGGAAGCAACGAAGAAGGCGATGACTCAAATTACCGGGGCCGTGATTGGGATTACCTTGGTGTTGACTGCTGTCTTCGTGCCAATGGCCTTTTTTCCAGGCGCCGTTGGCGTAATCTACAAGCAGTTCTCGCTGACGATGGTATCGTCGATCCTCTTTTCGGCTTTCCTGGCCCTGACGCTTACACCAGCGCTTTGTGCGACGTTTCTAAAGCCTGTCCAGAAGGGCGAAGCTCATACCAAGAAAGGCTTCTTCGGTTGGTTTAATCGTGCTTTCGACAGAGGCTCCAACAAATATAGCGGTTGGGTCGCGGGCCTGCTCAGACGGTCGGGTAGTACCATGCTGATTTATCTCGCCGTCGCCGCTGCGACCGCCTGGATGTTCCTGCAACTGCCGTCTTCCTTCCTGCCGGACGAAGATCAGGGCACGCTGCTGGCCCAGATCCAGGGGCCGGCAGATGCTACGGCTGAGCGAACACTCGGCTCCATCAAGCTGATGGAGAATGTTGTGACGTCCGAACCATCCGTGGACCGCGTGGTCGCAATTAGCGGCTTCAGCTTCTCCGGGTCGGGCGAGAATGCCGGACTGTCTTTCATCACCCTGAGAGACTGGAGCGAGAGGACCGCGGAGCAGTCGGCACAGGCTCTATCGGCCAAGTTCAATTCCGGATTTCGGGCCATTATGGACTCGACAGCCTATGCAATGTCGCCGCCAGCTATTTCGGGTCTTGGCACATCGAATGGTTTTGCGTTCCGCCTTCAAGATCGTGGCAACCAGGGGACTGAAGCTTTGAATGCCGCGCGTGACCAATTCATGGCGGAAGCAGCCAAGAGCCAGATCCTCGCTGGCGTCATGGTCGAGGGCCTCGCCGATGCGCCGCAAACCGTACTGACTATCGATCGCGAGAAGGCAAACACCTATGGCGTCACATTCGCCGATATCAACAAGACGATCAGCACTAGTCTCGGCTCGTCCTATGTCAATGACTTCCCCAACGCGGGACGCATGCAGAGGGTCACCGTGCAGGCCGATGCGAACAAACGCAGCACGATCTTCGATGTGATGAAGTTGACGGTGAGAAATTCAAATGGAGGTATGGTGCCAATCTCAGCCTTTGCAAGCTACGCCTTTACGAGAGGCACGACGCAGATCGTCGGATACAACGGTTTCCCGGCCGTCCGTCTCAGTGGACAGGCGGCTGCAGGCTTTTCCTCCGGTGAGGCTATCACCGAGGTCGAACGGATTGCCAATACCCTGCCGCCGGGCTTCGGCTATGAGTGGAGTGGCCAGTCACTGCAGGAAATCCAATCCGGCTCTCAGGTCCCGATGTTGCTGGGCCTGTCCGTCATTCTGGTATTCCTTTGCCTTGCGGCGCTGTACGAAAGCTGGGCAATTCCGCTTTCGGTACTGCTTGTCATCCCGCTCGGCGTCATTGGCGCGGTCGGTGCGGTAATGCTGCGCGACATGCCGAACGACATCTACTTCAAGGTCGGCCTAATCACCATCATGGGGCTTTCCGCCAAGAACGCCATCCTGATCATCGAGTTCGCGAAGGATCTTCGGGCCAAGGGAAAGTCGACGTTCGACGCGGCAATAGAGGCGGCACATCTTCGTTTCCGGCCAATCCTGATGACCTCACTCGCCTTCGCTCTGGGGGTAGTGCCCTTGGCCATTGCCACAGGCGCGGGCTCCGGCAGCCAAGCTGCAATTGGGACCGGCGTCCTTGGCGGCATGATCTCCGCCACTGTCCTAGCAATCTTTTTCGTTCCGGTCTTTTTTGCCTTCGTCATGAAGTTCAGCAAGGATCCTTCTAAGCATCAATCGGACGAGGCGCCACAGATTGCTGATAAGTGAGTGTCTGATATGGAGACAGGCACACGACTTTGCGGGCGGATGCCCTTCATAAATAGGCTTAAGCGGTCTTCAATGATGCCACGCTATAGCCGGAGATTGGGGAAACGGATCGCTTCGGCAATAATCGCCCGGTCGAGCTCGATAGCCTCCGTTTCAGACGCATGCTCAAACAGGAGATAGGCAAGTCGAAGGAGGTTATCCTCCAGCTTCAATCGTTGACCGCGATTGGCGGGGTGCGGGCGATTCTGAAGATGGCTTTCTCGATCGGGCTCGCTCAGATATCGCTGGGAAAAAACCACTGTGTGTGAAGCGAGTGCCTACAGCACATAGGATTTTTCCGTCGGCTCCGAGCCGAACAAACAGCGTGTGTGGAAATGTGTCTATTTGAGCCCCATCATGTGCATGAAAGACGCTGGTGATAAACTGTTCCGCCTTGTGGCGATAAGGGCGTGAGCGTTGTACAGCAATCGGTGATTTCAGCCGCCTTCAGCGTGTTGATCAACGCATTGACCTGGGCCCCATGGCTTAGGTGCGTCAGTCGAACGCAGAGTTGCTCGGCATTCGTTTCTCTCACCTAGAGGTGTCTATCAAACCAATCGAGTACGCGACGCTGGATATCCAACTGATGCTCGGGCTCGCTAAACCAGTGAGCTTCCCGTGGATAGCTGATCATCTTAACGGGTTTGCCAAGGAGTCTTAGTCCTCGGTAGAACTCCAGACCAAGCGCTATCGGCACTCGCGTATCTGCCTCGCCGTGCAGTACCAGCACTGGCGTATGAACGTTTTCCAACATCCGCACGGGCGATACCCTATCGAGATCGGCAAGGTGCGCGGATGGCTCGCCGAAATAACCCATGGTGTAGTCGGGCGTGTCGGTAATGCGCGCCATCGTAGTCATGTTGGTTGGAGCAGCACCGACCACTGCTGCCTTGAAGCGCTCGCTGTGCGTCACCGCCCAGGCCGCCATGAACCCGCCATAGCTCCATCCGCCGATGCCGAGGCGCGAAGGGTCTGAAATCTTCATGGCGACGAGCATGTCAACGCCGTCAATCACATCTTGATAGTCCATTCCGCCCCAGTCATGCCCAATCGCTCGCGCAAAGGCCGTGCCTTGACCGTCCGAACCGCGCGGATTGGGCAGCAATACGGCATAGCCATTCGTCGCCAGCATTTGCGCCCATTCGTGCCAGCTGCCGAGCCACCCCGCCCACCACGCCCATTCGGGACCGCCGTGAATTTGGATGACTGTCTTGATCGGGCTCCCAGGAGTGTAGTCGGGCGGCGTAACGAGGACACCATAGATCCGTTTGCCGTCACGGCTATTGGTCCAAGATATTTGACTGACCTTGCCACATTTCCAGTGGGCGACTTGCGGATTGATCATCGTGATTGGACGGATCTGTTTGCCGGCGATGGTCCATACGTCGGCGGGTCGCTCAGGGCTCGACAGCGCAACCGCGACGAGGCGATCATCTCGACTAGTCGTGAGGTCGAAAGCCTCACCTTCCAAAGTGGCAAGCCGCGTGACACGCCCGTTCCCAGTCGCTGCGAATCTGACTAATCTGGATTGCGTCTCCTCAAATGACAGGGCGAGGATGGAGCGGCTATCCGCAGCCCATTGCAATCGCGTCAACAACCCCGCGTAGTCGTCGACGAGCTTAGTGAGTGTATTTGTCGCAAAGTTGTAAACGCGGGGGGCCGTGCCAATGAATCCCGGCGTGAGAATTTCCGAGGCGAGGATAGCAGTGCCGTCGGGTGCCCAAAACGGGCCTTCCGCGGCATGTTCAATGAGCGTCTTGCCGAATGTGCCGTTCTCGAAATCAAAAGTGGTGATCCGCGAATGGTAGAAATAATCATTGATCGCGCTCGTATCCGCGATACGGACCGCCATGCGTTTTCCATCCGGAGACCACGCCATTTTACTGACGTTGACAGTTTCTGGCGAGACAGGTTGCGCCTCGTGGCTCAAAAGATCCAGAACCCAAAGGCGGGACATGTGGCCAGCCTTGTCCAACTCGACCCAGTCACGCTTCGCCTCACGATCTGCCTTTTCCCCCGGTGTATCTGGATCAGCACTTAGAAAGGCAATCTTTGTCCCGTCGGGCGACCATGCGAAATCAGTAATGTCATATGGCACTGCGGTGAGCGGCACTGGTTCGCCACCATTGCGCCCAACCTTCCAAAGCTGGCGGGTCTGTTTGCCCCCGGCGTCCAAAACAGCTGGCGGCGATCCATCGGCTTGGCCTTCAGGCCGGCTGGATTCGTCGGGCTTGCCTGCGGTCGACATATCGGTTCCCGTCGTTCCTTTACTCCTGCGGTTCGACAGGAACGCGATTATTTCACCGTCCGGAGACCAGCGCGGTGTGTTGTCAACACCAGCACCGTTGACGAGCTCACGCGCGGGTTCGCTGCCGTCGGTCGGCACGAACCATATCCTTTGCTGGTCAGAGCCGAACGTCGCCACTTGCCGTTGGACGACAAACAATATTGTCTTACCATCAGGCGACATTTCCAAATGACGCATGTCCTGTAACTGCATGATGTCAGAGGGGCCAATCGGACCGCCGAATTCGGCAGTTTTCATCGGTGGAGCGACGGGCGAGCGAAGGTGCAGTGCCTGGACGTCCGCCTCGGTCGGTGACTGCGTCACGGCTGTAAGGAGCGACGCCGTAAGAGGAAATACTAGCTTCATTGAAGAATCTCAATCTCACATGACAGGGGGCTAAAGGCATCATTCGGCACAGTTGCGGTCTACGCATCGCAGCCCGGCTACAGCGCCTCCTTTAGATTGTGTGGGGCCGCCGCATCCAGCCGCTTATCGCGGGAGAAATGAGAATGCACGGTGCTGCTTGCGCCGCACACATTTGATGCCCGATTAGTTCGCTGACATCGACATGCGCGTTCGTCCAGGACTGACCGCAGCACAGTCGTATTCGCTGCTTCACTACCGCATTGAAGATTTTACAAAGGATGGATCGAACGTCCTACTGAATGGCACGTCGCTATTTGCAAGTTCCGGATCAAGTGTTTTCAATACACTCATCATCGATTTGTAGCCTTCCTCTGTCACCATCCCATCGAGTGAGTACATTTCCCTCGAATTTCTAAAAAAGCTTCGACGTAGAGGCTTTTGTCGCCCATCAAATACTCCTGCGGAACGGCTGCGGCGATATCCTCAGGCGTTGAAGCTTGGATAAATTTGAGCGCCTTGAGGAAGGCGTTAACAAGCTTCTGGATGGTGATAGGATTAGCCTCAATAAAACTACGGGTCGTATAGACTGATGCGGCGGGATTAGGGCCTCCGAACAGCTCGCGGGTCCCAGCCTCGGTTCTCGTATCAATCAAAATTTGGACTTCGCCCTCGCGTTCGAGCTGGGCAATGACGGGGTCCACATAGGAAAGGCCGTCAACTTCGCCACTCTTGAGTGCAGCCAAGGCGCTGGCTCCCCCACCCGTGCCGACCAATGCGACATCGTCCGCCTTCAGGCCATTTTTTATCAAAGCATATTGGAGCATGAGCGCGGTCGATGAACCCGGCGCCGTTACAGCCATCTTCCTACCTTTCAGCTCCCTTACCGATCTAACGTCGCTTGCCAGGCTTTTGCGCACCGCTATTACGATCCCAGGAAAACGGCCGAGGCCGCAGACAGCAGCAATGTCCTGGCCTTTATTCTGCATCCTGATTGTGTGCTCATACGCGCCAACGACAACGTCTAACGATCCGCCGATAAGCGCCTGCAGCGATTTGGCGCCACCGGAAAAGTCATTAATGATGACGTTTAGACCCTCTTCTTCGAAGAACCCCTTTCGCTCGGCAATTGTCAGTGGGAGATAGTAAAGGAGAGGCTTACCGCCAACTCCGATAGTTAAGTTAGGCTTCTCCGCCTTTTCGCCTGCAGCCGCTGCGGGACCCAGACCAACGAATCTGGCGGCAACCGCCAATGCCGTAGTGCTGACCAAAAACGTTCTACGATTCATCACACAGTCCCTAATTTTTTACTTCACTCATGTTGCTGACCACACCGCCAGAGGGCGTTGGAACAGATTATTGGAGCCAAGATCGGTTCAAACCAGAACTTGCTCGGAGGTCTTGGTGTCCAGCTCTATCGAGCTCGATTGGCGTCCCAAGTCACCGGAAAGTTTTGAACCGTTCGGATGCCCGAAAAGCCGGTGACTTTCGGAAAAGCACCAGCAGCTCTGATGGTCGGGAACCTCTCTGCTAGGACGGTCAATGCCTCTTCCAGCTCAGCTTTTGCCAGTGCTTCGCCCAGACAACGGTGCGCTCCAGCGCCAAATACCGGATGCCATTTCAATTGCTCTCTTGTGATATCCAGTCGATCAGGGTCGTTATAGAGATGCTCGTCTCGGAGGGCGGACATGGTCACTAGCGAGCAAGCTTTATTGGCAGGGAGGAGCGCCCCGTCTAACTCGATATCGGTCGTGGTAAAGCGCGGAACCGAGCCTATTGCGGGCTCATAACGAAGGCATTCCAGCACGGCCTTTGGAACCAGGTCGTGATTGTCTAAAACTGCATTCCATTGCTCAGGATGCTGGAGAAGGACTGCCAGCTGAATGACGATGGCAGATCGCGTCGTGTCGCTGCCACCGACGATCAAAGTCATGATCTGGGTAATCACTTCCTCGGCGGACAAGGATCCGTCGCTTTCCACATCCGAGAGAAGTTTGCTCACAAAGTCATTGTTTTTTTCGTAGCTGCGCTTTGCCACGACGTCAGCAACATATGATCTCAGCTCGCCGGCTGCTCGTTGAAGCTGCGGTACATCTTGCGCACGCCAAGATCCGCCCAGGAGCGGACTGAAACGGTATACGATCTCTGTAAATCTATTCACATCGTCCTGGGGGAGGCCCAAGATCGACGCAATGATCCTGGCCGGAATAAGAGCGGCAAAGTCCTCAAGCAAGTCCATGCCACCATCGGGCGCTGCGGTATCGGCGATCTGCGCAACAGTCTGTCTAATGAGAGGGCGCAACGCATCAATCATCTTGAAGGCGAATGTCCTGGTCAGGGGAGATCGTCTGCGCAAATGGACATCGCCATTCGACGTCAGCATCCCGTTTCGCACGAATTCCCAGATTGGCCCATCCTCAACGCCGCGCAGGGTGACCAACTCTGTTTCTACCTGACGTGTCTTGGCATCGCTGCACAGACTGAGAACGTCGTCGGCACGCAAGATCAGATATACCCCCGCTTCCGACAAGATGAACGGAATCTCCTTTCGGTAGTGCCGGTAGACGCGATGAGGGTCGGCGCTCAGGGTTGAAATGGGTAGCACCGGAACTCGAAAGTTCGTAGACCGCTCTGCGGAGTTGTCTAGGGTCATTCATCAATATCCTTTAATTCGGCTCATCCGCCGCCTAAATTTCCGGCCAGCTGCCGAAACACAACCGACGCGTCAGGCAGGGCGTTAGTGTTCTTTAGCGGCGACAGCAGGCATGCATTGTGTTCTGGTAACAGTGGTGGCAGATCCACGTTGAATAACGTTCGCAACGGAATTGGCGCGAATTTCCCCGCGTCGTTAGATGTGCCTGTCACGCAAAAACATCTAAGTGCACCCAAATTAGCGCGTTGGGAAAAAACTTAATCCACGGTCCATCGCACAGTTGAATTCGACTGTCGTACCCTTTTGTTCGTACGCGGGCAGGCTGAACACAGTCATAGAAAATTGAGCGCTGTTATCTGGGTGGACTTTGTATCGTAAAAACTGAACGATCGGCTTTCCATCGAGATCGATGGTCATATGCTCGTCAGCAAAGGCAAGCGTCCCATCGTCCGTCAATCTGAATGCGTTAATCCGTAGTCCACCGCGTGTTTTGCTTGGCTTTGCATCGTTCGGTACCGCGCTGCAAAGACTGAGATCAACGGTGACGGCGACCGGCTGCCCTTTGCCAAGCATACGGATTACAGCTGGCAGGGCGAGGGGGCCCTGGCGATGCTCGGTTGCACTCGCGGCGGCGGGTAGCAATGCCGCGAGAAGAATAGTGAAGACGCGCTTCATGCAGTACTCCTTGGAACTCTCGGCGCATGGCTCGATAAGCGCCGTCAAATTGATTGGCATCGCGTAACTTGACGCAGCATAATTGCGTTGCGGGGGAAGCCGTTACCCTAAATCACCGATGGAGCGTATCATCTGGACTTCTTTAACCGGCTTGCCATTCTCGATAATTCCGCCAGGCACAACGCAGAGATCGGAGAAAAGCTGACTACGATAGAATGCAATGGCAGATACATTTTCGCCGCTGACGCATAGCTCCAGTTTCGAAATACCTTTGTCCTTCGCGAAAGAAATAACACGGTTCAGCAGAGCCGAAGCAGTTCCAGTTCGCCGGAAGTCAGCGTGGACGTAAGCCATTACAATAATAGCCCGGTGCTTCAGTTTTGCTGGATGCCTGCGAATAAGCCCCATCAATCCCACAGGGATACCACTATGGAAAGCGCCGAAGACTGGATCAGTTAACCGCCTATTCCATTCATCCTCGGAAAGAGACTCCCAGTCATCAAGAATGCTGGCGTAGGACGATGGTGTGGACCTTAAGGCCTGTAGCCATATCTGTTTGAAAATAGAGCCTTCACCGGGCACAATCTGTCTGTATGAAATGTCGTGTTTGTCCAAAATATGCTCCTTGTCCCGGTTAGTTGCCAACACGACAGACTGACCCGGCATGCGTTCGGTTCAGGCGATGCGTGCGACAGATTTTAGGAGGTCCCGTTTACACCAGCGCCGGAAATACCAGACAGAGCGGCGGGGATCCGCTGAGTTAAAAGGATGAATTTCCCTGACCATGACATACGAGGCCACACTCACCACTTAAGATGGAAGACACGTTCATGATCGAATGATCTATTCCCGCTCCCTAGCCCGTCTTCAGCGCCGCCTTTACAGGGTTGTCCATCTAGAAATCCGAGATCTCGCTTTCGCTCATCGGGAAGCTGATCAGGAAGCAACTTGATGCGCTTGATCTTCATACTTTTGTGGCCCCGGAGGCAGACATCAGTCGTTTTATGCAATTGGCTAACAATCCGCCATTTTGCCGCATATTTCACCCATGCAATCGTATTGTGTTGTCACCTACCAAACTTGATCACGAATTCGTGAATTGGCAAATGAAGATTTTATGAAGAGCTATATGGTTGATTTCATTATATACTTCAAGATGACGCTGGGAATTGAGTCGCGGAACGATGCTATGTTTTGGCAAGCTAATCTTTAGCGTGCAGTCGGCTTCGCCATCTCTAAGCGAGGCCGAGCGAACCGATACTGTCGGCGTGTCATTGGCATTTGTGTCCTCCAATCCGACGCTTTGAAAGTGTAGATAGCTCGGCCGCGAGCGACGCTTGAGAACTATAGGTGTCATTGGCCAACTCCGTCTTATGGGCACGGATGCTTCGTCTCGTTGGAACCTCAAAGGACACCAGGTACGGTCCCCGAGATACATGCCAGATCTCTGTGTTGCCGTGGGTGATGTTTTGTTGCGAAATGTTCACGTGGGCGCTGGATCAGTATCGTCCCATAGCTAACAAGAATGTATCCACAAGCTGAAGTCGAGAGCGTGCTTTGCGCGCAGCTGAACGTGGTGAGTCGTGTTTTGGCCTACTTCAGGTTGTGAGCTGATTGATTATGGAGAAAGGCCAACGTGAAAATTTGATGCGGTCCGATGCGAGAGTGATCTCGTTGGGGTGGTCAGTGGCTGGACTAATCCTGCAAATTTGCGACCAGCCGGCCCCACAGCCATCATCAGTCGAGTATATGTTTCGAGATCGCTCGGAAGCATTTTGATATGGCCTACATCGACAGGTGCGTCGCTCCACCCAATCTTCTATTTCTTCACACATTTTATGGCGCGCAAGCGCGCTACGCACGAAACGGGTGGCTCTGTTGAACGCTGTTCCGAAGATGATAGTCATCCGTCGCCCACATGCCTGTTTGAAAGACTGATCTTCACACCTCGATCATTTTTGGGTTGATCTGTTATTCTCACAGCTGCTACATCGACGCGGTTAGAACCGCGGGAAGCCGACATGCGCGCTCGCGATGTGAAATAAACGTGGGCACTTTTTACCCTCCCCATCAGCTAATTTGACACACACACTTTGATCGATGACGATTGGAGACTGAAATGACCATAAGGACAATTATCACAGTACCTGACCCCGCACTTCGTCAGGTTTCGCGTGCGGTCGACCCCGAGGCCGCAGAAACGGCTCTCTTAGTCGATGACATGCTGGAAACCATGTACAACGCATCTGGTGCGGGCCTGGCGGCTGTGCAGATCGGCATTCTGAAACGCGTCGTGGTCGTAGACGTTGCCCGGGATGCGCCTCGGGATCCTCGGGTTTTCATCAATCCAGTGATTGTCGATGCGTCCGATGAATGCTCGACTTTCAGGGAAGGTTGTCTGTCGATTCCGAACACCATGGTCGAAGTGGTTAGACCAGCGAAGATTACCGTGGAATATGATAATCTGAGTGGCGGTAGAGAGATACTCGAAGCCGAAGGCGTCCTTGCTACATGTCTTCAGCACGAGATCGATCATCTCAACGGGACCCTGATAACGGACCACGGTGAGCCAGTGATCATAGAACCGCCGGTCTCGGCGTGACTCCTTGGTAGCAAAAGAGAGACGTGGCCTGTTTCGACGGCCTTCGTGAAGGGATACAACAACGCAAGGCCAAATTTACGGGCTCGCACCGTTTAGGCTCGACGGCTCCAGCGGTTTTCCCATTTGCTATGACGGGTCTTTAAAAGACTCCATCGACAGAGACTGACGGTGGATCAGATCATTCAAATTGAGACGGCGCAGGGGAAGGATATCAGGAGGTAACAGATAGGGTACTCTGCTTGATTCCCTGCGTAGACGTCACAGGATCGATGCAGAGGTGCTGCGCTTCGAGCTGATGATAAACGTGGTCACGTGAGAGCAGCCACAAGTATCATTGAAAGGAAGCCGCAGCAGGGAGTACTCTGTAGGAAGACGTTGCTGAGAATGCGTATGGCACGCAGCTTCGATGTGTAGTGGGATATGAGGTTACCAATGGCGACGCACCTTAGGTGCTGGAAAGCGCTGCATTGGTCAGCAAGGCCGCTGTCGACCCTAGGCTTTCCGGCATATGAATAGGACGAGCCTCAGTCAGGCGCAGTGAGCCTTGCAGTGTTGCCGCGCCGATCATGCGCTCGTTCTTAATCCGACCAAGCACCAGTGGACCCCAGACGGCGTCCAGTTTGGCAACTCCGCCGGATGGTGGCGCGTGAATTGATCCGAGGTTCGAAATTACTGCATCGTAGCCACGGGCGAGGCCACATGCGACATTAGTTGTGGCCATTTGTGGCAGACTGCTTTCCAACCGCCACATATTTCGCAGGATGTTTTCTTTGGTTCGCATTTTACTCACGGCATCGGAGTACGATCTGGCCGTGTCCCAGAAGCTCGTTAACAGGTCTAACCGCTGTTCAACTATCGCTACCGAGACGAATAATCCGACCTCGTTCGGGTCGACGTTGGCGAGCGGCCGGATGTTGATAGGCGACAGGATCGAATAGCTGCCTGTAGGGTGATTTCCGGCGTTCGCCATCGCCAAAGCAGCGGACAATGCCCCATTCACGGTAGTGCCATGCTTTCGGCTGTTCTCTATTAACGCGTTGGTAGTGTTACGATCCAGGGATGCAGAAGTAATTTGTGGTCGGTCACCGCTAAATGGCCTCCACAATGACTGACTTCGAACTCGGCCGACTGCCGCGCAATCTTGCACGGATCGGCCCGTAGCGTCTCCCGGTTGTTTGTTCTCACTGCACCGAACGAGATCTTCAACAGAGGGCCTGCGTGGGGCAACGACCAATTCGTTGCCGTTCAGCGACGACACAATATCGTTCAAGAGCGCAACACCGGAAAGGCCGTCCGCGATCGCGTGATGAAAGGTCAAAACGACGTAAAAACGTCTTGACTCGGACTGGGCTTGGACAACCGCCACGCGCAAGAGAGGGGCGACCCACGGGTCGAAAGGTCTGGCCAACTCTGCCTCGACAGTTCCCCGCCATCCATCTCGACCTTTGGGCTCGCGCGTCTCGAGTGGGGCTGGCCGAATATGTTCAATGAAATGTGGGCCGTCGTCGTCGTCTTCGACCGCATACCAAAGATGAGGATGACGCATTTGGGCCTTATACAGCGCCGCTCCTAATTCCAAAAAACCAAAACAACCCGAAATTTCGCCGACTAGACAGAAGTGTCGGTGATGCCGTCTGGAATACAGATACAGAAGGCGCTCTTGGGCCCCCATCGGACGAACCGTTCTTTTCAAGCGCATATCCCGTTCACTTACACTATCGATCATAAAATCTCCTTGGGCTCTAGCAGCCTTCAAAGGGTTGGCATCTCCGGGCGAATTCTAATCGACGCGGATTGATCTCACATGAAATCTTTCCACTACGCATATTCAACGAACACAATCCGGCGGCTTCATGCTCCTTGGAGTGAAATCGGCCCATGCGGTTGAGCAGAATCAGACCACCTGTGGCGCCCGAATGAGATCTCCAGAAGGGTGTAGCCCAAACAAATTCACCTCTGTGCGCAGGCAATTTGCGGGTCTGCACGGCCCTTCGGGCATGATTCTGGGCGAGTTCACTGATGCCTTCTCTCGAAGCAAACCACGTCGTTAACGAAGGCTCGCTGCCCGCCACAACGAATGTGCCTCGGATACCGTGTGCCGACCCATCGTGCCTATGTTATCGTCGGCGTCCTTTTCCCACCGCATAAGGAGTATTGCTGTTGATGTCCGCAATGGATGCTGTTTCCCGTAAAGCGTCTTCCTCAGTGTGCGGTGGCGGCCGCGCGTTGGAAAGCGGCCGAAGCGTCGTTCCATGCCGGCTTGTCGGGGGCAAAGCGGGCCCGGAGATAGGTGGTGAGAGCCTTCAGCTGGCTCTCGTCCAGCGTATTGCGGAATGACGGCATCGACATGACTTCGGGTGCCTCGCGCCCTGTCGTCGCGGCGAGGATCGCCGGCGCCTCGACGCCGCCGAGGATCGCCTGGATGACATTGTTGGGCGTATCGGCATGCAGGTTGCTGTTAAGCGCCAGAGATG
>NZ_SCFL01000037.1:0-17345 GCF_007000305.1 Rhizobium sp. rho-13.1 | reverse complement strand
GGAGGCGAATTCACACCCGATACGACCGTTGCGCTCACACCTTCTTCTCAAGCATATGCATCGCGGCCGCCGTTATCTTCTGGCTCTGATTTAACGAGTCCTGAGCCTAAAGTCCTGATGCCGAAACATGATAAAAGCTTTCTATTTCTCAGGTTGGTACGGGCATTTCTGTATGCTAATCACAATCAACAGATCGGTGCAGTTAATGCGGTGAAGGGCATCTTCCACGGAAGAGCAAGGCTGATTTCGTCGAGATGCTGCTGCATGGCGTCTGTGTCGCAATAGGGAAGAACGAGACCTGCCCCCTTGCCTTTCTTGGGGCAGATTGCGCCGAAGATATACGCCCACATGGTGCGCTGATCGTGCGGTGCAGAAGGTCGGGTTCCCCGACGTGCCCAACGGCGCGTGATCTTGTTTTTCTGTCCTATGCGAGCTTCATCGGCCCTCCAGATTTCGAGATCCGTGCCGGGCGGGCATTTGGCCCGGATCTCTGCAAGCGCGGCTGCAAAGTCTTTTTAAAAGCGTCGCCCTCCAGCTCATTCTGCGCATAATGGCGGGGACGAGCAGAGATCTTGGCAAAGCCCAGAGCCTTCAACTCTCGTCCGACCGTCGTATCGTCCATGGAGACACGGAATTCTTCGAAGATCCACTGCGCCAGATCTCTGCGCCGCCATCGCACGACGCCATCGACGGCCGGAATCGGTCCCCGTTCCACGATCTTTGCTAATGCCTGCCGCTGGGTATCATTCAGTTTCGCCCGCCCACCTGGAGCCTTGCCGTTGATCAGCCCATCGGGGCCGCGGGCATTGAAACGCACCACCCAGTCGCGCACGATTTGGACCGTCACGCTGCCAAGCCGGGCCGCATCCGCGCGCGAGCCGCCATCATAGATCGAGGCCAGCGGCAATAGGCGTCGTGCCTGATTGGCATCCTTCGTCTGCCGCGCCAGTAGACGCAGACCCGTACCATCGAAATCCTGCCGCAACGAAAGCGCTGAACCCATTGCAAACCTCCTGTTTGCGCCATCGAGTCAGATTCGTCGACTTTTGGGAACCCCAACAGAGTCACACATCGCGCTCGTTGGTATAATCTATCTAACGATAAGCACGATGGTAATGTAGCAAGCGCGCGCGACAACCAGGAAAATAATGCCATGGGAACTAGCCCAGTCGCTTAGCGCCTCAAAGCGACGTGATTACGTATTTCGCCTATAACCGAGAGAACCACTTTCTTAAAGATGTTGCCAATCGAAATGAGGACGAAAAAGGCAGTGATAACTAACCCCGCGGTCGAAGCCGCGCCGATTGCCAATATCATGATGATGCAACCTCCACAAAGAAGCAGCTCCCGCTTCAAAGCTGCATTTTGAAACTCATCCACCGTGGACATCCAGAGACGAGGTTTCTCCCGAGCAATCGTAAACGGACTCTTCTCCGCTTCAAGCGATTGGTCTATTTTGCTGTTTGTATCACTGGCCTCATCTAGCCCAAGGCTCTTCTGCCTAACGACGTTCATTTTTAACAACTCGCATCGCAGGAAGCCGGTTGTTATAAAATGAAATGCTAGCATTCAACAACGTAGAGAAGAGCCCAACTTTTTGGCAGTGCTCTGAGGAAGGATTGTCATATTTGCTAAATCCGCGCGTTAGCCTCGGAACGTTCAAGATTCTGAGGCGCTCCATGAAAGCATTGCCATCAAATCGCCTTGGCCAAGCGGTGGAATCTGTTTGATCAATGTGGCCATCATAAAAAAACACTTCAAGGTTCAAGACGGGAATGAGCTTTATGTTTCGAACCGTAGCGATACCTGGCCGGGTTGTTACTGCCAGGGTATAAGTTCCTGAGCGGAGTGCATCGAACAATGCAGGGACAGTGTAGACAGCGACTGCTGTATATCCATGCTTCTCAAGCTGCGAGATCACCACATCAGCTGCGCGCTTTGTAAGAAAGACGAGGATTGGGCTGCGGTGCTCAATTTCGGACTGCTGCGTCACAATAATTACTCCTGGTTATAAACAGAACTACCTCATGTCTTTGCAGCAGTGTGTGTAGAAATATTCGATTTTGTTGCAGCTCTATCACCTTTAAAAGGGATCGTATCGATCTCTGCAGGCAACTCCTCGATCAACCATCACTAGTAGAGGGGGTACCGCAGGCCGGCGAGTCACATCACGGGAAGACCTGAGAATACCCCGACTGCCAGCGCCCATGCGTAGCTTAACGCCTTCGAGATCCAGACGTCCGAAACGAGGCTTACAATTTTTAAGATATTTACCGTCGTTTTCCACGGCTCGACAGCAATCTTCGTGCGAAAGCACAAAGCTGCACGCAAAATTGGTCGTCACAAAAACCTTTCTCCCGGGCGCTCCATCGCTATCACCAACTTATAATACAAGTCATCCACGATCTTCCGCTGAGCGATCCCAAGCGAAGCGTAGTGGTCCAGTCCAGGCGCAGAATTGATTTCAATAATCCGGTGCGGACTAGCCGACGGGGTGTCTTCGATCAACCCGTCGATCATCAAATCGACACCCGCCAAACGGAGGCCCATATCCCTCGAAACATCCCTTGCGAGTCTCGTGAAACCCTCACTTATTCGGTCGGTGACGTCAATCGCTGTACCTCCTGACGAAAGGTTAGCATTTTCTAACATCTTCAGTGATTTGCCACTCTCAAGGACGCTTTCAAATGTTAGCCCCTCTGCTTCCAAAGTGCGCCTGATCCGAAAGTCCGCTAAATCAATGGTTTCGCCACGGCCGTTCCGGCGGAACTCTTGCTGAACGCCATCGACTAGTTCACGAAGTGACAACTGGCCGTCCCCTGTGACTGTTAACGGGAGGCGATGGTATGCTGAGATGACTTTGCCGTCCAGCACGACTACGCGGTAGTCATTGCCGACGGCCGGGCGTTCGACGAGGATAACCTTATCCTCTTGCAAAGCGATCCTTGCAGATTCGTTAAACTCGCCTTCATTGCGGACCAAGCTTACGCCCACCCCCCGACTCTTACTGTTTGGCTTAACGAAGACGGGGAATCCAATCTGCCGGGCGTATGCTAATGCTGCGATATATCCCCGGTCCGAAGCCTTCACTTTCCTAGCCCACGTCTCTGAAAAGAAGCTTTCCCCCTCGGTAGCCGGATAACCCATAGAGTGAAGAAAGAATCGCGAATATTGCTTGTCACGAGCAATTGACGATGCGCCCATAGTGTTTAGATCGAACGTCGACGTCCGAAAATAGCGACGAACTCCGCTTTTGTAGGTTATCTGCCCGACGCAATTCCACGTCTCTTCGACCAGGATTTTTGCATCAATTTGCGCGCACACCCTTTTAAGAGTGTCAACGATAGACGAACTAACGTGCATCGTGTCACACTTTTCGATCTTCGACATTCTCAAACTCCTATTGGTTGGCGGCGCCACGACGCGCGAGATCCGGTAGGATTTGCGAAACCCTGTTCTGGCTTTGATCGTAAGCGCCAGGCCGGCAGTAAATTCCGCCTACCACAACAAATCATTTGCAATACCATTGTAATGAAATATCATTACACTGACAAGCACCGCCCCGACGAGCAGAAGTTCTTCTATGCACCTACGCGCGAGGTGATTCAGCGGCCTTCCGCGTACGGATACCCCCTATCTCTCTCGCGTCGCCGGTGGAAGGAGAAATAGGGGTATCCCAATGTTCATGCCGACACCCGCAGTTAAGTCGCTTGGCGGCTTTTTCTCCGCGAGATTGACAATAACCCGATGGCGGCTTGAGTTCGTCCGCCTGGCAATATGAACAGGCGTCGTAGGTTTGGCCGCTTCTCATCGCCTTGCTGGTGTACGAGCTCATGAATGCTCAGTCCCGATCGGATTAGAACTTGTAGCTCGCGCCGATGAGGACTTTATTTTGCGTAGCGCTGAAGTCGCCGATGCTGGACCCAAAATCTTTCTTGCCAAAATCAGAGTATCGGTACTCGCCACGAACGAGAATGTTATCTGTTAAAGCGTGTTCGAGGCCACCGCCTGCCGTCCACCCGATAAGAATATCGTCCTTCTTTCCAGCCGCTGGCACCTCAACCTTGCCACTGGCTGCGGCGATGCCCGCGGTGGCGAAGACCAAGGTACGATCGAAAGCAAAGCCAACGCGGCCCCGTCCGGATGCGTCCCACTCCAAATCTGTTCCCTTGTTCTTTTCAAAATTGTAGTTGAAGTCGTTTTCGATACCGTAGACGATGTTGCCGGATTGAAAGTTGTATCCGGCATGTACGCCTGCCGAACCGCTGTCTAGTTTTTGCGCCTCACCGAACAATTTGGCGTCATTCCAGTTGTAGCCGCCCTGCCCACCGATGTAAAATCCGGACCAGTCGTAGTCAGAACTTACCGTTGCTTCGGGCTGAGGGGCGGCCTGCTCCACCATATCAGCCGCGCAAACCGGCGCCGCGATGGCCGACCCAGCTGCTAGGGTAGCTATCATTACAAATTTGATATGCATAAAATACCTCGTTTTTCTCCAAGTGGAACCGCTTGAGAAGTGATCGGCGGCCTCAATCGCTACTATGCCGCAACGCGATATTGCGGAGTGTTTTTTCATGTTGAGATATGTTGCGCTTATCGTATGTGCCGTCTTCATCCCATTGAAACAGGATATTTTGAAATGGGCGATGGCCAGGCAGATCGAAGACCTCCTATGCGACCTTAACAGCGACCTAGCTTATTCGACGCGGGAGGAATGTCTGGAGTTGCTTAAACAGATTGCCGAAACGACGGTTCGCATCGATGCCCGTACAGCGAAAATCAAAGCTCAGTCGACTGACAATGACACGGCGCGGCGGATGCAGACGATGCCAGGAATTGGACCAATGACAGCCCTGGCCGTTGAAGCATTTGCGCCTCCTATGAACTGTTTCTGGCGCGGTCGCGACTTCGCAGTCTGGCTCGGGCTCGGCCACGGCAATTTTCGACAGGCATAAAGGAGCGGCTCGGCCGCCTGTCGACTGATGATTATTGGTGCGATGTCGCGTCTGAAATGGATGGGCCGGAAGTTCGTTCCGCAACGCTCGTGGCTAGAACGCATGGCGGCGCAAAAGCCGAAAATGCTCGTGGCGATCGCATTCGCGAACAAGATGGCGCGAGTGATATGGGCGATGTTGACGAAGACTGAGGATTATCGACATTCAACGCACGCGTTCGTTGCATGCACGACTTGCAGCACAGACTATCCAAGGCCGGATAAAGGGGGCGTGAGAAGGCGACGATCCGAATGGGCGAACTGATCGGGGTGAAGGAAGCCAGTAGATCGCTTTGAGCTTTGGAGCTCGAATGCAAGATCCGGACCTGATCCGCAGATCACCATAACGGACAGCGGCTTCTGAACATGCCGCATTCGCAGGCCTCACAGAAGACCGCACTCGATCATATGCGCATCCGATCAAAAACGTTGCATTCCGGGTGTCAACCAAAGAAGTGATCTGACAGACAGGGGGTGGTCGCTGATTGCTCCGTTTATTCCCACGCCCTGCCGGTTCAGTCGACCGCGCAAGACGGAATTGCGCGAGGTTTTAAATGCATTGCTTTTATATCGCGTCGAGCTGATGCCAATGCCGTATGCTACCAATGGATTTCCACCCTATTCAGCCGTACACAGTTATTTCTACGATTGGTGCGCGACGGGCTTGTGGCAGCGGATCAAGCATCATCTCGTTATGGGGACGTGAGAGCTGTAGGGAAAGGGAAGCCTCGCCGATCGACAGTCGAAGCGTCAAAACGACCGAAAGCGGCGGGATTGTATTGGCAAAGTCCTTTCGTATTTAAAAGCGACGTTGTATTTTAAATGCAACCTTGCATATGGAGTCAGAAATCTGTTTCTCCTTTCTCCCCTCCCTGCCCAACAGCGACTCTCGCGACTAGACGCCTCATACCTTCATCCCACAACAGGCGCGTGCCCACTTTCCGATTAATCGGCTCGGAAGCTGGGGGAGAACAGCATAGTCCCTTTCACCGAAAGATGCGGCAAGAGTGGGCAGTGCCGCTGTTCTAGTCATAGCGGCAGAATAGCGACGATGGTGCGCTTCGGCAAAAGCGGTGATGGTCACTGGCCTGTCGATCGTCCGCATCTTGCCGACGAGTAATCTCGTCGCGGCGCGCTTCCTGACGCTGCCAGGCCTCACGAGCACGATCACGGCTCGCCGGTGTGCCGTTGAAATCTCGGTAATAAATTGAGGGTTGTCCATAGCCGTCTTCGTCGCTGACGCAACCAGCTAGCAGTGGCGTTGTAAGCAGCAAGGTTAAGAATAGGCCATTGTGATAATTTGACATATGCTTCTCTTCTAGGGATATGTTGTTTGGGAAATGTGGTAGTAGCTTTGGATCGCGTCGAGATGAATGCACAGCGTGTGGTCGCGTGACCGAGCAGGCCAGCATTCCGCGCGCGAGCGTCCTGCTATGGGAACGCGTGCCGCTCTGAAGCAGCCGAAAAGCCTATTTGGGAAAGCCATTATGCAAGGCTTCTCCTACATTGAGCCGCTTTAATCCACGGATACCAAACGGCCCTGATAGATGTGATGGAGATCGTGGCCGACGGGCGGCAGGCCATCCGCTTTCACTTGAGAGCTGGGGGATGCGCGCGACCAAAAATAATCAACTTCAGTGCCTTCAGCAGCCGTCCGAGCGGATGGCCCGAGACATTCTTGTGTGTCACGTCGCAGACGGCACCGTGGCGTTGTCCGTCAGCGTCGACCAGTAGACTTATTCGGTTCAAGAAACCGGCTTGGTCGAACGTCGATCTCTGATTGGACAAGACGAAATAAACATTGGCATCCATTACCCTTATCGAGCCGATCGCGAGGACGAGGGCTATAGACGTGTCCGAAGTGACCACAGCTGCGCATTGGCCCGACCGAATAGCGTCGAAAAGCTCTGGTACAGACCATACTTCCGCAACGTGGAATCCATTCGTTACTAGCGTCGAAACCACAACCCCTGACCTGCTTTCTGGCAAGAACACGATAACCGGGCGGCGGCGCTTTAATTTGAAGGCTTTCGCCATGCGATACTCCTAACTGCATGTTCTGAAGAAGGCCGTTTGCTCTTGCGGCGTGTTCGAATGCATGCGCTGTGTTGGGCGGCGCCGATCAACGCCAATTCAATTCAAACCGGCCATCTTTCCCAGAGCATCTCGACCCACTCTAAGGGCCGTAAGAGGCGCGACAGCGGTTTGAACCAGAACGAAACGAGCATCATCAAAGACCGCAGATGGCATGGGTTGTTTTTCCTCGGTCTGAGTGTTTATCGTGACGGCGACTGGGTTCTTCTTTGAAGACGAGGAGCTCGAGATCAATGGATGCTGGGCCTCGCACCGCGGCTTGCATTGATCGAAGCGAGCCACGCCTGCCGTTAACTCTGCTTTTGAACCTGTCGCGCCGCCTGCCCCGGCCGCGCGTTTTACTGCCGGAACGGGACGCCGAGTTGGGATAGCAACGACGGGAAGAGATGCAAGTTCGGACTTGATTTCTCCAGACGAGGCGGGCGCCACATCGACGGCCCCCTGTAGTTTCGTTGAACCGACCGTGACAACGGATGTCGTTGCTGGCATCGCTAGCTTTTCGTCATTTAAGGTAACAGCAGGAGTGGAGATCGGCTGGGCATAGAGAAACGCGCAGAGCAGGCATGCAAATGTCCCGGCCGCCAGAACCCGGCGGCGATTTGACCGCGGCCTGAAATTGATAACGTCAATCTCGTGACGGTGCTGCCACAACCTACGGGCGCGGATGACTTCACCAGTTGGGACGTTGGAGGCCAACAGCAAGTCGCCATTAAGATGATTAGGCATGTCATTTCCTTTCTCGAAGGGAGGTGGGACTTCTGATACAATGTGAAGAGTCGCGGCACCCAAACTGTGCTGCTTTGCGGCACAAATGTTGCCTCTGGCTTCACGCTGAATGGTTTTTAGATGACCGCAGATCAAATCATGAACCCCAGAGTTGATCGCCGACCTCAACGCCGATCATGCACTACACCCATGATGTCGCCGCTGCGCGACACGCTCACGAGCAGATCATCGCCACCGCGCGAAGCTTGTACAAGATACCGCATCCCTACATCTTCGACGTTTCTGACACTATAGCCGCGAGCCTCAAGCAATCGAATGACATCCTGGGGCCCGAAACTCGTCCGGCGTTCTTGCCATCTATTTCTCGTGTCGTGCTCGTGGTTCCAGGTCCTAAGAAACCTGTACTCGGTTTCGCCCTCATCCGAGTTGGGATCGGCATAAGGATCGTTGTTGATGACCACCTGCGAGAGGGCGGGAGCGACCCCGGCAACTGTGATGAATGCGGCCATACTAAGCGCAGAGACTATGCTTTTCATTGACGTCCTCCTTTGGTCTGGTGATGCTTTAAGCATCTGAGCGTCACTCGGATTGTACTTCGTGCCGTCCGAGCTTGAAGCTGCCAAACACGCACAATGTTCAAATTCGGTAAGTGTCGCGATGGGGTCGAAACCTTCAATGCACGACGTCATCTTTATGCGCCCCTTCGCTATTGCGGTGTGTCCTTTGATATTGAGAAATGTTGCAGGCTCGATCAAAACCTTCGAAGGGTGTGAAGTTTTCGGTATTCTTTTTGCATCTCTGCAAATCATGCGACAAAGGCGATAGCGTCGCGCCGAGCGTTGCGTGCTCGACCGATGCGCTGGTCTCTATCGACATTGCTACTTTGGTGCGGCATGGGCGCGAGGCCGACATAACTTGCCAACTGTTTTGTGTTTCCAGGTGCAGTTGGCCAATGCCACTTAGCAAGCAGATAACCAACCACATCAACCGGCATTTTTGTGATCTTGATGCTCTAACGTTCAAGCTATCTATAATTGGCGGCAACCGGTGGAAACACTAAAATCGGTTGCGTACCACAATGTGATGTTATAACATTGTGGTGGTTAAGTGATGCGCTCTAAGATTTGTCGGCTATAGGCCGTGGTGCCCTAGCGAGTTGGATTCTTCGTACAACCATTAACAAGGACTAAAATGACTACCCAAGTTGATGAGATCTCGATTACTTTGACCGCAGAGCTCACCGCCGACATCGTTTCAGCCTATGTTGGGAACCACGTTGTTCCCGTCGGCGAGCTTTCAAAGCTAATAAAGGATATTCATTTCGCGCTCCGTCGCGCCAGCGGTGAGCTGCCAAAGCAAGTTACTCCAATCAAGCTGGTACTGCCAGTCACGATCAAAAAGTCAATTCAAAACAACTTTCTAATCTGCCTTGAAGATGGGCAGAAATTCAAATCGTTGAAGCGCCATCTGATGACGCATTACAAAATGAGCCCCGATCAATACAGACAAAAATGGGGGTTACCGGCCGACTATCCCATGGTCGCCCCTGCTTACTCTGAAGCAAGATCTCGCCTCGCTAAAGAGATGGGATTTGGCCACC
Source organism: Rhizobium sp. rho-13.1 (assembly GCF_007000305.1). Classification (NCBI taxonomy): domain Bacteria; kingdom Pseudomonadati; phylum Pseudomonadota; class Alphaproteobacteria; order Hyphomicrobiales; family Rhizobiaceae; genus Rhizobium; species Rhizobium sp. rho-13.1. The sequence continues at coordinate 7,932 of NZ_SCFL01000037.1, read as the reverse complement.
GTCTGACAAAACGAGGTAATTTTTCAAATTAGATGACCCCTGCCGCTTTTATAGAAATAACATTGACGAGGACATTAGATGGAAAATGAAAAAAACGATCCTCTGGAACGGTGGTCTCTCAAGGAGCCAACAGATCTCCGCGTAGTTCACTCGTTGCTTGCATACCTTGAAACTGTGCGGTGACAGCGATTCTGTCGCCGCATAATCCATTTCATCGTCATTCAGAATGATCAGCTGCTGTCTCTGGGTTGAAGCCGTCGGAGTTAGCGAAGACGTCCATGAAGCCCGGTACCGTTGCCTCGCGCGACCAGTCACGTTGGAGTTCGCAATACATCTGGACGCGGCTGATTAGCTTAGCGCCAGCCTGTTCGACACGACGCAGTGCCGCCTCGTGCGCGGCGAGCGAGGTGCCGCCGACAGCATCGACCGGCACATAAACTTCATAGCCTTCCTGTAGAGCGTCGAGTGCAGGGAACGCCAGGCAAGCTTCTGTCCAAAGCGCCGTCATTATAAGCTTCTTGCGGCCGATCGCCTTTACGGCTTGCTTGAACTCCGTGTCTTCCCAACTGTTGATCGAAGTGCGGTCGTAGGTCGGCAGGTGGCCAAGAACGTCTTGCAATTGCTGAATTGGCGGCTTGTTGCGTCCCGACACGACGTTAACGGTCGAGTGGATAATCGGTAGGTTGTAATTCACAGCGGCTTTGGCAGTGCTCACAATGTTGAAAACCAATTCGTCGCGTGACATTGAGCGGATCGACGAGACTTGGATCGGCTGGTAGTCGATAATGATAAATGCCGCATTCTCCGGGGTGAGGAGATGATCAGTCTTGGCATTGCGTATTGCTTCACTAGTCATGAAAAATTTCCTTTATTAGATATTTCGCTGAAGTCGGGCCAGGGCCCTTTATCGATTGGAAGGGTAAGCTAACGCTTTTTCACAGAGAAAAGGTAGCCGGCGCATAGCTCAAGTAGGTCTCAATAATACAATTCCTGTTGCAGTGAGGCCGGTTGTTAAATCTTGGGCGGTTCGGATTGAACGACCACTTGACAGGTTCAATATCTTAATTCCTCCATCCTGAACTTGCGATCAAAAGAGCACTGTCTTAACCTTGCTTGGCTTTTGTCCGTCTCGAACGGTTACTCCGTCAGCACCACAATCGCGGTCGAATGGCCTGCTGGCAGATCGGCGTCGGACTTCATAGGCAGTCTTTGTATAAGCGCCCGCTATCTGTTCTTCGCTGACAAAAATCGTTGCGGAAATTTAATACCAGTGCAACGATAGCGTTGAAAGCTTGCCCAACGCGACGCAGCGTCCTATAGAGGGGACGATGAAAGACTTAAACGATCTGTACTACTTCGCGGTTGTCGTCGACCACGGCGGGTTCTCGCCAGCAGGGCGCGCGCTCGGAATTCAAAAATCTCGATTGAGCCGCCGCGTGCTTCTCCTAGAGCAACGCTTGGGCGTCCGTCTCATCAACCGTTCATCCCGCCACTTCTCTGTAACCGACGTGGGGCGCGCTTTCCATGAGCGATGCGCTGCGATGCTGATCGAAGCGGAAGAAGCCGAACAGATTGTGGCAGCGGTTAAATCAGAACCGCGCGGTGTAGTGCGCATGAGTTGCCCCTCAGGACTACTTTCATTGCAGTTCAGCGAAATAATTGCGCGTTTCATGATGCAAAACCCTAACATCCAAGTGCAGTTGGACGGGACAAACCGTCGCGTTGATGTGATTGCAGAGGGGTTCGACCTGTCTATCCGCGTTCGTTTTCCTCCACTTGAGCCGACCGGTCTTGTTATGAAAAAGCTTGACGAGAGTTTACAGTGTCTTGTTGCGGCGCCTAACCTATTGAGTTGTCAAATCAAATCGCCCGTCGACTTAAAGAGCCTATCCAGCCTTGATTTGGGACGACGACAAAGAGAGTACGCTTGGAAACTGCACCACGCCAACGGTGAAGTTGCAATTATTCCCCATTCACCAAGATTGGTGACAGATGACATGTCGACCCTTCGTGATGCAGCTCTTTCGGGTGTTGGTGCCGTACAACTTCCGACCGTCTTCATTTGCGATGATATAAAAGCAGGGCGCCTAATACATCTTTTGCCTGATTGGAGGCCGGAGGCAGGTATAGTTCACGCTGTCTTCCCCTCGCGGCGCGGGCTCCTTCCATCGGTTCGGACGCTTGTCGATTTCCTTGCTCATGAATGTGCAGTCCGTCGAACGCACGCCAATAAGATAGTACCCCCTTAACGGTTCCAAGCCGTGGGAAGCTGCCGAGATCAAAACGTCAGAATTCTTCCCAGGTGTCCTCGACCGCGACATCGCCGCCGAACGCCTTCGCGACCTTCCCCATCATCCGTGTAGTCTAGGCGGTGTTCCCATAAACGGGGTTCATCTTATTGACGATGTGTGGTTCAATTTCCTTGAAAGGAGATTGCCACGCGCCGTTACGAATTGAGCGACGAAGAATGGGCTATCATTGCACCTCTTTTGCCGAACAATAGCCTTGGAATTGAACGTGTCGATGACCGCCGGGTGATCAACGGCATCCTCTGGCGTTTCAGGACTGGTTCGTCTTGGCGAGATGTGCCGGAGCATTATGGCCCGCGCACGACGCTTTGCAATCGGTTCTCCCGATGGCGCAAGGCGGGTGTCTGGGATCGTCTTCTGGACGCCGTTTCAAAGCGTTACGATGAAAATATCGTGATGATCTACAGTTCTTGTGTTCGCGTTCACCAGCATGGTGCCAACGCTAAAAAGGGGGATCTGCCGATCCTTGCGTGGGACGTTCGCGCGGCGGCCTGACGACAAAGATCCACGCTCTTGTCGATGCAGATGGCAGATCGGTTCGGCTTAAACTCACCGCTGGCCAAGCCGCCGATGTACCGATGGCTGAAAAGCTGTTGAGCGACCTGCGGCACGGCGCGACGATCCTCGCCGACAAAGCACATGACACCGACGCATAGGTGTTTAAGTCCCTCGCCGAGACCTGCGGTCGCTTCAGCCATGGTCTCATCCTTTACACGACCAGCTTCGGCATTTCGACAGCGCTCGTCGTCCGTCATACTGCGTTGGGTGAAAGCCTCTTGTTCAAGACGCGATTTGGCAATGGCGTTTGTCCGAAATACCTCGACGGCCGTCGCCATTTCACTGATCTCGTCGGCACGACCGGAATATGGAATCGGCGACGCGGCATCGCCATAGCAGATGTGATTTGTTCGATTGGCCGGGCCAGGCCGGCAAACGCAAAAATGCCGTTATTACCATTCATCTTCGTTGTTTGAGCGAATGAGCCAAGTTATTGATCTTATATAAATGGGCATTGATCGTGCCCGATGGCCCCGATCGCGTAATCCGATTGACATGATCTTCCTTGGTTGATGGCTGAGCTTATTCCAAGCCTTGCAGCAGTGATCGACGATATCGTCATACTATGTGAAAACCGGTTGGCAGCCATTGTAGCGCCTGAATTGCCATACGTTCTAATGGGTTGAGTTCAGGGGAACGCGGCTACAAGAATAGCAAGGTGATGTTTTTCGGCACGATCAGCTTGGCCAATGAGTGCCAGCCCGCCTGATCAAGGATCAGCACCGCGTGCGCATCGGGATCGACCTCGGCAATGATTTACGAAAGATGTTCGATATTATCCTGCATGTCGCACCAGGGCATGACAATGCCTGCTCCCTTGCACTTCTTTGGGCAGATCGTACACCGCGGGGCATCAGTGGATTGAGCATCTGCTTGGACACTGGCAGGTAGACGCAATTGACGTCCTTACTGCGGCATTCGTGGTGTCAGTCTCCCGGAATCGCTGGTAAAAGAAGATCCGAAGTTAACCGGCCGGCTCACGGTAGCTTGAATATTTCCTCCGGATCGAATTTTTAAACTTAACCGCTGTTTTGGAACTCTGTCGCCTCCAGTGGTGTTCGTTGAAAACCGTAGTTACGGAAGTGTTTACGACCCAATTTTAGCATTTAGTGCCCGAGCATTGCTTGAGACGATCGATCATCCAGCGGCCTGCGGGGCCAGGCGGTGTGTCGACCCGGTAGACAGCAGACATCGGCAGCTTCAGGCCACCTAGCGGTATGTCCTGGATGGAGAGTTGCACAAGGCGTCCCTCCTCGATGTCCTTCCGCACGGCATGCAGGGGCATGCCACCCCATCCGAGGCCGCTGATGAGGAATGCGTGCTTGGCAAACAGATCGGCGAGGCGCCAAGTTAAAGGCGACATGACGCCGAACTCACGGCCTGCTGACAGGTCGGTCCGATCCGTCAGCACCAGTTGGACATGTCGTGCCAGATCTTCCCGGGGGATCAAGCCTTCATACGCGGCGAGTGGATGGGTTGAGGCGGCGACCATGACAAATTCAACGCTGGCGAGACCCTCTCCAACTAACCCTGAGGGCAATGTCGGCAGCGAAACTACCAGCCCGAAACTGGCGCGACCATCGATCAACGGCTGCACAGCCCCGCCGAGGGCCTCGACATAAAGCCGCAGCGGAGTAGCGGGAAACTCCCTCCGAAACTCGTGCGACACATCGGCGATCACCGAAATGGGGAAGAAAACGTCGATGACGGCAGAAAGCTCCGGTTCAAGCCCACCTGCTATGCCTTTCGCCCGCGCCTTCATGCCGTCGACGGCGCTGACGACGGATCGCGCGTCGACCAGCAAAGCGTTGCCCTGCGCCGTCAGCCGCGGATAACGGCCGGTCCGATCGAACAGCATGACTGCCAGCTGGGCCTCGAGGTTGGCGATCGTTTCACTGACCGCCGACTGCGTCCGGCGCAGCCGGCGGCCTGCTGCAGAAAAGCTCCCTTCGTCGGCGGCCGCCACAAAAGTCCGCAATTGGTCGAGCGATAGGCCATCGAGCATGCCATCCTCCATTATAGGCTGAACCGATAGGTCTTATCGAATGATACCGGCCAGCTCCTCCAGTGCAAGTCTGGCGCCGATCGCTTACCGTTGGCAAACATATCGAATTTACCGATGGATACCATCGAGACGTCATGGCTTCTCAGATGTAGAGCTGCGTGACATGGATCTCTGATGATAAAGACGCTCAGACATTTTTTCACACGCACAGCCAAGGCCGATCAATCCGGGCAAATGGAGACTTTTCCCATGACAACCATCCTCCACATCGATTCCAGCATTCTCGGCGGCTACTCGGTGAGCCGAACGCTCACAGCTGAAATCGTCGCCAAGCAGGAAGCGCTGCATCCGGGCGCGCGGGTTATCCGTCGCGATCTGGTCGTCGACGCGGCAATGCATTTATCGGATGCCCATCTCGCTGTATTCCAAGGTGGCGAAGTCGGCAATCCCGCCCTCGGCCAGGATCTTGCCACCGGCGGCGCCTATATCGACGATCTGTTTGCTGCGGATATCATCGTCATCGGCGCACCGATGTATAACTTCACCATTCCGACGCAGCTGAAGGGCTGGATCGACCGCGTCTGCGTTGCCGGCCGCACCTTCCAATATGGCGCTAACGGCCCCGAAGGACTGGTCAAGGGCAAAAAGGTCTACCTGGCGTCGGCCCGTGGCGGTGTCTACTCGGTTGGCAGCCCTGCCGCTGGTCTAGATCATCAGGAAACCTATCTACGCGGCGTGCTCGGCTTTATCGGCCTCACCGACGTGACTATCATTCGCGCGGAAGGCCTTGCCTTGGGTGAAGATGCCAAGGCAGCAGCGGTATCCGCCGCCAAAGCCCAAATCGAAGCGCTCGCCGCCTGATCCTGTGTCGATTGCCGGCAGCCCCTTCGGGAACCGAGGAGCTGCCGGCTGGTCTCGACGGTGATAATGTGAAAAAATCGGGCAGCTTTGGCTGCCCGATCGCGTGTCAGGAATGGACAGCCGATCATCAGCTTGAAGGTCTGTCATGGTTGGTTACCGCCTGCCGGATGTTCCGGTTCAACAGCGAGAGTTTCTCTCGGATGTTTTGGTAGGCTTTTTAGCGGTGAAGCTTCACAGATAGTCGAGACGTAGCTCATGCCTGCGCGGAAGGCCGCACGACAATGTCGCTGATTGTCCACGTTGTCCGTCTGCGCGATGGTGAGGGTAATCGCGCGCGCAATCTTGTCGGGCGTTATCGCCGTGCGCGCAAGAACGTCTGTTGTCGTTTGTCCACGACCCTGGAGAATTCCGTTCTCGCTCACGTTGTTTCGCAGCATATTAAACATGAATTCATGAATTAGTTGGGTCGTCACTTTTCTTCGGTGCGCTAGGGGAAATCAGTTGAGGCTTCGATTCGAGCGGCAGACGGAGAGGCAATGATGTCATAACCTTTCCGCCCGTTGACCATCGCTGGAGCCGCGGCAGGCACTCAAATTCTTCCCAGTTTTCCTTGATGGCAGCATTCCCGGAAAAGGATCGTTAGTTCTCCGAGCGCTACTACTGTCGTTTCGAGCGCCGCACCCTCGTCGGCGTCGAAGTCGATGAGGCCAAGGTTAAGTCCAGCTTTAGGGACGGCATTTTGACCGTTACTCCTGGTTGAGCATGCGCACGCAGCCCGACGACTTGTCGAAGACTGAGAAGGCGCAGACGCAGGTCATGCGGATCGCCGTCAAGAGCTAACCGGACCCGCCCGGCGGCCAGCCTTATTGGGGGACCGCTGGCATGCTTCGCCAACAGGGAGGGATAAATGATGGAGATTATCAGATACACACATCACCCAAGCAAAAGACCGCCTTCCGGCAGCAGGGCCTCCAATGATAACCGGCGAAAGCGTCCAGTTTTCGGCCGCTCCGTATTTCCCCGAAGATGCCGTCTCCCGCATCTTTAAACTATCACGCTCGGCGACGACATCGAGCAAAGCGCGGATGAACAGCTGGCGGCTCGTCTTCGAGCGCCGCGCGCCGTTCATCGAGAGTTTGATGGGAGATACGGGCAGCTTGAACCGGACATCCTACCCTCACTGTGATTCGGCATAAATAGCCCTATCAACGTTTGGAATACCAAAGGTTATTACGCGTATCGGCATTGGGACTCTTTGCTGATTTACCATATATGAAGGCCTTCGTTTTGAACTTACAAAGCCCTCACGCATAGGTCACCGGATGTCAGAACACCAGACCTGGCAGAAGAGCGACCGACGAGCAGCCGCTTCCTAGACACCTATTTCTTGAGATCCTGCGCCATCATCAGATGATGTTCCAAGGCAGGTCAGGTGGTTGCTGCCCACGTCTTCAGGTCGGCATTGTCGCCACCATCGCCGTACCGCTTGAAGAGATCCACCGCGTCCTTATGTGCGGAAACCTGGTCGGAGTGATATTGTTTGTTGAAATCGTCACCCTGCAAGCCGTTGAGTTTGTCGAGCATGCTTTGCTGGGAAGATGTCATGGCGGCGGGAATTACTGCCTTGACCTTTCCTGCGTCGACCATTTGCTTTAATTCGGTCGAAGTCTTGGTATGATCAGTAATCATCTGTTGCGCGAACGTTTTTGTAGAGGGGTCAGCCCGCTCGACCGCGAGCTTACTGGAAGCGATTTCAAACAGGTCACTGGTAGCGGCCTCGGCAACGAAATCTTCGGTTTTAGGAGCGCTGCCCAACAGAGAGTTCACGCCTGTGGATTCGGCAGCCGACTGAGCGAAGGCGCCAGTTGAAATCATCAAAAACATTGCAGTGACTGCGATCTTGTTCATTTTCTTCTCCTCTATGCGTTTGAAACGTGTGAGGCCCTAAGGGCGCGAAGTCTTGCGGTCTTTTCAGCTGCTTCCGCCAGGCGCCTGCTCTCCGCAGCGAAGGCGATTTCCTTAGATTTTTCAGCCAAAAGCCGCCGCTCTTCTTTCGTCAATTGAAGGCGTCGTTTTTTCTCTTCCATGATTTACTCCGTCCCTAACGATGAATTTGTACGAGACTTGGAGTAGTTAGGACGGTCTAGGTTCTGTTGACAAAGTTGGATTGGGCGCTTGTGAGTGATCGCGATCTGGATA
>NZ_SCFL01000036.1:0-18021 GCF_007000305.1 Rhizobium sp. rho-13.1 | reverse complement strand
GATCATTTGAGCGCTCGCATTACTGCTGCGGCAAGATCACAAGGTGCCCCGGACGCAATCCTCACCTTGGTACCGTTCGCAAAGTCCACAGCGATCGTCGCCGCAACGACATCGCCACCGCCCGCGGCACCCACGACCGTCGCGGGCACGAAGGCAGGACCATCCGTCACCGCAACCGACAGCGCCTGGCGGCGCCACGTGTAGAGCAGCCCCGTCGAAACATCAAAACGACGCGCTACCTCCGACACATTTGCACCGGGAGCGAATGCTGCCTCCAGAATTTCCAGCCGATCAGCCGGTGACCAACGACGACGCCGTTCTTGACCCGTCAGCAAAATGGCCTGTGCCATAGGTCCTCATTGCGCTCTTAATTCCACTCTCAAGAGCGCAAAATCACGATATCGCCCAAAACTCGCAAGGCGGTCCACGCCGGAGCGATACTGAGAGCCTCACGCCCGGTTCTGAGAGAGGCTGGAGGTGAAATTCCTCCGGCCTACTCGCCCGACAGTGCCGGTTCTGGCAAAGGGAAAGACCGATACCGGTCGCCTATGGACCTATGTCCGGGACGACCGACATTCGGCGGGCTCTCACCGCCGGCTGCGCTGTATTACGCATCGCGGGACCGGCGACAGGAGCATCCGGAGCGCCACCTGAAGACCTTCACCGGCATTCTGCAGGCTCAAGCTGCCTGACCTGTGGCCTTCACCGGAGGCTTACTCAACTTTGCTCTGGACGTGCGGATATCCATCTTGGCTACGGCCTGACCGTAAGACCAGATACGTTGAAGCAGCTGCGCAGGAAATCAAAAAGCAACTTGCAAGCAAGGCGGGCCATACGTTTCACTGAGGGCGGAGGGAGTGGATGCCCCCTCCCGACGGCATCGCAATGTGCCAAAGTGGTATTCGCGAAGGAAAATAATAGGAGAATTTTTGATGGAGCCGCAAATTTCCATCAATTGCTAGTTTTCTTTGTATTCGAATTTAGTGAATTTGCATTTGATTTCATAAAATTAGCTAATAATATAATAGTGCAATGATTATATATTTCAAATATATTATAAACTAATTGCAAATGTAACTTTATATAATAGGAAATAACAGAATTATTATTGATTTACATTCGTGTCAGGCAGAGAATTCTGTTCTCTTGACTGGAAATGTCCACTCCGGAACAAATCTAGATCATTCCGCTTTCTATGGAGCAAGCGATGCCGCAAAGCGCAAAATCCCGCTCAGGTGATATTATCGACCGGTGCAAAGAGCAGAAAACCGAGGGTTTCAAGATCGTCAGCACTCGATTGCGATCGGCCGAATATGAGAGTTTTTCTCGCCAAGCCCGCCGGTTGGGGCTGTCTGACAGCATGGCCATAAGAGTTGCAGTACGCCGGATTGCCGGGTTTCTCGAGATTGATGCAGAGACCCGGCAGATAATGGAATCCATACTCCAATCAATAGGAGCGCTCTCAAACAATGTTGCGGTGCTATTATGCGCTTACGCTGAAAATCCGACAACGGATTTGAGTGCTCTTCAAGCGGAACGCAACGCTTTTGGTAAATCTTTTGCTGATCTGGACAGCTTACTCCGGTCCATTTTGTCGGTATCACGGCGAAGGATCGACGGTTGCTCCATGCTGGCGGATGCCTCGCAACACTAAAGCCTGTCGCCTATAGGTATGCGTTTCATTGAAGACAATAAAACGCAACATTCTTTAGAGTTTGTAAGGGGATAGCGAAGCCTGGTTTTCCGATAAGACCAACTCAACCCAAAGAACCGTTATGCTGTGTGGTTTAATCTGAACCTGACAGACTCATGCGTAGCTCTTAAAACGGAATTTGTCAGATGCCCGCTCGGTCTCAAGTCATAATCCGCATTGTTCCTGGAGGTGGGACCAAGACACTCCAACAGATCATCAATCAGTTGGAGTACTTATCTCGTAAGGGCAAGCTGGAGCTACAGCGCTCTGCACGGCACCTCGATGTTTTCGTACCTCCAGCTGAAATTCGCGATCTCGCCCGTAGTTGGGTTCAAGAGACCGGGAGTTATGACGAAAGTCAGTCCGACTCGGAAAGGCAACAGGAATTAACCACCCACATTATTGTAAGCTTCCCTGCCAGTACAAGCCATGTCGCAGCTTATGCGGCCAGCCGGGAGTGGGTAGCCGAGATGTTTGGATCAGGCGCAGGGGGAGGCAGATACAACTATCTTACCGCCTTCCATACCGATCGCGATCACCCACATCTGCATGCCGTCATCAATCGTCGCGAACTTTTGGGACATGGCTGGCTGAAAATATCCCGGCGGCATCCTCAACTGAATTACGACGCCTTGCGCATTAAAATGGCCGAGATTTCGCTTCGTCATGGAATCGTCCTGGAGGCGACCAGACGTGTTGAGCGCGACATCACCGAGCGGCCCATGACTTTTGCTCAGTATCGCCGCCTTGAGCGGCAGCAAGCTAATCAAATTCGTCTAGAGAACCCTGATGTCGAACATGTCTCGCCCGGAGTAGACGATCCAGAACAGGATCAATCTTTCAATCCTTCGTACGGGGGGACGCCTCGAAACGTGGCAGAAGATTCGCGACAAAACGAGAGTCTTCGACCGATGTCTGAAGCGAGCTCCCGGGCACCAATCGGATCGAATACCTCCGGCCGGTATCTTGAAGATGCTGCTAGCATTCAACGTTTGGCAATCGAACCAATCTTGCACACAGCAGGCGAAGATGACATTCGGCAACGGCTTCATCGAAAACGGCCCCGTGGTGGCGAGCAAGACCAGAGAGACTCAAAACCGACCAAAGTAAAAGCAACTCGGGCGGGTATGACAATCACCGACGTGTCAGTTGCCCAGGACAATCTGATTACATCGTCGATACAGCCCACTGAAGAAAATCCGTTGCATGACGCTGGACCATCCGACGTCGCTACAGATGAATTGTCTCTGGGGGCAGATCGTCGGCGGCAACACGTGCCAAATTCCAAGCGTCCCTATCATGAGGACGCGGAGCCAAGTATTAGAAAGCGTTCAAGGGACGGGCGCAGTCGTGAGGATTAGAGTCTCACCAAAATTGGAAGCCGTTGTCCGCAAAGAAAAATCAAATCAGCAGAATAGAAAGAATATCTGATCCAATCAGAACCTTAAGGACTCTTTAGAAGCAGAAGATAGAAGGGATCGATCATGGCGGACGAAGAACCCCGTAGAGACGTCAGCCGTCCTGCAAAGATGAATTCAAACCATGAAGTGAACGAAATAGCCAGACGTGAACCAACCCCGGGCACATCTTTAGCCGCCGCTGTCCGGCACAACCGAAGAGAGCTCTCGACTGGAGTAGGAGCATTCGTTTTGAATGGCGTTCGCGACCTTCCAGATACTTCCGCCAAAAATCAACGGTCTACTACTACTGCGGACTGTGAAGCGGCGTCTTCGTCACGTGCTGACAAGTTGGAACTAAAACGACCGCGCCAACACGAGGAAAACGGTGACGCAAGTGAACCGATGGCGAAGCGAAATATGAGCTCGAAAGTGCAGGTGGGTCCTGTTGCCGCGTCTTTGGGTGAGAGAGATCGCTTTGCCACGATGTCGGCTTCGCAAGGGGTGCGCCAACCGGTCATAGGGTCTGATAATGTCGGCGAAACGGCAGAAAGTGATATGCAATCTCGGCACGGAACTGCAACGCTGCCAACTGATACAAGAACCTTTGATTCAAGTCATGATCTGGACATTGCTGGAGAGGGCCAGCCTGAAGAAAGCTTGGGAAGCGCACGGTATTGGTTGGCAGACAACAGGGATCTCGGGGTCAACAGTCTTGCGTCGACGCAAGGCTTCTCCTGGCCAGGGCTGGATGAAATCGATCTGCTCGCTGAAAGCGGTTCACCGCTCAGGGCTTCCGCGGATCCCAAAGGCATGGCCGGCGTAAATTCAAGCACTAACGCTGGGTCTGCCAGCATCGAAAACCACCAAATTCTAACTGAGAGCGATAATACCGGTAGCGTAATCGGTAGCCAAACAAATCTGGTGTTGGCCCACGAAGGTTCCGTTCGATCGCTTAACTCACCCGAGGAGCACTTTGACGACTTCCCTGAGTTAACCGATGAGGATCTGGCGTTGATAGACGCGCTTTCCAAACCCCGCTCGACTTTGGAGCGGGATATTGCGAATACGACTTGTGCGGTCGGGTTGAACGATGCCACTTCAACCGAGACTATTGGCATTGGCCCCGGCGGTTGGTCCACCCATGCTGGGGCCCAACAGGAAAGAGGTCGGCACAACCCGGGCCAATCGGAAACGAAATTCGACGATTTCCCTGAGCTGACTGACGAGGATCTGGCGTTGATCGACGCACTTTCCAAACCGCGCTCGACTTTGGGGCGGGACGGAGCGAATACGACTTGTGCGGTCGGCTTGGACGACGTTACCGCAACCGAGACTGTTGCCGTTGCCCCTGGCGGGTGGCCCATCCATGCTGGGGTCCAACAGGAGGGGGGGCGACATGACACAGGTCCATCAAAAACGAACTTAGATGATTTCCCTGAGTTGACCGATGAGGATCTGGCGCGGATCGACGCAATCTCGGAACCCCGTTCACGGAGAGTTCCCTCCGAGCAGAACGCTGGGTTGCATACTATCGTATCGGAAACGAATGTTGGCCGGACCGGACCTGTCGCGCCCGAAAGCAGAACGCATAGGTTAGCAGATCGGTCCATGGGCCGGAGCGTGAATGACCTCGACACTCAACGTGGTGCGAGGATTTTTGAACCGCGCCAACGCGAGCGTCATGGGCTGTAGATTCAGCTGTCTGTAAACAAATCGGATTTTCCAAGAGTGAACAAAGCGTGGTGACGTGATGAATTCAGGCAAGTACACGCCATTACGCCTCACTGTAAGCATAGTATTTTCACTGGCCGTTGGTTTTTGTGCGGCAAGTTTATACGTCACATTTCGTCATGGCTTTACGGGCGAAATGATGATGACATTCAGCGTTTTTGCATTCCTGCATGAGACGCCGCTTTATTCAGGATACGCAAGCGCTACGTTCTATCGTGGACTTATCATAATCGTTGTAACGTCGATGCTTGTGCTGGTATGCCAACTATTTTCATCGATGCGCGAGCGCGAACACCACGGCACTGCTCGCTGGGCTGGCTCTGGCGAGATGCGGCACGCGAGATACCTCCAGCGCTACAGGCATATCACGGGTCCGATCTTCGGCAAGACATGTGGACCACGTTGGTTTGGTAGCTATCTAAGCAATGGAGAACAACCTCACAGTCTTGTCGTCGCGCCAACTCGTGCTGGTAAGGGCGTCGGTATTGTTATCCCGACGTTGCTGACCTTCAAGGGCTCAGTCATTGCTCTGGACGTAAAAGGCGAATTGTTTGAACTCACATCGAGGGCGCGTAAATCAAGCGGAGACGCGGTTTTCAAGTTCTCGCCCTTAGATCAAGAGCGGCGAACGCACTGTTACAATCCCGTGCTTGATATTGCCGCGTTGCCGCCTGAACGGCGCTTCACTGAAACACGCCGCCTTGCTGCAAATCTCCTGACAGCGAAAGGTAAGGGTGCGGAGGGTTTCATCGATGGGGCTCGCGATCTCTTCGTTGCAGGTATATTGAGTTGTATTGAGCGTGGAACACCAACGATCGGTGCCGTTTATGATCTGTTCGCTCAGCCGGGTGAGAAATATAAACTATTTGCGCAACTTGCCGGGGAAACGCACAACAAAGAAGCTCAGCGCATATTCGATAATATGGCGGGAAATGACACCAAAATACTGACGTCATACACATCAGTGCTCGGCGACGGAGGACTCAATCTTTGGGCCGATCCACTTATAAAAGCAGCCACAAGTCGCTCGGATTTTTCCGTCTACGATTTGCGACGGAAGAGGACTTGTATTTACCTTTGTGTCAGCCCAAACGATCTCGAAGTCATCGCGCCGCTGATGCGGCTTCTCTTCCAGCAGGTTGTATCAATCCTGCAGAGATCGCTACCCCATGATGATGAACGTCACGAGGTTTTGTTTCTTCTCGATGAGTTCAAGCATTTGGGCAAGCTCGAAGCCGTGGAGACGGCGATTACGACGATCGCCGGCTATAAGGGCCGCTTCATGTTCATTATACAGAGCCTCTCGGCTTTGACTGGAACTTATGATGAAGCTGGTAAGCAAAATTTTCTCAGTAATACTGGTGTGCAGATATTCATGGCGACTGCTGATGACGAGACCCCAACCTATATTTCTAAGGCGATTGGCGATCACACGTTTCAGGCTCGCTCAACCTCGTACACCCAAGCCCGCATGTTTGACCATAACATCCAAATCTCTGAACAAGGGGCACCACTTCTGCGCGCCGAACAAGTCCGTCTACTCGACGACGACTATGAAATTGTTCTTATTAAAGGCCAGCCTCCTCTCAAACTAAGAAAAGTGAGGTATTATTCGGATCTCATATTGAAGCGAATTTTCGAAAGCCAACAGGGTTCTCTTCCAGAGCCGGAATCGTTGGTGCTGCCGGAAGACGTAAATGTCTTTGACAACAATCTTGATCAAAGCGCAGCCGATACAACAATGCGAAACCCGGCGCAGATTGAAGACAGCGAGTGTGTGGACGTCGTTGCCGCTCAAAGCAAACCCGTTGCTGATCCAGAGCAAAGCGTGGTGATGAAGACAGAAGTTCGCCCCGGTTCGATCGGGGTAGATGAGGGATACAATAGCGTGGACACCGCAAACTCCAAGGAGCCTTCGGAAACTGCTCCAGCCCTGGTGGCCCAGCACGAACTCCTCAACCAGATTATTTCTCTTCAGCAACGGGGTGGCAGGGGGTGAAAACTCGATAAGAAAAAGAGATGAATGTTTGTTACTGATTGGCAGACAAGTTGGTTGCCCCGTCCTTCGATGTTACCGCCGTTCGCACGGTACACGACGCAAACGTTTCGCTATAAAAACTCTTCCCCGCTAGGCGGAGGGTGGGCAGGGGTCCTTCAGTAGGTCGTGTCCTCTGGGCCGTTCGACAAATAGCCATCTGTTTTCTGTGTCTTTACGCATTTCGTGACGGAAAACAGCTACTCACTTTTCCTGGCAATCCTCTGGCATGCGATCACGGTAAGCGAATTTATCGAGACTTATGCGTCGGTATCGAAGCTCACTTAAGGGTCATCGGTTGAACCAGCGTGGAAAGCTGTAACTGAGGTAATATATCATTGTCTGTCGCGAAATTCCGGCCATAGCAGGCACTCAGGATTTCAACTCCACTTCGATGCAGAGGTGCATCCACATTCGCAAGTGCTGCAAGCTCGAGAATCGGTATGAGACCAAAGGGCACGTCTTCCAGAACATATCGCGTGTTGATGTCTCGCGGTCCAGCCGGATCGTTACCTTTGGCGACAAGAATTTGGGATAGTGCGGCCAGGCTCGTGGCCGTTATTCCGAAAGATTTGCTGAAATGATCGAGGATGGAGGGCACTGTTTTCCCAAAAGCAGCTGCTATGGCGAGACGCTCACAATCCAATGCTTCGATAAATCTGCTAACGGCAGGGGTCATCGTGACTCTTTGTCCCCAGGTCTCGCCGAGCTCGATGCGTGTGAGGTTGCAAAGTGCCGTGCCCAGGTGACTTTCCGGGTTTATATTGCTGAGCGTTATGGTGACGATATCGTCTTTCACATCGAACCGGTCGCCAAACAGATCTGTGCAAAGCTCATGGGCTTTATGCGCGTCCGCTGCATGAACCAAAGCCATATCAACCTTGCCGCGTATAGCACCAATTTTGATGTCGTGCCCAGACTGAGCCTTGCCGGTCAGAACGGTGGTGTTCCAAACTACGATGGGAATTTCGATTTCACGTTGCGCCAATTTTTGGGCGAGATAAAAGCCGGCGAACGAAAGGTGGGCGCTGATAATGACGGTGTGTCTCGACGTGAGATGTGGCACGAGACTGTCGAGAACAAATCGGTGGCCGTAAGCGGGGAGGGCCAGCACGACGACATCACATTCCGTAAGTTCTTCTGCGCGCTGGCAGACCCCTGGATTGAACTTGGCAGACAAGGCCCCGCTCACCTGCATCGGCGTGTCTTGATTGAGTGCTTCAGTTCGTCGGCCAGATGGAGACCATATTCTCGCATGGTGGCCGTTTTGGTGAAGGAGTGCTGCGTACCCGATCGCGATTGCGCCAGCTCCGGCAATTGCTACATTCATGTTGCGATACCTCAGAAGCCCGGAGACTAGCCATCTTTGGCTGTGTCCGGTGAAATTTTATGATAGGTCATTATTTGCGGGCAGTTAGCCCTTGGTCCTTTTGGTCGCATGTCGCGTTTCTTTAAGGACAGTGAAGCACCCTGGTCTCTGTTTTCACGCATTTACGCAAAACCGGCATCCATTGTTCCTGGAAATGCCCTAGTCAAATTGTTCGACCCGGATCAGATGACCTTTGGAAACCTCGCGATATTCCCGAATTGGAGGCTCATACCCCATCGGCCGGACCGGGCTTTTTAGATCGTCGGCGACTATCCCGCGATGCATTCTGCGGCGTGAAGGGTCCGGTATCGGCACTGCCGACATAAGCTTCTTGGTGTAGGGATGTTGGGGGTTTTCGAAAACAGCCCTTCGCGGCCCGATCTCTACAATCTCTCCGAGGTACATCACAGCCACACGATGGCTCACCCGCTCGACAACCGCCATGTCGTGGGAAATAAACAGAAAGGCCAGATTGAGGCTCTGTTGCAAATCGAGCAAGAGATTGCAGACCTGTGCTTTGATCGATACGTCAAGCGCTGAAACGGCTTCGTCGGCAACGATGATTTTAGGGTCGAGCATCAAGGCGCGGGCAATCGCGACACGCTGGCGCTGGCCGCCCGAGAACTGGTGCGGAAAGCGTTGCATCATGTCGGGAGAAAGCCCCACCTTTTCCATGAGAGAGGCCGCCTTGTCTCGTGCCTGCGCATGGGTTCCGTAACGATGTTGAATATACGGCTCGACAATCGCCGAGCCTATGCTCATGCGTGGATTGAGAGAGGCGTATGGGTCCTGAAAAATCATCTGGATCGAGCGGCGCATTTTTCTCAATGAGCTACTGTTCATTTGCAATACGTTATGGCCATCGACGAAAATCTTGCCTTTTGTGGGTGTAACAAGCCTTGTAATCGAGCGCCCTGTGGTTGACTTGCCACAGCCGGATTCTCCCACCAGTGAGAGAGTTTCGCCTTCAAAAAGGTCAAAAGAGACCTTCTCCACTGCGTGGACAGCTCCAGATTTGCGTCCCAACAGCCCGGGGCGAATATCGAAACGCATCGTGAGGTCTTGGACCTCTAAAATGGGCTTGCTGTCTCTGCGAACTGTATCCTCGACATCGCGAGAAGGTTGCTGTTCGCCGCTCACCGGATTGATCACAGGAAAACGGAGTGGCAACTCTCGATTGTTCATTGACCCTAGCCGCGGTACGGCTGATAGAAGGGCGCGTGTGTAAGGATGTTGTCCCCGGTGGAATATGTCTGCGGTCTCCCCGACTTCCACCGCGTGTCCGCGAAACATGACGAGGGTTCGGTCTGCCACTTCCGCGACGACACCCATATCATGCGTAATGAAGAGAACTGAGGTGCCTTCCTCTTCCTGAAGCGTCTTGATGAGATCGAGGATCTGTCCTTGAACGGTGACATCGAGCGCTGTCGTCGGCTCGTCGGCAATCAGCAGCTTAGGCCTGGACGCAAGTGCCATGGCAATCATGACGCGCTGCCGCATGCCACCCGAAAACTGATGAGGATATTCGTCATAACGGCCAGTGGCATTCGGTATACGCACCCTCTCCAGTAGTCTGATAACCTCAGCCTTGCTTTCAGCCTTGGAGATCTGCTTATGGACACTCAACGCTTCGCCAATTTGTTTGCCGATGGGGATAATCGGATTGAGCGATGTCATGGGTTCCTGAAATATCATGGAAATCTCATTGCCGCGTACTCGTCGCATCTCGTCTTCAGGTAGTGAGAGCAGATCTCTGCCGCCCAATCTCACCGTACCCTCTATTCGGCTCGATTGAGCAGCCAGAAGACGCATGATAGAAAGCGACGTCACAGATTTGCCCGATCCGGATTCTCCAACAATCGCCACCGTTTCGCGCGGTGCAATGTCGAATGAGATATTTCGGATAACCGACTTCCACTGGTCGTTGACCTTAAATGAGGTCGTCAGGTTTTGTACAGAAACGACGGGCGTGACTGGTGAAGATTCCGGCGTGTTTTGAAAAGCCATCGTCATTGCGCGCTCCTTGTTTTCGGATCGATCGCGTCGCGCAACGCGTCCCCCAGAATATTCAATGCGAGTACGGTCAGGAGTATCGCAAGGGACGGAAACAGTACGAGCCACCAGGCGCTAAGAATATTCTCGAAACCTTCCCGTATCATACCCCCCCATGTCGCGGTTGGAGGCCGCACCCCAAGACCGATGAACGCCAGGGATGCTTCGGTTCGAATGGCCGATGCCATCCAAAGCGATGCTACAACGACGATGTCGGAAAGGATGTTCGGCAGAATATGAACGCCCATAATGCGAATTGGCGAAAAACCGAGCGATTTGCCAGCCTCGACGAATTCGCGGCGTTTGACCGCGATTGTTGGCGCACGGGCTACTCTGGCAAAAGGCGCTGTTTCCGTAATCGCAATGGCGATGATGAGATTCTCGAAACTGGCACCTAACATTGCGGCAACCATCAGACCCAGCAGCAGGGTCGGAAAGGAGAGCATCACATCGACAATCCCCATGATGATCTGGTCGAAGATACCGCCAATATAGCCTGCCAATATACCGATGATCGAACCGACGACCATGGCGATCATCACCGACAGAAAGCCGATCGAGAGCGAAATTCTCGCCCCATACAATAGCCGGCTGAGAACATCCCGGCCGTAGCTGTCCGTTCCCATCCAGAATTGTGCGGAAGGTGCGCGGAGGCGGTGAAGAATATTCTGCTTCAACGGATCATATGGCGCGATGGCAGGAGCCAAAACAGCAAGGAGAATGATCGACGTGAGCAGGCCTATGCCGATCCATGAATAACTGTTGCGACGGAAAGCCGCAAAAACCACATTCGGTTGTCGCTGCGGCGAGATGGAAGAAAGGGCGGCTTCGGTCATTGGGCGAGACTCACTCTTGGATCAACGTAGGCGTAAATGAGATCGGTGATGGTGTTCACCAGGATGACGAAGGTAGCAAAGACCACCATGAGTGCCTGGAGCATCGTATAGTCGCGAGATTGCAGCGCACCGAGGATCAGCTTGCCAAGGCCGGGGCGTGTGAAGACGATTTCAGTCAACACCGAGTTTCCGATCAGGGTGCCGAAATACAGACCAACCACCGTAACAATCGGGATGAGCGCGTTGCCGAGCGCATGCCGCAGGATGAGCGTTCGCGGATGGACACCTTTGGCGCGTGCGGTGCGGATGTAGTCCTCGCCCATGACATCCAGCATCGATGAACGGGTGACGCGCGCGATATATGCCGTCATAATCAACCCAAGGTTGATAGCTGGCAGCAGTAGATTGCGCAGATGGCTGATCGGATCAGAGGAGGCCCGGCTCATAACGGGCAGCCACTGCAACCATACGGCAAAAGCAAGCAGCAATAGTATTGCCGAAACGAAACCGGGAAACGACAGGCCGAGCAGTGACAAAAAGCGGCTCACATAGTCCGGCCACTGGTTGCGGCGAACGGCGGCAATGATTCCCAGGGGAATTCCAAACATCGCACCGATCAGCATGGCGGCGACCGCCAGTTCCAGTGTGTAAGGCAGAACCAGAGCGACTTCTTCAAACACAGTACGGCCGCTGACCATAGAACGGCCGAAATTTCCTGTGATCATATCGGAGAGAAAATGTAGATACTGTACGCCGATCGGCTGATCGAGGCCGAGCTGCGCGCGCAAGTCTTGGAGAGCTGCGTCACTTGCCCGATCGCCAAGCATGGCAACAGCAGCGTCACCCGGTACCAGACGCACCAGCACGAACACCATTGTCAGCATGGCGATCAATGTCGGAATTGCAAGAAGGAGTTTTCGGATCGCATAACCGATCATGCGGCAATCCTTTCTTTTGAGACGCGGCTTGCAAGGAAGGCGTCCAGGTTATGATTGGTTTGACTGTCGGACATCAGGTCCGCGAGGATGTGTCCAACAAAGGAAACAAGTTGGAATGTGGCTCCGGAAACGGCAGAGACGTCATTGGGCCCTTTGACTTTATGAGAGAAGCCAATGCCGGCAAGGTGATCCGAAATCACTGCTTCTAAGGCAGCGCGAAGACCGTACAATCTTGCGCCAATGAAAAGAACGTCCGTTTTCATGCGGCATTCTCCCCGCTCTCGAGGCTCGCCAGTTCACCAAGCGTGACCGGTTTCAACGGCGGACGAATATTGAAGAAGCTGACGTCTTTTATCGGGATGTTGTGCGCCTCGGCGACAAGTGCCTGCACCGTATATCCACACTGACGTCCCTGACAGGGGCCCATGCCACATCGCGTAGCTGCCTTGATCGCTCCTGGATCGGCCGGGCTGTTGCTTGCTGCCGCGCGGACGGCCCCAGCTGTGACTTCCTCACAGCGACAGACGATCAGATTATCGGCCAGACGTGGTCTCGGCGGGGCGTAAGCGACATCAAGAAAGGGTCGCAAGGCAAGCGCGCGTCTGCGCCTTTGATCGAGACCTGTTCGTCGACGCAGTTCTTCCGTGTTGGACGAAATCTCAAGGCGCCTGGCTAATCCTAAAGCGGCGGTTTCACCAGACAGAGTTGCCACCAGCCAACCACCGATACCGCAGGCATCACCCGCTACAAAAAGTCCCTCCCGGCTTGTCTCTCCCCAACGGTTCAGCTTTGGTGCGAGGTAGCCTTGAGCATCGTTCCATGTGTGTACACAACCCAGTGCCAAAGTTTCGTGAATGCGGGGAACGACACCTTCGTGCACCAGCAATATATCCGCTTCCACCCGGTGAGATTGTCCGTGTCTTTTCCAGGAAAGATGCTCGAGACGCTGATTTCCCTCAGCCTCCAGATCCGTGAAACCTTTGACCAATATTCCGCTGCGTCTGATTTTGTGAAGCCACTGCAATCCTTTCAGCAGGCTTCCAAAATCACGCCAAGCTTTTGGAAGCTGCACCAACGCAGAAAGACTTGGCGATCTCGACGTATCAAGATAACCAGCAATGTGGCCTTGAAGGCTCAGAACCTGAGTAGCGTAGAGAAGTGGCAACGGTCCAGCCCCGGCGATCCATAGCTTTCCCTGGGGTAACATGCCGCCGGATTTCAGCAGAATCTGTGCCGCGCCAACCGTCATCACGCCAGGCAGGGTCCAGCCTGGAAATGGAACAGGCCTTTCCTGCGCGCCGTTTGCCAGAAGCACAGCCCGGGCTGAAAGACGTGAAGCTTTGCCTTGCGATGTTACGAACAGCGACCAACCGTCTTCGATCTGCCAGACCTGTGTTGATGCGAAATAATCGGCACCTGATGCACGGAATGCTTCCACGAGGGCTCGACCTTTTTGATAATCCTTGCCCAGCGCCGGGAAAACCGGACTGCTGAGATTACGCTCGATTCCTCTGAAAATCTGCCCGCCAGGAGACGGCTGTTCGTCAATCACTACAACCGATGCTCCGAGTTGGCGCAGAGTTACTGCGGCAGCCATGCCTGAAGGTCCCGCGCCGACAATTGCTACATCGTAACTCATCGGGAAATCCCCCGGTGTCCGTGTTGGCTGTCGATCTTCATGCCTGCTTTAACGGGTACCAGACACCCTTGCGTCGAGGCCACGCCGTCAACAATTGCCAGGCACTCGAAGCACACGCCCATCTGGCAATACGGTAATCTCGGTTCTCCGCTGACGGATGAGTTCCGCCCTGCGCCCGGCACTCGCAGCAATAGGCTGGCAACGGTCTCTCCTTCCCAAGCGGGTACGGCCTGGCCATTCACCAGCACGGTCATATCACTGGGTTTTCCCAGGCGCTCAAGCACACTTTTGAACATCGAATCTTCCATTTGAAAACTCTGACATGTCATCGGACAGTCGTCCCGCAAGCATAGCGGGCGCAATGATTGCGGCATGAACGGCGGCCAACGTCACACCGGAATGGCACACGGCCGCAAACAGGCCTGGGTGCTCGCTGGATTCAGCGTAGATCGGCAAGCCATCGGGTGGAATAATCCGAAAACCGCTCCATTGACGCACGATCTTTGCAGATGCGAGAGCGGGTATTGTCCGTGTTGCCCGAAGAGCCAGTCTTGTTGCCGAAGAAACGCTGACGCCATGATCATCGGTTTCCTCCTTGGTTGCACCGATCATGATGGTGCCGTCCGCTGTTTGTCGCAGGCCACTTCCGGGGTAGGGGAGGAGCGGCGCAAGCCGTTCGGTCACCAGCAGTTGGCCACGTTCGGATCTCAAGGGAATGGTGAGCCCAAGCGGATCGGTAAGGGAGGGCGTTGCTAAGCCTGCGGCCACGACAACGCGCGGCGCTGCAAAGCTTGTAGACCCGGCCTTGACAATAAAACCGTCCTGTTTTGGCGTAACTGTCTCAGCCCGCCGGCGATAATGGATCGTTCCACCGAGGTTAACGATTCCGCGATGTAAGGCGGCAAGAAGTTGCAATGGATTGACGTGCCCGTCCGCCTCACAATAGCTCGCACCCACCACGTCGGGACCGAAATCGACGGCGGGCATCATCCGCTCAAGCTCGGCGCGATCTATCATTCTGGTATCGGCCTGAACGGTCTGATTGCGCATACGCTTGTTGAGGGCGTCCCGCTCCTCGTATTCATTCTGCCCCAGGCAGTATATCAATCCACCCCGGCGCGAATAGTCGACTTTCATCCCGACGTTTCCAGTCAATTCTTTCAAAAAGTTGGGCCAGAGATCCGCACTCCGCCGTCCGAGATGATGATAGGCTGGCGCGCTCGCGCCCTTTCCTTGCACCCAGACCAGCCCGAAATTAGCGCGGGCCGCACGCATGTCCCTGTCCTCCCCGTCCAGAACAACAACCCGTTGTCCTGTCTGGGCGAGCCCATAGCCAAGCGCCGCGCCGACGATACCGGCACCGATAACTAGAACATCCGCGCTCACTTTGATCTCCGGTGGTTATTGCTCATGCTTGTGATGAAAGGTAAAAATTTGAACGTCTTCTTTTCCCGTCCATATTCATAAGGGTTATGACGAATGCGAAATCCAAGCTTGCGCCAACTGGAGGCGCTGATGGCTGTTATTGAATCGGGAACTGTGAGTGTTGCCGCCGCTATACTGCGGATTTCACAACCCGCGGCGAGTAAGCTGATCCAGGATCTGGAGGCTGATACGGGCCTCAAGCTGTTCGAGCGCAAAAGCGGACGTCTGGTGCCGACTGGACGGGGCATGCGCTTATACGAAGAAGTCGAGCGTATCTTCGGCGGTGTCCACCAACTCGCCCGTGCGGTCGAGGCCATTCGGCGTGACGAACATGGACATTTGCTCATAGGCGCAATGCCCGCATTGTCAGGATCGTTCATAACACGGGTCATTTCGAGTTTTAAAATACGGCATCCAGATGTATTCGTTTCCATCGAAGCACGTAGCTCCCGGTTTTTGACAGAAGCGGTCTTGCTTCGTCGTCTTGATTTGGCACTGGTTATCAGCGGCCTGGAACATCCCTCTATGGTAGTCGAGCGGATGCATTGCTCTGCTGCCGTGGCAGCCCTGCCTCTCGGTCATAAGCTCGCTAAAAAGGCGGAGCTTTGTCCCGATGACCTCAAGGACGAACCGTTTATTGCCTTCGCGCCGACGGGAACGATGCGTACCAAGGTCGATGCAGCGTTTGAACAGTTCTCAATCACGCCCCGGATCGTCATCGAGGCGACCACAGCGCCGAACGTTGCCGAACTCGTGGCGGCCGGATTGGGCGTGACGGTGGCCGACCCCTTGGCAATTGAGTTTGTGGCGGACCGGATCATCACCCGGCCTTTTCGCCCCACCATTGATTTCGGCTATGGTATCATCCGTCCGACACGGGCAAGAAACAGCAGTCTCGTTGCAGACTTCATCGAGGAGATTCATGCTGCGGCGCGGACGCCAAGGCTAATCCCTTGAAAAAGCCGACCGGAAAAATTCATCTTACCTTCGTTCAATTCGAGAGCCCGTCACGTCCATATTGAACCAGACGGCCTCTCATTTTTTTTCAGCTGTTTCTGATTAGAAAAGCCGATGACAACGTTTTCCTGTCAAACTCCCGGCGCGAAAAACGTTTTATTGATTAAGGCTTGTTTTTTCCGTAATCGGCGGTGCCAGATTTAAGGATCCGGTGAGCTCATACCCATAGTCCAGAGCTTTGCTGCGAGCCCAAACCTGCATCAGGCTGAACAGCGGAACACCGCATACCTGATCGAGAATCTTCTTCTGGGCAGACGACCAGAATTTATTCCGCTCGGTGTCCGTCGTTGCCTTGCGAGCAGCCATGATGTCGGCATCGGCTGCATCGCAATGGGAAAAATTCGTAACGGCTGTTGGCTTGCCGATAGAGGCGCTGGATTCGTAGAACTGGCTCAGATAGCTGTCTGCAACAGGGTAACGTGCCGCACCGTAGAACACGAGATCACTCAAATCCTTTCGGATCTGTTCGTGATATGTCGGGTGATCGACCACCTGCATCTGCATATCGATCCCGACTTCTGCCAATTGGGCTTGAATGACTTCCATGATAGGCTGCTGCGCAGAACTGGACGAGACCACTGCCGACAACGTCAGGCCGTCCTTGTAACCGGTTTCTGCAAGAAGCGCCTTCGCACCCTCGGGATCGTATTTATAAGCCCAGGTGCAATCTTCGCCGAGATAGCCGCTGGGAACCACAGAACAGCCTTTGGGAGCTACACTTTCACCGACGAACTGAACAATTTGGTCCACATTGATCGCTTTGGAAATGGCCTGGCGTACCTTGACGTTATTCAAAGGTTTGCGCGTCGAATTGATAAATAAAGTCCGATATTCGCCGGGAGCGAAAATGTCGACAATCGAGCCCTCCCAGCCTTTCGCCTGGTCGACCCAACGCTGCTCCCTTTTGCCATAGATCAGATCAAGCTCTCCGGATCGGAAGGCCAGCTCACGACTTGAGTCTGACGGGATAAGGTCGACCCTGATGTCATCGATTTTCGGCTTGCCTCTGAAGTATGTTGGAAATGCGTTTAGATATACGGCCTGCTGGGTGACAGCTTTTTCGAACACGAAAGGACCGGTACCAATAGGCTGCGTTTTGAAATTTGCCCCGAGCTTATCCACCGCTTTCTTACTCACAATGTTGCCGCCGTGATAATTGGCAACGAGCCCGAGAAATCCAGCAACAGGCTGGCCCAAAGTGATGCGGACCGTCAAGGGGTCAATGGCTTCAATTGTCGTAAAAGCGGTATAGTCGCTTGAATAAGAGGACGTGTCCGGGTTTTTTGCCCGTTGAAGAGAGAACACCACGTCCTCCGCTGTCAACTTGCCATAGTCACCATGAAATGAGACATCATTGCGAAGTTTGAAAGTCCAAACCAAGCCGTCCGGCGAGGTCGTCCAGCTTTCGGCAAGGTCGGGTTCAATTTTGGTTGGGTCGGCACTCCCAGGGGAAAATCGAACAAGTCCGTTGAAAATCCAAGAAACCACGGCCAAGTCCTGGGTGGTCGTCGCTCTAGTGGGATCAAGTGTGGCAATATCGGCGGCTGCCATGCCAACCTTCAAAGTGGCAGAATTTGCGACGCCAGTATAACCACACCCAGCGAGCATGGAAGCTGTGAATAAACCTATCAACTCGATCCGTCTTTTTTTAAACATTTGTTCCGCTCCTTATTTCTTTTGTAACTGGAATATTATCCTTGTCGCATAAGTGTCAAAGTCGTTTTTTTGCTTTATGTATTCCCTAGGGTTATACGCGTAGCGCGCCATCACCACTTATAGGTCGCGTCCTGCTCGTTCCTCGTCTGCGTGAACAGCAATGGAAAGTGTCGCCAAGGCATTGAGCCAAGGCATTGAGCCAAGGCATTGAGCCAAGGCATTGAGCCAAG
>NZ_SCFL01000035.1:0-20291 GCF_007000305.1 Rhizobium sp. rho-13.1 | reverse complement strand
GCGTCAACTCGGCCTTCTTGTTACGCTGGCGCAGCGTCTGCTCGAGTTCGAACTGAATGTCGAAATAGTCTTCAATGACGTGCTTGCTGCGTCCGGTGACGAAGACAAAATGCTCGATGCCGGCTTCCATCGCCTCGTCTACGACGTACTGGATGACCGGCTTATCGACGACCGTCAGCATTTCCTTCGGTACTGCCTTTGTTGCCGGCAGAAACCGCGTTCCAAGGCCAGCGACCGGAAACACAGCCTTACGTACTTTCTTATGCAGTCCCACACGTACCTCCTGGGCGATCCGCCCGTAGTTGATCAGGCAAACGAAGCCATCGCTAATTTAAAATTGCTACGATTTGGCGAAAGATGACCGCGGCCTCGTTGCATGGTAAAGATTTTGTTGACTTTGTTTGTCTAAACTTAAGCTTGGCCTATGCGGCGCAGTGCCGTTACGAGCCATCATGATGACGGACACGGCTTCTATGACCCAAGCTCGCAAACACTCCTTTTCTAGTCTCTCCCTCGCGGTTGCGCTTGGCGTTTTTGCGGGGCTAGCGCCCCATAACGCCTTTGCAGACACAGGGTTCCGGAAGTGGATTACCGGCTTTTACGACACAGCCGAGAAAAGCGGCATCAGCAAGGCGACCTATCAGAGGGCCTTCGCCGGTGTGAACGACCCGGATCCGACCGTACTGGAAAAAGCCGGCTCTCAAGCCGAGTTCACGACGCAAATTTGGGACTATATGGACTCCCGCGTCAACCCCTATACCGTTGAGGTCGGTCGAAAAATGGCGTCCAAATACGGGACGACGTTGCGCACGATCGAAAAGCAATATGGCGTAGACCGAAACATTCTCCTCGCCATCTGGTCGATGGAATCCAATTACGGCGCAGTTCTGGAGAAGGACGAGCGGCTGCATTACGTGCCCCGCGCCTTGGCGACCCTTGCCTACGCCGACCGCAAGCGGGCCAAATACGCCCGCACGCAGC
Organism: Rhizobium sp. rho-13.1; assembly: GCF_007000305.1. NCBI lineage: Bacteria > Pseudomonadati > Pseudomonadota > Alphaproteobacteria > Hyphomicrobiales > Rhizobiaceae > Rhizobium > Rhizobium sp. rho-13.1. The sequence goes on along the minus strand of NZ_SCFL01000035.1, from coordinate 19,310 downwards.
TGATTGCCGCGCTGAAGATTCTGCAGAGGGGCGAAGTATCGCCGGATAACCTGACGGGCTCCTGGGCCGGTGCCATGGGTCACACGCAGTTCATTCCGACGAGTTACCTTCTCTACGCCGTCGACGAAGACGGCAACGGCCGCCGAGACATCTGGCATTCCGTCCCCGACGCCCTTGCGACATCGGCAAACCTGCTGATGAAGAATGGCTGGCAGACGGGCAAGACATGGGGCTACGAGGTCGTCGTTCCCAAGGGCGGCAGCGCCCAGGCCGGCAAGACCCATACGCTGAAGGAATGGGCGGCGCTCGGTTTCACAAGGCCGGACGGCAAGGCGTTTCGCCTCGCGACCGATCGTGCCCAGCTGAAAATGCCGGGCGGCGCCAACGGTCCGGGCTTCCTGATGACCAACAACTTTTTCACCATCAAGCGCTACAACGCCGCCGACAGCTACGCCATCGCCGTTGGTATGCTGGCCGACGAGATCGCCGGCTATGGCGGCATGCGCCAATCCTGGCCCCGGCCATCCGGCGCCCTCAACGTCAAGGAGAAGTTCGAACTCCAGACGCGACTGAAATCGCTCGGTTATTACGACGGCATCGTCGACGGCAATTTCGGTTCCGGCTCGAAGGCAGCCATCGCGGCAGTCCAGGGGCGGCTGGGGCTCGGCGCCGATGGCGAACCTTCGATGGAATTGTTGAAGGCATTGCGCCGCTAGCACCCGCCGTGCCGTTCGGCCAATGTCGGCCAATATCCCGGAGACGAGCAGGATGCGATCCCGGATGATCCAATCGCTGAAGACGGCAAGAAAAGCCGCGAGGCTGCTTGTTGCGGCGTTCGCGGCGGGCTGCCTTGTGCTTGTCACGGTTATTCCGGCAGGCGCCCAGCAACGCTACGAGCGCCGTACGCTCATGGATTTGCTCTTTGGCCGGCAAGCTGCGCCAGAACGCCAGCCCCGGTATGACGAGTATCCTTCACCTCCCCGCCGCCAGCCCCGACCTCCGAAGAGGGCCTCGCCGCCCGTCGCTAAAGCAACGACCGCAAAGCCCGACACGGCGCAGCCGACCGCCAAGCTCGACTCCGCAAAGACCGTGCTCGTGGTCGGCGACTTTCTTGCCACGGGCCTCGGCGACGGCCTACGGGACGCATTTTCCGCCTCCCCTGGCGTGGCCATCCAGACACGCGGCAATATCGCCTCCGGCCTGGTGCGTACCGATTACTACGATTGGCAGGCGCAACTGCCGAAGATGCTGGATGCCTTGAAGCCGGCCGTTGTGGTCGTCACCATCGGCGCAAACGATCGCCAGCAGATGATCGCCCCTGGCCTCAACGAGAAATTCGGCAGCGATACCTGGTTGCTGGCCTACGAGGAACGGGTGCAGGCCTTTGCAAAGCTCGTTGCCACGCGGCATATCCCGCTCATCTGGGTTGGCCTGCCACCTTTTGGTTCCGACGACATGACCGCCGATGTCGTCAGGCTTAACCAGATCTACCAGAGCCAGGTGGAAAGCACAGGCGGCGAGTTCGTCGATCTCTGGGGTGGTTTTATCGATGAAGACGGCAAGTTCATCGTCACCGGCTCCGACATCAACGGCCAGCAGGTGCGCCTGCGCACTGCCGATGGCGTCAATATGACCGATGCCGGCCGGCGCAAGATGGCCTTCTACGCCGAAAAGCCGATCCGCAGGCTGCTCGGAGATCAGGCAAGCCCCGATATCGTGCGCCTCGACACCGATACGACGATCAATCCGGCTACGATGCCCGAGAAGGAAACGGCTGCGCCGGAAACCCGCACCCCTCCCATCAGCCTTTCCGATCCCGAACTCGATGGCGGATCGGTGCTTCTCGGAAATGCGGGCCCGTCTACATCTGGCCCGCCGTCGCCCCGCGACCTGCTCGTCGAGAAAGGCGAAATCGCCCCCGCGCCTGCAGGCCGCGTCGACGATTACAGGTTGCCGGACGCGACAAAGCCCTGATTGCGTCAAAGTTTACGTTTTAGAGCGTCCGGCCAGCGCCACGAGACACGCCTCGAAGGCTGTGAGGTCCGAGTAGAGCCGGCCAGCATCGGCTGCATGCAAGGCAATGTGTCCCCCGCGACGCTCGATGCCACCATGCAGCATCAGGTTTTCGATCATCTCGAAATCCTCCAGAGACATCCCGTCCGGGCCGCGCTTGCGTCCATCGGCCCCTTCGCTGACGTCACCGCCATAGTAATCGCTGGTTCTCGCAAAATGGTTGGCGGTGATGTTTGTGTAGGCGGCAACCAGCTTTCCCTGCGCACACATGTAGCCGAGTTCGAAGGCCGTGCCGACATCGGCGGCAATGCCGCGAAACGGCGTCAGGTTGGCAATCACACCATCCGCACGGTTCATCATGTCCTCGTCGACAGCGCTGATCTTCAGGCCGAATTCATGGCGGGTCGGCGCCGGCTCGATCGAGATATCGCCGGGGCAGATCGGTTCGAAACCGTAGGCGCGGGTCATCTCCGCCTTGGCATCGAGGATTTCGCGGGCGTTGGGAAGGAAAACCTCCGGCCCCGCAAGGTAGAGTTTCAAAGCCATGGCCGGGTTTCCGCTAAAGGGCTGACAAAGAAAAACAGCCCGGCGAACCGGGCTGCCAGGGAGGCGATGTATCAGGCCGGAAGCACCGTGCTTCCCATCAGCGCCTCGTCGATGGCGCGTGCCGCCTGGCGGCCTTCGCGGATGGCCCAGACGACCAGCGACTGGCCGCGGCGCACGTCGCCGGCCGTCCAGAGCTTGTCGACCGAGGTCCGGTAGTCCTTGTCGTTGGCAACGACGTTGGTCGATCCGCGACGGTCGGTATTGACCGTCATCTTGCCTTCCATCTCCTTCAGCACGCCGTCCGCGAACGGACCCCGGAAACCGATGGCGATAAAGGCGAGATCGGCGCGGATCACGAATTCAGTTCCGGCGATCGGCTTGCGCTTGTCATCGACTTCGCAGCACTTGACGCCGGTGAGAACACCGTCCTCGCCGATGAATTCCAGTGTCGCCACCTGGAACTCGCGAACCGCACCCTCTGCCTGCGAAGATGACGTACGCATTTTGGTAGCCCAGAACGGCCAGACGGCGAGCTTGTCTTCCTTTTCCGGCGGCTGCGGGCGGATGTCGAGTTGGGTGACGCGGACAGCGCCCTGGCGAAAGGCCGTGCCGACGCAATCCGATGCCGTATCGCCGCCACCGACGACGACGACATGCTTGCCGCCGGCAAGGATCGGATCGGATGGCCAGCCGACACTGTCGATGTTTTCGCGGCCGATGCGGCGGTTCTGCTGCACCAGATACGGCATCGCATCGTGGACGCCGAACAATTCCGTGCCGGGCACGCCGCTTTCGCGCGGCGTTTCAGAGCCACCACAATAGAGCACGGCATCATGCTCGGCGAGCAACTGCTCGACCGGCAGGTCGACGCCGACATTGGCCCCGTAGTGGAAGGTCACACCTTCGCCGGTCATCTGCTCGACGCGGCGGTCGATGAAGTTCTTCTCCATCTTGAAGTCCGGAATGCCGTAGCGCAGCAGGCCGCCGGCCTTGGATTCCCGCTCATAGACATGGACGTCATGGCCAGCACGACCGAGCTGCTGGGCGGCAGCAAGGCCAGCTGGACCCGATCCGATGATCGCGACTTTCTTGCCGGTATGGACCGTGGCCGGCTGCGGCCGGATGAAGCCGAGCTCATAGGCCTTGTCGGCAATCGCCTGTTCGACCGTCTTGATGGCGACCGGCGCATCTTCCAGATTGAGCGTGCAGGCTTCCTCGCAAGGCGCGGGGCAGACGCGGCCGGTGAACTCCGGGAAGTTGTTGGTCGAATGCAGGTTGCGGATCGCCTCTTCCCAGTTGTTGTTATAGACGAGGTCGTTCCAGTCGGGGATCTGGTTGTGCACCGGGCAACCGGTCGGGCCGTGGCAATAGGGGATGCCACAGTCCATGCAGCGGGCGGCCTGTTTCTGGACCTCGGGATCCGACATCGGGATTGTGAATTCGCGGAAATGACGAATACGATCGGACGCCGGCTGGTACTTGCCAACCTGCCGGTCAATTTCCATAAATCCTGTAACCTTACCCATACCCTAGTCTTCCCTTGCCCTCATGACTGCGTTTAGAGCAGCCAGTTTTCAACCTTTAATCCCGGCACGCGGGAAAATTCTCGCTCGTTGTTCGTCACCAGCACCGCATCTAGCGCCAGGGCGTGGGCCGCGATCCAAAGATCGTTATGCCCGATGTTTTTTCCTTGTCGCAAGGCCAGTCTCACCTCAGCATAGCGCTTATCGCACGGCATGCTCAGTGACGCGACATAGAGCCGCCGCGTGATCGCAAAGACCTTTTTTGACAGCAGTTGAGAACCGCTTTTTTGTACGCCGTAACAGATCTCACCGTAGCTGATGATACTGATGAGCACGTTCTCCTCGCCCACCTCGATCATCTTTTCCAGCACCTTCCCCCGGGGATCACGTACCATCGCCGAAACGATGTTCGTATCGAGCATGAAGGTTGTCAAAGATCCACCTCTCGCAGCGGTTCCTCATCGTCGTGGCCGATGAGGAAGTCCTCGCCATCCCATGCCTCAGCTTGCTGCAGATAGTTGATCAGCCCAGCCGTAACCGCCGTCCTCATCAGGATAGACCCGTCCGGCTGGCGGACTAATATCGCTCGATCTCCCTCGAACTCGAATTCCTTCGGTATGCGCACCGCGCGACTGCGCCCGTTCTTGAAGATGCTGACCGTGACGCCAACGCCCTCGTCTGGCTCATTTACACGTTCGTTCATGTCAAGCTCCTTCGCCGCCATATGCCAACAGCATATCACGACGAAGAAGTTTGGTAAATCACTCCGCCGCGACGCCCATGCGGCTGCGCTCCATCTCCTCCAGCGCCCGGCGATATTCGACCGGCATCACCTTGCGGAACTTCGGACGATATTCCGCCCAGTTGTCGAGGATCAGCTTGGCGCGGGTGGAGCCCGTGTAGTGCAGGTGGTTGGAGATCAGCTGATAGAGCCGCTCCTCGTCGTGGCGGGTCATGTCGCCTGATACGTCGACGCGGCCCTTGTGCATGAGGTCGCCACCGTGGTGGTGCAGCTTTTCGAGCATGTCGTCCTCTTCGGGAACCGGCTCGAGCTCGACCATCGCCATGTTGCAGCGCTTGGCGAAATCGCCGGTCTGGTCGAGCACGTAGGCGACACCGCCCGACATGCCGGCAGCAAAGTTGCGGCCGGTTTCGCCAAGCACGACGACGACGCCGCCGGTCATGTATTCGCAGCCGTGGTCGCCGACGCCTTCAACGACGGCAATCGCGCCCGAGTTGCGCACGGCAAAGCGCTCGCCGGCGATACCGCGGAAGTAGCACTCGCCTTCGGTGGCGCCGTAAAGCACCGTGTTGCCGACGATAATCGACTCCTCGGCGAGGATCCGCGAGTTCTCCGGCGGGCGGATGATGATGCGGCCACCCGAAAGTCCCTTGCCGACATAGTCGTTCCCGTCACCGATCAGGTTGAAGGTGATGCCGTGCGCCAGGAACGCCCCGAACGACTGGCCGGCCGTGCCACGCAGCGTGACGCTGATCGTGTCGTCCTTGAGCCCCTTGTGCCGATAGCGCTTGGCAACTTCGCCCGACAGCATCGCGCCGGTCGAGCGGTCGACGTTCTTGATGCCGACTTCGAATGCGACAGGCGTCTTCGACGTAAGCGCCGGCATGGCCTGCTCGATCAGCTGGCGGTCGAGGATATCGTCGATCGGGTGCTTCTGGCGGGCGGTCCAGTAAGTGTCTTCCTTCGGCGCCTCGACCTTGTGGAAGATGCGCGAGAAATCGAGACCCTCGGCCTTCCAGTGCGCCAGCATCTGGTTCTTCTCGAGCAGTTCCGAAGCGCCGATGATATCGTCGAGCTTGGAGACACCGAGCGAGGCGAGGATTTCGCGTACTTCTTCGGCGACGAAGAAGAAGTAGTTGATGACATGCTCAGGAGCACCCTTGAAGCGCTTGCGCAGAACCGGGTCCTGCGTGGCAACGCCCACCGGACAGGTGTTGAGGTGGCACTTGCGCATCATGATGCAGCCGGCCGCGATCAGCGGCGCGGTGGCAAAGCCGAATTCGTCGGCGCCGAGCAATGCCCCCACGATGACGTCGCGGCCGGTCTTCAGGCCGCCATCGACCTGCAGGGCGACGCGCGAACGCAGGCCGTTCAGCACCAGCGTCTGCTGCGTTTCGGCAAGGCCAATTTCCCAGGGCGAACCGGCATGCTTCAGCGAGGTCAGCGGCGATGCGCCGGTACCGCCGTCGAAGCCGGAGATGGTGATGTGGTCGGCGCGCGCCTTGGCAACGCCGGCGGCAACCGTGCCGACGCCAACTTCCGAGACCAGCTTGACCGAAACATCGGCTTCCGGGTTGACGTTCTTCAGATCGTAGATCAGCTGCGCCAGATCTTCGATCGAATAGATGTCATGGTGCGGCGGCGGCGAGATCAGGCCGACGCCGGGGGTGGAGTGCCGGGTCTTGGCAACCGTTGCATCGACCTTGTGGCCCGGCAACTGGCCGCCCTCGCCGGGCTTTGCACCCTGCGCTACCTTGATCTGCAGCATGTCGGCATTGACCAGATACTCCGCCGTGACGCCGAAGCGGCCGGAGGCGATCTGCTTGATGGCCGAGCGTTCCGGGTTCGGTGAACCGTCACGCAGCGGGAAATAGCGGTCGGACTCTTCGCCGCCTTCGCCGGTGTTCGACTTTCCGCCGATCCGGTTCATGGCGATGGCAAGCGTCGTATGCGCCTCGCGCGAAATCGAGCCGAACGACATGGCACCGGTCGAGAAACGCTTGACGATATCGATGGCCGGCTCGACCTCGTCGATAGAGATCGGCTCGCGGCCGAGCGCTTCGGCACCCTTGATGGTGAACAGGCCACGGATGGTGTTCATCCTGAGGTCGGACTGGTTGACCATTTCCGCAAACTCGCGGTAACGATCCTGCGCATTGCCGCGCACAGCGTGCTGCAGCGACGCAATCGCATCCGGCGACCAGGCATGCGCTTCGCCGCGCATCCGGTAAGCATACTCGCCGCCGATATCCAGCGTCGTTGCGAGGATCGGATCCTTGCCGAAGGCCGCGCGGTGGCGGGAAACGGTTTCCTCGGCGATGGCATCGAGGCCGACGCCTTCGATCATCGTGGCGGTGCCGAAGAAGTACTTATCCACCAGTTCCTGCTGCAGGCCGATGGCATCGAAGATCTGCCCGCCGCAATAGGACTGGTAGGTCGAGATACCCATCTTCGACATTACCTTGAGGATGCCCTTGCCGACAGCCTTGATGAAGCGGGTAACGATTTCGCTGGCGTCGACTTCCTTCGGGAACTCGCCCTTGGCATGCATGTCGAGCAGTGTGTCGAAAGCGAGATAGGGGTTGATCGCCTCGGCGCCATAGCCGGCGAGCAGGCAGAAGTGATGGATCTCGCGCGGCTCGCCGGTTTCGACGACGAGACCAACCGAGGTGCGCAGACCCTTGCGGATCAGATGATGGTGGACGGCCGCCGTTGCCAGCAGCGCCGGGATAGCGATGCGGTCCGGGCCCATCTGCCGGTCGGAGAGCACGATGATGTTGTAGCCGCCCTTGACCGCAGCTTCGGCCCGTTCGCATAGACGCTCGAGCATCTCCTCCATACCGCCGGCGCCGCGCTCGACGTCGTAGGTGAAGTCGAGAGTCTTGGTGTCGAAACGGTCTTCCGTATGCCCGATAGAGCGGATCTTCTCGAGATCGCCATTGGTGAGGATCGGCTGGCGAACTTCCAGCCGCTTCGCCTTGGCAGCACCCTCGTGATCCAGCAAATTCGGACGCGGCCCGATGAAGGAGACGAGGCTCATCACCAGCTCTTCGCGGATCGGATCGATCGGCGGGTTGGTGACCTGGGCGAAGTTCTGCTTGAAATAGGTGTAAAGCAGCTTCGACTTCGACGACATCGCCGAGATAGGCGTATCCGTGCCCATCGAGCCGATTGCTTCCTGGCCCGTTGTTGCCATCGGCGACATCAGGATCTTGGTGTCTTCCAGCGTGTAGCCGAACGCCTGCTGGCGATCGAGCAGCGAAACGTCGCGGCGCAGCGCACGGGGTTCTACAGTGTTCAGCTCCTCGAGGATCAGCTGGGTGCGATCGAGCCACTGGCGATAGGGATGCTTGGTCGCAAGCTCCGACTTCACTTCGTCGTCGGAGACGATGCGACCCTTGTCCATGTCGATCAGCAGCATCTTGCCCGGCTGCAGGCGCCACTTCTGGATGATGTTTTCTTCCGGCACCGGCAGCACGCCGGCCTCCGACGCCATGATGACGCGGTCGTCGTTGGTGACGAGATAGCGTGCCGGACGAAGGCCGTTGCGGTCGAGCGTCGCGCCGATCTGCGTGCCATCGGTGAAGGCAACCGCAGCGGGGCCGTCCCATGGCTCCATCAGGGCGGCATGATATTCGTAGAATGCCTTACGATCCGGCGCCATCGACTGGTTGCCGGCCCAGGCTTCCGGGATCAGCATCATGACGGCATGGGCCATGGAATAGCCGCCGCGAACGAGGAACTCGAGCGCGTTGTCGAAGCAGGCCGTATCGGACTGGCCCTCATAGGAGATCGGCCACAGCTTGGAGATGTCCTCGCCGAACAGCGGCGACGACACGGACGCCTGGCGGGCGGCCATCCAGTTGACGTTGGAGCGCAGAGTGTTGATCTCGCCGTTATGGGCGACCATGCGATAGGGATGGGCGAGCTTCCACGACGGAAACGTGTTGGTCGAGAAACGCTGGTGCACGAGGGCGACAGCCGATTCGAACCGCGGGTCGGTCAGGTCCTTGTAATAGGCACCCACCTGATAGGCGAGGAACATGCCCTTGTAGACGATAGTCTTCGACGAGAGCGACACCGGATAAAAACCGCTCTCCTCGCCGTCATATTCGGCATAGATACGGTTAGAGATGACCTTGCGGAGCGTGAACAGCCGACGCTCGAACTCGTCATGGCTGGCTGCATCGCGGCCGATGCCGATGAACACCTGCACATGGTGCGGTTCCGTAGCGGCAATATGCTCGGCCTTCGACAGCGAAGAGTTGTCGACCGGCACATCGCGGAAACCGAGCAGCACCTGGCCTTCCTCGACGATGACATCCTCGACGGTCTTCTTGAAATGGGCGATCAGCGTCTCGTCCTGCGGCAGGAAAAAGTGACCGACGCCATAATCGCCGATGGCAGGCAGAGTGACGCCCTGCAGTGCCATTTCCTCGCGGAAGAAGCGATCGGGTATCTGCACGAGAATGCCCGCACCGTCGCCCATCAGCGGATCGGCGCCGACGGCACCGCGATGAGTCAAGTTCTCGAGGATGAACAGGCCGTCCTGGACGATCTGGTGCGACTTCTGCCCCTTCATATGGGCGACGAAGCCGACACCGCAGGCATCATGTTCGTTACGGGGATCGTAGAGGCCCTGTTTGCGCGGAAGAGCGGACATGGAATGGCGCGCCTTGACCGATGCATCCGTCTCGACGGCTGCGGCCAGGCTCAATGTCGTGGATGGCGTTACGTTCGTCATCGTCTTTCCTCCTGCAAACCCCGCGCCGCGGGCGTCCCTTCGTCCCGCGCGCCCAGTATATGGGCGACACGCGACAGCGCTGTTGCATGTTTAAAGATCCGGCCGCAGACATCGCGTTGGGGGCGATAGATCGGCTTTCCCACCAGTCACAGTTTCGGATGCGCCATCTGGAAGGACGGGCATCTCGAAAACTATAACGTGAAATCCCAGCTCCGCTAGGATTTTTGGCGGGGTGCGGCGTCAAAGACCAAAATAGGACAGCAGCACTGTCCTAATTCATCAGTTCTATGCCAGAAAGCGGAAAGGTTAGCAAGAGCTGAAAACGAAAATATCGACGTAAGATTGCCGCAGTTTCGAATTTCGCGAAAGATAATTTCCTTTAAAGGTAAGAATTATCGCCTTGATTGCGTAGTGCGCCAGATCCACCGTGCGATGCGGCGCTGCAATTGATCCCCTCAGCCAATCCCCTACTCTGCAACGACACCCTCCTCTCCCTTAAATATGCGGTAGATCTCACATGTTCTTTGCTTCCGATAACTGGGCCGGCGCCCACCCTTCCATCAATGAACGCCTCTCGAAGGAATCGACCCGTTTTGCCGCTGCCTATGGCACCAGCGAACTCGACAAGGCGATAGAAACCCGTTTCAACGAGGTGTTCGAGCGTGAGGTCGCTGTCTTCTTCGTCGCCACGGGCACGGCCGCCAACTCCCTGTCGCTGGCCAGCATCGCCCGTCCCGGCGGCCTGACGTTCTGCCACACGGAAGCCCATGTGATCGAAGACGAATGCGGCGCGCCCGATTTCTTCTCGGGCATGCGCATGGTCGGCGTCGATGGCCCCGAGGGCAAGATGCTGCCGGATAACCTGGTGGAGCGCATTGGCCGGTACCCGCAGGACGCCATCCACCACGGCCGCGCCGCCGCCGTCACCATGACCCAGGCGACCGAGGTCGGCACCATCTACAGCCTCGACGAGATCGATACCATTTCGAAGATCGCCAAGAAAAATGGCCTGCCGCTGCACATGGACGGCGCCCGCTTTGCCAATGCGCTGGTATCGCTCGGCTGCTCACCGGCCGAAATGACCTGGAAGCGCGGCGTCGACGTACTCTCCTTCGGCGGCACAAAGAACGGATGCTGGTGCGCAGAGGCGATCGTCTTCTTCGACCCCGATCTCGCCAAGGACTTCGCCTTCCTGCGCAAGCGCACCGCCCAGCTGTTCTCAAAATCCCGCTTCATCGCCGCACAGTTCGAGGCCTACCTGCAGGACGACCTCTGGCTCGACCTCGCCCGCCATGCCAACGCCATGGCGGACAGGATGCGAGCCGGCATCGAGCATACCGACCGCGCAAAGCTCGCCTGGTCGACCACCTCGAACGAGATCTTCGCCATCGTCAAGAAAACCGCAATCGACAACGCAAGAGACAAGGGCGCCCAGTTCTACGACTGGCCGATCTCCGACAGTGCCAAACACCTCGTCGGCCCCGACGAAGGCCTGATCCGCCTCGTCACCAGCTTCGCCACCAGCGACGCCGACGTCGCCGATTTCCTCGCATGCCTCGCGTGAGTGCGACGGAGCGCCCTGAGGCGCTCCCCCAGACTGCTGAAGAAGGTGGTATCTAACACCTCTGCAGGTCACTCGAAAGACTGAGCCGGTTGCCAAACTCCCCTCATCCTCGCCCTTGTGGCGGGGATCCAGTCAGCTCAAGTCCTTGAGCTGAAAGAGTCTTTGACCCGACAGACGTCGTGTCGCTGGATCCCCGCCACAAGGGCGAGTAGGGTATCGCTCTCGTCAAGCAAGTTTCTCCAGGGTTTGCAGCAGTCTGACGGAGCGCCGCCGAGGCGCTCCACTTTCTACCCGGCCCGCAAATTCCGCACCTTTGAGAGGATGTCGTCCGAGAGTGCCTTGACCAGCATCTGGTCGGCGCCCTTGCGGGGGACGAGCACGAATTCGACATCTTCCAGTACGGGCAACCAGCCCGGCGCGATCTCGGTGAGGCCGGATGGTGCCATGCTGCGCGGCTGGACGAGGACGCCCATCCCGGCCCGGGCGGCTGCCGTCAGGCCGCTGAGGCTGCCGCAGGTGCAGACGATTCGCCACGGTATCTGCTGGCGACGCAGCGCCTCCAGCGCCACGGCCCGGGTGACGCTCGGGGCTGGAAAGGCGATCAGCGGCAGCGGCGCGCTGGATGCCCTGATGCGTTCAGGGTCGCGTGCCAGCCAGATCAGCGGCTCGCGGTAAACCAGCGTCCCGCGGGTGTCGCCAAGGCGGCGCTTGGCGAGCACAAGATCCAGCGCCCCATTGTCCTGCATCTCGTAGAGCGCGCCGCTGAGCGCCACCGTCAGTTCCAGATCGACGGACGGGTGCAGTCGGACGAATTCCTCCAGCACATCCGGCAACTGGCTCGTGACGAAATCCTCGGACACGCCGAGCCGCAGGCTGCCCCGCAGGCTGTTATCGGCAAACAGCGAGCGCATCTCGCCCTCTATCGACAGCAACGTGCGGGCATGGCCGATCAGCGCTTCCCCATCCCCGGTCAGCACGACGCGATGGGTATCGCGGGCAAGTAGCTTTCGCCCGACAGAGGCCTCGAGCCGCTGGATGTGCTGGCTAACCGTCGATTGCCCGAGCCCCAGCCGCTCGGCGGCAAGCGTAAAGCTGCCCATCTGTCCTATGGTTACGAAACTCTGCAACTGCACCAGATCCAGCATTGCTATCATCCCGATTTACGATAACTGTTATTCCTTGCATCGCATATCGCAATAAGGCAATGCTTGCCCAACATATAATTGCGAGGACGGGCCCGATGCGCCGCTTTTTGCCAGACACCTTTACCATGCTGCTCGTGCTGACCGTGCTGACGGCATCCGTGTTTCCCGTCCATGGCGCAGCTGCCGGCAATTTCGGCATTGCCACCGACATCGCCATCGCTCTGCTGTTCTTCCTGCACGGAGCCCGCCTGTCGCGCGACGTGGTGATTGCCGGCGCCCTGCACTGGCGGCTGCACTTGGCCATCCTGCTCACCAGCTTCGTCATCTTCCCGGTTCTCGGCATGCTGATGGGCTTCCTGGTGCCGGCAATCCTGCCGCAGACGCTCTACATGGGCATCCTCTTCCTTACCGTGCTGCCATCGACAGTGCAGTCGTCGATCGCCTTCACGTCGATTGCCGGCGGCAACGTGCCGGCTGCCATCTGCGCCGCCTCCGCTTCCAATATCTTCGGCATGTTCCTGACGCCGCTGCTGGTCGGGCTATTGATGCCCCTCGGCGCCCACGGTGGTGGTGGCTTCTCCTGGACCGTGCTGGAGCAGATCGCCTTGCAATTGCTGGCGCCCTTTGTCGTCGGTCAGATCCTGCAGCCATGGATCGGCAACTGGATCCGCGCCAAGAAAAAAATCTTGATGCCGGTCGACCGGGGCTCGATCCTGATGGTCGTCTATTCCGCCTTCAGCGCGGCAGTGATCGAGCACCTTTGGCGAGACACTTCGATCGGCGACATCATCACCGTCATCATTGCCGACATGCTGCTCCTCGCGGTGGTTATCTGCATCACAATGTTCGGCAGCCGGGCACTCGGCTTTTCGCGCGCCGACGAGATAACCATCACCTTCTGCGGCTCGAAGAAGAGCCTGGCCAGCGGCGTACCCATGGCCAGCGTCATCTTCGCCGGCTCGCCGATCGGCGCCATCGTCCTGCCGCTGATGCTATTCCACCAGATCCAGCTGATGGCCTGTGCCGTCATCGCCCAGAAATATGCCGATGCCGCCAGCCGTGCCACCGCACGCATGGAAGAAGAAGCGCGGCGCCTGCAGGACACCGCCGACGCAACGACACCAGCCTGATCCTCTCAGGTGAGCCGCGAGACACAAAAAAGGCGGCGCCACCTGGACGCCGCCTTTTTCGTATGGATGTGAACTCGGTTAGTTGACGTGAGCTTCGATCGACTTCGGCGCGTCCACTGGTTCAGCGGCGATGGCGATCTTGCGCGGCTTCATGGCTTCCGGGATGTTGCGCAGGAGATCGATGTGCAGCAGGCCGTTCTTCAGCGATGCTGCCTGCACCTCGACATGGTCGGCAAGCTGGAAACGGCGCTCGAAGGCGCGCTTGGCGATACCGCGGTAGAGATATTCGCTACCTTCGGCAGCATCATCGCTCTTCTCGCCCTTGACGGTCAGCACATGGGCGTGCGCCTCGAGGCTGAGCTCGGTTTCGTCGAAGCCGGCCACCGCCATGGTGATGCGGTAAGTTGCCTCGCCGGTGCGCTCGATGTTGTAGGGCGGGTAGGTTTGTGCCTGATCGGGCTGCGACAAGGTGTCGAGCATGGTGAACAGGCGGTCGAAACCGACGGTAGAGCGATAGAGTGGGGAAAAATCAACGTGACGCATGGTGTCCTCCTGTGAGCGACGATTGCGGTTCATATGCCCCGGGGGCCCCGTTCTGGCAGCCTTGGGACGGTTTTACAGACCCTCTCGGCGTCCGTGAAAAGGAGATGGGAATGGCCTTTAGCGACTTCAAGAGCCCGCAACGCGCCGCGATAATTTTCCGTGAACCGCCGATGAACAGCCGGTTCGGCTGGGGTTCAGCGCCGCGTTGATACAACTTGCACATCGGATGACTGTCCGTGACTGGAGTGTATCGTCCCTTCGTCTTCAGTCAGCTCGGCCGGCCTGCGGCCATCTCGATTTCCGTCAGGCCGGCCTTTTTTCCGCTCGCAGTTATACTTATGCGACAATCCATGCGTTATGTTTGGCGGCTTGAGCGAGGCCCTTTCAGTTGTGACGGAATCAATTCTCTTTTCGACCCCCGACAACCCTGTTCCAGACAACAGGACCGAGGGCTATTTCACCACCCATGACGGCCACAAGCTGCGCTATGCCATTTTCCGCAGCAGTCATGCCGTGGCCAAGGGCACGGTCGTCCTGCTGCATGGTCGCAACGAGTTTATCGAGAAATATTTCGAAACCATCCGCGAACTGACGGATCGGGGCCTGTGGGTCGCAACTTTCGACCTGCGCGGCCAGGGTGGCTCCGGACGGCTGATAAAGCATCCAACCCGCGGCCATGTCCGGCGCTTCTCCGACTACGAGCACGACCTAGAGGACTTCATGGAGCACGTGGTGCTTCCGGACACCCGCCTGCCTTTTTACCTCGTCGCCCACTCGACCGGTGCACTGATCGCCCTTTCCGCAGCGCCGAGACTGACGGGCCGCATCGAGCGCATGGTGCTAAGCGCACCTTTTGTCGGCCTCACCGGCCAGAGCGCATCGCCGCGCGTGATCCGGTTCATGGCGAGCGCCGCCTGCGCGGTCGGCCTCGGCAGCATCCCACTCAATCGAAAATTCAAGGAAAGGCCCTTTGCCACAAACCTGCTGACATCGGACGAACAACGTTACGACCGCAACCGCGCCATTGCATCGGCCCGCCCCGACCTCGTGCTCGGTCCGCCCTCGGCACGCTGGCTACAGCAGGCCTTTCAAACGATAGACCGTGTCTCGCAGCCCGAGCACCTGTTCTCTATCGCCATCCCGACTTTGCTGCTGGCACCCACCCGCGACGGCATCATCCCCTATGCCGAACAGGAACGGCTCTCGCGCTCCTTCCGCGCAGCCCAACTCGTGCCGATCGCAGGCGCAAGGCACGAGGTTTTCCAGGAAAAAGATGTCTACCGCGCCGCCGCAATGGCAGCGATTCACGCCTTCATCCCGGGAAGTGACGCCGAAGCCAACACCGACCCGGTCGGCTCGGGGCTTTGAAGTTTGGTCAGCGCGCCAGTATCTTCAACGCCTCTTCGTGGACCGCTCGGCTGCCGGCTGCGATGATGGAGCCGCCCTGTTCGGGGCGACCACCTTCCCAGGTGGTGATGATGCCGCCTGCCTGCTCGATGACGGGGATGATGCCGCCGACGTCGTAGGGCTTGAGGACATTCTCGACCACCAGGTCGACATGGCCGGCCGCCAGCAGCGCATAGGCGTAGCAGTCGGTGCCGTAGCGGAACAGCCGCACCTGCTGCTCGATCTCGCGGTATTTTTCCATCTCGATACCGGCGAAAAGGTGCGGCGAGGTCGTGAACAGGATCGCCTTCGACAGACTGCCGCAATCACGGACCTGCAATTGCCTGTCGCCGCCTGGGCCGGTGTAGCTCGACCGGCTGCCGTCGGCAAAATAACGCTCGCCGGTAAAGGGCTGGTCGACAAGCCCCATGATAGCGCGGCCATTGCGGTAAAGCCCGATCAGCGTTCCCCATACGGGCACACCGGAGATGAAGGCGCGCGTCCCGTCGATGGGATCGATGACCCACACATGCTCGCGGTCGAGGCCGACATTGCCGTATTCCTCGCCGAGAATCCCATGGTCGGGAAACCTGTCCGTGATCAGCGCACGGATCGCCAGTTCGGCTGCTCGGTCGCCTTCGGTTACCGGATCGAATCCGCCGGCTTCCTTGTTGACGACATCGATGCCGGCGCGAAAGCGGGGAAGTGTCTCTGCCTTGGCAGCGTCGGCGAGCTCGAAAAAGAAGGCGCGGTCAGGGAGCATGGCAAATATCCGATCGATGCGAGAGGCTTTTCATAGCCATTAAATTTGACGATGCAAACGCGTCCCGTCCAACTATCGCTTAGCCTTTAAAATAGGCACTTCAAAATCTGCTTGACAATTGTGCATCGCAATATTAGACCGGAGCTACAGTCTTCTGACTGTAAATACCCTCCTTGGGTGTTTCCTCCCTAGACTTAGCCGCCTTCGGGCGGTTTTTTTTGGCCTGATTGTTAACGAGCGGGATTACTCTGCCGCCAGCGCTCGGTCGTTGCCATATCGTGCAACGTGCTCCGCCATCTGCCTGATGAAGGCCGTGATAGCACCCGTCATCAGGCCGAAATCGCTGCGCTTTTCCAGGGTCATCTCATCGACGTACAGCGCCCGGTTGACCTCGACCTGGAGCGCATGCAGACCACGCGAAGGCCGGCCGTAGTGCTCGGTGATGAACCCGCCGGCGTACGGCTTGTTGCGTACCGCATGAAACCCGAGGCCATCGAGAATATCCATCGCCGCATGGGATAGGTCGGCAGACGCACTCGTTCCGTAGCGATCGCCGATGATGAAATCTGGACGCGCGTGGCTGCCGGCGACGCGAATATTGCCGGGCATCGAGTGGCAGTCGACCAGCACACCGAAGCCGAATTCCAGGTGGGTGCGGGCCATCAGGCGGCGCAGGGCCGCGTGGTAAGGCTTGTAGATCGTCTCGATCCGCTGGAGCGCATCGGCCACCGGCACCCGGCTTGCATAGATTTCCATGTTTTCGGCAACGATTCGCGGAATGGTTCCGAGCCCGCCGGCAACCCGAACCGAATTGATATTGGCATAGGACGGCAGCGCACCCTCGAACATGCGCGGGTCGAGCTCGTAAGGTTCGCGATTTACGTCGATATAGGCGCGGGGAAAATTGGCTATCAACAGCGGCGCACCGAGTGCGCTTGCGGCCGAGAAAAGCTCGTCGACATAGTGGTCCTCCGAGCGCCGGATGGCAACACCCTGTAGTCGTGATTGCGCAATGAACTCAGGAGGATAGATGCGACCACTATGGGGCGACGAGTAGACAAAGGGGATGGTCTGCGACACCGGTTCGAGTATCTCGAAAATCTCGAAACTTCCTACGTCTGCGGGCATCCACGTCTTTACCATGTCAAGAACTTTTCGCAGGTGTATGTTGCCAGTTGCGCACCACCAAGTCCATAGTATGTATGAACTTCAATGTGACCGTCGGCGCCGCATTCATCGCTTGTTTACGGACCGCGACTAACGTGAACGGCTGATTAGCCGCGAGAGAAGATAGTGATTGACGGTCCAATAATGACTCAGAAGATTTTGCTTGCCGAAGACGACAACGACATGCGTCGTTTCCTGGTGAAGGCCCTTGAAAAGGCCGGCTACAAGGTATCGTCCTTTGACAATGGCGCTAGCGCCTACGATCGGCTGCGCGAGGAACCATTTTCGTTGCTGCTGACCGATATTGTCATGCCAGAAATGGACGGGATCGAACTGGCGCGCCGCGCCACCGAACTCGATCCGGACCTCAAGGTGATGTTCATCACCGGCTTTGCCGCAGTCGCCCTCAACCCCGATTCGAAAGCGCCGAAGGATGCCAAGGTGCTTTCCAAGCCTTTCCACCTGCGCGAACTGGTGGATGAGGTCAACAAACTGCTTGCCGCATAGGCAATCTCGGCGGCGGGATCAGAAAACTTAAAAAAGGCCATTGACGGCCCCCAGGTTTTTTGATCTATGCGCCGCCATCGGATGGGCGTATAGCTCAGCGGGAGAGCACTACGTTGACATCGTAGGGGTCACAGGTTCAATCCCTGTTACGCCCACCATCCTTTTTCAAGGGCTTAGCGAGAGATCGCTGAGCCCTTTGTCGTTGGGCCATAGGCTGCATGGCCCCTGCCTCCCCGGCCCCCTTCGCCTCGCATCTCCCCGGTTCAGTTTCGCGCGTGGCCTTCTCAAAGCCTGATGCCGCTCGTCATTTATTGAAAAGAGATATGCTTAACAAAACAGCTACTCAGGGATGTATTGCAGATCAGGATCGGAAAAATCATCGCACACTAACCATCTCCAAGTATAAGAATAAACTCTATGCTTTCTCCGAGTTAAGATTGTGATTGACTAATTTCAATTATAGAGATCTAGAGCGAATCAATAGCGCATTTGAAGGTGCTAAAGCCGGGTTATTCCGGCCGTTAAATGAAAATTTACAAGTTCTCCAATACATAGTTGTATATCGCGGCACTGCTAATGAAGAATCAGTGCCTTCGATTGTGTGAAAACAGATTCCGGATTGGCACTGCTGCTATTGCATAGTGTTTATTCCGTGGCGTGGGGATCAGAGCTGTAACGGCTTTTGACGCATGATGCTCTCCTAACGTGTTGGCTTATACGAGCCATGTTCTGCGTAACATCTATTTCTCCTGACGAATCCCGATGGCTGATGCTCATGACGGCAATCACGCCTGTTAGACGGTGGGAGAACGATGTCTTGCATTCCGTTAACCCGAGGGGCACGTTTCCATGACTTCCATCATTTCTTCCTTGTCAGCCACGCAGATCCAGAATCTTTCCACAGCCACGATAGCGAGCCTGAAAACCGCCGACATCGCAGCGCTGAACTCGACCCAGATCAAGGCCTTGAGCTCCACCCAGCTCGGCGCCATCACCACAGACGACATGCAGGCCTTCAGCTCGACGCAGCTGGGCAGCATTTCGGCAGCTGCCGTCGTCGGCCTTAGCGCCGCCCAGCTCGGCATTCTCTCCTCCGTGCAGGAAGCCGGACTGAGCTCGACCGCGATCGCCGCGCTGACAACCCAGCAGGTCGCCGATCTAACCACCAGCAACGCCGTCGCGCTGACCTACGGGCAGATTGCGGCACTCGGCACGAAGATCTCGGCTCTGACCACCGATGACGTCGCTCTGCTCTCGACCGGCCAGATCAGCGCAATGACGACCGCCCAGGTCGGCGCCCTCACCTCCGACCAGCTTGGTGCCCTGACGACGACCGAAGTCGCCGCGCTGAGCACAAAGCAGATCGCAGCCCTCGAATCGAATGACATCGCAGCACTCTCGTCGGATAACATCCTGGCCCTCTCCAGCGGCGCACTTGCTGCCATCACCACCAAGGCTCTCGCCGGCCTGTCCAGCGCCAATCTCGCCCTGCTCAGCTCCGACAAGATCGGTGCCCTGACGAGCGGCCAGATGGCAG
>NZ_SCFL01000034.1:0-20660 GCF_007000305.1 Rhizobium sp. rho-13.1 | reverse complement strand
AGAAGCCGCCGCAGGGTTCTGCCCCGTCGAACTTCTTCATCAACGGCCGGTACATCCTCCAGCCCGAGATCTTCCACATCCTCGAGCATCAGGAGCGCGGCTCCGGCAACGAGATCCAGCTGACCGACGGTATGCTGAAGCTTGCCAAGCAGCAGGATTTCGCTGGCTACCACTTCAAGGGTGAAACCTATGACTGCGGCGCCAAGGATGGCTTCATCCTCGCCAACGTCGCCTTCGCCTTGTCGCGTGCCGATATCCGTCCGTCCGTCGAAGACGGTTTCAAGGCGCTGCTCGCAGCCCTGAAGTAAGGACCAAGCGCTGCTCGCCTTTCGGGGGCGGGCGGCGTTCCATGTCAGTGTTGGGACATCAGCCGATCTTACGCTTAACCGGCGCTATGATTTCCTTTGGTCAACCTTTCCGACAAATTCGGCGCACTCAAAGCGATGATCTTTGCCTCAAGAACATGGAAGTTTGCGACTGGCGAAACTATCATCCTACAACAGTCGTAGAGCCTTAATGATTGCTCGGGAGTTCCCATGCGAAAAAATCGGCGCCATTCTTCCAAAAGTCCAAGAACAACTGCACGCAAACGACCCAAAAAGCCAATTCAATCCAAGGCGTCAGTCTCCGCACGATAAAATTGACGGGGTACTAGGGGCTGGATCGCGCTTGCCGCTTTCCATTATTTGCCGCAGAGGGTCGTCAGGCGAGAAGGACTCTTATGGCATCTCAACGACGACTGTCCATCTTGCAAGGTGATCGCACACCAGTCCGCCCAAAGCGCCGATCGGTCGCCCCGGTGTTGGAAGGGCTCATATTACAACGTCGCTGATCGAGCGATCACCACCGCTGTTCTTCCGCAAGTTCAATGCGCGAGCCGAGCCTTGGTTCGCCTTTGACAAGCATGGCGCCGTCGGCGCCGACGTACACGGGACCCCGCATGCACAGCGCTTGCAGGCGCCGAAGTCTCCTGGAGCATGATGAAGATAGGTGAAGCTGAGCTTCGGAATGCCAGCCTGAGCATATCTACTTCAGTCAACCGGCAGAAGAGAGTTTGACCCGTGCCAAGTCCGCCAGGCGTTGGAAGCGTTGACATCGTGACCAAGCCTCGATCTCGAGGAATAGAGACCCTTCATAATTGTTTGAAGACTTTTCGGAGTCAATATGTAGTTGTATTTAGGGTTGCGTCGCTTCGAGTTTTACGCAAATTGATCTGACCTCTCAGACGGTCATGGGACGAAAAGGCTAGGAATGCAGCAAGAAGACTTCTTGGCTCTGGCTACGGGATATTTGGTCGCAAAAGGTAATCTTGCAAAATGTGAAGCGCACGGTTCGATTTTTCGCATTGAAAATTCGGACTTTGAGGACGGTTTCTGGAAAAAGGCAATGATTGACCGACTGCGCGGTGATAGCGGCCCGGTTCCGTGGGCTGCCAAATTCAAGTCCGTCGACTACATCGACCTTCTCAAGGGGGCTTATGACGACCATTTGGGCGTGCGGTACTCATCGTGTGCGGGGATGATGGGCGGTTAGGAAAGCCCATGGCGACGTCCTCGTTCTCGGGAGTAATCGGCCGAAGACGATAAAAACCACGCCACATATCAGGAAAAAGGCAAGGCACTGTAAGAGGTGTTGAGCCCGGATCTTCATCAACCTTGTTCGATAATGGTGCAATAGCGTGTCCATGGGCAAGTAAGCCGAGGCACTTTGACAAATTGACTTTAGCAGATCTTGCTTCAGGCCCGAGTGTTATGTTCTTTTCTTCTGTTGACAACGACAAATAGTAATACAAGACTGGTGACGGCGAATATGTCATTCGGCCGAGGATCTAAACGTTAATTGTCTTTTATCTTTTACGCTTAATAACCGGTTAGCAGAAGATTGCCTTTCGATGGAACATGACTTGTACAGCAAACCATTTTTTAAAACTTTATTGGCCTCCATCACGTTGCTGACCGCCGCTATGGGTCCCGCCGCCGCCGACTCCTTGTCTTGGAGCGGCGCTGTGGATACTGATTGGACGAAGGACGGCAACTGGCTGAACGGAGGCGCTGCGGGCCACGCACCTCAGGCCGGAGACAGTGTCGATATCGACACGCCAGCTTCTGCCATCATTTACAATAATCTCGGAGCGCCGATCCCGAATATTGCCGGGCTGACGGTCGGCAATGGTGCAAGCGGCAATCTCACCATCAACAATGCACTTACCTCCACGACGGCAAATCTTGGTGCCGGAGCCACGGCCAACGGCAGCGTGACCGTCTCCGGCTCGCTTGGGCGTTGGAGCAATGGCGATCTGACGGTCGGTAATGCCGGACTTGGCATTGTGACGATCACGGCCGCTGGCGGCTACAGCGGCAGCGGTGCGGCGACCATCGCGGCGGATAGCGGCAGTTCCGGGACCATCGGGGTGAGCGGTGGAAGTTCCTATTTCCAGACGAGCGGCCCCTTCGTCATCGGCAAGGCAGGCGCTGGCCGCTTCGAGGTGGTCACCGGCGCCGCAGCATCCACCGCCGAGACGACCATCGCAAAGGTTGCAGGGGCTACAGGCACGGTCAATATTGCCGGCGGCGGCACCACCTGGACGGCCGGCGATCTCACGGTCGGCGATGGTGGCCTCGGTACCGTCTCCATCTCAACCGGAGCCACTGTATCGGTCGACAGCACCGTCATTGGCAGTCTTGCCGGCAGCGATGGCAGCACGGTCGGTCTCAGCGGCAGCGGCAGCGCCTTCGACACACACGGTTCACTGATCGTCGGCCAGGCGGGCGATGCCAGTCTGACAATCTTTTCTGGCGCCACCGTCTCCAGCGGCAGCGCCGTCATTGGTGCTCATGCCAACGGCTCGGTCCGTGTCGGCGGCCTTGGGTCCGTCTGGACGTCCGGAGCGCTCTTGATTGGCGGTGACGGCGGCGGCGTCACTGGCCCCGGCAACGGCACGCTCGACATCAGCGGCGCTGGTCAAGTCGAGAGCAGCTCGGCGACCCTGGGATATGCAGACGGGGATAGCGGCATAGTCACTGTCGACGGTGGCGGCACACAATGGGATGTCACAAATTCGGTGATCGTCGGCCGAAGCGGCAGCGGCCTTACAAAAATCACCAATGCCGGGACTGTCCAATCGAATGGGCTCGTTCTGGGTGACAATTTCAATGGCAGCGGCACTGTCCTTGTGACTGGCGGCGGCAGCACCTGGCGAGACGACGGTGACCTCATCGTCGGGGGCGCCGGCACCGGTGCGCTGCAAGTCACTCTGGGCGGCACGCTCAGTGCCTCGTCGACGACGATCGGCCGAGATGCCGGCTCGACCGGCAAGGTGACTGTTACCGGCGACGGCTCGACCTTTTCGACCGCAGGCAGCCTGACCATCGGCGATGCCAGCACCGGCACCGTGACTGTTGCCGATGGCGGGACGATCTCTGCTGGCAGCATTACCATCGCCGCACAGGCGGGCTCGACCGGCACCTTGAATGTCGGCTCCACGCTGGGCCAGACCGCCGCCGGTGCAGCAACGCTCGACACCAGTGCCATCCACTTCGGCGCTGGCAGCGGCACCCTCGTTTTCAATTTCGGCGGTCCGGCCTACACGCTTTCGGCGTCTGTTGACGGCAATGGCGCCATAGATGTTGCCGACGGCAGCGTGTCGTTGAGCAGCGATTCCAGCAGTTTTTCCGGGATCACCACCGTCTCAGGCGGTAGGCTGACGGTAAACGGCCTGCTTGGCGGCACGATGCTCGTCAACAGCGGCGTCCTGTCAGGCACCGGCACCGTCGGAACGACGTCCGTCGCATCGGGCGCCACCATTGCGCCCGGCAGCGGCGTCGGAATCCTCACGGTCGCCGGCGATCTGACGTTCGCCAGCGGCGCTCTCTACACTGTCGACGTCGATGGGACGGGAAGCGACCTGATCAAGGTGAGCGGCACGGCGAGGCTCGTGAGCGGGGCTGCGGTGAGCCTTGGCGATACCAGCGGCCTGCGGGCTGGCAAGACTTACACCGTTCTCTCGGCGAGCCGTGGCGTTATCGGCACGTTCGGCGCCGTCGCCTCGTCTGCCGCCTTCGTCGATACGACGCTCGGCTACGATACAGACGATGTCACCCTGACGCTCACCCGCAACACTGTCGCCTTTGCCTCAACCGCCAGGACCGTTAATCAGCGCTCCGCCGCTGAGGGCGTGGAAAGTCTGGGCGGTGATAATTCGCTTTACCAGTCTGTCGAAACGCTGAGTGCCGAGCAGGCGCGCAATGCTTTTGGTCAGCTGGCCGGCGCGCTGCATGGCGCGTTGACCACCGCCACTTTTGACAACAGCCGCTTCGTGCGCACCATTGGCATCGACCGCCTGCGCAGTGCCTTTGACGGCGTTGGCGCGGCCAGCGGTAGCGTCTTTGTGCTCGGAGGTCCGCCCGGCGGCGCAAGCAGCGCTCTCGGCTATGGCGAAACGCAGAGCACCACGCCCGCGGCACAGGCTGCCGCGGCCATCCTTGCCGATCCCTATAGTGCGCGGGCTGTCGGTTGGGGCCAGGCCTATGGCGGCTGGGGCAGGACGGATGGCGACGCCAACGCCGCCGGTATCAAGGATTCGGTCGGGGGCGTGGCAATCGGCGCGGATGCCCCGTTCCGCGAGACGACATGGCGTATCGGTGTGATGGGCGGCTATAGCAAAGGCAATTTCGATCAGGCCAACGGCAGCGCGTCCGGCAGCAGCGACAATTACGATGTCGGGGTCTATGGCGGCAACCAGTGGGGCCCGCTGGCCTTGCGCGTCGGCGCGCTCTACGAGAGGCAGTCGATCGCAACGCAGCGAAACGTCGAATTTTCTGGCTTTTCACAGAGTTTGGCGGCCGACTACGACGCAGCAACGGCGCAGATCTACGGCGAGCTCGGCTACCGCATCGATGCCGGCAGATTGGCCTTCGAACCTTTCGCCAATGCCGCCTATGTTCATCAGCACAGTGACGCTTTCAACGAGACCGGCGGGTCGGCCGCCTTGAGCAGCGCTGCCGAGAACGCGGGGGTTACTTTTACCACGCTAGGTCTGCGCACCTCAACCGGGTTCGCGCTGGCCGGTCTTGACGCAACGGCGCGCAGTTCTGTTGGCTGGCGCCACGCTTACGGCGATACGACGACGCAGTCTTCCTTCCACTTTGCCGGCGGCGACGATTTCACCACCGTCGGCACGGCGCTCGACAAAGATAGCCTCGTCCTCGACGCCGGCCTAGATTTCGCCGCCGCCCAGGCATCGACCATCGGCATCAACTACAGCGGCCAATATGGCAGCGGCAGCCTCAGCCAGACGGTCAAGGCCAATCTGGCTGTCAGGTTCTAGCTGGCGAAAGACCACCTGGCTGCGGGATCATGGCGGACGATGATGTTTAGCCACGGGCCACTGTGACCCGAATAGGACGGTCCGATGTGGAGAGAACCAGCGTCCATGGGGAAGTCTCCCCTTGTTTTGTTCGGTGATTCAAGGCCAACTTCGTTGCGAAGTTGGAACCGAAGCGCTTACAACGAGGCGAAGGCGTTTGACAGGCAGAAGACGGGGCCTCCATCTTTGAAGCAATCGAAATGGGAGAATTCATGAAAAAGATCTTGCTGGCCGTTGTCTTGGTGTTGTCCGCCGCGAGCGCGAATGCCGCCGATACATGCAAGTCAAAGGCGATCGACAAGAATGGAAAGCCGCTGGCCGGCGCGGCTCTGACCTCGTCGCTGAAGAAGTGCACCAACGAGGCTGCTGCTGCCTGCGATAGCTCTGCCAAGGATAAAAATGGCAAACCGCTGGCCGGCGCTGCAAAGTCCTCATACACCAAGAAATGCGTCAGCGATGCTGTCGGAGGCTAGTAAGGCGTCCGCAAACACGATGCAAGAGACTTCAGTGCGCCTGATGACCAGGGTCGGTCCTTAGCTCTGATCCGGCGCTTTCTTCGTTGACGCGGCCGTAAGGCTATCAGGCGTGCAGTATCGGATTGCCGTTCTACGCAGGTGACCGCTCGACCGCCGTTGAGCTTTCGAAATAAGAAAGGCTACAGCTTCGCTGCGCGCCCGCACGACTAGAGCCCTTTCAATTTCGGGCGTCGCCCTTTTTGACCCAGGCCGAGTTCCCGAGCGATTTTCGAGCGCGCTTCCGAATAGAGGGGGGCAACCATCGGATAGTTCCCGGGCAACTTCCATTTCCCTCTATAATCTTCGGGCGATATCGAATGGTACATCGCCAGATGACGCTTCAGTGATTTGAAGTCGCCACCGCATTCCAGGCAGGTGATGTGGTCCTTATGGACCGACTTTTGCACGGAAACGGCCGGTTTTTGTGCTTCGACCTGCGGCGCTGGCAATACCACCAGCGAGCAGCTGTCGAGCGCACGATAAACAGCGGTGATCAGATTTGACATATCTGTCACTGGGACGACGTGCTTGCGCACGTAGCTGGAAACAATTTGGGCGACAAGATCGGCCAGGGACTTCGGCGTCGCAAGCGGGGCAGGGTGGCTCATAACAGGTCGTCGGGTGTGGCGTAATCCGCACACCTGCAACCAAATCGGCGTCGTGAATATGCCATGTTTCCCTCGCGATTTCGTTGGTTGAGAAAAAACGTCGATCACATAATCAATATTTCATTAGAAAACAGCCACTTAAAAAATCCACTCTAAGTAGCTGTGCCAGTATCGTACATGATGCAGGACTATTCTGAGTCACAATTCGTGATTTGAACAAATAGTCGCCTGTGTGATTCTCGTATTGTAACAAAACGGAGAGAGAAGTGGAAAACTTAAATTTCGATGAGCGACTCGAAGATGATGTAACGAATACTGACTGCCGAACAGAAGTGTACAAGTTCATGTCAGAACTTATTGCAAAGTTAGGAGGCAGGGGTTGGTCTGAAGTTGAAATTACAGTCGCGTTGGCTGATGCCGCGGATGAGCACGTCATGCTGCTGGCGAAGTCCAAACGTGGTGCATCCCACTAGCATAAAGACGGGATTTTAACCTTACCTGGTAAGCTTAACAAAGGCTGTCGGTTGCAAGAGCCAAGGGCTGTGCCATCATCCGGCATGACCTATTTTCATCCGCCCAAGTTTAGCGTCGATCAAAAGGAGCGTTCGGTAGAATGTGCGGCCATGTGCAAACGGGCACTCACCGCATTCATCCGTGACGCGGTGGAGGCTGGATGGCGCGAGCAGGAGGCGGCTCTTTTCTTCGCCGACGCCTCTGACGATTACGTTGCCTATCTGGCAGCGACGCCCAACCGAAAGTGGGTGGCGGCAAACTCAAACTGACTGGGGAAGCGCTGCGCCCGCAGAGCGAGATGCCGCGCTACAGAGAATATCGACAAGTGTTCCTACTTCGACACCTGGATCGCTTTTTTCGAGCTGCGCAACAGCACTGGAAGACGTGCCGGCGGGGCTGCGAGACCAGACACAGAGATGCCGCGCCGCAGGGATGCGTTGCGCATGTTGTGCCCCAGTCTTTCAAGCGCCGATTTGGACTTTGGCGAAGCCAACATAAATCTCCGTGCATGACCGACATGGCTTTGATGTCAGTCATGTATGATGAATGCGCCAATTTCTTAAAACGAGACGAGGTGATGGCTAGGCGGTGCAAACAGGGGCAATGGGATAAGTGGCCGACGTACTGCATCTCACCCGCGAAAGCGCCAGATCGGTGGCCCCCCGGCATCGATACGATCAGGGCAGACTTACCCTGCGAAAATTGTGATCGGTTCGGTGGACGCCGCCGGGCTGTTGTAGGTGCGACGATTCGGTTGGCGCGAGCGCGGCAGCCCTTGGTCTTTCCCGACATCTACAAGCAAATATCCCCACCAGTCTACGCATACAGCAGGCGAGTTCTTCCTCGATGCGTACCGGCGTGATTAGGGCCTTGGTGGCGAGGCCGCTCACTGTCCCCGTGCTCAGGCCAAAAAACTCCTGATACGCCCTCGTTGGTTTTTGGAAGAAAGGACGAACTTTTAAGGTATCTACTATCAAAAACCGGTTGGCGACGTGGAGGCAATGTGGATGAATTTCTACACGATCGTATTTTACATTTCCGTATTACTATTTCTCCTTCTCGGCGTCGCAAACAGAGCCCGCCGGCTACTTTTGGTCGCTAAGTGGACCACCGTCGACGGCACGATCATCGGCAGCGAACACAGACTGACGGGCGAAGCCACCCTCGTCTACATAGACGTGAAATACAACTTTGAAGCCATCGATCGCTTTGGCTTCGATCTCAATACCAATTCCTTGACTTCAAAGGGTTTTGAGATTGGTCGGGATGTAAAAATCCTCATCAACCCAGCAAAGTCGTATGATTGTCGGGTGGCCACGTCTGAATTCGGCGACGTAATATTGCGTCGCTTACTCAAGATCCCGGCCGGAAGAGATAAGGCGTGACACCCACTACTGGTTAGGGTGGGGTGATGGTCTACACCCTGTAACTCGATGGCTGTGTCCGGCCTCTTCGGAAGAGTGGGCGTTGATGAGCTTGCTCAAAACTTGTAGTACGTCGGGTACATCTAAGTGCGTTAAGGGAAGCCATGCAGGGAAATTTCACCGCTGCTGCCGTAGTTTGCGCACTCGCATTGCTGATAGCGTGCAACAGGCGTTGGACCTGGAAGAAAACACGCGGGTGGCGTCCGACCGTGGGTACGGTGACGGCCACATGCACCCACCTTATTGGTGATTCAAGCGCGGTTTTC
Source organism: Rhizobium sp. rho-13.1 (assembly GCF_007000305.1). Lineage (NCBI taxonomy): Bacteria > Pseudomonadati > Pseudomonadota > Alphaproteobacteria > Hyphomicrobiales > Rhizobiaceae > Rhizobium > Rhizobium sp. rho-13.1. Next base: position 11,969 of record NZ_SCFL01000034.1, on the reverse strand, counting down.
GTGGACGCCACATATCTTTTCAATGGTTTGCGCGTTCATGTCCGTAATGTCCTAACGGACGGAAATAGCGTGGCAGAATATCCTATCGACTGCCAAATCCAGCTCCTAGTCGACCCAAAAAACCCTAAAAGATGCATCCTAGAGAAATTGGTACACCAGTTTTGACCACCGCTTCTTCTAGCGCAAAGCGATAGACAAAGATTCTTCCGGGTTTATCTACTCTGGCCTGTCACCTTCGACCATGTCTCCGCCACAAACAGGACCAGGGCAGAGAGACGTTGCAGTCTGGAGGGAACTTTTGTGCACTGTGGAACTCGCGCGTTGAAACGGGATATGCTCAGCTTCCGACATTCAATCCAGCGACCGGCGTCGCCACAAGATAGGTATTCAATTAATGAACGCAGCGCCTATTGAACGCCCAGCTTCACGCGATCGTTTTCACCCATCTTATGTGATTAGCGCATTTCTTTTCGTCTTGTATTGCGATGTTTTACTGACCCTGAGCCGAACAACCGGTGACGATGCAATCGCGTTTTTCCTGGTTCTTCTTCCTGGCACGCTTACTCTCATCGTATGGCTATGCTGTACTGGCTGGATTTTAGTCAAACGGCATTGGAGGCGCGCGGTGTCGTTATTCGCAGCCCCCCTCCTGGCACTGATGCCGTTCCAAGCGCTCGGTCACTTCGGCATCGACGGCGACTGGCTCCGTTTTGAGTACGAGAAACCTGGTTTTCTCAAAGGGGTTGCAGAGAGTGTCGCTTTCAATGGTCATCCAGTGCTTATCCATTGGTTCTGGGGAATGGTGGGCGGAGGCTTTGGTACCTCCGCGCAAATATGGGTTTTAATCTATGATGAGACGGACCAACTATCGCTCCCATCGAAAAGTTGGTCTGATGAATTTCGAAGCAAGATTTTCGAAACCAATGCGGGCGATGGGTCGCACGCCACGTATATGCAGGGCTCTGGCCTGGATCTATCGACTGGAGAAGGTGCAGGGCCTTACATTACCAACATGGGTGGTCATTTTTACCTTGCACAGTTCGAAGGGTAGGTATCGGACAGGCGATCCTCGCCGGCTTTAGGATGTTGGCACGGTGGGTTACGAGGCATCTGATCACCGGCGAGACGCCGTGTCGCATCTGCTCGACGATGACGCGGTCGGAAAGGAAGCGAAGGGTGCCACGTGCATCAGATGATCCCTTTTGTGGCCAGGGAACTTTGAGGTATTTATTAACCACACCCTGCCAATCTGCCAGCATAGGAAGACCGCCGCTCCATTTGATCCGCATGCACGTTTACCTCTCGCCCGAGGACATCGCCCGCATGGATAATGGAGTAGGCGAGAAGGGCCGGTCAAAATTTATCCGGCAGGCTATCAGCCAGCAGCTCGACCAGGTGGCCCTTGGCGAAGAGAAGGCCGGTCCACCCCATTTCGAGAGCGATGGCGGTTATGAGCCCCGGCTATCGGCTTCCGGCCTAGCCACGATCTTTGCCATCCTGCGGCAGAAGAGGGCAGTCTCGACCAGCTAAAGGCCGCTTTCGGCTTTGATGATCCGATCGATCCTGCACGCGCTGCTAGGTCACCGGTTCCTTCCCAACAGGGCGACGACTGTCGTCATCACCGATTTGCTGGGAAAGCTGTACTCTCAAGGCTGAGTAAATGGCCCACAGAAGTGATCAGGGCGTGCATCCTCTGCGTACTTAGAATGAACCATCTGACGGAAAACTGGCGATTTGATTGAGGAGCCTCGACCAGCGCTCGGCCTCCTCCTTTGGCAGCTTCCAAAAGACGAAGAACCTGCCATCGACCTCAATTTCAGCCGGACCGGCGGTCCTGGCATCAATCACATGCCAAGATCCGTCTTCATGCGGCGATAGATGATACCTTGAGAGGCTATCCATTGTCCGAGTATACCATCGCTACAACCTTTTAGTTAGGGTGATGGGTGGAAAGCACCAAAGATTGAAGAGTATACCTGAATCAGCGCGCCGGATGACACCATCGCTAGGGCTACCCATCCAATACGCTTGTACAGAACTCGCCGCTTATTAAGTTCGAGCCGAGTTTCGTTGCTCAGAGAGCCAACAACGAACCCCATTCCGTTCGGCGTGACAATTTCGAATGGCACGCCGAACCGAAATAATACGATGACGCCTACCCATTCGGAAACGACCCCAACCGAGTTCAATATTGCCAAAAGCATGAAGACCTCCTCGAGTTCCGGGACCAGACCTTACGAAAAAAAACCTTGAACTCCGTCATGGCGTTCAAGGTTTTCAGTTACATGTCAGTACTTTTCGGTCCGGTCATGTCGGCCAATCACGGACAGCCTGTCGGTAACGTCTCAATATGAAACGAAACTGAAAAGCGGTAGTAACTTCATTGGGCGCCGACTATATTTCAATCCGACCACTATCTGTTCCACCACACCAGCCACGACGTGACCAGGGTGGTGGGGTTTACAAAAGTAGGCGCCGACTGGCATCCGTAGCCATAACGGCATTCGCTCTACGTCTCGTACAATCCTTGTCAGCCCGGTAGGGGCGAACTAATGGACGCAATTCCAGCGATTTATAAATTCGAATGGTGCGGCAAAGTAAGCTTTCTTTAGAATGGGCCCACCCGCCTTGCTCTGAGGCCGCATACTCTAAGGCCGTCCTTTGAGCTTAGGTCAACATATTCGGTCCGTGCCCTCTCCGTTCACGTTGACTCATGCGGCGCAATCCTTGCCAATGCGGACCCGACAGTGATGGGGATTATATGCCGGAAGATGACAGGATCAAACGCTCGATTGCAAGGGTCCGCCGCGCGCTTGAGAAAATGGTGTCTAGTACCGAGGTTGATAATCAGATTGAGAGTTGGGAGGAATTCGTTTCGGCCTGGCGTACGTCGATCAATCAGATAACAGCTCGACTGCATCGCCAAGGACGGCACGACGAGGCCAACCAGCTGGACCAATTTAGACGGGATGACGCTCGATTGGACTATGTTTGGGAAGCAAGGAATGCCGAAGAGCACACAAATGAAGGGACTATAACGTTTGGTGTCAAGATCGTTGAACGAAAGTTAATACTTAGGGATGGAAGCTTTCTAACTCTGCGCGATGGCACCCCCTATACGTTGCGACCCGCAACCGAAGAAATCATCCAGCTTGAGGCCATTTCGGTCAGACGCGGAGGTAAAAGAATAGTTTTGCCTGCACCACAGATGCAGATTGAAGATCTTGCCTCTCATGCACTGGATTACGTTCTCTCAATGCCAAACTAGAATTACTTCAATGGCTTTGTATCAGTGATCAGGCGGGGGTCAGTCACAAATAACCTCATTCCTATACTCGACTCTCACTAACACTTTTGCTTTTGTGTCCGCGGGGAGTTGCAACGATCGCCGATAGGATTTGAACCTATAACCAAATGGGACGGCTTCAGACCGCTCATGCGCTCTACCTGATTGAGCTACGTCGACCGCTGCATAACGCAATAACATCTTTTGGGGGAATAATGAATGGTGAAGCGGGCAGCTTTCAACCTTAGTGCGTTGGCTGAAAGCCTAGAAGATGACAAGCGTTTTGTGCACCATCGTCGATTGGTCGAGCAGTACGGAAGTGCGTGTTCAATTATCAGAGACTTGCAGAACGCCAGAGAAGCTACTGTCGCCTTATCGATGATTCAGCATGACAGCACATTCCGCCAGGTTTTCGGACCAGCACTTACGATGAACGCTGTCATCCTCTATTGCAGAGCGACGGCTTCTCGAACAAACGCCAGACGTCGAATTGCCTTTGAAAAGGCAATGACTAAAGAGCAAGCTCAAAACCATGCTGGCGTTTGCGATCTGCGTAGCACCGCAATGGCCCACTATCACAAGGTTGAAGGAAAGTATGGCAGTGACTGGAGCAACGATAGCATTATCATAAAGGAAGTAGACAGAGATCTTCGCCCTCCAACGGAGGTGTTTATTAGAAGAAATTGGACTGCGGCCTTGATGACAGATCTACAGGATCCGATATTTTTAGCTCTTAAAACGGCGACCGAAGAGGCTTCCCTTCGGAGAAACGAGCTTTTCGAACTCGTGGCCGCGAGCAGAGAACAAGATGATTTGTTCGCGCGCCGGATGGAGAACTTCCCATTCGATCACGAGGATTTTTTTAAGGGCATTACGCTGGATGGCGATTTCTGGGATGATGATGTCGAGATGGCGGGCGAGACATTCTCTGTTCCCGAGAAAATAGTTGGAGTTGATGAAATCATGCGGCAATCTGAGTTGTAGCACCAGATTGCCGCTATTACGGGGTGCTAGAACACAAGCGCCTGTACCAGCGCCAGCGCCTCGTCAGCGTAGCTAACATCCGTTTCGTGGATTGCATCTTTCATCATCCCGAGCGGGGCGGCGGTTGCATAGGAGATGAACTTCGACGCGTGATCGACCACGACAAAGCCCTGAGAAGTAATCAGGATGGCGGGTATCAGCAGTGCGTGTCGATCTAGTTTCTAAGTTGCAAAGGCCGGGGCGTTTTACTACCCACCCATTGACTGCGGCAAGTGCTAGCTTACAAACGCATCCAACTGCAAGTCGCAATTCACAAAGTGGGATGCCTTTCCGATGAAAAATACACGAAAACGTGAGTATGTGACAATCGACGCCTTGCGCGGCGTAGCAGCTTTAGTCGTGGTTTTATTTCATTCCAGCGCAATGCTTGGAACGCAATATTTTCCTAAGGGCTATTTGGCAGTCGATCTCTTTTTTGTTCTTTCGGGATTCGTTATATCTCACGTCTACGACAGTCGGTTGGCATCGGGGATGACGATAAAGACTTTCTCTTGGATACGTATAACTCGCTTCTATCCACTTTATTTGGCGGGTCTTGTAATCGGCGTCGTTCGAGAGTTGGCTCTACAAGCTACAGGCAGTCATTTTGCCATGCCCGGAAGCGAATTCTTGATTTCTGCAGGGTTCGCACTGTTTCTTCTGCCCTTTCCCATCCCTGGATTGGGGGGAAACCTCTACAATCAAAACACACCTGCGTGGTCACTGATCTACGAGTTGATAGTAAATATCGCTTATGCCATCGCTCTTCCATTTTTGACCAAACGAATACTTGCAGCAATTTGCTTAGTTACAGCAGTAGGTCTAGTCGTTGTAGGCGGAAACGCCGGCACTCTGGATGGTGGTGCCCTTGTTGGCGATGTCGGGGTTGCCCTATTGCGAACGACCTTCTCCTTTTCTCTCGGGGCACTTGTCTACAGATTGAAGCTTACGAGAATTCCCATTCCATCGTTGTTAATCTTGGCGGCTACCGTCGTCGCATTGATGGGTGTCCGAGGAAGTTCTATTACCTATGACCTCCTGTTTGTCTTTGCTGTTTCGCCTGTGCTTCTGATCCTAGCTGCCGGCAATGAACCCTCGAACAGTTTTATGCCGATTGCAGTATTTTTAGGGATGGCCTCATTTCCAATTTATGCCATCCATCGGCCACTGCTGCTTTTAGCGGAAGCTGCGGGCAATTTGCTTCATTTGCCTCTCAGCCTCTTTTGGGCAGTAACTGTCGCTTTTATTCTTGCATCAACCTATCCTATCGTCCGATGGTACGATGCGCCTTTTCGTCGGTGGCTACAGCGAACGACGGCAATAATCCCGGCTGTGCGGCAGCCAAGCGATACCACCCATGCTTAAGAATTGGCGCTGCGTGACTAGGGTAATAAGTTAATTGAGGATGGCCCTGATGAAATCACGCTTTGCCGCCGCGATATCGGCGTATGAAGTGGCACGGCCATCTCACCACCACCGCCAACGGCAATCCCAAGGCATGGAGCAACACATCCTGCAGCCCCCCTGAAAACTCTCGGCAACCTCCGGAAAGACGAAAAACGATGACGACAATCCAACGCGTGGTCCTTGCAAGCAGGCCGAAGGGTGCTCCGACGTCCGAGAACTTCCGGCTGGAAAGCACTGAGCTTGCCGACGCTGCCGAAGGCGAGGTCACGCTCAAGGTTCTTTACCTCTCGCTGGATCCCTACATGCGCGGCCGCATGAGCGACGCGAAATCCTATGCAGCTCCCACGCCTGTCAATGGCACCATGGAGGGCGAGACGGTTTGCGAGGTGGCGCGCTCGCGGCATGCCGACTTCAAGCCCGGAGACATCGTGAGGTCCCGTACCGGATGGTGCACGGGTGCCGTGATGAAAGCCGACGCGATCCGCCATGTCGACACGAAAGGCGCACCCATCAGCACCGCGATCGGCGTCCTCGGAATGCCGGGCTTTACGGCCTATTCCGGCATGAAGGTCATCGGTCGCCCCAAAGAGGGGGAGACCGTCGTGGTCGCAGCCGCATCGGGTCCGGTTGGCTCCATGGTCGGTCAGCTCGCAAAGCTGGCAGGCGCGCGGGCTGTCGGCATCGTCGGCGGACAACAGAAACTGGACTATGTCCGCGACGAGCTGGGCTTCGACGCAGTCGTCGATCACTGCTCAAAGGATTTCAAGACGGACCTGGAGCTTGCCTGCCCGAAGGGTATCGACGTCTATTTCGAGAATGTCGGCGGGCCTGTCTGGGAGGCGGTCATGCCACTTCTGAACATGTATGCGCGCGTTCCGGTGTGCGGTCTGGTGGCCAACTACAATGGAGCGGCGGCTTCAGAGCAAGACAACGTGCCGGCGATGATGTCGGCCATCCTGAGACGGAGCCTGCTGATCCGTGGGTTTATCCAGACCGAGTTCGTCGTCGAACATTATGCGGCGTTCGAGGCCGAGATCGGTCCCATGGTGAACTCCGGTCGGATCAAGTATCGCGAAGACGTCGTCGAAGGACTGGAGAACGCTCCCGAGGCGCTGATCGGGATGCTGCAGGGGAAGAATTTCGGCAAGCTGCTGGTAAAGGTGGCAGACCGATCGTCGAAGGGGTGACTGGCGGTTGCGGCAAGCCTCAAATCAGACCAGGAAAGACATCTAAGGGGACCGACAGGTTCCCGCCGCTAACCTCCATAGGATCATCTCCCACGGTCAGCCAGCTTTGGGCTTCCTGCCCGGTCTCAGTGTTGCCTGGTGCTCCAACGACACTCACTTTGATAGCCAGTCAACCCGGATCGACGGAATTGTTCAAGAGCTGCGGACAGGGGCGGCCAACCGTTGGTGCCAATGCGGCGATCTACAGTTCGGTTACCGCCTAGGCTCGAGACGAATGTCTTGCCGTCCCATCGATCGTCGGAGGTCGACATCTCGACCTCCGCCCCGCGACAGTGCTTTCCTGGCAATAGCGTTCCAACGGTGTCCTTGACCCAGACCCTAGAGCGGCACCACAGCTAGCGGTAGGCATCGCTGATCGCCTTGGTTCCGAATGCCTGGCGGCGCACAATGCGCACTGAATAAGGAGCGCTGCGGCCTCCTACGACAGACGCAACCATCAGAGCGGTCACACCATCCTCATCGACATCCCACCGTCGATAACGATGGTCTCTCCGGTCATGAACTCATTGCCGATAAGCTGGACGATGACGTCGGCGACATCCTCGGGCCTACCTTCACGCTTCAATGGGATCCGGTTTGCAATGTTGTTCGCTTTCGCGATGTCGGTCATGCCGTCTTGAAACGGTGTCCGGATAATTCCCGGCGCAACGCAGTTCACCCGGATCCCCTCGGCGGCGTGGTCGCGCGCAAGCGCGCGGGTCATCTGAATGAGGGCGGCCTTGACGACCTGATAGGCGGTGTTGCCCGGACATCCACGCAGAGCAGCCGCTGACGAGAGGAGAATCACCGCCCCGCCCCGCGAGGCCAACGAAGGGTGTGCTGCCCGGAACAGATGGAAGGCGGAGTGGACATGGACGTCGAAGGCGTCGGTCCAGTTTTGGGCAGGCATGTCGACGGCCGCGCCAGGAGCCGGGCCGCCTGCACAATGGACGACGCTGTCGATCCGGCCGAATTCGGACATGGCCTTCGAACAAATCGCCTTGGATACTTCCGGATCCCGCATGTCCCCCGTAACGTGAAGGACGCGGATGCCAACTTTCTCACCCTCGGCAACCAGCTCCGCAAATCGCGCGCTGGCAGTTCGCGAGTTGATGACCAGGTTCGCGCCCCTGCCAATCAGTTCCCTGGCCGTCGCATAGCCGATCCCCGAGGTACCCCCCGTGACGATCGACGTTATTCCTTTGATGTCCAGCATGCTCTCTCACCATAGCGTAATGACACGAATTCGGTCTTCCATTCCAAAGGTCATATCCCGGATTGGCCCTTAAAGAAGTAGTCTAGCGTCCACCGAGCGAAGCTGCGCCCTTGAAGTTGTCCGATATATCTCGATCTCGCAGGCGATCATAGGCAAAACCCTTACGACGAAAGCGACCGCCATGGCGCGACACGGCGGGCTTCATCCACATCGCAAGGCTTGAGAACGCAACCCGCAAGACCCTATACGACGCAAGGGGACGTCAGACAGAACATGCGCGGGCGCCCGCCACGCTGCTCCATGTCGTAGATCGTGATGTCGGCAAGTGGGACGATCTGGCGGAGTTGATGCCAGCGAACGATTCGCTTGCTAAAGGGGTGTTTGCGGATGCGTCATGGCGATACCTCGGATATAAGATCCGAAGACGAGAGAAGCCTGATGGTCGTCAGGGATGGGAATGCCGCACGGAGTGCGAGCGTGGAAGCGGCGGCGTTGGCGTCGAAGCGGAGGGTTTGCCAAGATGCAGTCGGTCGATCTTCCGACCTTGCGCTTCATCGGACCCTGATCGCGCGCAGAGCACCGCGTCGGTCGCTCGAAGCCAGGCGCAATCGATCATATCCGACGAATTATGGCGTTCACCTATTCATATATGATTGCTAAAGGGCCAAAGCGATTTCGGTTTCATCATTCAGAAATGCCGGTTCGTAGGCGCGGGCCAGGCTGCCGGTAACACCGACAAGACGGAACGCCTCGCGCCATTCATCCGAAATGCGGCGTGCGGTTTCCCGGATCGTACGGCGTGCATCGGATTCGAGTATCTCGAAGAATTCGCACGCTTCCAAGGCGAGCATGATGGATCGGTCGTGCGCTCCATCCTCCAGAATTGCGGTTTCGAGATGCGGGTTGCGATCAGGCGCAGGGTTCACGTCGAACATCGGCGACAGACGCCAGCGACCGCCGCCGACATAGAGAAAGCCGTGGTTCTTCAGGTGATCATCCTTGTTCGAGACGAGGATGGTGAAGATTAGGCGCAAATAGAGTTCCCGGAAATCAGCCAAAGGTTCGGCAGCGGCCATCCGCATGAAATCGACGATCTCGGTATAGGCGCCTAGTTCCGTCCCGGTCTTGGCCAATGCGGTGCGCGCCGAAAGGTAGGGAATACGCGCGGTACCGCGTCGGTCGAACCGTCGCAGCAGCGCGACGGGAAACGGGGTTTCCGTCAGTTCCAGACGCGCCTCTGGCGTGCGAATGCCGCAGGCTCTGGCGAGGCGGAGGGTTGCGACTTCGACGCGCTCGATGGGTTGCTGGTCGTGGACGGAGGTGAATTTGGCGAGCCAGAAGTTCTCGCCATCGATGACATTGGCTTTGGGGCGAGCCCCCCCTGAGCCGCCGGCTCCAGCGAGCGTTTGCATATCCTGTGCGGAGATCTCCTTGCCCTGTTCGTAGGCCCGGGAGATGGCGGTGATGGCCTGCAGGTCGATCAGCCGCGGCACGGCCTCGGTTTCTCGTCCTTTGATGATCGCTCCATTCGCATCGACGAAGCGCAGAGCGCCCTGTCGGCAAGTATCGTCGGAGAGCGTCAGATATTCAAACTCGGAGAGGCCATTGCCGTAGGTGCGTTCGAGAAGCCTGCGACCCCAGCTATCGGGTGCTGCATCGGAGAAGACCCCTGCGAGCGCGTCACGCGTGTTGCCCGACTGGCCGGAGGCGTGGAAGGAGCTGCCTTCGAGCGGTAAGGTCGGTTGTAGCGCAAAGGCGCGGGGGTTCTCGATCCAGGCGGGATCATACGAAAAGGCGGAAAACTGGCGCGGTCCGGCCTGCGTGAAGCGCAATCGGCCGACGGGTGTCAGGCCTTCACCAAGGGCGACATGAGCGGCAAAGTCGGGCATCAGAAGGCTGCGCCATCTGGGTCGATGACGTCCTTTTCGTCTTGTTTCGTCTTATGATCCTGCGTTTCCTGCCTGCGGAGTTTTGCGGCAAAGGATTTTCCGCGTCTTGGCAACTGTTCGGCGGCCAACGCCAGACCCAGATCATCCGTGCGTATGTCAAGGAGGTCGGCCAGGCGCTCGACAAGCCCCATGGCGACGAGAACATCGGCAAGCGTACCGATGCCGACACCCCGATCGCCTTTTTCGAGCCTTGCAACGGTACTGGGAGACGTCCCGGCGCGAGCTGCGAGATCAGATACGGCGATGCCGCGGCGCAAACGTGCGTTGCGCAGGTCGTAACCCAGTCTTTCAAGCGCCGATTTCGACTTTGGCGAGGCCAACGCATTTCTCCGTATATGAACGATATAGCTCTAATGGCACTCATATATGACAAATTAATGCCTTCTTCAAGCGAGAATAGATGATAACTGAGGCGTATAGACAAGGGCAACGCCAAATCACTGGGACAACGTGCTGCAACTCACCTTCGCAAACGCCAGATCGGTTGCGATAAACCGCTCCCGCATCGGTGCGATCAGGCGGACGGGATCGGTAGGCGGATGGTCGTTCTCACGGCCGCGCACCTCGAGAGAGGCGGCGAGATCGCGATGCTGTGAAGAGAGTACAAATCTTCTCAAGCCAGCCTTACCCTGCCAAAAATGGTGATTGGTTTGGTGGACGCCGCGGGGCTGGGGATAGAGGCTTTAACAGGTGAGTTGAGTGGGCGAATGGACACCGTTCACAAAGATCACCGAAGTCCTTGCGACGGCCGGCATCATCTTCATCGACGAGAACGGATAGGGCGCTGGAGTGCTCTATGAAAAGACCCATAAATGAGCCAAGCCAATCGGCGCGCCCCGACAATGAAATCCATCGGGTGGTCATTCGATCTGTTACACGCTCCGTGCGCGTCTGCGATTGCATCGACGCCGTTGGAAGGCTTGCCGCCTGGGGAGGGTGTGGCGAGCCTTTTTTCTGTTATGCTGCGCTCAACAAATTCGTGACTTGCTATAACACAAAGTATCCGTGACTATTAGCGTGCTGGCCCTGGAGTGTCGTTTCGCTCCAAGCGTGACCCCCCTAGCAATCCGGAGGCCAGCACCTCCCCCCGCTTTGAAGGCGTTGATGAGGCCAAGGGTCGACGAATAACGTCTGACTCGCCCCACCAAGCCCCTACGTCCCCCACCACCGGATCAAACACGACTGTTTATATGCAGAGTTACGATGACCAAAATTCCCGAGACTTATAGGACGCAAGGAAGCCGCAGATTTTTGCGGTCGTCGACAATCGGCGCGATGATCGCACCCGCCGAGGTCAGCAGCAACCTCCTGTAGGGGTGTACTGGACACGGGACCGCAGGATCGGGACACCCCTCAACCCTCTGTCTGGACGCTTTTCCACGAGATGGCTCGCTGGGCGCCGCACGGTGTGGCTTCTGCGGGCAGTTTTGATCGTGATCGTCGCGTTGAAGCTGCGAGTTTTTCCATTCCTTTGCAGCTTCCGTAATGATTACTTGTGGCACGCGGGCGCCGCCTGTTCGTCATCGGTGCCCCAGGTGCTTAGCCAGTTACCGACTTCCGTGACGGTCTAGTGTCGGCCGGCTTCGTGATAGTCCTTCGATGACACCAAGGCTTCCTGCTAAAAGCTCTCGCGGGCTTTCTCGCGCACACGTACTGTTCGATAGCTTCCAACATGATCCATTGCGCCGAGCGCCGGCGCTGGGTTGCAAGGCGCTGAACGCGCGTTTGAGGCCGTCATCGAACTTAATAGACGTCGCCACGCATTTGACTTCCTATCACCCGGTACTACCTTGTGATGATACTTCCCTACTTCCCTACTTCCCTACTTCCCTACTTCCCTACTTCCCTACTTCCCTACTTCC
>NZ_SCFL01000033.1:0-20939 GCF_007000305.1 Rhizobium sp. rho-13.1 | reverse complement strand
CCTGAGCATTTTCGGCGACGGCTCTGAGAGTGTGCTGAAGCTTGTCCATCGAGCCATTGAAGTTCTCCCGCAACCCGTCGAGATGGGAAACAAACGCGGTCTCAATGCGGTAAGACATGTTGCCGCTGGAAAGCTCGCCCAAAATCTCCAGCCCTGGGCTTCACCGCAAGCCAAATATAGAAACGCCCGCATCATCAGCGGGCGTCTTGTCAATCACGTTGGCTTGGAAACAATCGCTTAGCGAGCTACCGATGCCCGGGCTACGCTGTGAATGTCGGCGCGATCGATGCCGAGGTCCTGCAGCTCACGTGAGCTCATGCGGCCGAGTTCGGTTACGGTTTGACGATACTTGCGCCAAGTGCTGAAAGAGCGTGCTACGTTCATGATGATCCCCTTTCGTGAGGTGTCGTGACGCCAGCAACCATTCTTGGTCCCAACGTCGTTTCGATGATTGGAATATAGGCCCATGCGCGCCCATCGATAAGACACAAGGTCTCAGGTCGGCCATGCACTCACAGCATGGGTCCGGTCAGAAGATGAGCAGAAAGGGCTATCAGGCCCGGAACCGGTCGAAGGCAGTGAGGCGTTTAACGGGAGGATCTGCGTCTGGATAACGGTAGATTTCGGTTCTCAGATAGCGGAGCTCATCATCGAGCGCTTCTTCCCCAACCTCGATCCACCAGGATTTCAGGCGGCCGTCGCTTCCGTCGGACCAGCGATAGCCTCGCGCCTTCAGGTGGTCCTTCATGTCGAAGGGACTGTTCTCCGCAAAGATCCGGACACGCGACCTCTTGCTTGCCTCATAGAGCTCGGCAAAAGCGGTGGAAGCCGATCCGTCCCCTTCGCGAACCAGGACCTCCAGAAGTGCAAAGCAATCATCGACTGCACGATGACCCTCATGAAAATATCCCGCCTGACCGATCAGGTATCCGAGCTTGGTGCCTTCATATCCCCGCGACGACCAGTCGATCTCGGAGTTGGAGCAAGCCCAGGCCTTGCCGGAAAACAGGTGACAAAATGCCTCGCAGAATGGCCGGTCAAAGCCGGCATTGTGGGCGATCAACAGATCCGCTGGTTCGATCAGCGCCTGCAACGCAGCCATATCGATTGACTGTCCGGCGACCATCTCGTCGGTGATGCCGGTGAGCCGGGTGCTATCGGAAGGAATAGCAACGCTCGGCTGCTGAAGCCCACCATAGAGCCCAGTGACGTCACCGAAGTTCCCTGTGTCATCGAAAGTGAAAGCGATCACGCCAATCTCGATGATCTCATCCTTGCGCGCATTGAGACCCGTGGTTTCAGTGTCGAGAATGATGCCTTTGAGGGGGTACTCTGGACGTGCAAACGGTGAAATCGCGCGCGGCAATAGCTTCTGCAGGATCCGATATCGACCTGTTTCCGACAGATGCCGGACCATGTCCTCTTCACTCATCGGGATGGCATGCTTTTCGACCTTGGCGGCTTTGGAGGGGCCACGCGTGACCATCGGATCGCGCGCAGCCTGCTCCGAAAACATGTCAAACTGTTCTGCCATTCCTGTTGCCAAAGCCCCGCCGCCAATTTTCCACCTTCAAAACACGGCACGATCGGCAGATCAACCTTGTTGGTGGGGTACGATTTCAGACAATCTGGCCAGCAAGGTTCACAACTGCGCAGTTTCACGCACTGACAGCTCTTGGGTGGTTGGCCAGAAGCGTCCCAAATAGGAAGGGCATACCAGCTGTAGCAGGAACTGCGAAAGCCGTTCGCCTCCCGCAAGACCGGTTAAAAGGGTTGCCGCAGGAGGGTCAGCATAGCGACGGCAACGCCGGGATCCGGGATCGACAGCCCCGGCGCGCGGGTCCGCTTCTCACATTCCAGAGCCCCCACCTTGCCTCCATGACCAGAATTGACGGCAAATAGATCCCAAGCTCCGCCCGCGATGAACCAGATTTGCAGCATCCACCAGGCACAGGGTCTGTTGGTTTGCGCTATCAATGCCAGGTGCTGCGTCGTCCGGCGCGGCGATTCACAAACCACAGAATGTGGTGTTGGCGGAGTATTTCTTGTGCGACGAAAATGCACCGTCGTGTGCGCCAGAGTGCCCTCCACGCGATAGTCCCAGCGACCACGTCCCTGGGGCCATCAATGGATGGCTGACCGCCTCGATCCCGATCGGAAGGCCTATCCTGAAGAATTTATCGAACAACACCGTCTTCCGACATTGCCTGTCCATCATCGACGTGGCTGGCACGTTCTGCGGCGAGTTCTCCAGTACGCCCAGCCAGATCAGCGGGCGAACGAGATTATGTGCGATAAACCAACCCGCCTCGTGTCGGGGGCCGAGCGGTCCCCTCGCCGGGAAAAGCTCCACCGGGAGTGCCCATTCGGTATAATCGCCAAGCGTCACCCAGTCGCCCAATCGGGTCGAGACGATGCCCAGCATATGCCTAAGATCCCATAACAGGGCAGCAGCTTCGGGAGAAAGACTCTCCTGCATCGGAGCGGCCAGCATCCATTCTGCGAGAACAGCCTGAAGTTCCCCGTGATTGCCGAGTATCGACCTGCCCCGCTTCGTGAGCAGGGCGCTACCTTTGTAGTGGCGGATGATACGAAGGTCCTGCAGCGCCCAATGCAGGATGGAGAGTGGAGGGAAATCTGGCTCGTTGAGAACCTTATTCACGGAATAGAGGATTTCCGGTTCATACCCCGGCCACTGAAATTCATGTGCGGCCCATTCGACACATTTTCTATGAAAAGCGCCCATGGACTGCGTCAGCGGGATGCCGCCGTTTTGCTCGACATAGCGGAGAAGCTTCATGCCATTGGTGGCAAGTGGGCTACCCGTCAATTCATCCTGATGAAGAGCTGTAGACAAAAACACAAAGGGGGAGAGCGTGGATGAGCGGAACATGGTAAAGGATTATGCCCGAATAACTCACCGCCGTCATCTGCCCCACATTTCGAACCACTGGGCCGCCCATCAAACCCAGGCGCCTTGATGGAATTCGAACCGACGACGACCTCCGCAGACAGCAATTTATGACGGATTCAACATCCTGGAGCTTACGCAAATCTTTTTAAAGTTGAGACGCTTAGCGTTTCATTCCTCTTGCCATAGCTGCAAGCAGCCAGTCGAACTTTCGCCAATGCCTGCCTACAGGCGGGCCTTTTTGGACATTTGTTTGGGAGAGCCGACCGTCATCAAGCCGATATAGCGGCTTCATCCCAACGCCAACGAGAATTTTCATCAGGGATACGAGCTTGTCAAAAGTTGCGCGGACCTAGCTGACCAACGCATCTACTGCTTTGCGGACCCAGTCGAGGCGTCGAGCCGGAACCAGCCCGTAATTGTAGAAGTTGATGCCTTTCGCGCCGCCTTTGATTGCCGCGTGGGTCCGGATCGCAAGTGACTCGCCGGAAAGAACCTCGGGATAAAATAGCCGAAGTCCGGCACCAAGGTATTTTTCCGCTCCCAGCACGGCACGAGTCGCTCTCATCAGGTCGCAAATCGCAGCAGGCTCCAAAAGGTAACAGCAAACTATTGCGCCGTCGCAAACCTTGCCGATCGCGGCCAGATCGACGCCACTGAGCCAGCTGTCTTTCAAGTCGATCAGCACGATCCGCGTTGCGGGATCAGCTGCATCGCGGATCTCGGCCACAAGGCTGGTCACGGGCTCCGTGCGCCAGCAGAGATAAGCGTGAAGGTCTGGCCAGGCGCGGAAGGCATCGACACCGTCCGTCGGGAAGCCGGGGACCTGGGCTTCCGGCACCTCGCGCTCGCACATCTCGGCGACAAAACGCTTCACCGTCTCCCGTGCTCCCTCAACCGCGACGCCGGCCTTTGCCGCCCGCGCCATGCAATGTTCGCAGAAGCAAAGGGAGAGCAGGAAGTCGTCCTCCGGCAGCAGGCCGACGCCGTCTTTTTCGTGATGGTACTCATGCGTGAAACCCATGAAGTTCGGACTTTCGAGTTCCAGCATGTCGGGCTTGTAGGCATACGTAATTTCGGCGACCATGGTGACGACATAGTCGCGGGCCGCCGGGCTGGAAGGGCAGAGATTGTAGTAGTTGGCATTGCCGAAGGCATTGCGCGTCACGTGCTGCGGATGGAGCATTCCGAGCCGGGTGTTGTGCAGGCAGACCGTCCAGCAGGAGACCTTCATGCCACCCTCTTTGCGCGCCGCAGTCAGAGCGGCCAACATGTCGCCGCGCTCAACGACATTGCGTGCCATCAGCGGGCGGATCTCCTTGCTCGCCCAGGTCTCCTCGCTCGGGCGATAGTAAACCGTTCCGTCCTCGGGAAAATAGGCCTTCTGGTCCGGGCTGCGAGGCTGCAGGAACCGTCCGGCGTGATAGGAGGTGGCGAGGCTGACGGTGTTGAGACCGGCGCGCGGTCGCGCAACTCGGCGCTAGCTTGCGCCAGGCCCTGGTCCTGAAGGTCCCAGGGATAGGTCCACATGGAAAGATGCATGGTCCCGCCTCGTTCTATGAATTGTTGACTGCAGCAGTTCGTGCTGCAGGTTCGTGTTCTTCTGTCACCTGTCGATCGGCTCGGCGACCTGTATCAGGCAGTCGCCGGCCTGGCTGTCGCAATGCAGGCGGTGCGAGATGACGATTCCACCTTCTGCGAAATACAGCGGCTCCTCCGCCAGATCCAGACGTTCCATGTCGTGATACCAGCCCGCGACGTCACCGCAGGATACGGTCGTGCCAAGCGCCACTGCCGGCTCGAACCAGCCGCGCCTCTCGGCATAGATGCCTTGGCTATGGCGTGACAGGGATAGTAGCTGCAGCGGGCTCCGTACCGGTAGAGGCGCCATCGACAGGATCGGCATTTCGACAATCCCGAGAGCAAGAAGCAGGCGGTCAATGGCCGAGGCCGTGAAGGCCATGCTCTCCGGTGTCACCGTTCCACCGCCGCCAAACTCGCCCGAAAGTCCGATCGCGCCGGCGCGGCTCGCTGATCCCATCGATGTCGGCGCCGCTGGACCATTGTCGGCAATGAACGCGTAGGAACCGCCCATGGCGGCGAGAAGCGCAGTTGCACGTCGAAAGCGTTCCTCGTCCGCCTGTCGTTCGATCAGCGTGCAGGGCAGATGCGCCATCGAGGTGCCCCCCGAATGAAGATCGAGAACGACGTCGTGGGAAGGAAAGAGCCGCCTCTCCAGAAAATCCGCAAGGCGCGCCGTCGGGGTGCCGAGGGGATCGCCGGGAAAAGCCCGGTTGAGATTGCCACCATCCAGAGGAGAACAGCGCCCTGCCGCCATGACGGCCGGCAGGTTGGCCATTGGCAGGATGGTTACAGCGCCACGGATCTTCGACAGCTCAAGACGGCGCATCAGGCGCCCGAGCTGGAGCTCTCCCTCATACTCGTCGCCGTGATTGCCCGCCAGGAGCAGGATGCTAGGCCCCTCTCCGTTCTTGAGCCGGAGGATCGGAATTCGGATCTGGTAGTATGGCGATCGATCGACTGAAAAGGGGATGGCGAGAAAGCCGGTCTGTCGGCCTTCCTGCGAAAAATCGATCGGATTGACGAGGCCACTATGCATTTTATCTCCAGTATGGCAGCGCTTGCGGCGCGGACGCGCCGCTCGAATTAAAGGTCGATTTCAGTCGAGATGCCGATCATGCAGTTTGACGAAGGGATGAAACGCAAACGACATTGCGGCGGGAGCCCGCCAAAAGCGGCATTCCCCCGGCCTTCCGAGATCCGCCGATTTCATCCAAAGTGCGTGAGATAGGCATTGGTCACACAATGATCCGGGCCGAGGCCGTAAACGATGGCATGGCGGTCGATGCAGGTGCACGGATGCGAGACGCCAAACTCGATGACATCGCCAACGGCGACGTCGCTCTGTTCGCCGAGCTGGATGAAGGCGTGCTGGTCGTTCAGCCGCACGACCGCGCATCCCGGCAGGTCGGCGTGGTGCCGCCCGTTTCGATAGAGCGCCAGCGGTTTTGGCAGACCCTGATCGTTGGCGACGTCACGCAGGCCCATGCCACAGATCGCAAGTCCCGCTTCGGGACGGGACAACACCTCCGCCCAGACCCGCAGCGCCGGAACGAAGGCCGCCGAGGCCGATTGCACGACCCCTTCCCGGACGTAACCGCCACGGATATCGAAATCGTCCAACCCACGCTGATAGATACCGTGATCGTGGAAGAAGATGGCTCCGCTGCGAAGCACCAGGCGGCAATGCGGATCGGCGGCCACCGCCGCGCGGAGCCCTGAGATGACCATATCAAAGAAGACAGATCCCCCGGCCGTGAGGATCAGCGGACGCGCATCCCCGAGGCAGGCGCGAAGCGCGATGAGAAATTCTGATGTGATGTGCAGCAGACTGCGAATGCGCTCTGCCGTTTCCTGCGGATCGGGCGTGGCGGCGGCGCCTTCGTAAGCGGCGATGCCCGTCAGCCTTAGCCTCGGCGTTTCCGACGCCAGAAGAAAGTCCAGGATGCCGAGACCCGCTTCCAGGCTTCGGGCACCGGCCCGGCCGGCGCCGAATTCAATCAACAGGCCAAGGGTCGGCAGATCGGCGCGCTCGCTCCATGCTTGGCGAAGGGCATCGACCGCTTCGCGGGAATCGACGAAGATATGGAGCTCCGCCTCTGGAAAGCCCGAAAGCAGCGCGGCCAGTCGCCGCGCGGCGGCAACTCCGCCGATCTCGTTGGCAAGGATCAGTTTTCGCTGACCGGCCTTCAGGAATACGCTTGCTTGGCGAATGTCCGCAACCGTCGTGCCCCAGGCGCCGGCAGACAGCAGCGCTGCGGCGAGCGCGGGTGCCATCGGCGTCTTCGCATGCGGGGCGATCTCGACGCCATGCTCCTTCATGAGCCCCATCATCGCCTCGATATTGCCGGCGAAGGCGGTTTGGTCGAGCGACATCAGAGGCAGCCCCATCTGGCCGTCATAGGGCTTCCAGTTCTGCGCGCCGATCGCATCGAGTGACAGCGGCGGGTGACCGGGCGGAAAGCCGCGGATACGGTCATCGATCAGGGGATTGGGCAGGGCATTCAATCTCACGTCAGACATGGTTCTCTCTCTCGGTGAAGGCCTCATCATCTCCAAGGCCCAGCCGGTAGGTGTCGTTTGCGGTGGAAAAGAAGAGCGATCGCTGCTCGTGCAGCGACAGAGGTTCGGCGGCACGCAGGAAGACTTCGTAGACTTCGTCGAACGTGGCATGCAGTCCCGCGACCGGGAAGTCGCTCGCGAACATGCAGCGCGAGACGCCGAAGCTCTCGAGGCAATGATGGATGACCGGTTCCAGGCTGTCGAAGCTCCAGGCATGGTCATAAGCAACGAGGTCGGATATTTTGAGCCGGATGTTCGGCTCGCTGCCGAGAGACGCCAGGCCCCTCCTCCAGAGAGCCATCCCTTCTTCCGTTCGATCCGCCGGGCTGCCGCCATGGTTCAGGACGAAAAGCGTCTCGGGAAATGCCCGGACAAGATCGCGTGCCTCATCCATCTGCCAAGGATAGAGCATCAGGTCGAAGACCAGTCCGATCCGGGCGACATGCGAGAGCCCGGAACGCCATTGCGGATCTGCCATCCGCCCTGCCCGAGGTGCAAAGCTCTTGGCAGAATCCGGATGCCAGCTAACGATGTCGCGGATTCCGACTACTCTCGGATTGGCCGCTTCCGCCGCAAGCCTGACACTTGCATCCGGATCGTCAAGCTTTACTCGGGCGACATAGCGCCGCGCGGTGCCGCCCGCATGATCGAGAGCGTCAAGCCACGCGGTCTCCTCATGGGGATGATCGTTAGACCAGCCGGCTTCGACATGAACAGTGGCGACCACATTCTGACGCGCTGCATCTGCAGCATAGTCCGCGATGCCGTAGTTTCGCAGCAACGCGGACATGCCGCAGAACATCGTTTCCTGCGTCTCGTCCCGCGCTTTCTCCAGCCAGGGATGGCGCTTGAGCCCCAGGTCCCAGAGATGGTGATGCGGATCGATCACCGGGCCGGCGTAGCGCGTCATCGACGTGCCTCCCGGCCCGAGATCAGAAGCAGCGCAAGAATAAGCGAGCCGAACATGATCGAACGCCAGCCGGCAGAGGCGTTGACGACGGTGATCAGCGCCGTCGTCGTCACCAGCAGGATTGCCCCTGGAATGGTTCCTGCATAGGTGCCCCGGCCGCCGAGGATGGACGTGCCGCCGAGCACTACTGCTGCGATGGAGGTGAGCAGGTAGGGATCGCCGATGCCGACATAGCCCTGCCGGTTCATCCCGAGGAGAAGGATGCCGGCGAGCCCGGCGAAAAAGCCGGACAGCGCATATAGAATGAGGGTGTTGCGTGTCATGCTGACGCCCGAGAGGCGGGCAGCCAGCGGATTGGCGCCGAGCGCGAGGAACCGGGCACCGATCGGCATGCGGTGGATCAGCACCAGCACGCTGACCGACACGACGATCCAGAGGAGCACACCAGCCGGAATACCGAGTGGGCGCGCTTGTCCCAGCATGACGACGGCCGGGTTCTGCACCGTCACGGCGCTGCCGCCCGCGACAAGGACCAGGACGCCCTGCAGGAAGGTCGCCATGGCGAGCGTCATGATGATCGGCGGAACCCGGAGAACGGAGGCGCCTGCTCCGTTGAGAAGACCGACGCTGATTGCAATCACGAGTGCCAGGACGACGCCGACCAAACCCGTCGGATCCCAGTCTGGCGACAGAAACGGCAGCAGGATTGCCGTGACGGTGATCACGGCGCCGACCGAAAGGTCGATGCCACCCATGAGGATCACCAGCGTCTGGCCGGCGGCGGCTATGCCGATAACTGCTGCCAGTTCCAGCAGGTAGCGCAAATGCCCATAGGCAGCGAAGCCGTGTAGCGTGAGGCCCGCCACGAGCCATACCAGCACAACGAGAACGAAGGTGAGGAGCGGCGGATTGCTAAAGAGCGATTTGAACAATCTCATCACGCGGCCCTCCACCGTCCGAGAAGCTCCGGAATGGCCACGGCTCCGACGATGATAAGCCCTTGGGCGACATATTGCGCAACGGGAGGAAAGCCGAGGAAAAACATAACGTTGATCATCACCGACAACAGTAGGCTGCCGCAGACCGCTCCCCGCATCGTCCCCCGGCCGCCGAGAAAACCGACACCGCCGAGAACGGCCGCCGCAATCGAGTTGAGCGTGAAGGGTGCGCCGATGATCGGATCGCCTGAACCAGTCTGGGCAGCCACGAACAGCCCTGCGAGCGTTGCCAGCAGGCCGGACAGCGCAAAGGCAATGATCTTCACCCGCTCGATCGGCACGCCAGACCGAAAGGCTCCAACCGGATTGTCGCCGGCGGCATAGATCCCGAGGCCGAGGGGCGTCGCGAGAAAGATTTTCCAGAACCCGAGGATCAGCAGCAGAAACAGGAAGGCGACCGGCGTGTGACCGGCCAGCGCCGTGGAGAGCCATTCAGGCACGAAGCCACCCGGCCGAGGCAACAGGAGCAGCGCGACGCCGGTGATGATGAAGGAGCCGGCGAGCGTCACGATGATCGCCGGGAGCCGAAGAAGTGCAACGATCGACCCTGTGGCAGCCCCGATGCAAAGGCCGGCGACGGCGACCGCCAAAATGCCGCCGGTGGCACCGAGAAAGCCGCCCATGGTCGTCGCGGCAACTACCGCGCCAAGGCTTACCAGCGGACCGATGGCAAGGGTGATGCCCCCGTTTAACATCAGCAGGGCTTGCGCCATGGTGACCAGCGCCAAGGGAAACCAGTTCTGCGTGAACTTGGAGAAGCCCCCGATCGACATGATGCCGGGAAAGAGCACGGCATAGAGCAAGAGGAAGGCTGCCACGACGATGTACAATCCGAAAAGGCCGCGATTTCGCTGTCGCTGCACGGCGCCGTAGAGGCTTGACGATGATGCAGGGGTCATGGAATGGCCTCTTCTTGCACGAGTTTCGCGTCGCCGCTTTCCTCGACCGCCATTGCGGCGCCGACGATGGCTTCCTCGGTAATGGCATCGCCCTGCAGTTCGACGACGATCCGGCCTTCGCGCAGAACCAAGACGCGGTCGCAGAGATGGACGAGTTCCGGCGTATCCGAACTTGCCAGGATCACGAGACGCCCCTCCGCCGCAAAGCGGCGCAGCATCAGATAGATTTCCCGCTTGGTCTCGATGTCCACGCCGCGCGTCGGGTCGTTGAGAAGGAGGACGCTCGGATCGAGCGGCAGCCACTTCGCCAGCGCGACTTTTTGTTGGTTTCCGCCGGATAGGGCCTGGACCGGCCGGGCCACGTCCCCCTTGATCATGAGCTGACTCGCGAGATCGCCGATAAGATCGGCTTCTGCGCGCCGGTTGCGCAGGCCACCACGCGCCAGTCGTGCCAGAGAAGGAAGGATGATATTCGAGGCGATCGAATGCTGTAAAACAAGCCCTTCATGCTTCCGGTCGGCTGGAACGTAGACGATGCCAGCCGCATTGGCGGCGGCGACATCTTTCGGGAGGCCGGACCTGCCGTCGATCTCTGCCTCTTTCGCTTTCGCGGGAATGGCACCGTACAGACCGAGGAGAAGATCTTCCTGCCCCTGCCCGACTAGCCCGCCGATCCCGAGGATCTCACCAGTGCGCTGAAATGTTGGCATCGCGCACCATGCCGGCCGCAAAGCCGTCTGCCCGCAGGCGAAGCGCACCCGACACCGCCGCCGGGCGAGGTGGAAAGAGAGCGCCAGTCTCACGGCCGACCATCAGCCGTACCAAGCCTTCTCCATCGATGCCGGAAAGCGACCTGTCGGCGGTAATGCCCCCGTCCTTCAACACCGTGACATGGGAGCAGAGGGCACGCACCTCGTTCAGCCGATGAGAAATGTAAAGCACCGCCACGCCCCCGTCCCGCAGCGTGAAGACCAGGTTGGCGAGCACGCCTGCCTCGTGGGCCGACAAGGATGATGTCGGCTCGTCGAGGATCAGCACGCGGGGCTTGGCAAACAGCGCCTTGGCGATCTCCACCATCTGGCGCCGCCCGAGCGACAGGTCCGAGACCGGCGTGTCGAGGGGTTCGGTTATTCCGACCAGATCGCAGACATGCCCCACGCCGCGGGCAAGAGCGCGGTAGTCGATCAGGCCAAATCGCCGCGGATAGGCGCCGAGCCCGATATTTTCGGCGATCGACAGCTGACTGGTAAGGCTGAGTTCCTGCTGCACGACACCGATGCCAGCAGTTCTCGCCAAAGATGGCGAAAGCCGTGCAACGGCCTTCCCATCAATCGCGATGGTACCCTGATCCGGCGCCAGCGCGCCGGACAGGAGATTGATAAGCGTGGACTTCCCGGCACCATTCTCGCCCAGCAGGGCATGGACCCGGCCCGGCATAAGGGCGATGTCGACGCCCTTCAGAACTGGATTGCCGAAAAACCCCTTGAAAACTCCGCGCGCCTCCAGCACCGGCTGTCCAGCGGTCACGATGTTCTCTCCTGCCGGCTCACGAGGTCCAACATGGCTTCCACTCACTGTGCGAGGAGCTTTTCGAACAGCGCCTTGTCGTAGTTCGAATAGATATATCCGTCGGCGGGGAAGTCTTTGGCGCGGGCGAGATAGCTGTCCACGGAGCCGTTGTCGATTACCGGCAACGGAACCTTGATGAAGGCCGGAACGGTCTTTCCCTGGAGGGCCTGCACCGCCGTGTAGACCGATAGCGCGCCCAGCCAGTTCGGCTGCATGGTGGCCCAACCCTTCAGGCCCTTTTCCTTCCAGAGCTCAAGAAACTGGCGTGCATTCTCGCCCGTGATGGGAACCTGGTCGCGACCTTGACGATCGAAGGCGAGAACGGAGCCGGCCGACAAGGCGCCGCCGAGAGACAATATCCCGTCGATCTCCTGATTGGCAAAGAGCAGGCTGGTCATGGCTTCCTGGGCCGGTGCGACATTGTATTCGGTGTTCGTCTCGGTGATGACCTCGATGCCTTTGTTGGCGTCGAGAACCTGCTGCGCGCCCTTGCGGCGATCGTCGGAGACCGAGATACCTGCCGGACCGTTCATGACGATGATCTTGCCCTTGCCGCCAAGCTGGCCGACCAGCCATTTCGCGGCAGAAGCGCCCCATTCGTTGGAATCTGTGTTGATCTTTGCCGTCACCTTGTCCGTGTTGACGAGGCTGTCGAAATTCACGACGGCGATGCCCTTGTCGCAGGCATCGGAGATGACGCGGTCGAGCGCATTGGAAGACCCGGCAATGACCACGATGGCATCCACATTGGCGTCGATCATCGACTGGATCTGCTGGATCTGGGTCTGTGCATTCCCCTGGGCGTCGGTGATCATCAAATTCTTGACCAGGCCTGACTTCTTGAGTTCTTCCGCTTCCGAGGCGATGGTGCCCTCGGTCTGCTTCATCCAGGTCGGCACCGAATAGATGTTCGCCCAGCCGATGGTGTAGGGCGCCTTGCGGTCGCCCTTGACGCAGCTCGATGCTGCAGACGCGCTGCTGAACGATGCAGCGACAAGAATGGTCGCAGTCGCCGCGGCAGCAAGGAGGCGGCGCAGTGTTGTGTTGGATTTGTTGGTAAGATTTTTCATTTCGTTCCCCTTTTTGAGGCGGCATCGCATGTATAAGCCGTACAGGCGCCGCTTATGGTAACGTTACCATTCGGAAAACCCGTGTCAATGATAACGTTACCATAGTATGACGAATTTTGGCTTGCGCTTTGGCGGCTTGCCCGACCTGATTGCCTTTCCGGCGATGGAGGTCAGGCGGTTGCCTGCGAGCGGGGCCCGGACTAGAGATCAGTGCTGGCAGGAGGCAAGGAAACGGATGGAGATTGAGCGCGAAGACGACAAAGCCACCTTCGTTTACGACGAAGTCGTACGCATCGCCGGCACGGGCGCGCCAAAACCTGTCCCGTTCGATGTCGAGGGCAAGGGGCAGCCGGGGCGCGCATCGATCGGCGACGTCGCGCGACTGGCCGAGGTCGCACCGATCACTGTTTCAAGGGCGCTGCGGAATCCCGAGATGGTCAGCCCCGACAAACGCCTGAGGATACAGCGCGCGGTTGAAGAAACCGGCTACAGTGTAAATCCCCATGCGAGCGCTCTCAAAAGCGGTCGAGCCAATATCGTCCTGGCATTCGCTTCAAATCTCATGAGCGAACAGTTTTCCTTGGCGTTGCGGTCCTGCACCGCAGTCCTGGAAGATGCAGGCTACCTCTTTCTTGTCGGCCAGACTTCATACTCCTATGAACGCGAGACGGCAGCCATCCGCTCGCTACACGCCATGAAACCTGCCGCCGTGATGTTTACCGGTGTCATCGAACTGGAGACCAATCGAGAACTCCTTCGCGGCCTCGGCATCCCCATCATGGAGACCTGGGCGCTGCCGCGCGATCCGATCGACATGCTGGTCGGGTTCTCCAACACGGAGGCCGGATGGATCGCTGCCGATATCTTGCATAGAAAGGGATATCGCACTGTGTCCTATGTCGGCCGGCGCGGTGGCCGTGGCGCTCTGCGGCTGAAGGGCTTCCACGACGGTTGTGGTGCGCTCGGCATGACGCTGCTCGGCGAACACCTGATAGACGACGTCAATGGTGTCTCCGACGGCCGCCGCTGTCTGGCGGCCGCCATATCCCAAGCGGCAAGACCCGAGGCGCTCTTCTGCAGCAACGACGTTTTGGCGCTCGGCTGCATGATGGAGGCTCGCCGCCTGAACATCCGCGTGCCCGACGACCTTGGAATCCTCGGATTTGGTGAAAGCGACATCGCCGCCGAAATTCCCCCAGGTCTCACGACGATCGGTATCGACAGTGCCATGCTAGGCCGAAAAGCGGGTGAGATGTTGATTTCAAGTCTCTCGGGCGCGCCCCTCGCAGGTAAATTAAAACGTCTAGACCTGCGTGTGAGCGATCGCGGCAGTGTTTGATTGATCGCTCCCGCCTCAACAATGTCGCGCGGCACCACTTTGGACGGTCCCCATGATTGTCGCTCGATAAATTCCGTAGTGTTTGCTGCCGGTCTTGATAGGATTTGAACCGCCGACCACGCAGCCACAAAGTGCTTTCGCGAAGCCTCGATGACTGATCGGAGCGCGTTGTGAATATCATCTCTAGTATCTTTGACGCCCCTCACCGGTCATTCTTTGCTGGAGTACGAGGGAAACAGCTTGTGCACTTCGAATCTGAGAGTGCTGCTTCTGGAACGCTGAGGTATCAGACCATATTGCATCCGGGGAAGAACGGGCTGAGTGGCCGGCGGCTGTATCTCAGAGAGTTGTCAAACACCCGTCTCATGAATTACCAAACTCTTTGAAATAGGTCGGTTAGATGCTTTGCGACAAACCCATCCGCGGATCTCGCGGATGGTGAATATGCAACTACAACGTTTCTGCTCGCGAGTTTGAGCCCAACATTCTCCTGCACGTAAAAGCCTATCGCGGACGTCAGAATTCCGTCCACTCCTCCTGTTTTAAAGCAGTATTTCCACGGGAAGTGACCCGTGCCGTGGGAGTCGCCCGTTGCGACTTCATAGCGGATGCTGTTTGGCGAAGGCCAGTTGCTTGCGATCTTGCGCTCCCGCCCAGTTGAAACTGGCTGATTAGCTCACGCAGGTGCCCGGCTTCTGAGGCAAGGGTGGCGCTGGCAGCATTGCTTTCCTCGACCATGGCAGCGTTCTGTTGCGTAACCTGGTCCATTTGATTCACCGCCGTGTTGACTTCCGCCAACCCCACGGATTGTTCACGGGCTGATGTCGCAATAGCATCCATATGTTGGTTGACGGTTACGATGTAACTCTCGATAGTTTTCAGCGCATCCCCGGTCTCGCTCACCAGTTTTACACCGCTTTGCACTTCGAGCGAGGAATTGCGGATGAGTTCCTTGATTTCCTTGGCCGCCTTTGCGGAGCGCTGGGCAAGTTCCCGGACCTCCTGTGCCACGACTGCAAATCCCTTTCCAGCTTCGCCTGCACGAGCGGCCTCAACGCCTGCATTCAGGGCCAGGAGATTTGTCTGGAAAGCGATTTCATCGATCACGCCAATGATGTTGGAAACCTGATTGGAGGATTCCTCAATTTTCTGCATGGCATCGACGGCGTTCGCGACGACCTTACCAGACTGGGCGGCACTCGCATTGGCTTGTATAGCAACAGATCTAGCTTCTTCGGCACGCTTTGATGAATTAGCCACGTTGGCTGTGATCTGATCGAGTGCAGCAGCCGTCTCCTCTAGGGACGCGGCCTGTTGCTCTGTGCGCTTTGACAGATCCTCTGTGCCTTGGCTGATCTCGCTTGTCCCATTTTCGATTTGCCCTGCGACCTGCGCAACGGACCGCAGTGTATCTGCAAGCTGTCCTACCGCACCGTTCAAGTCATGACGAAGGGCGTCGAAATCAGGAGCGAACGCTTCATCTATTTGAAAGCTAAGGTCGCCGGAAGCGAGACGACGAAGACCGCCGGCGAGACCTGTCGTTGCTTCCTGCAAACGGATCTGTGCCGCATCTTCAGCCTCGGCGGTCAAACGAACTCGATCTGCCTCGCTTTGAACCCGCGTGGCGTCAGCCTCGGCTTCAAGACGTTTGTTGGATATAGCCGCCAAGCGGAACACTTCGACAGCACTTGCCATCTCGCCGATTTCATCGGCGCGGCCGACGAAGGGAACAGAGCTCGCTCTATCCCCACCAGCAAGCTTGGTCATTGCCGCCGTTATCTTGGAAATCGGTCGGCTAATCCCTGAAATTGCAAACCACACAGCGCCGAAGATAATGGCAAGAATGCCGCCAATCGCTGTATAGGTGATTTCGATTGTGGATGAAAACTCAACCGCACTGTCACTGGCAGCTTTTGTTGCTCCGTTCTTGTTCACTGCGACAAGCTGGTCAACGAGATCAGCCATCTTGTCTGCAATTGGGGACATTTCTTTATTCATGACCGCCTTGGCGTCATCATCCTGCGAAACCGAAGAAAACTTGACGAATCTCAGTCCCACCGCGCTGAGGCGTGAAAGATTGTCGCGAAGGTCTCCGAGCAGGCCGCGATCATTATCATCGAGACCGAGAGCCTCGTAGTTCTTAAATTCGTTGACGATCCGCGCTGTCCCCTTATCGATGGAGGTCTGCGCCTCATTCTGTGTCTTTTCGTCGGATGCTGCGAGATGCTCCAGATATGCCACGCGCAAGTCGGACAAGGCTGTATCGATTTCCTTTGCAGTGGCCACGCTTGGCAGCCAGTTGGTCGATATTGCGATGACGTTGTCATTGGTCGCCGTCAGCGAGCGAACTGCGAAATAGGAGAAAGCAACAATTGCAAATCCTACAACGAATAGAACGCCGATCAAGGCGGTTTTGATTTTGGGGCGTGTCACGCGGGAAGCTCCTCAACGGCATGGGTGTGCATATCGGCAAAATATGCTGGCCAGAGCAAACCATCTGCTTTGGTTCAGCTCAAAACACACAGCCATCGTGTGCTATCGAGTTGGAAACATAAGGCGAATATTTCAGACGATGGTTAAATTATATGTAAGATGCAGCTCTCTATCGAACGTCCGCACAAGTCAGACGCAAAACAAGCCTATACTGGGTGGTACAAACATGACCTGGTCGTTTAGTTACGGAGGAGATATAGCGGCTTTATGGAACTTCCCCAGTGATTTCACTGGGAGTTCTCGAGCCGTCGACGACTAACTACTGGCTTTATTGGTCGCAAACCGTCATCTTGGCTCTAGACTAACTTGTCTGGATGCGGAGACTGCTGCTCGACAAGTAAGACCGGTATGAAGGTCGAGGTTAAAGCGTCGCTCTCACCCAGCGACCTCGCTACCGGCAAGCCAAGCTAAATCATCGTGAAATCCCGCGGCTTGTTCTAGGGCCACAGAGCACATGCTGTAATAGCGTTGTATCCGCAGAAACATAATGATACGCCCTATCACACACCTCGCATCAGAGTACTTTCACCATGTTTAACCGTTTGCCCACATATTTTCGTCTTACATCCTTCTTTCTGCTTATGCTCTTTTCGGCTCCAGCATGGGCAGATCGAGTCGTCGTCGACCAAATTGGAAAGACCGTCCACTTGCCAGAGGTTGTCGCCCGGGTTGTCATCCTGCAGCACCAGAGTCTCAATATCGCAGTCCAGCTTAACGCCATGTCCAAGGTCGTGGGTGTGCTGGACGAATGGCAAAAACAGCTAGGAAAAAATTATCTGCGCCTTGCTCCGGAACTTTCAAAGATGCCGACGCCCGGCGGCCTGACGAAGGTCAACATCGAGGAGTTGCTGAAGCTGAGGCCCGACGTGGTGATCGTGACCAACTATGCGCCTCCCGAGATGATCTCCCAGATCGAAGGAACGGGTATCCCCGTCGTTGCGATCTCGCTTCTCGACGTGCCGCCATCGGAAGCCACCAAACTTAGCCCGTCAGTGGCTGATGAGCCGAAAGCCTACGATGCCGGCTTTGCTAACGGTGTCAGGCTCATCGCCGACGTCTTGGACAAGAGACAGCAGGGCGCGGAGTTGATCGCTTATGCGATGAAGAACCGGAAGCTGGTCGCAGATCGGCTGGCAGGGCTCGATGAGTCGATGCGCGTTCCGGTCTACATGGCAAATCCTGACCTGACCACATATGGCCATGGCAAGTACACGGGACTGATGATGGCCAAGGCCGGTGCCCGCAATGTCGCCGACAGCGTTGCCGGCTTCAAGCAGGTCACTATGGAGGACGTTCTGTCGTGGAACCCGGCCGTGATCTTCGTCCAGGAGCGTTACCCCGAGGTCGTCAAGGATATCAAGACTTCCAACTCCTGGCAGACAATCGATGCCGTTAAGAACGACCGGGTCTACCTGATGCCGGAATATGCCAAGGCCTGGGGCTATCCGATGCCGGAAGCGCTGGCTTTGGGTGAGCTTTGGATGGCGAAAACGCTTTATCCCGATCGCTTTGCCGATATCGATATGAAAAGCGAAGCAGACGAGTACTACCGAAAGTTCTACCGCACCGACTACCAGTCGGCCTTGTGAGCGGAAGACTAACAGCCGTGTTCGCAGCACCAAGATTGGTGTTATGGGTCCTAGCCACTCTGTTCATTGCGGTGGCTGTGTGCTCGTTGGGCGTCGGCCGCTACGGGATTTCTGCAGCACGGGTCGTGGCCATCCTGATTGATCCCATCATCTCGGCAAACCCTACAGTCTCGGCAGTCGAGCGCACCGTCGTGTTCACTGTACGCCTTCCTCGTGTCCTTCTTGCGATGTTCGCAGGAGGTGGGCTGGCGCTTGCAGGTGCCACACTACAGGGCGTCTTTCGCAATCCTCTTGTTGGACCACAAATCATCGGCGTGTCTTCGGGCGCAGCTTTCGGGGGCACTCTGGCAATTTTGTTGGGTTTCCCCAGCTACTGCCTGCTCTCGAGTGCTTTTCTGTTCGGACTGTTTGCTCTCTTTCTCGTCTACGGCTTGAACATTCTTGTCGGAAGGAAAAACATTCTCGCGCTCGTTCTTTCTGGCGTTGTTGTCAGCGGGTTTTTCGGCGCGCTGGTAAGCCTCGTACAGTATCTGGCCGATACCGACGAGAAGTTGCCGGCAATCGTGTTCTGGCTTCTCGGCAGCTTTGCAACCGCGAACGCTTCAAAGCTTGAATTGATCGCTATCCCAGTTCTGGTGGCCTCCGGTTTCCTCCTCGCGCTTCGCTGGCGGGTTAATTTACTGTCGCTTGGCGACGAAGATGCAGCGGCCCTCGGTGTGCGGGTGGAGTTGCTCCGCTGGATGATCCTTTGCCTCGTCACCGTTATCGTCGCAGCGCAAGTAGCAGTGAGCGGCATTATTGGCTGGGTCGGCCTGATCGTCCCTCATATGGCCCGTACCGTTGTGGGACCCGACCACCGATTTATGCTTCCGGCTTCTTTGATGATCGGTAGCATCTACGTTGTCCTCATCGATGACGTCGCCCGAACCCTGTCAGCCACCGAAATTCCCCTCGGCATCCTGACAGCGTTGATCGGAGCGCCAGTCTTTGCCATTCTCCTGCGCCACAGCCAGTCGCAAGGTCTCAGATGAGCCGTTCCATTATAACGATTAGGGATGCAGGGCACAGCTACGACGGTCAGCGTTGGCTGTTTCGCAATCTCGCTTTCGAGCTACGTTCAGGCGAGATCCTGGCCATCCTCGGCCCAAACGGGCGTGGGAAGTCGACGTTGCTTCGCGCACTCGCTGGCCTGATCAACCTAACGGTTGGCAACATCCAGCGATCCGGGTCAATTGGCTTCGTGCCTCAGGATTTTGGAGGGTCATTTCCCTATTCCGCGCTCGATATCGTTCTCATGGGTCGTGCTCGCCACATCTCGACATTCCGAAGCCCCAGCAAGGCCGACGAAGCGATCGCTCTCGACGCCCTGGCCACCACAGGCATGCAGTCATTTTCGCAAAAGAGTTTCAATCACCTCTCAGGTGGCGAGAAGCAACTCGTTCTCATTGCCAGGGCGTTAGCCGGAAAAAACGAGTGCCTTCTGCTTGATGAACCCGCATCTGCCCTCGATCTCAAAAATCAGGCAAGCGTGCTGGACCTCATGCGGGGTGTTGCCCTGAGCCAAAACCTTGCGGTGGCCTTTACAACCCATCAGCCCAATCATGCGCTCGCGATCGCCGATCATGTTCTGATGCTGTTTGATGAAACCGAAGCGGTTCTAGGGCCAGTAGAAAACATAATGACGGATGAAAATCTTGCAGCGCTATACGGTATCCCAGTACGCTCCATAACTTTTACGCACGATGGAGATCGGCACACTTCCATCGTGCCCATACTTAGAGACCGAACTTCAGGAGTTTAGACAGGAAACAACCATGCAGACCAGGATCAAGCCGACGCCTCTCATCGTCCTGGCAGCGGGAAGTCTTCGCAACGTCTTCGTCGAAATTATTTCGGAGTTCGAACGTCAGTTGGGAATACCTGTGCATATTGAACACGGTCCCGCAGGCCTACTTCGAGAAAAGATTGAGGAAGGTGCATTGTTCGACGTCTTCGCATCTGCCAACTTGGCTCATCCGGAAAAACTGCATTCGCTAGGGCTGACCGGCCCAGTCCTTTGCTTTGCGCAAAACCGTCTATGCTTGATCGCTCGCCGAAGCCTTGCAGTTAACGAAGAAAATCTGATCGATGTGCTTGCGGATCCAGAAGTGAGGCTGGGAACATCCACTCCGATGGCCGACCCCTCCGGAGACTACGCTGTCGAGTTCTTCCAGAACGTCGAGCGTCGTCATCCCGGAAAAGGACGATTGCTTGCTGGCAAGGCCCAGGCGTTGGTGGGCGGGCGAAATTCCGCTCCGATCCCGAAAGGCAGGACACCCGCCGGTTACCTGATCGGACAAGGAACAGTAGACACATTTATCAGCTACGCATCCAACGGGTTGCTCAATGAAGGTGACCCGAACCTCGTTGTCGTTCCGCTTCCCGAAGCTTTAGGGCCGACCGCAAAATACGGTGTTTCGTTGCGTCGGAATGCAGCGGGATCGGCCGCACTGTTCCGCAATCACTTATTCACACCGACGACCAAACTCGCATTGGCCGGGCATGGATATGTGGCGGATGGCGACTCGTCATACGAGGCGCCAGCGAATGCCAGACCGCGGAAGATCCGCGCAACAATTTGACTCAACCACCTTGCTGTTTCGTTGAGTAAGTCAGCAAATCAGCGATAAGTCGTCAACGCGACCATCTGGCGTGCCACCTAAACGCCCCTAAACCCCAATTCGAATGTAAGCACAGGTAAACCCAAATGGCTTTACGCTTGTCGCCTCAGTCAGCTTAAGACGATATCCATATCGGCCCATCAACTCTGTAACATCGACGCCTTCTCCACCTCAAACACGTTGTCCTTGTGTGGGAGTTTCCAGTTTCTGATTTGCTGGAGGGCTTTCTTGGTTGCTGCCTTGGCATCCGATGCGACGAGCAGAATATTGCGGCAGTTCGCCGAATTCTGTGGGATCGTATCCGCCTAGCATTACAGTTGCGTATTTTTACAAGTTCTGAATCTATAGGCCTCCATGA
>NZ_SCFL01000032.1:0-21345 GCF_007000305.1 Rhizobium sp. rho-13.1 | reverse complement strand
TCGCCATCGGCCCGATGCTGATGTCGCTCGCAAGGGCCAATGCCGGTAGACGCGAAGAGACAGGGTGCGGGAGTGGTAGATGCAGCGGAAATTTGGCTCCCTTTGGGTGCCGTTATGAGTACAAAATGCAAATAAAATATAGAGTTAATCGTTAGAAATTCGTCGAAGTCTTGAGCTGTAAAATGGGTATATGGGCAGATTTTATCGCGGCCGGTTTGTCAGGCAATTGTGTCGGTGTGCAGCTTACATCATAATCGAAATGGTCCTTGAAGAAAACTGTCATTGAGGGATGAAGCTGCGCCATGACCGATATCGATATCCACACGCTCGATGAGGCCGAACTGCTGGCATTGAACGAGCGTATCGTCGAGCGGCTTCATCTTCTCCATCGGCAAAAAACAGATCAAGCATTGCGGCAGATTAAGATTGGCAGTGCCGTCATGTTCGAGGCGACCGACGGCAAAACGATTACGGGGATCGTCATCCGTCGAAATCGTAAAACCGTCACGATCCATACCGATGACGAAAAGCACTGGAACGTCTCACCCACTCTTGTCAAGCTGATCGGTCGGCATACTCTGGATGAGGGGGAGTCCAAGGACGGTCGCGTGGTGCCCTTCACGAAGCCCGGCAGCCGATAACAGGTCGGAACAGGAACGCTCATCTTCGCCGTCCTTGCCGTAAGCTTCGCCAGCAGGAAGGCCCACGCTTGACGTGACGCTGTCCGTCTGAGCACGCGATGCCGAGGTGACCACATCCTTCCAGCGCCGTCAAAAGCCAGCCGTACGCATTCAGATCAGGCATGTGGCGGTAAGGCGACGCCTCAATCCACGCCGTCTCGACGCCAGCGCCAAATGCCGGATAAGCATGGCATATGGCATAGTCTAGACTCACACCCTCATGTGCAAGCAGAGCTCGAACCTCATTGCGCCGAAGTCACTACAAAGGCAGGGGACAGGATAGTCAGCAATTCGGCAGACGCCGTGATCACCAGCCTTGAGGGGCAAGCGAATTCGTCACCGACGCCACTAATCGCTTTCCTGTATCCACGCCGCTCGCCTTCTTGGAAGTCTCCGTTTCGCTTCAATCATGTCTAGCATCAGGTACGCTGATCCGCGCTATGAGACCGTGGGGCTGATTGGAGGACAAGGAGATGCTGCCGCCGTGGGAGCGGGCGATGTCGGCCACAATAGACAGGCCGAGACCGAAGCCTGCTTGGCCGCGTCGTGACGGATCTCCTTTGAAGAACGGTTGGAGCACCTTTTCGCGGAGTT
Organism: Rhizobium sp. rho-13.1; assembly: GCF_007000305.1. Taxonomy (NCBI): domain Bacteria; kingdom Pseudomonadati; phylum Pseudomonadota; class Alphaproteobacteria; order Hyphomicrobiales; family Rhizobiaceae; genus Rhizobium; species Rhizobium sp. rho-13.1. Next base: position 20,071 of record NZ_SCFL01000032.1, on the reverse strand, counting down.
CCTCGGATACTCCCGGCCCGTCGTCGGCGACCGAGATGGAAAAGCCGGTTGCGGTTTGCCGGAGTTCAACACAGGCGGAGTTGGAAAACTTCGAGGCATTGTCACAGAGGTTTGTAACAGCGCGCATCATGGAAAGCGGACGGCAATTGGCGATCATTTTATTGGGCCCGCGATAGGTCATGTTGAACCCAACGTCTGAGAAATCACTGCACACGGTCTGCAGGATGCTGGCGACGTCGACCCGTTCCACCTCCTCGGTGGCGTAGTCATCGCGAAGATAGTTCAGACTTTCTGTGAGCAACCTGTCCATATGGTCGATATCGGTCAGCAGCGCGTCTCGCGTAGAGCCGTCGCCCATACGCTCGATCCGCAATCTGAGCCGCGTCAGCGGCGTGCGCACATCGTGGCTGATGCCTCTCAGCATCTGCGTGCGGCCCTCGACCATGAGATGGATCCGGTTTCGCATGCCATTGAGCGCGCGCGCCAGAGAGACAATCTCGACGCTGCCGCGCTCTTCGAAAATACGCGAGCCGCTGCTGATGTCCGAAAGCGTTGCTGCTTCGGAGATTTTCTTGATGGGTTCTGTCACCGTCCGAATCGCGAAGATGAAGAAGAAGACGATGAGCACGATGACCGCCATGAAATAATACGTGCTTTGGCTGAGGAATGAGCTCGTTATGATCGTGTCCGGAAAACCGAAGGACACGACGATGTTTTCCTCGTCGACCCGCTGCGCAATGACCCGTCGCCCATCTAGCAGCGCTCGCCATCCGCCGAGAGGCGGCTCGCCGTCCGGAGGAAACAGCAAGTCTGCAAACGTCTCGGCAACGCTCTGGAGTTCGGACGAGCCCTTGAATTGCGAAACCATCGAAATCGGTGCGAGCGAGACGTCCAGTCCTGCACGTCGGGCAGTTGCAACAATGGCGGGACGATCCGCTGAAGGGGTCTGCGACAGAAGCATCGCCAGGGTCTTCACCTGCTCGACAGCCCTTTCGAGGTTGGGTGCGGTAAAGTCTCGTTTGGCAAGGTTTTCCAGCGCCCGCCCACAGACAATGACCGTCACCAAAGCCACCAGAATGATGAGCGTGATCTGACCACGAAGGGTTTTGGGGATGCTGGTGGCAGTCTTAGGCATCGACCTCCTCCACCGCCGCCGTGAAGACGTAGCCACCCATCCGGACCGTTTTGACAATCAAGGGATCGCGAGGGTCGAGTTCGATCTTTTGCCGCAGGCGACTTATATGAACGTCGATGCTGCGTTCGATCGGGCCGGCCAGACCCGCGTGGGTGAGAGCCAGCAGCTGTTCCCTGGTCAGCACTTGACCGGGGTTCTGACAAAAAGCGATCAGGAGGTCAAACTCATGTGTTGTCATGGCGACGCGCGCATGGCTCGGGTCGTGTACCTGCCGCCGGATCGGATCAATACGCCAGTTGTCGAAACGGAAAATGCGTTTTCGCCGAACCTCGATCGGGGGAGAGGCGAGTCTCGATCGGCGGAGTAGCCCTTTGATGCGGGCAACGAGTTCCCTGAGGACAAAGGGCTTGGTGACGTAGTCGTCCGCACCGATCTCGAGCCCGACAACCCTGTCGATATCGCTACTGACGGATGTCAGCATCAGGATGGGAATATCGCCGGCCCCGCGAAGCCTCCGGCATATGCTGAACCCGTCCTCACCAGGAAGCATCACATCGAGAACGACGAGATCGAAGTCATCCGCTCTCATCCTTGCATCCATGGCCGCACCGTCTGCCGCAATATCGACCACCATTCCCTGCTCCACGAGACTGTCCCGAACGAGACCTGCAATCTGGGCATCATCTTCGACAATGAGGATTTTCGGCGCATTGGACATGGGGGTGCAGGCTGGCTCCATGAGCAATTGTCTCCCGTATTTGGTCTCTCATACCACGGTACTGCGCGCACCTGGGGATGCGAAAGATTAAGTTTTGTTGCTGGCGGGCAAGGTCGGTTCCTCGGCTGAAACAAAACTTAACACAATGCAATGCACGCCCCGAAACCCATGTGGCAGAGATCAGGCACTGAATTTGCGTCGCTTTGTCGAGCGGCATGCAGCCCTACTGGAGTGCCTATGCTCAGCCGTATCCTTGCCTGCTGCGCCACCCTGTGCGCAACAGGACTAACTGCCTGCTCGGACGATGCGGCGCCCCCACCGAGGGCGCGCACTGTCATGGTCGTGACAGTTCAATCGCATCTTATTGGCCAAGCCTTCAGTCAAACCGGCGAGGTTCAGCCACGCTATCAGATCCCGATGAGCTTCCGGCTGGAGGGCAAGATTGTCTTTCGGATCGAGAACGGCACCTCCGTCAAAGCGGGCGATGTCCTCGCAAGTGTCGACAAGATCCCGTCATCTATCAACGTCTCGTCCGCGTCGGCGCAAGTCGATGTAGCAAAGTCCGACGTAGGGCTCGCCGAGCTCACCGCAGCGCGCAATTGGGAACTGTTTTCAAAAAATGCCATTTCGCGCGCGCAGGTTCAGCAGGGTGACGCCAATCTCCACGCCGCAAATTCAAAGCTCGAGGCGGCAAACGCGGCTCTGGACAGCGCCCGACAGTCTCTCTCCTACACCGACCTGAGGGCCGATCGCGATGGCATAGTCTCCGGCGTCTCTGCTGGTGTGGGCCAGGTCGTTACCTCCGGCCAGACTGTAATGACGCTGAGCTCGAACGCGGAACTGGATGCGGTTTTCGATATCCCCGAGCAACTGTGGAACGAGAACCTGAACGACCCCGAGATCCAGATCAGGCTCCTATCCGACCCGACCAAGACCGCAACGGGAAAGGTGCGGGAGGTCACGCCATCGGCTGATGCAAAAACCCGAACCTATCGCGTCAGGGTGACCTTGCAAAACCCGGTCCAGGGCTTCCCGATGGGGGCTGCCGTCAGCGGCAAGGTGATCCTTTCGCCAACGCGCCTGTTCGAGGTTCCGTCGTCGGCGATGATCCGTCTGGGCCAGGATCAGGCCGTCTTTGTCTACGTGCCCCAGAGCAAAACCGTTCATGCGCGGGCCGTCAAGATAGAGCGGTACGCGGGCAGGAGCATGTTTGTTTCCGACGGCCTTGGCGACGGCGATCTTGTCGCGACAGCCGGTGTCACCAAGCTGCGTGACGGCGAAGCCGTCACCGTCGAGAAAGACGACCGTCTATGAGCCCTCACCCAAGCACCTCCGGCAACCGCTTCAATCTGTCCAGATGGGCGATCACCCATAGCTCACTGGTGATTTTCCTGATGCTCGCGACGATCACAGGCGGCGTGTTGAGCTATCTGAAGCTGTCTCGTAACGAGGACCCTCCGTTTACCATCAAGACGATGGTCGTCAGCGCGAGCTGGCCCGGCGCGAACGTCGACGAAACTGTTAGTCTGCTGACCGACAAGCTTGAAAAGAAACTCTCCGAAACGCCACACCTCGATTATACGCAGAGCTATACGCGTCCCGGCCAAGCTGTGATCATGGTGAACTTGCGCGACGACACCCCGCCCGCAGAGGTCGATGGAATCTGGTACACAGTTCGCAAGAAGGTGTCGGATATCTCATCGACATTACCGGAAGGCGTCTCCGGGCCTTTCTTCGACGACGAATTCGGCGACACCTATGGAAGCATCTATGCCTTCCATGGCGATGGATTTAGCCCAAGAGAACTGCGGGATCGCGTCGAGGCAATCCGCGAGGCAATTCTCTCGCTACCCAATATCGGCAAGGTAAATCTTCTCGGCACCCAGGAAGAACAGGTTCTGATCGAGTTCTCGCCGGGCAAGCTTGCCAGTCTCGGGATCGATCCGGCTGCCGCAATCGAAGCGATCCGCGCCCAAAACGCCGTCAGTCCCGCCGGATTGATCCAGACGACGGAAGAAAAGATTTCTGTCCGGGTCAGCGGGGCTTTCGCTTCCGAGGACACTCTCAAGGACATGACGCTGAAGCTCGGCGGTCGCTATTTCAGGCTCGATTCGATAGCGACCATCTCGAGACGCAGCGTTGACCCGCCCGCACCAACCGTGCGCGTCAACGGCAAGGAAGTGATCGCACTTGCGATTTCCATGGCGAAGGACGGCAACCTCCTGACCTTTGGCCAGGCCCTGAAAACGCAGATGAAAGCCATTGCGTCCCAGCTGCCAGCCGGCATCGAAATGAGCGAGGTCGCGGATCAGTCTACAGTGGTCGAGGATGCAGTCGACGGCTTCACGAAAGTCCTGGTCGAAGCGATCATTATCGTCCTTGCCGTTTCTTTTGTGTCGCTGGGCACAAGGGCCGGCCTGGTGGTGACGATCTCCATACCTCTCGTCCTGGCCCTGACATTTTTCGGTATGGAAATCGCCGGCGTCGGTCTTCAGCGGATCTCCTTGGGGGCTCTCATCATTGCCCTGGGTCTGCTGGTCGACGATGCCATGATCACCGTCGAAAGCATGGTCTCCTGCCTGGAGAATGGCAAGTCGCGCTCCGTTGCCGCGACATACGCCTACGAGACAACCGCCTTCCCCATGCTGACCGGCACAGCGGTCATGATCGCCGGTTTCATTCCCGTCGGCTTTGCGGCGTCCAGTGCCGGAGAATATACATTCTCGCTGTTCATGGTGATCTTCATCGCACTGTCGTCGTCCTGGATCGTGGCGGTTCTCTTTTCGCCCCTTCTCGGCACGTGGATATTGCCGAAGGCACTGGCTCACTCTCACGGCGAAGCGGGCCGGATATCGACCCTCTATCGCAGGAGCGTGGCCTGGACGCTGCGGCATCGCTGGCTGACGATCATCTGCTCGCTTGTGGCATTCGGCCTGTCGGTTGCGGGCTTCGGTCGCCTCGAGCAGCAGTTCTTCCCGGCATCCGACAGGCCGGAGCTGTTAATTGGCCTGACCCTGCCCCAGAACGCGTCGCGGGCAGCAACAGAGATCCGCGCCAAGCAGTTGGAGGATGTTCTCGCCAAGGACCCGGACATCGATCACTACACCACCTATGTAGGATCGGGGTCTGTCCGCTTCTACCTTCCGATGGACCTTCAACTCGAAAACGACAACGTGACCGAAACCATTGTGGTCGCCAAGAGCGTCGAGGCCAGGGACGCCGTCCGCCAGAGAATTGAAACTGCGCTGGACGACAAGTTCTCGGATCTGGTGACGCGCGTCTCGCCGCTCGAACTTGGGCCTCCCGTCGGTTGGCCTCTGAAATTTCGGGTGTCCGGGCCCGATTATCAGCAGGTTCGCGTCCTGTCGGCAAGAGTCGCATCCATCATCGGCAGCAATCCGGATGCCTGCGACGTCAATATGACCGCCGGAGAGCCGCAAAAGAGCGTGACCATTCTGGTGAACCAGACCGAGGCCCGGGCGCTCGGCATGAGTTCGGAATCGATCGCTAACCAGATCACAGCGATCTTTTCCGGATCGACCGTCACCACGATCCGCGACAGGAACAGGCTGGTGGATGTCGTCGTCAAGGGCACCGAGGCTGACCGCACGTCCGTTGCCGAGGTGAGCAATCTTGAGCTTCGTACCGGCGACGGAAGCCATGTGCCGCTTCGTCAGGTGGCGACCGTTGCCTACGGCATGGAAGACCCGATCATCTGGAGGCGGCAAGGCAAACCGATGATCATCGTGCAGTCGGACGTCCAGAATGGCGCCCTCGCCGCAACGGTCGCTGGAAAGGTCGACGAACAGCTCAACGCGCTGCGTCAGGATCTTCCCTTCGGCTACACCATCACCGCAGGCGGTATCACGGAAGAATCCGACAAGGGCAATTCCTCCATCTTCGCGGTCGTTCCCGTCATGATATTCGTCATCGTCGCCCTCCTCATGATCCAATTGCAGAGTTTCACGCGCATGGCGCTTGCTCTCCTGATGGCTCCGTTCGGGCTTGTCGGTGTGGTTCTTGCGATGCTGCCGACCGGCACGCCAATGGGCTTTGTTGCGCAACTCGGTGTGATTGCCCTTGCCGGCATGATTATTCGCAACGCGGTCATCCTCATTCAGGAGATCGACCAGAATGTTGCGCGGGGACAACTGCCCGACGAGGCGATCATCGCGGCATCCCTCCACCGTGCACGACCGATCGTCCTGACAGCCTGCGCTGCCATCCTTGGCATGATCCCGATCGCCTCCGAGATCTTCTGGGGCCCGATGGCCTCGGCGATCATCGGCGGGCTCGCGGTTGCCACGCTCCTGACCCTGACCCTCCTGCCCTCAGCGATGTCGCTTTTGCTTGCGGCAGAAGCCAGGCGGGCCGTTCCCGCGCGATCGCAGCAGAGCGCTGTAGACCTGGGTTGACGGAGGCGAGCCGCAACGGCAACCCGATTCCACGACAATGTGTATCTCCCTGAAAATTGGACTTTAATGGCTATGACGATCAAAGACTTGCGCCAGACCGTTTTCAAAACCCATCTCGTCATCTGGAAGGCGGCCGGACTTTGTGTCGCGCTCAGTCTTGCAAGTTGCAGCTCGGTTCCGCTGACCGAGTCCGGGGCGCTGACGTCATACGGCAGTCTGGGAGCGAGCGAAGGGCGCTTTAGCAAGTCCCGCTCCTACGTAGATACACCAGCATTGCTGGCTGCGACTACAGTTGCAATTTCTTCGACACGCTTGTCGCCTCAGGCCTCCTCGAGCATTCACAATACTGGCGACGGGCGTCTGGTCTCCAATGCCCTTGATCGAGCGCTCTGCATCGGCCTCAGCGATCGATACAACATCGTTGGTCCCGGCGAGCCCGCCGACATCACCGTCAAGGCCGTCATCACGGACATCGTGCCAACCGGCAAGTTCGCGGCCGGATTATCGACGGCCGTCAGTCTGGGAAGCTCGGTCGTCCTGCCCGTTGGCGTGCCTCGCCTCCCCATTGGCCTTGGAGGACTAGCGGTGGAAGCGGAAGCCCTCGACAAGGACGGCATGCAGAGGGCAGCCATCGTTTGGTCCCGCGGCGCGAACTCGATCACCAATCAAGCGAGGGTCTCCGAAGTCGGAGACGCCTACGGCCTTGCCTCTGCCTTTGCCGGTCAATTCGCAGAAATGCTTGTGAAAGGAAAGAACACCTCTGGTTTACACGTGTCGCTCCCATCCCGGCAGAAATTGCGGTCACAACTCGGTGGGGCACCAAAGAACGCTGCCTGTGAAGCTTACGGTCGTGCACCCGGTGTCTCCGGTTTGGCCCTGAGCCTTCTTGGCACGCCACCATCCTGGAGCGATTCTGGCCCTAAGCTTTAGCGCTTGGCCACGGCATCTTTCAAAGAGGCAGAGCCCTTTCCTGACGCGCTGCAGCCAAGCTGCGTCCCAATACCGAGAGCAGGACCATTGATATTTCAACCAGTTGATAAAAGGCAGCTACCTGAGACCTCGCCTCTTCCTTCGTTCGCGCCAACGTTCGATCTTGCAATCGTCGTTTCGCCGACCGACATCGATGAGCAGGGGCACGTCAACAATTCCATCTATCTTCAGTGGGTGCAGAAAGCCGTCCTCGGCTACTGGCACCACATCGCACCAACCGATGCCCGGAGCGATCTGGTTTGGGTCGCACTAGCTCATCACATCCGATATAGAAAGCCGGTGCTCCTGGGCGATCCCATCCGTGCTTTGGTGACCGCGACCCACGCGTCTGGACCTCGGGCATCCTTCACAACGCTGGTGAAGCGTCGCGATGAGCTTTGCGCGGAAATAGAAAGCTCCTGGTGCTGCATCGACGCCTCGACAAGGCGTCCCCATCGACTGGCAAGGGAAATCATAAGGGCCTTCCTGCCTGCGTGACAGAGGGAGTAAATCTCACGACTGGCGTTATCAATCGAGCGATCTGGCGCGGTCCGGCCAAGTTACCCCAAATCTTAAAGCGCGTTTTTTCAATTCCTTCGCTTTTCAAAGCAGTTACTTGGCCGTGACAACATTGGCGGCGGCCTCTGAGAGTGAACGCTGACTGAATAGTGTCTTCAGCTTCCATTCCAAAGCTGGCGTCTAGAAAAGGGGTGTTCAACCGCGGTCCTATCCGCCTGAGGAGACAAAGTCATGATCCGCACGTCTTTCATTGCAACCGCACTCGTCGCTCTCGTTGGTCTTACCGCCGCAGCCCCTGCCATGGCCAACGATGTGCGTATCGAACAATATGGCTGGTCGAATTCTGCCGGTGGCGCGCAGGAAGGGTTCGAAAATAGGATCAGGACCTATCAGAACGGTGGCTACAACCGGATTGTCGGCCATCAATACGGTCGTCATAACCTTTCGGCTGTCGGTCAGGAGGGCAATGGCAATTACGGCGCCACCTATCAGAACGGTAACCGCAACGTAGCTGGTATTGGCCAGTTTGGCTCCAATCACACGACTATCCTTACCCAGGATGGCAACGGCAATATCGCAGCCGGCGTCCAGGTCGGTAGCGGCTGCAGCGCAAATGTCAGCCAGGGCGGCAACGGCAACGTCGCAGCCTTCGTCCAGACCTGCCCGTAAGCTGCGGCTCGATGACGTCGAAGAGGTCAAGTTCGCAACCGCAGACAATAGGGGATGACCCATGCCAAATAGCGTTGAATATCCGCGCCGTCTGATGACAATTCTTGCGCTGGCCCTGCTTCCCGTGACCGCCGTCGCGGCGATGATGACGGCTGGGCAACCTGACGCGGCGCAGCTTTGCCGCATCGAAGTATCGCCCGGAGCAGGTGTGGTGAAACTGGACGCGCGTGTCGACGTCGATAAGCATGTCAGCGGAACCTACACATTCCGTGTCGAGAAGACGGGGAACGGCGGTATCTCTACGACTAATCAGAGTGGCGATTTTGATGCGACAGTCGGACATCCGACAATCCTCAGCTCCGTCTCCCTCGAAACTGGAGGCATCAAATACAAAGCCACATTGGATGTTCTGATCGGGGACAAGAGTTTCAGCTGCTCGAAACAGATCCCCGGCAGCTAAAGGCTCAGCACTCTGCAATCCCTGAAAAAGGGCGCCGTTTTGGCGCCCTTTTTGCTTTCGACCAACACCACACCACTGAACGACAAGTGAACGGGCAATTCCAATCTGGTTCAGCGACAGGATGCGAAAGTTGATCAACGGCCGAGGTAGCCGATGAATGGAGACGAGGATGACCCGCAACGTGATTAAAATCCTTACCGTCGCTCTTCTTGCTGGGAGCATCGGGCAAGTAGCCTTGTCTGTGCCAGCCTATGCCGGCGGCCAGATCTCTTTCAATCTCGCGCCGGACAATGCTGAGGATAGCGGTCTTTTCTCAACAGGACTGCGCGTCTATTCGCTCTTCCGCGGCCTGAAAGGTGCTGACATCCGCCAGCTGGGCCGGGGGAATGTGGCTGGCATCGCTCAGGCGGGTCGCGGCAATCTTGGATTCATCCAGCAACACGGCAACGGTCATTCCGCAACCTTGCGGCAGAATGGCGACAACAACGCCTACGGTATATTTCAATATGGGCGCAATGCTCGAACCGACGTGGTCCAGGACGGGAACAACGGCAGCGGTGCTACCTTTAGCTACGGCTGGTAACGCAGTTCATCAATGTAAAGAGGTCGGTCGAGGTCGGTCATACGCGTCACCTTACTCAGGACAACGCGGCGCTTGCGTGCATCGGTCAGCAGGTCGATAGAAAGCCTGGTGCGCAAGGAGAACGGCGATGCGGCCACGCATACGTTGGCGACCGGGAACGACGCGGCATTTGCCGTTGACTAATTGCTGCGCTAAGAGAGCTGACACGCACAGAAAGCGCGCCGTTGTGTAACTTGAAGTTCGGATGCGGCTGGCACCAAAATGGGCTCACTCAATTGTCCAACTGGGCGCCTGATCCAGTCCAAACAATTGAGGAAAGTGCATGCCATCAACCGACCGAATCGTCCTTGAACCCTGGTACGACAAAGCATTGTTTTATCTGTTGGTTGACAGTTACCGGCGCATTGTCGGCAAGGCGCTGGTGCCCGATGACAGCGATGCGCATTGGCTCTATCATCACGCCCCATTCGCTGTGGTCGCTCACAACACCGATCCAGATCCGCTCTTCATCTATGCGAATATGTCAGCTCAACGTTGTTTTGAATATGACTGGCAAGAGTTTACGTCCTTACCATCCCGTCTTTCCGCCGAAGTTCCCAATCGTGCTGACCGACAACTGCTTTTGGAGACAGTTGCACGCGACGGGCATGCTTCCGGGTACAGGGGCGCTCGGATAGCAAAGTCTGGGCGTCGCTTTTGGATCGAGGATGGCTGTGTCTGGCAGTTGACCGAGCAAGACGGTCTGACGTACGGGCAAGCTGCAACATTTTCGATCACAGACTAGGCGGTCTGCTAATTTACGCGCACGAAAGTGGGGCTGGTCGTTGAGCACCGCTCGCCCGGCGAACGCCTACGCCTGACGCCCTATCGCTTCCGTCTTTTCTGCTTATCGACGATCCTGTCGATCCAGCGCTGCTTATGCAGGTTCACGGTACAGCTCAGTCGAGGCGGCATGCCCATCAATCATATTGCGGAACTTGGCTGCTATCGGCTGGTGGCCTTTCTCCGCGTCCCACACTGCGCGGAAACGTTCGACTGTCTTGCGTGCGGTGTCGAGCACCAGCTTTTCGGACAATTCCACCTTGGCGGCGAGACGCGCCAGTTCGTCCATTGACAACGCGGCCATGTTCTTCGTCCTCGAGAAGTTTAGTGCCGCCGTATCCTCACCTTCGATATGGGTATCGTCGATAGCAGGTCGTAAGCGGGTGAAAGCGCCGGTGTTCGTCTGTCGGGATAGATCAGCGACCAGTTCTTCAGATGCATGTCGCCATTGCATATCAGCGTACTAAATACGAGCCGCCGTATGAACTCGGCGACGAGATTCCCAGCATGCGCGTGATGCTGGGGTAATTGCCTTTGCTGTACCTATCGTCGGGTTTTACGCCGAACACCTGTGCGAAATTCTCGATATGGACCGGCCCGTGCGTTGTGCGATCAAAGCGCCTTATCGCCAGCGCCTACCCTTGCAACTCACTGAGACCTTGCGGTAGGCCGCTGACGGCTTCCAGATCGACCAGCTGAATCTCGGGTACGTTCATCCCCGTCATACCGGCGATCGTCATCATCGCGAACTCGTTCTCGGGAACGCCGCTATATTGTTGCGACGGCAGTTCACGATCCATGAACCGCCAGCCCGTCCGCCGGTATGGTCAGGCCACCTGCCTTTCCCGTGTTCCAGAATCCCGAGAATTTCAGCTGCACGCCGGCCAGCGAAAACCGCAAGGCTGCCTAGAGAGGCTGCTCGCGATCGGCGAGCTCATCTCGTACCATGTCTGCGCGCGCGCAGTTGCCTGGCCGTCCCTCAAGGTGGCAACCGCATCTATATTTTCACCCCAACCGGCAGACGTAACGCATCCAATGTAAGCGTGATCGACGACGACGGAAGGAGGCTACAGAGGCCTCAACTGCAACGCTGAGTCGGTGGGTCGCATCTCGCGGGCCTGTTTTAGGGTCCTATAACGTAGATAAATGACCGAGTTTCACCTGAGCGCTGTAAATTATCTACAGGCACTAAGGCTATGAAAGATAACACCATTTGAGATTAACGCGAGTGATGTTAACGTCTCGTTACCCAAAATGCGGTTGCAGCACGTCCAGAATCGCTGCTTAGTGCAAGCATCGGAGCAACGCCATATTTCCGCTTGGCAACGCTATTTAGGATAATCGGCTTCTGAAATGGCTCAACTCATTGGTAACATCCCGCCCGCAGACGAAAGTCTCATGGGGCTTATCGAGCGGCATTCCGATACGCTGTCAAGTCAGCTTCAGGCCCATCATCTAAGCGTCTTTCCGCCCCATGCGGATAAAACGATCCGCTATTTTCAGCCGGCTGAAGCCGCAAGGTTTATCGGTGTGAAAGAGGTGTACCTGAGAACTCTTGCGAACGACTTAGCCGACGATCTCGACGTTAGCACCGGCCCAGCAGGCCGGCGATCATATTCAGCGATGGATATGCATAAAATCCGCAATCATTTGGACAAGGTCGGCCGCGGAAGTCGGCGTTATCTTCCACACCGTCGCAACGGAGAAGATCTACAGGTCATTTCCGTTATGAATTTCAAGGGTGGCTCCGGCAAGACCACGACCGCCGCACATCTCGCACAATATCTGGCGTTGCGGGGCTATCGCGTTCTTGCGATCGATCTCGATCCGCAGGCAAGCTTGTCCACCCTCCTAGGGGTTCAGCCCGAGACGGATGTCGGCGAGGGAGAGACGCTCTACGGTGCGCTGCGCTACGAGGCCCCTCGGCCCATGCACGAAATCGTCAGGGGGACGTATATTCCCGATCTTCATCTCGTACCCGGCAACCTCGAACTCATGGAATTCGAGCATGACACCCCGCGTGCGCTGATGAAGCGAAAGCCCGGCGATGTTATGTTCTTCCAGCGGATGAAGGCAGCCCTCGCCTCGGTCAAAGACAACTATGATGTTGTCGTCGTGGATTGTCCGCCGCAACTTGGCTATCTCACACTGTCTGCAATCGCCGCCGCGACCTCATTATTGGTGACCGTTCACCCGCAAATGCTGGACGTGATGTCGATGAACCAGTTCTTATCGATGATGTCCGATCTTTTGCGCGAGATCGCAGGACACGGCGCGGAGTTCGACTACAAATGGATGCGTTACCTCATCACGCGGTTCGAACCGAGCGATGGGCCGCAAAACCAAATGGTCGGCTATCTTCGCGCCATGTTCGGCGACAACGTGCTGATCCACCCCATGCTCAAGACCACAGCTGTCTCTGATGCTGGCCTCACCAATCAAACGCTGTTTGAGGTTGAGCGTGCTGCGTTTACGCGGGCGACGTATGATCGGGCCATGGAGGCGATGAACAATGTAAACGGAGAGATTGAATCTCTCATCAGGAAAGCATGGGGACGGGCAGCATGAGCCGTAAAGACATCTTGCCAATTCCGCAGAACATTGGCCGCGTCGAAACAACGCGCCAGGCCAAACCGCGCACTTTGCCACTCATGCCCGAGCCGCAAGATAGGCTGTCTCTCGTTGAGCAGCCGAAAGCAGAAAACAAGATCGTCAAACAGGTCGGCTCGACATTTGAACTGGAACGCGAGCGTCAGGCGCGTGCCGACGATATCGAGAAGCGCCTGCTCGCCGGCCAATCGGTCATTGATATGGATCCCAGTACAATTGACGCATCGTTTCTACAAGACCGAATGCCCGGCGACATAGATGGGCTAGTGGTCTCAATTCGTGAGCAAGGGCAACAAGTACCCATTCTTGTGCGCCCTCACCCCGATGTCCCAGGCCGATACCAGGTCGCGTTTGGCCATCGGCGCCTTCGTGCCGTTGCAGAACTCGGACTGAAGGTCAAGGCAATCGTCCGCGATCTCAGCGACGATCAGCTTGTGGTTGCGCAGGGACAAGAAAACAATGAGCGCCAGGATCTCACCTACATTGAAAAAGCTAGGTTTGCTGATCGCTTGAAGGCGCGCTTTGCCCGGGACGTGATCATGTCAGCCCTCTCTGTTCAGAAGGGGGATCTGTCGGTCATGCTGTCCGTGGTCGCCAAAATACCAGGAGAGCTGATAGATGCGATCGGTCCCGCTCCGGGCATAGGTCGTCGTAGTTGGATGGAATTTGCCGACTATTTGACCGTAGGAAACAACCTCGACAGGGCAATCGATATCAGCGAAAGCGAAGATGTGCGGGGTCTGCCATCGGACGAGCGGTTCAAGGCTCTTTTGAAACAATTGAGGCCCAACGCGGAGCGGCAAACAGCAGAGCCTTGGACAAGCCCCCGGCAGCATCGTCTTGGGCTAATTAAACACGGCAAAGCCACGCTGGATATCTCAATAAGCACGAAAGACGCGCCCGATTTCGCCGCGTTCTTGCTGAACCAAGTACCTGCACTCTACGATGAATTTAAATCGAAAAGTGCCGAACATCAACTCAACGGAGAGTAGACCGGAAAAGAAAAAGGCCCCCAAAACGTTGCCGTCATGGAAGCCCCTTCTGTAGTCCGCAAACACAGAATCGCACTTCCCTGAAAAACAGTCAAGAGTCTCGGCACCATTTTGGTGAGCGGATTTCTTTTGCCTATCGAAAGGTAAGAGATAATGCACACAGAAAGCGTAACGACGCCCTTTGGGCGGCGGCCAGTGACGCTTGCCTTGATCAAACGGCAGATGGCGGCTGTGGAAATCAAACCAGGAAAATCAGCAAACAAATGGAAGGTGTTTCGCGACATTGCGGCAGGAAAATCACTGCTTGGCCTTCAATCTAGCAGCCTTACAGTTCTGAACGCGCTGCTGAGCTTCCATCCTGACGCAGAGTTGCGTCAGGATGGAGCGCTCGTTGTGTTCCCTTCGAACGTTCAACTTGCCCTGCGCGCCCATCAGATGTCCGATGCAACCATCCGCCGACATATTGCCGCCTTGGTCCAGAAGGGTCTGATTATCCGCAAGGACAGCGCCAACGGCAAGCGCTACGCCCGCAAGGACAGATCCGGCGCCATAGAATCTGCGTTCGGCTTCGATCTCTCCCCATTGCTCGCCAGAGCCGATGAGTTTCTGTGTTTGGCCGAGGAAGTGGCCGCCAAACGAGACGCATTGCGAAAGGCAAAGGCCGACTTGACGATATGCCGTCGTAACGTCCGTAAGATCCTCACAGCCGCGATCGAAGAAGGCGCAGAAGGGAATTGGTATGAGATGGAAAACACCTATCTGGGTATTGTCCGCCGCATGTCCCGTTCACCCACGATTACAGAAATAGAGGCTTCTCTAGCTAAGATGGAAATGCTCGAGGCCGATCTTATCAACCGTCTGCATTTGTTGGTTAATCCTGGAAAAATGAACGGCAATGACAGTCAAAATGACCGGCATATACAGAATTCAGATCCTGACTCTACTATTGAATTTGAACCGCCTGTGAAACAAACCGCACAACGGCGTCCCATTGGAAGCGAAAGCACGGCAAGAGATGCACGGGCGATGTATCCTTTGGAAACAATTTTGCGAGCGTGCCCACTTATCTCGGACTATGGCCCAGGAGGGACCATCAACAATTGGCGTGAGCTTATGAATGCGGCCGTCGTCGTCAAGTCTATGCTGGGAGTCAGCCCGTCTGCTTATCGGGACGCATGCGAACTTATGGGACCAGAAAACGCAGCTGCAACGATTTCATGCATTTTACAGCGCACAAATTTTATTACTTCTGCGGGCGGATACCTTCGAAGTCTAACCGGGCGGGCGAGAGAGGGGCGTTTTTCCCTCGGTCCCATGATTATGGCGCTTCTTAAATCCAGCATTGGCGAGGAACACTCGTTTGGTTAGCAAAGTTTGCCGCGGCAAACTGCGCATTTCATCAGCCCAAGGGACAGTCAATCGCGATTTAAACGGTCCCGTGACTTCTCAAAACCCCCTCGTCCCACGAAACAAAGAGGGTCACAGGCACGATCGGAATGCCAAGACGAGCTTATCCCGTGCCCACAGCATGGGTAACCAATGTGAACGCCGGAACATCGCACGGCGACATGACTGGACCCCAACGAGGCTCCGAAAGGCCGACAACGCAATAGAAACCAGACTGGTCCTACACAGTGTGCAGTCAGCCGAAAGAATAGGATTTCCCGATCGGTTGAGAGAGTTACAGGCAGAACCCCAAGCTTGCCCACTGAACCTCCATAAGACGTGCGAACGAAGCGCTCCGCGCAGTTTCGGAACTCCATATTGCAGCACCTATTGGCCAGCAACACGCCCTTGGTCAGACGGCGCCGTTCGACGACAGGCCTTAGACTAGCGGCCAGCAAGAAGCCTAAATTCATTCTACTCAGCGGCTAAGCCGGAGACTGTTCGACATTGCATCGCAATTCTTCACCCATACCTTTGCAGCCGCCTCGCGGTAAGCGGCATTCCCCCCTGTGGGCAAATTCTCGGGAGGAGACATGTGTGCTTCACGCATTGGCGTGTGGACGCCGTGTTAAGTTGGGACTGCGCTGCTCCGCGGGCCATAAAATGCAGACAACGACTTCGTTGTCCAACGCAAGGATTTTTTCATCCCCACGACGGCGGAAGAGTTCCTGCGCAATTTCATGTTCCAACGAAAGAAGCAACGCTCTCAGCCAGCTGACAAGGCCGGTGAAGTTGAAAGCGCAAGGCACCAAAAAAGTGTTGCCGTGGAGTCGCATACGCCAGAAGCGATGAGCGCCAGGGAAAATGATAAACGCCAGACGTTTCCACGTTTCGGCCGAAAGACGGTAGCTAGTGCCAAGCAGGTCATGTTGGGTGGCGACGCCTCGGGATTGTGACGCAGACTAGACAAGTGTGGTTGACGCTATGAGCATTACGTCACTCCTCTCACGTGCGCTGCCACGTTCATATGACGGTTGAAGTCGATACGCAACCGAGGGTAAAACGGCCAAAGCGCGGAGCCGGTGCCCGACAGATCGGTCCTCTCAGGATGCTGGACGCTCTTTTGACTGCTCCTTCCCGCCAGCATTCATTACGTTCGTGCGGCGCTTCTGTCGGTCTCCGCTTTTCCAGAGCACTGTCCTTGTCAAGCGGACGGTTGCATGACGAACAGAGAGGACGTAACTCCCAAGGAGAGGCGGCATTCAACTTGATGACCAGAGACGAGAGCCCCAGCATTTGGCTTGTCTGCCAGATGGAGGGGAATTTTCATTGGCAGAAATGACACGAAGCCGAAGAACACAAACCCCCGACGGGAGTTTGCGAATGGGTTGCTGGCGGCCGTGGTCTGACCTCTTGAAATAATCCCGCGGCGTTAGTGTGAGGTTTCCCGGCCTATTTCGCGCGGGTAGCAGCAGTGGACGCCGTAGATCGCCGCTTGGGGAATTAAACAATCTGCTTGAGGAGGCACCCGATCGGGTTGTTTCGTTCCAAGTAACGCCACTGCAATGGGACTAGTTTTGGCATTCTCCAGTCGTGGAAGTTCAAGATTTGAAATTACACCGGCTCTCACTGTCATCGAACGCCTTGAAACGCCGGCATTGGGTAAAAGTACCGGTGTTGCTCACAGCCTGTGAGGGCTTCGAAATAAGGTTTTAAATAGCTTCCAGTTGTTTGAGTCAATAAACAAGGGATGGAGCGTTAAAGTCGATAATTGCCATAAATAAAGACACTATTTTCCCAGTGAAGGCAGAGTAAAGCGCGGTGAGACCCCTGCTTTTTCCCGCGGGCCCATTGGATTCGAGCGCACCGAGCCCTTGGCGTCATTTCATGACACTTGAACTTTCTGTGTTGCAGTGCATTATAAGTCGATACTAGGGGGTTTATCCAATGGACGCAGAAATCCTGACAGTTAACTTTAAGTCGAGAGCGGTACGGACGGTTCACTATGAATTCGCGAGCAACCGACTTGTAGTTATCACGGCGCACGGCAAGACCCGCGTTTACGGCAGCATACCATTTGAGCTTGTGAAGGCCTTTGCGGAGCATCCGACGCCTGGCGTGTTCTATGAGAAATATCTAAGGGCGGCGCTCAGGCCGCAACTCTTGTCCAACTTGCTCGTCAAATTCGTGTTGCTCAGGCGTATCAAGCGTGTTGAAACGACCTCGCCTGCTGATGTTAACCTGACGGTCTATTCCTAGCTGGCGATGTGCATTGATGTAAAAGACAGGCTGGCCACATGTCTTTTCGATGCATCCCGCGAAATGTCAGGCCGGCACGTCCACGTCTTGCGCTGAACCATCCAATGTACCTCGAGGTATATCGCTCTTATACTCGACCTGGTGATGTCGCCTCGGTAACCCCACCCACTTGTTGCCCAGTGGCAATGCTGGTGGGCAACCCTCCCTCATATCCACCCACCTTGAGTTCGACGCCAATCCGCTTCCGGCGGCGTTATCCAGATTGTCCATCTTCCGACAAGTTGACTGCTGGCAGTATGCTGCATCAAGCATCATCTGCGCGTATTGCATCTTAGTTGTTGTAGTCCCGCGGAAATTCCTTTGGTACTTCCTGTTTAAAAAAAATGGGAAAATACCGCCGCATTAAAAATCAATGCATCACAAGTAAATGGCGCCAACGTCGCGCAGTCAAATTGAAATGTTTTCTCGATTCCAATAGTCGGTGCGATTATCGGCAACCGCCGATAAATTTTGAATGCCAGTTGATGTTACTATTAATTCTTGCCAATTGGTTTGGATTAGGGAAGATGATGCCAACACATTCCGACCCGGACGATGATCTTCGTTGAGTTGAGAATGTACCAGCGGGTGCCGACGGATGTTAAGAACAGAATTTCGTACTGCCTGTATGATTCTGGTAGTGAGCCTTTCTGCTTTGAGCGCAAATGCCGATACGACCGTTACTCCAAAGTCAACACGGAGTGGCGGCCTACAGATCGAAAATCAATGTCGCATCAGAGCAGATATTTGCTTCGATATATGCGACTCCGAGAAAGATGACGACCAGCATATGAGATGTCTGGGAACTTGCGTGGATGAATTTGATACCTGCAAGAAGGCGGGTGCGACAAAGTGAAAATTCATTTTTCTGGATGCTGAGGTAAGGGCGAAGGTGCTTATCCGGTATCTCCTTTTTGCTCTCAGTCGCGTATCAGCCCGAACCTGCGGGCCTCGTCGAGAAAATGACGAACCGAGGATGGTTGCCACTTTCGGCCACCGCGGGGCGGTGTCTCGCCGAGCAATTCCAATTGAGCCCCAATCCCTCGAAGCGATAAGGTCGGATCGGCAATCGCTATTGCAGAAATGAGCGTCATGAGGCGATCGTCCGGCGTGCGGCGTGGTGACCGGGCGAGCAAGGCCGAATCGGCGAGATTGGCCCGGGCCATCCTGTGGACAGCGCGCCGGAGGCGCTCGACAGTCCAGTCCATGCCGCGACGGTTGAGCACGCGAACGACATTATCCCAACTGTGATCCGGTCGAAGCTTCTTGACTGTCGGCAGCCAGACATCTGCCGAGCCAACCAACTGGGAAAGATAGTTTTTATCGCGTGCTTTCGATGCAGCTTGGATCGCCTCCGGCCGCCGATCCCGTAGACCCGGATTTCCAGCTAGCTTTCCTCGGCTCTTTGCGGCCCTTATGCCAGCTTTGGTCTTTTCGCTGCCACGCCGTTTCTCAAGCTGGACCAATGCCCGAACAATTGAAAGACACGCAATGCCATGGGGAGGAGAAGTGTCAATCATATCTATGATTGAGCGCAGATGAACGCCACGCTTCTCGAAGTCCTCCATCAGTAGCAGCAAGGAGCTTGGCGAGAGGTCCAGTCGGTCGAGGCGCACGACGACGAGGGTGTCGCCAGCCCGAAGCTCGCCGAGCAGTCTCGTCAGGACGGGATGACCGTGAGAGGGATGAGACGGACGCTCATCAAAGATCCGCTCGCAACCCGCTGCAAGCAGTTCCGCCTGCTGTGTGTCCTCAAATTGCTCATCGCTCGCAGTGCGGGCATAGCCGATGATCCGTTGCTGCTTCAACAGGTCGCTGGATGCACGTTGGATCACAGTCGTGCGTCCTCCCAATTGGCCCGATGCGTCACTGTACAAACAATGTGGATCAGTAACCGCCCCATTACAAGTAAGTTTTTGATACGCGTAGACGGCCTCCTGAGCGGCAAAACGCCTTTGTCTTGAAGCCGTGGAGAAGCACAGGGCGTAAAATCGCCTGGTGACGGCTTGTGAGGAAAATGGCGCCTAAGACTTTGCGAACGCATCAGGGTGATACCAAGTCAGCAATGCTGCTTTAACCACAGGAATGACGGCAGCTTGGTAAATGGTGACCAGGTCTGATTGTTCACAGGCGGCGCCGCGCCGTCATCTTGCTTTGACGCAGAAGTCGACGCAGTGCGCGGGGTCGTTGCGGGAAAACATTGCGAGCGCCGCCTGGGACATACAAGCGTCATTCGACGCTTGGCGATGTGCAAAGGGAGATCAAGGCACGAAGGGCGCCTCAGACGGCTCTCTACCGAGAGCGTCTCGATGCCCGTTCCCTCTGGCCAAGCGCCGGCCGGTCCCGTGGTTACGGGTCGGCCATCAGGCTATTGCTCACGCCGCCACCGACGATCGCAAAATATTTCTATCAGGTGCGGCCGAATTCGTCGTTAAGGCGAATGATGTCGTCCTCGCCGAAATAGGAGCCGGTCTGCACCTCGATCAGCTCCAGCA
>NZ_SCFL01000031.1:0-21617 GCF_007000305.1 Rhizobium sp. rho-13.1 | reverse complement strand
GAAACGCTTGTCCGCGACTTGCTGAAACCGCTGTCCCGATTTAGCGAAATCCGCAGCTCGGCGGCTCAGCTCCAGATCATGATATTTACCCTGCAGTTGTGAACGTTCGTTGAGAAGTGCGGGTATTCGGTGCCGAGCCGCCCATGGCGGTTTTTCGTGACTTCGGAGTAGACGTTCGACGGATTGCCTGGCCCTGACTTGCCTGCGCGCAGGCAAGTCAGGGCCAGGCCGTCGAGAAGTATACCGGAGGGGTTTCTGGTGATGGGGGTGAGGACTGGTACAGGCGCTGCGCCTGCCGTAATCTTCGTGATGATCGATGAAGGCAGGCACAGCGCCGACTGAACGGCTAATTCTACCCGGCGGCGCGCCCTACACCGTGCGGAACACGAATGCCGGGTTATTATGGCGCAGACGGGGCTTCACGTCCATGTCATGGCAGCTGCCATGGAGCAGATGAACACGATACTGGACGCTTTTTTCTGTGCGAGCGTTGCCGGGGACAAGTGCTGATCTGCCGATGCTGCGACCGCGGACAGATTTATTGCGCCGGAGGCTGCGCGCGTGTCGCCCGTGCCGAGCGGCGTCGGGATGTCGCCAGGCGTTATCAGACGAGCCGGAAGGGCCGCTTTGCTCATGCAGCCCGCAGCCGCCGATATCGGGCCCGCCACAATAAAGTGACGCACCATGGTTCACTCGCCAGCGATGCCGATGTTGATGTGATAGTGGCTTCGGTGACGACACCGAACGAGGCATCCGACCCTGCTGACACGCCGCCTTTGACCGAGCCTGCGATCCTTGAAGGATTGCCGACCGGCATTCTGGGGCATCATTGTCACTGGTGCGGCCGCTGGTGCTCACCTTTTGTCCGCAGTTTGGGCGGCGATAGATCGCCTCGATGCCCATCTTCTTCATCAGCGTGGCGATGTGCAGCCGCCCAGCTTCCAGCCCTTCTCCTCTCAAGAGCCCTTGCAACATCCGACTTCCGGCAAACGGGTGATCGAGATGCAGTTCGTCGATCCGGCGCATAAGGGCCAGATCACCGTCACACACCGGACGAGAACGATAATAGACGCTGCCACGGCTGAAGCCGAAAAGCTTTGCCTGGCGTGACACGGAAAGTTTGTGCTCGCGGTCGATCATTTCTTTCCGCCCAGCAATCCCGCCTTGCCAAGCGCACCGGATAAAAAAATCGTTCTCCAGTGTCAGCTCGCCGATCTTGGCGTGTAGTGTTTTGACATCGCCGGTTGGACCCGCCGGTTCCGCCTTAGCTTCATCACCGAAAACTCCTGTCGCCCCCTCAAGGAGCTGGTCTTTCCACTGCTTGATTTGGGTGGCGTGCACGTCGAACTGTTGGGATAATTCCACCAGCGTCTGCTCGCCTCGGATGGCGGCGAGCGCCACCTTTGCCTTGAAAGCCGGGCTATGGTTCCGGCGCGGTCGTCTTGTAATGGTCTCTCCTGTTCCCGACATCTAAGCCGAAGTCAGGCAAAAATTCCACTTATCCCACTGTGCAGATTTCCCGAGCCAGCTCTGTTCCCGTGTCTCATTTCTTCGAAGTAAGTGAGCCTATAATCGGAAAGCCGCTTAGCGAGAAAGACGAATTATTCCATTTTGTGGGTACTATCGAAGGTCTCGATCTCAACAAGTCCTTTGCCCAGATTGTCAACGAGCACGTTCGCTGGAAAATCCTGTCATTGGTAAAGGCAATCGCGAACGCCGAAAAATGCGAAATTAGGTAGCAAATGCCACCAAGTGAAGCCCGCGAGAGCGCCAGCCTAGGGACGACATCCGTCGTCCGGATCATCCGATGAACCGATATCCGACGGCTCAATTGCCTCCCGGCGATGCTCGAGTATCGCCGGTGAATCCAAGATGTCGCCAAGGTAGTCGATGTCGCCCTCTGTGACACCGCATTCTGAAAAGATGTCACGCCATCTTCCTATCCATCCGGCCATCTGGTTCCATTCGTGCCGGGCATCCTCTTTGGACATGCCGAAGTGCGGCGCTGCCGCCACGGCGTGTGCGATGCTAAAGTCGTTCCGGAACTTCGGACTCGAGGAGATCTGGATCGCCTGCTGGCCGAGACCGCTCATCTGGGTCGGAATGTCGAAAGCCAGCGACAGCAGCCATCCATCTTCGGCATGAAGAAAGGCATGGTTCTTCGTATGATCATCAGTATTGTCTATCATGATGTTGAATGCCATTCTGCGGAACAGTTCACGCTGCATGCAATGAATGCGGTCGGGAACGCCATGCCGCCGGATGATCGCAGCAATGGTGGCATAACTATCGTCCGCCTCCGGAGACAGCAGCGTGCGCGCTGAAACGGCATGCACGCGCTGGTCGTCTACACGGTCAAACCGACGAACCATCAGAATATGGTCGATCCCGCCGGGAATAACCCGTGACGACGCGACATGTAGGCCAGCTCGGCGGCCCAATTCCATGCAGGCATGCTCGACAAGGAGTTGATCCACGTTGCTGCCACGCGGAAATTTGGCGATCCACTCTCCTGCATCGTCTTCGATTAGCATCTTGGGATGGGCACCGCCCATGCTGCCGGCGCTCGCAATGAGTTGCCTTTCACGTTCGGTGAGAGGTTCACGTTCAAGGACGCGTGCAAATAGTGCCTCCGCCTCTTGGAGGGAATCCACACTCATCAGTGGCTGTTCGTTGACAGGGCGATACTCGTCGAAGCTGGAAGACATCCCAAGCGCACCAAAACGCCGGTCGCCCGCATACCAGAGCTTGTCGAGAGGACTCATGCGCGATGGGCGCGAGACGACCCTGATCATGCGCTCACCCCAGCGATCCGGCATGGCGTCTTCGATTGCTCCAGGAGCCACCATGTCCTTCAAGGGGGCATGCACCTTCTTGTCAAGGGTGAGGTCTGGAGACAGAGGAAATCCCGAACGCCTCCACTCGTCATCCAGTTCAAGAAGGCATCTCCGATTGCTCGCCTCAAGCTTCACCTGCCCAACAAGGCGCGGATCGAGCGGATTTTCAAGATACCAGACCGCAAGAGAATTTCCTCGGAAGTCGCCCATGCTACCCTCTCTTTCGGCTTGCCCGGTTCACGTCGATCATTATGGCGTACTCGTCCTCGCCAGGCTCGAGAAGCTCGGAAAGCTTTTCGGACTTTCCAAAAATCCAAAGCGCCACAGCATAAACACCTATAGACACCCTTGCATCGCCCGCCTCCATCCTGCGCAACGTGGGGATAGAAGTCCCCATTCGTGTAGCCATAGTCTTCAGACTGTCTCCTCTGCGCTCGCGGGCGATGCGCAGGTGAGAGCCAAGCGTCTCCAGCGCAACCAATGTCGCGTCAGTCAGGATCTCAAGCGACGCGGAGTTCTTTGACATGAACTTATATTTCCTCTTTAGGGTGATTTTATGAAAAAATATGTTCTTTTGGGCGAATACAAGAGCTATCGCTCATTCCGTCATTTGAACGGATTCCGACACGGCCTCATGCATTCCACAATACTACTTGTCGGCCATGTTGGTCAGGTCATGGAGCGGCTCGCACGCTCTAAGACGATCCCAAGGAAGTCGATGAGATTGTCGGTGGCAGTTGCTACCTAACACCGGAAAAATGAGCCATTTTTCACGCGAGGAATAGTCAGGATAGAGGCTATAATCTCTTGGCTATCTACCCAAATCTGGGTCCGAAAAGAATATGCTGCCGCAAGCAAATTAAAATGTCCTGAGCCGAACGTCTTGGTTTACAGCGTGGGGAACCGAAAATCGCCGATATGGAGAGAAATTATACCGGAGCTGCTGGGAGTGAATACATGGATCACGATTTTGCGTTCGTAATTTCTGGCGGCAAAGTCTATAGCAAAGCGGCTCGGCCGAAGTACCTCTGCTATGCGGATAGGGCCAACACTGTGTGTCAGCCGCACTTGAGTTCATCACGGCAATAGATCTGAACGATCTCATCGAAACTGGCATCTGGGACAAAGCAAAGATCCAGAGCGAGGCGTGCGTCAAAGGATTTGGGCCAGGAGCTGACAATCATGTGAATCGCCGGATCGGGCTCTTCGCGAATGAGGGCCACTGCATCGTCACCGGCAACCTTCCGCAAGGCTTCGATTTGGTCTTCCACCGACGCTGAGACGCCAGGCATCGTCAACGCCCGGACAGTGAGGTCCGGGCCCGCAACCTCTGCGGCCCTGATGAGGAAATCTACCGCCTTCCGCGGTGAAGCGAACCAATGGCGAATGTCGCGCGATACGGGGAGGACGGCTTCTTCGCCGTTCAGGGGCTCGCGGATGATGCTCGAATAGAAACTCGACGCCGCCTTATTGGGTTTACCGGGTCGCACGCAAATCGTCGGGAGGCGTATACTCAAGCCATCTATGATCCCGCGCCTGGCATAGTCGGCGACGAGAAGCTCCCCCATCGCCTTTTGTGCGCCATAGCTTGATAGGGGACGCGGGAGATAATCATCTGGAATGACATCCGGAAGTGGTGCGCCGAAAACCGCAATCGAGGATGTGAACACGAAACGCGGTCGGTAATCTTGTCCGATCGTGCGAACGGCATTGAGTAGCGCGCGGGTCCCCTCTAAGTTGACCCGGTAGCCTTTCTCGAGGTCGGCTTCCGCCTCTCCCGATACCACCGCAGCAAGATGAAAGATCACGTCAGGACGATACAACAGGATACGCTCTGCCTCTCCTTGGTCCGAAAAGTCAGACGTCAGAACATCGACGTTAAAGTTACCGTTTACACGCGCCGCCGGCACAATATCGTGAAGGGTAAACGCCGTGATGGCCTTTCCAGCAAGCTCTCCTTCGGCCGCAAGGCGCTCGGTCAGTCTTCGCCCGAGCATTCCAGCTGCTCCCAGGATGGCAATACGCATGACTACACTCCCATATAAAGTATCATGTTCGGCAACGGGTCGTAGCTCTTTGCCCATCGCCCATGCACATCTTAGTGGTGAAAGTGACACGTACACGCGCGTTTTCTCACGAGCTCTAATGTCTACTGCCCCGCGCAAACTCAGTTTGCGCTTATCCCCGCCGGGGCTGCCGCTACTTTTCTAAAGTACTTTTTCCTCAGCGACAACTTGGCAAACGCAATCCACAGCGACAATATCGCCCACGGTTCCCGTTTGTCGACATTCCAGCTTCATTTCGCGGTCGCGAGTCGCCAAGCTTGCCCTAGACGATTGCACGAGAAGACATTGCATCGGAATTCGTACGAAATTAAATCTTGGGGACTGGGGGTTGTGGTCTGGAGCATGGCAGCAAGAGGGCTGCGATTGGAAAGAATTCAAAGGTGTTTCCTTGGTGATTGCCGCCTCTACCTTCCGTCAGGTAGTTGATGACCGATACCTACGCCTTATTGTCCGTCGACGTTGTAGCCGCGATGTGGGCCACATCACGCGCGCTGTCTCGGGCGCTCTTCTCGGATTCCCGCGCGCTCTTTGCCGCGTTACGCGACAATTATCCGGGCGGGGATCCCTACGTTAATTACGAACGCAAGCGTGTGCTGCCAATCTCAACGTTATGGGCCGCTAGGACAAAGTCCGGTCTGAAAAAATCATCGAGAGGAAGGGCGACGATTGCGCCAAGCCCGCCTGCGCCAGTGGGCGCGCCACGATCCGTTTGCGCGCCGCCTTGATCCCGTTGACGAAGGGCACTGGCGAGGAATTGGCGAAATTCTGCAGCGCCGGGGCGGCCTCATGGGCGAAACGGGAGGCGGCATATTTGCTGTGACGGATGGTGATCTCTTCGAAATCCTCCACGCCCCATAGATTGCGGTTCTGGCAGACCGCTCGAAGGTAGAAGCTCGCCATGCCGAGCGTTTTGGCACCAACCTCGCTGTTCCAGGCATAGAATCCTCGGAAGAACAGGTCGGGCGACCCACCGGGCAGCTCGCCAGCCTCGATGGGGTTCAGATCGTCGACGAGGAACAGGAACACGTCGCGGTCGCTGGCATAGGCGTGGTGGTGTCCTTGGTGATATTGACGCGCGGATTATAGATCCCGGTCGACCAGTCGAGCACACCCGGCACCTTCCAGCGCGTGTAACCGGTGCCATTGCCGGCGATGCGCTGAACCGCTTCGACGAGTTCGTGATCGTAGATGCGACCGTAATCGACACCGGTTGACGCCCGCAGCTCGACGCGACCACCATCGGTTTCGAGCGTCTTGATCTGCTCGGCCCGATGCGAGGTCAGACGGTATTGCAGATTGATCCCGGCGAGCGCGGCGGGGAGTTGGCGCAAATAGGCGGCCGGCGCACCGACCTGGGCAGCGAGCTGTCCAAGACTCCAGTGCGTCGGCGCGATGGGCGCGTCTGCACCGGGAAGGATCAACTCCAGGCGCTCGGGATTGGTGCGGCTCGCCTCGACATGGATGAGCGCGCTTTGCACAACGCGGGTCCGGCTGCGTTCGGCACGATCACGCTCCATCCGAGCCAGTTCGCCAAGCGACAGGAAGCGCTCGTCATGAGGGCGGGAATACCATTCGGATGAGACGCGACCGACCTGTCGGCCACGGCTCTGATCAACCTTGAAGCCACCACTCTGATCACGGGGGGTGTCCAGTACCTGAATGTTCATAGGATCTACTCCAGGACGGGTGCCGGAAGCCTCTCTCTCGGCCCTCCCACGTCCACGAAGTGAGACGCCGCCTCTTACTCTGGAGGGATAGCGCACGACCGAAACGGACAAATGGAGAAGCCAAAGACATGAAGCCGGCACAACGTCCTTGGATAAACTTCGGTCCTCCGGCGACATTGAGAACCAAAGCTGCATGGGGTCAGCACGTAAAGTCGCAACCGACCGCAAGAGCATTTCTCCAGGCCTGCGTTCTCCCCTTGCCGTTATTGCCCCGCCTGCCCGAGTTTTTAGCGACGAAACGAGAAACGACGCTTCCACATTTTCCGAGCCAGGGACATTTGCCGGCAAGGACGAAGGCTTTCGCGCGAGTCGCCAGTCCGGCCCTATGGCCACGCTGGCGGATGCGTTTCATCTCAACACGCGCAGTCGATCATGTTCTCACCGACGGCGGTGACGGACAGGGTCGCAACGCGCTTCAGGTTTATGACGTTATGCTAACGAAGATTCCGCCGGATAAGCGCAACTATGATTGCGCATAGACTTGATATTTGCGCGTATCTGGGCATTCTTGCGCCTACTCCGTTAGGCGCAAGAAAAGCAACGAATCGTGGCGAACCAAATTCCTGAGGACGCATTTGCTGCGATCGAAGAGATCGTAAGCCAGCACACAGGTGCTATTCCAGCATCAGAGATTCTTCGCGCTCTGCAAACGCCTATCCCCCAACGCACCCTGCAATACCGGCTGAAACGGCTGGTATCGGATGATCGCTTGATTATGGAGGGCGAAGGCCGCTGGGCAAAATATCGCCTGCCCGACCACGCTTCGTCCCCTCCATCACCTGGCGAGGACAGGGTTTTCGACATTACACTTGCCGATGCAGCCAAATCAGTGCGCGATTATGTTCGACAGCCGTCCGAAGCCCGTAAGCCGGTCGGTTACAATCGCGAGTTTCTCAACAGCTACCGCCCGAACGTTACCTTTTATTTGACCCAATCCGAGCGCCTCCATCTGACGTCGGTCGGGCGGCTACAGGTCGCAGAGCAGCCAGCAGGAACCTATGCCAAGCATATCTTGAGCAGGCTTCTGATCGACCTTGCCTGGAACTCGAGCCGGCTTGAGGGCAATACCTATTCGCTGCTCGACACCAAGCGCCTCATTGAACTCGGTGAAGAAGCCGAGGGCCGAGCCCATCTCGAAGCGCAGATGATCCTCAACCACAAGGACGCAATCGAGTTCCTGGTCAGCGCAGCCGATGACATCGGCTTCAACCGCTACACGATTCTCAATCTACATGGTCTGCTAGCCAATAACCTGCTTGTCGATCCATCAGCTGTGGGAAGGTTACGCTACATAGCGGTCGGAATTGAGCGGTCAGCGTTCCACCCTCTGGAAGTGCCGCCGCTCATTGAGGAATATTTCGATCAGATCCTGGCCACTGCCGACGCCATCACCGACCCGTTCGAGCAAGCATTTTTCGTTATGGTGCAATTGCCCTATCTTCAGCCCTTTGACGATGTGAACAAGCGCGTTTCCCGCCTTGCCGCGAACATCCCGTTTATCAAGCATAACCTCTCGCCGCTCTCCTTTGACGACGTACCACGGCAAGCCTACACAGAGGCGGTACTCGGTGTTTACGAGCTAAATCAGATGGATCTGCTCAAGGACCTCTTCTTGTGGGCCTATGAACGCTCGGCTGCGCGCTATGCCGCTGTTCGCCAATCGCTGGGCGAGCCCGATCCATTCAGGCTTCGCTATCGCGCCGAATTGCGCGCGCTCGTCGCGACCCTCATCCGAGGGTGCACCCGACGTAAGGAGATCGCCCAACGCATCGCAGCTTGGGCGGCAGAGAAAGTCGATCCCGCCGATCGTCGGCGCTTCATCGAGATTACCGAAGCCGAAGTAACGGGACTGCATGAAGGCAATTTTGCGCGCTATCAGATCCGACCCTCGGAGTTCGCAGACTGGCGCAAAGTCTGGGAGGCGGAATGACCGACAGCTCTTACCCGATTATCGCCGCCGACGACTTCGCACGCCGATTTTCAATGCGGCCAGGTGGCCTACTGTGGCTACTTGGGGCTGGAGCGTCTGCCGCGGCCGGTATTCCCACGGCTTGGGACATGATCTGGGAATTCAAACAGCAAATTTATGTAAGTCAACGTCGCGTCTCGCCAAAAACCGTAGCCGACCTGGCAAATCCGGCGGTCCGTCGCTCATTGCAGAGCTTTATGGACGGCCTCGATCGGTTTCCACCAACAGGGGCTCCCGATGAATATGCGGCGTTGTTCGAAGCGGCCTATCCAAGCGAAAACGACCGCAGGACGTACATCGCGGCCAAACTCGCCGGTGCAAAACCGTCTTACGGCCACATGGCTCTGGCGACCTTCATGAGAGCAAGCCGCACCAAAATCGTATGGACCACAAACTTTGATCCGCTTGTCGCCGATGCATGTGCCAAGGTCTATGACGGGACGGGGCATCTGACCACCGTCGCGCTCGACGCTCCCGATCTCGCGCGAGACGTAATCAACGGCGAGCGCTGGCCTGCGGAAATCAAGTTACACGGCGATTTCCGATCGGCAGTAAGGATGACCGCTCGACTGCTGCCCAATGGGGAAGAATTATCAACATATCCAGCATGGCGGCATTGATGACTCCTGCGAAAAGACCCGACTATGGTGCCGCAAAGGCCGCGATGGATTGCGATGACAGCCTCTTTGGCGAAGGAGGTTGCGATGGATGGCATCACAGCCAACACGGTATCGCCCGGAACAATTAAAAGCGGCAGGCTAGACGAAGGCTTCCGCAAGGTAGCCGCCGCGCAAGGCCTTGCGCTGGACGCACCATGGACCGAAATCGAGAAAATAGTGCTGCCGATGTTTGCCTAAGTCCCCATGGGAAGGGTTGGAACACTTGAGGAGATCGCCGAAGCCATCGCCTTCCTCGTTAGTCCACGCGGCAGCTATATCACGGGAGCGAACCTGCGACTTGATGGCGGCATGTGGCTATGCCTTTGATTGTCGAGGCCTAGCCGAACTACGAGCCGATATCTTGTACTGCTGCCATCGGCGCGCTGAACGTCGCGGTGAACCCCGAAGGGAGATAGGACTTCTCGGCGTGTCCCGTCCCCGCGATCCCCATGCGGATCAGCCTCGAGCCGAACCCGCGCCTGATCGGCTCAGATATCTCCGGCCCGCCGCTTTCGGTCCAAACCATCGACAGGGTCGGGACACCGTCAAGATCATCGACCGACCACTTCACAGAAACCCGGCCCGACCCGTTCGAAAGAGCTCCGTACTTGATGGCGTTGGTGGCCAGTTCGTGGAGGAGAAGGGAGAGCGATAATCCGGCCTTGGGACCAAGCGTAACCTTCGGGCCGTCTAGGTCCCGACGCGTCCCGTCGGCGTGAAGGGTGAGCACGCTGAGCATCACGTCACCGATCTCGGCCGACGACCAATTCTCCCGAAGCAGCACGTCATGTGCCCTGCTGAGAGCCTGAAGCCGACCCGTAAACGCATCGACCGCATCGCGCTCAGTCACGTCTTTCAATGCCTGGGCAGCGATCGCCAGCACCATCGACAACGTGTTCTTCATGCGATGACTGAGTTCGGCGGTGAGAAACTTTCGCTCTTCCTCCGCCTGTGCCATGGCTCTCGTTTGTGCGAGCATTTGTTCGCTCAAACTGCGTTGAACCTCCGCCTCTTCCGATTTCTCGCGCAGGGCCTTACGCAGTTCAAGCTGTGCCATGACCTGCCGCGCGAGCAGACGGAGTGTGTCCTGCTGCAACTCGTCGAGGACCATCGGCTCGTACCCGAGAACGCATACTGTACCGATAGGGAGTTCGTCTTCCGTCTTGAGGATCGCGCCAGCGTAGAAGCGAAGATGCGGCTCGCCTGTCACCAGAGGATTGCAGTCGAAACGCTTGTCCTTGGTCGCATCCGGAACCATCAGAAAGTCGTTCTCGAGGATCGCTTTGGCACAGAACGAGCTGTCGAACGGGGTGGACCTCACCCCCAACCCGACCTCGGCCTTGAAAAACTGCCGCCGATCCCCGATCAGGTTGACGGCGGCAATCGGTGTGCCGCACAAACGCGACGCGATCTTTGCAATGTCATCGAAATCCTTCTCCGGTTCCGTGTCCAGAACGTCATAGGAATACAACGCGGCGAGCCGACGTTCTTCGGGGAAGTCGACTTCGAGATTTTTCAACGAGGGATTTCCTTGGCCTGACAAACTCAGGTCTCCATGGGATTGATATACCAACGCACGATGTAAAGCGACGAATATCGGGGTAGGATTCAGCCCGCCGCCGTCCTGATGACCGCCAGCACCTCGCGCTCCGAATACGGCTTGCCAACAAAGCCGATCGGCTGCCACTGCATCGCCATATGCCGGGTTCGTTCGTCGAGGTTCCCGCTGACGAACAGAGACGGGATGTTCCACCTCTGCCTCAGCGCGGCGGCCGTAGCGACGCCGTTCGACCCACGCGCCAGGTTGATGTCCATGATGGCGACGTCGATCCCTCCGTCCACGCTTTCGGCGATAGCTAGCGCCTGGGGCATGTCGGAGGCCTGGCCTACCACCGTATAGCCAGCATCCAGCAGCATGTCTTCGAGGTCGAGCGCCAACAGCATCTCATCCTCGACAATCATAACCCGCAAAGCCGTCATCTGTCGTTTCCCTCGAAGGCCAGCATGAAGCGATAGCCATCAGGAGCATTGGCCTCTGCGACAACACCGCCGAGCTGGGAAGCCATGGTGGCTATCAGTCTACCCCCCAGTTCGTCGGACCCCATTGGCGAGGCCACGTCCGACCCCGACACCGTTAGTTCTATCCGACCTTCGGCAGTGGTCTTCAGTGAAACGGTAATCGGATTTTGCTCGTCGGCCCCTCTCAACGCCCCGGCCAGAAGCTCGTTGACGATGACCGATATCGGTATAGCGCGTTCGGTGGGCAGCTCCAACGCGTCGGCATCGACGATGATCGCCTTGGGCCCGTCGCCCACGAGATCAAGGCAGAGCTTTGACAAGTGGTCAGCCATGTCCACGCTGAGCGAATTATGGTTTCGATAGAGCCGTTCGTGTACGGATATGATGGCTCGGACGCGCGAAATCGCCCGGGCGAAGGCTTCGTTCGTGGCAGGGTCCCGTAGTTTTCGCGCCTGCAAACGCAATGTGCTGATAACCAGCTGAAGGCTGTTCTTCACGCGGTGGTTGACCTCGGCGAGAAGAAGTTCCTTCTGCTCGATCAGCTCCCCCTGTGCGGCGAGGGCGGCGCTCAATTCGGCCTCTCTGAGACGGTCTGCGGTGACATCCATCAGGACACCGATCATGCGTACCTTTCCCGTTGAGGTTCGCAAAACCTCGCCTCTCGACGTGACGTGCCGCACTTCCCCGGACGGCAGGAGGATACGGTAATCGAACTTCATCGCCGTTCTATCCGGGCACTCCATCACGTCGGCGACGACCTTCTTCGTGGAGAGCAGGTCGTCGGGGTGCATCCTGGCAAAGAACGGCGCCGCGACGGGGCCGCCCTCGCCGGGCTCGAAACCAAAGATCACGTCGACCGAATGGCTGCGCCTCCAGATATCGGTCTCCGGTTCGTATTCCCAACTAGCGAGGTCGGCGGCGTGGAGCGCTACGCGAAGACGGGCGTCAGTCTCCTTGGCCTTCAGGACGCTCTCGGTGACGTCCATGGGATTCTGGATGATGTATTCGATCTCGCCGTCGTCACCGAGGACCGGAGTGTGGACAGGGGTCCAGAACTTCTGCGTGAATCGCCCGTCAGGTTGGGGGATGTCATACTGGATGACCGCCATCTCATGCGGCTTGCCGGTCTCTATGACGTGGCGCAGAGAAACTTCGAGCGGTCCCTGCTCGACAGTCCCCGCTGCATCGGGGTTTTCGGGGAATGCCACCAGGATATTCTGACCGACGATATCGGCCAGGCTGCGGTCTGTCAGCGCCAGGTATGCGTCGCTGGCTCCGACGATCATGAGGTCGGTGTCGAGAACCAGATATGGCTGAGGCATTCCTTTGAGGATGGCCGCGAAATTCGTGTTGGACATGGACATTTAGAGCGGCACCCAAGATTCTTTTCCGTCATGACAGACCATCAGGCGTTGAAGTCCTTTCAATAAACCGCTCCCGGAAATAGAGCGGCGATCTCGGAGGGCAAGTCGTAAGGCTCTGTGTTGAAGTACCTGGACCTGTCAAACAGCGATGGTCTCGTACGTGAATATAAGCGATCCGACAGACGGCTCAACCTTCTTCGTCTTTTGCTTTCGAGGGGACCATCCCTCGGCGGTCGTCATAGGGAATTTTCTCCTGGCGATATCCGCCGTGATCGGCCTGGCTTCAGTCTTAGCGCCGGCCGCACGTTCCAAATTGCTGACCTCCCGATCGAAGCCCCGCCGTCGACATGCAAGGTCTGTCCGGTGATGAACGCGGCATCGTCGGAGAGCAGGAAACCGATCACGCCGGCTACTTCCTCGGCCTGCCGAAGCGGCCCATAGGAATCGCTGATAGGTATCGCGCTTCACCGTTGCTTCCGATAGGGTTATTTGTACGGAACAATTCGGTCTCCGTGGGTCCAGGCTAAATTGCATTGACGGTGATGCCGTCCATAGCGAGTTCCAGCGCCCAACTCCGGGTGAAGCTGACAAGTGCTGCCTTGGCTGTGGCGTAACTCGTCCGCTCAACGTCGCCGAGCACCGTGAGACTCGAGATATTGACAACCCGGCCCCACCCGCATGACTTCGTCGAGCGTCTCGACGGCGATGTCGCCGACAGGTTAGACAGCTTTTCGCCTTGATAGGATACGAACCGAAAGTCACCTGCGCGAATTGCTATGTACCTACCAATGCTCTTCTTTTTGTGCGCCCGTGGCGCTGGCTCTTTCGATGCTTTACGTCGTTAAAACTCGGAATTTGCCGAGGTAATGGTATGCATGATTTTTGCGAGCCCGCATGTCCAAAAAATCGTGATTCTGATCCGTGACTTGGTCCGGTTCGGGCAAAAATGGGTACTTTTTTGCCCAGCCATTGTTGCATTCTTAATAGGAGTGCTCCATATCAATGATCAACAACACCCGCTACGCCTCGGACGGAACCTCGGTTTCGAAACTTCGCACCCCAGCGGGTTTTTTGTTTTCTGGCGGTTTCGAATCCGCCTATGAGATGGTATGAAGTTTTAAAAGCCATCCGTTTCTATTCCCGATCAAATTGCCTGGCTCGAAGCAAGGGGAATGGCCGTTCCGGATCTAGGCGACGCAGCCCATTGCTCCAGCACATAAGCTACTACCCGCTACGGTACTACTGGCTTCCGTTCGAGGGTATCCCACACGCGACTGGCGAACATAGGTTTTGATATACAACATCCTTCGACGATGTGTTGGAGATACACATTCTCGATAGGCGCCTTCGACTACTCGTGATGGATGCGATCGAGAGAATCGAAGTGTCTTTGCGAGGCGGTTGGGCGCATCACGTCGCGATGAAATACGGGCCGCACAGCTATCTTGATCCTGGCCTCTATCACCGAGCAGACCGATATGCTCAGGCCTTCTTGAAGCTAATTGAGGATCTGCGTAGGTCGAAGGACACTTTCATCCTCCATTATAAGAATAGATATGACGATCCTGAACACCCGCCGGTCTGGATGACAGCCGAGGTAATATCGTTAGTGGTACAGCAATCTAAAGAATCGATCCGACCCGCCAATTACATGCAAGGTGGCCGATGTCTTTGAATGAACCACAAGCCCTTAAAAAAGCACTCATACGGTTCACCGGATACGTTGATCTGTACTACAATTTATGCGTAAACTCTTAATGGTGCAACGTTGGGATGCAACCGGCTTAACAGGAGCTGCAGGCAGTTAAAGTTGCACCGATTGCTTTGACTGGCGACGACGGCGCAGCTTGATTTGTATGCAGCTACGGATGTCAACTGAAACATTGTCGGTTTTTGGCCGGGGCCGCGGTTGCTTTCAAGAAGCGGTGTATGAAACTCTCGTCCAGGGGTGTCCCGTACTCACGCGATGTACGTTCTTCGGTTGGCAATTCAGCGAAATGCACCACATTCACGTCTGTCTTGGCGCCCATTGACCGCCATCTCAATGTTTGTCTATTTTAGTAGACATTGTCGTTTACAATAGCTTCTAAAATAGACAAAACTGCCGGCATATTTGCCATTATTCTCCGATGTGATATATCCTAAAGTAGATATTAACGTCACTTGTGTATGCCATGGCAGAGAATGCGAATTCCTTTTTGTCACTTTCGCTAACGAGTCGATCAGCGTTGCAATTGCTTGCGTCCGAGATTCAGGCAGCTCGAAAGCTTCGCGGCTGGACAGAGGCCGATCTCGCCAAACGAACCGGATGTTCGCGGCTGACGATCCGCGCGATCGAAGCCGGCAAGCCAACCGTTGCAGTCGGATACATCTTCGAAGCAGCGACGATGGTTGGGTTGGCCTTGTTCGGAGGCCCCTTTGAGACGAAAGCCCGGCTTTCGGAAACTAAGACAAAACTCGAGCTTCTGCCAGCACGTGTCCGACATCAAAAGCCGGAGCTGAAAGATGATTTCTGATCCCAGCGAACTTTACGTCTGGATATGGTTGCCGGGAGAAATCGAGCCAGTCGTCGTGGGGCGCGTAGTCCGTGAGAGGGATCGCTATTTCTTCAACTATGGTCGCAGCTACCTGGAGAGAAAAAAGGCAATCGCCATTTTTGATCTCGACCTGCCGCTCGGCGCGGGCGTCATCGAACCTCCGGCCGATCATTTTCTCGCACCATCCCTGCGCGACGCATTGCCTGACCGATGGGGCCGGCGCGTTATAGTCAATGAATTGTCGGGACTGAAGCAGGACGCGATCGACGAGGACGCCTTCGGCGAGATGACATTCATGCGCCATTCCGGTTCAGACAGAATCGGTGCGCTGGATTTTCAGGAGAGTGCGACGGAGCACATTGCTCGCGAGGGTGACCATGCGACGCTGACGGAGTTGCAGAGTTTCGCCGATAAGGTGGAAGCCGGGGAACCGGTCCCCGAAGGCTTGCACCGTGCCATCCTTCATGGCAGCTCGATCGGCGGTGCGCGCCCAAAGGCGCTCATCAGCGACCACCAGGCGGGGAAACCAAGGAAGCTGATCGCTAAATTCTCGGCCACGAATGACACATTCGCGATGGTCAAGGCGGAATTTGCAACCATGCGCCTGGCAGCATGTGCTGGTATGTCCGTGGCGCCGGTAGAAATAGATAGAGTCTTGGATCGCGATGTCCTTCTCGTCGAACGGTTCGACCGCATTTCCGTCGAAACGTCATGGCGGAGGCGTGCAATGGTCTCCGCCCTGACATGGACACAGGAGAATGAACTCGCTGCCCATCATATCTCGTATCAGATGCTCGCGGAGATCATTCGAGCTCGGTTTTCCGATCCATTGGAAAACCTGACCGAACTTTTCTCGAGACTTTGCTTCAACATTCTCGTTGGAAACACCGATGACCATGCAAGAAATCATGCAGCCTTCTGGGATGGGAAGACACTCAACTTGACGCCCGCATATGATATCGCCCCGCAACGCCGGGGAACACCAGAAGCCAATCAAGCAATGATCGTCTCTGGAGGAAGTCGCGCTGCGAAGTTGATGAACGTCTTGGCTGTCGCGCCGTCGTTTTTGCTATCAAAGGCGCAAGCTCGCACGATTATCGATGATCAGATCGCCGCAATCATCGCCAACTGGCAAATAATCTGCGAGGAGGCTGGCATGACGGCAATTGAGCGACGTTTTTTTGAGGGGCGCCAGATCCTCAACGGCTATGCCTTCGACGGCTACGGCCGCGCCCCAAGGCTTGGCGAATGAGAAATGCGGCCCAGACTTCGTTTTCGGATATACCCGTTGTGGTGTGAGTATCCAAGACAAGTGCCTCATGTCTGCGAATCAAAAAACCGCCACGCGAAACGGAAGGCCACTGTAGTTCGTGGAATTTTGCCCTCAGCCAAGCCCTGCTCGCCTTTTGGTGACACGGTTAACGGAGCCGTCTCGGCAGAGGAACGTTTCTCCCTGGCAATGATCGATACCATCCGCCCGCGCACTTATGATTGAAGTTGTCGCGGAGGGCGCGGAAACACCTAAACATGCTGATGTCTTGCGCGATCTTGGTGTCGATGTCTTGCAGGGCTATGCGCTCAATCGACCTGAGCCTTGGGGCTTCCTAACCGGCAGACTGTCGCTGCAGGATATGACCGTGAGGAAGCACTTAAAGAATCGCCTTGTGTAGAAATGCCGCGTCAGTTCCAAGTCAATGTCTTCGGTGCCGTTTCAGTCACCAAGGCGTTCCTGCCTCATTTTCGCTGACGGCTTAGTGGCTTTGTCGTCAACGTGACGTCGATGGGCGGAATGACCACCATTCCCGGGATCGTCTACCTTCAGCTTGACGCTGGAGGCTTCTTTACCTGCTGCCTCGCGAGACCAACCGCCGGAAAGAAATCCTTCAAGGCACTCCTGCAGTGTTTCGACATCTAGAAAGCCAAATTCTATTTGGTCGCGGGACGGATCTGGGCGCATTTTCCACCCCTGCATCGGTCACCATTTGATCGTAGCGCAACGAAGGCCCGATGCAACCGTTCGTCCGCCCGCGGACAGAGGCGCCGGGAATGTGGAAAAGTGCTGATCGTGGAGTAGGGTTGCTAGCCCATCGATCCTATCAAGCGACAGAATTCGGTCTCAGCAAGGCCGTATGCCTCACCTGCGAACGCCTCAAGCCGTTTGCGGTCCCGGATCGTTACGAGGCCTCGCGAACTGTAGACCAGGCGATCACCCTCAAGCTGATGGAGAGACGTCGTCACGCTCTGCCGCCTTACGTTCAGCATTGCGCCTAGGAATTCGTGTGTCACAGGCAGCTCGTTTCCAGCCGTCCTGTCATGCACCATCAAAAGCCATCGAGCGAGCCGCCTTTCGACGGAATGCGTCGTATTTGACAGTGCGGTGAAACTGGTCTGGACGAAAAGGGCCTGCGCGTATCGACTCAAAATCTTTCGAAGTGCCCTACTCGCGGCGAGCGCCTCAAAGAGATGGTCGTTCAATATTCGATTGCCCTTGCCCTCCACCTGCATGAAGACCTTGAACGGGGCCTGGTCGTCCTCGAATAGACTATTTGGTGGCGACATGCCTTCCCGGCCGAAGATCGCAACTTCGACCTCATGTCCAGCTGGCGAGACGGCCACCACAGATCCAATTCCCGACTCCAGAAAAAAGCTGTATTCTGCCGCTTTATTCGGTTCCGCCATCTCGAACAACCTGGGGAGTTCGACTGGCTCGAAGTTGGCGACTAATCTTTTCCTGTCCGGCTCTTCCATTAAGGCTATCAGACGATTGAACATTATTTGGTTCTCCGTGGTGGTCTGGAGAAATATGTTTCGTGACGACATTCTGACAAGATCGCTCTTACTGCACCGAGGCGAAAACCAATAGTGAAGCAAAGGGACGCCACCTTAACGCCCCGAAAAGGCCCGGCCCGACTCAGTCTTTAAGTTGTGTCATTGTGCGTTGTTCCAGCTGTCACTCGTTCGACAGCAGCACTGACCCGCGGCTGGCTGACAAGGCAGCCAGAAATTTGGCGGCGATGTCGCCCACCAACAAGCGTTCACGGTTCTTGCAAACACGATGACGGCCCAGCTCGGCGCGTCAATCGACATGCCGTTCAATCATCTAAACAGCAGGTTATCCTCCATCTACTCTATGAGCTAGCGCTCTGAGCGGATCGTGTGGGAAGCCTGAAACAACAGCGCACGCAGTAGCTATTTCGGCGGGATGGACGGGCGGCCGATCGCTGAAAACATCGCTTCAAATCAGGCAACAAACTTTCCGACGGTGGTGTAACATCGCGCGGATTGCGGCAGCGGATCGTTTTGGCGGGACGCGTACCTCGCAGCTCGCATAAGAAAACAGACTTGCTGTCTGGACATCACTGCCTCGCATGTCTTCAGACATTTGTCGGCGGGTACCAACTCGTCCGGCACGCTGAAGAATTTGACGGCTACCCCGTCACTATTGATGAATTTGTCGAGCACGCAAGGGATGGCCGGCTTGGATAGCGGCGCTTGATCGCCGATGCAGCGGACAAGGCCGGCTGGGGTATGGGCATCGCTGCCGCCATCCTCAACCCACCACTGTTCGTCATAGTTGGCCAGCTGGTCGCAATCGGCGAAGCCTTCCTGACGCCGATGGAGCGCAGTTCTTGCGCCACACCCTCCAGCCGCCGGACCACCTGGTTGAAACAACGAGACCCCGTTTCGTGGATGGGAAGTTTCTGGGTAATGATGACACAGTCCTTGGTGCAGTGGCTCTCGTGTTGCATCAACACGGACGCGTCACCGGCTTTTCATAGCGGAGTTAGGCTTCCCAAATCGAACGTGACGGTCGTAGCGCTTGATGGGATGCGAGCCGTCGACGCCGTGCTTATCGCCGCTCTAAACAATTGATCAGAAGCGATCCAGTGACTGGGAACATCAGGCCATGGCCCTAAATTTTCTTAGGTCTGCGCGACTACATTGCTGTATAGCCGCCATCGATGGTCAGCACCGTGCCGGTGAAGTAACTCGATGCGTCAGTGGCGAGAAAGAGAACGACATTGGCGATTCGCGCGGCTCGCCGAGGCGACCCATCGGCGTCATGTGCATCCATGTGTCGAACCACTCCGTGTTGCTACGGCCGCGCAAGGTCAGCTCGGTGGCGACATAACCGGGTGCGACGGCATTGACGCGCACGCCACTCCTTGCCCATTCGACCGCCAGCGACTTGGTCAACAGATTCACGCCGGCCTTGGCAGCGTTGTAGGATACCTGCGGCTGGGGGAAGACGGTGACCTCGCCACAGATGGATGAGATGTTGACCATCGAGCCGCGCCCGGCAGCCACCATGCGGCGCCCGAACGCCTGGGCGCAATGGAAGACACCGCCGAGATTGATATCAAGCACGGACTGCCAGTCGTTTCGGCTCATGTCGAGAGCCGGCGCATTGCGCACAATACCGGCATTGTTGACCAGCACATCAACAGAACCATGCTGCGCATAGATTGTTTCCACGACATCTGCGACCATCGCGGTTTTTGTGACGTCGAGCGCGACGAAGGCAGCCGCACTTCCGGACCTGACGATCGCACCGACGACAATGTCGCCCTCCGTCTGATCCAGGTCGGCGATGACGACACGGGCACCAGCATCGGCCAGCCGTTCGGCGATCGCCCGGCCGATGCCGCGCGCTGCCCCCGTGACAACGGCCGTCTTGCCGTCGAGGCGGAAATCGGCATCACCCATGTCGTGTACCTCCCTGTTCGAGAACCGATTTCAGCGCCGGATAGTGTACCCGGTACTGCTGATAGAATTCGTTGTGGAGTGCCATTTCGCGAGGCTGCGGCTCAATGCGTTTGCCAGGGCGCACCCAACCTCTCGGACCTTTTCAAAAGCGATATCATATTGCTCTCTGCGGGCACTGCGAAGGTGAACGCCACGCGCGCGATCTTGAAAGCTGGGTTTATAACAGGCCTCGTGATCGACGCCGATAGCGCGCGACAATTGGATGTAATTTTGCAGCGCTAGCGGCAGACCTATCTAGGACACGGTCGACGTTCCAACGACATAAGCGGCGGGCATTAGCCTCGAACCATGACGAACCACGGACCTGTCGTGAAACTCCAGCTCCGACCGATCGTCGCCAGTCAGCCTCGGATCGAAGCCATTTAGATGAATGGTCGATCGCTTCGTGATCAATCACTCAATATCTCGCTACCCTCCCCATCTACATTTCTGCAGCGCTGTCTCAGGAACGGTGTCGGCAGCCAAAGTCCAAGCCGCTCTGCGCGGTCGCACGCCATGCATCGCAGAACAGCACGACGCTGCCTGTTTGGAGGCACGGTGCGATTGTACCGGCGGCATAAGAACAGTATATGGTTTCAGCGCATCCCACCTTATCGCTCAAAGCATTAAACGTCTCTCTTTCACGTCTAATTATGACAATAAAAGCATATCGTACCGCTCTTGGCCATTGCGTATCTTTCTGACCCGAAATATTATTCCCACACACAAAGGGGAAACGCCCGTTCTTGAGACCAAAAATATACTACATTTCAAAAATAGCATCTCGTGAGCAGCTGTCTTATGGCCATACATGCCTACCTGCAAAAAAACATTGGTAAAAACGAGGTGACAGACGTCCAAGAGATGCTGGCAAAGTTTGCTGGCGAACGAAACTGGACGATTGCCACCACCAGCGTCGAGACCGAGGGCGGCGCGACATACAACTGTCCGGGCCTTTTCCACCTATTGGCAGTCTGCAAGCCCGGCGACATCCTCCTGATCGCCCAATTGGACCGTCTTACCCGTCTGAACGTCGAAACCTGGGATCAGTTGCGCTCCGAAATCAACGCCCGTGGTGTTCTCGTGGTATCTCCGGACCTGCCGACAACGTGGGCTTTCGGATCGGCGGAACCGACTGAGCTCTGGGGACCTATGAATCAGGCGATCAACAGCACCCTTCTCGACGTCCTGGCCACCGTTGCGCGTAAAGCGCAAGAAAATAAGCGCTGGCTTCAGCGTCAAGGTATCGCCGCTACCAAGGCGGCCGGTGGTTATCGTGGCCGTCCGGAGAACACGCGGCGCAACGACGAGATCATAGCGATGCTTCGAAGTGGGAGGACCTGGGAGAGCGTGCGGAATAAGGTCCGATGCTCGAACTCCACAATCGCGCGAATGGCAAAACGCATAAAGACCGAGCCGGTGGACGAATGACCGTCCCCGGCTGCCGCTGAGGCCAAAGCCTTTGGACTGTGGGCGTCCGCCATTCGGGCTTTCGGCGCAGGTGTCAGCGGCGGTGCCGTCGCAAATGGCATCCCCGTGCTCCACCGACCGGACCATCTGCAGTAGGTAGGAATAAGCCGCACCTGATGTCCTGGTCGTGACCGCCGGTTATTGCCCGTCCCCGGATCATCGGTGCAATTGCGCTATAGCGTTGCGAAAGACGCAGCGCGGCTGTCTCGCGCAATTGCCTTTT
>NZ_SCFL01000030.1:0-21919 GCF_007000305.1 Rhizobium sp. rho-13.1 | reverse complement strand
TTCCCTACTTCCCTACTTCCCTACTTCCCTACTTCCCTACTTCCCTACTTCCCTATTTGCCTGCTGTCTATTGATCTACAGCGCGCCGATCGGTTCGACCGAAGACCTGCCCCAAGCAAGGACACTGGCAAACACAGCAGTGCGCTTATCAGCTGGAGACACTTTTATCTGCACGCCTCAGTGTCGCTCAGAAATTGAAGGGCGGTGTGCCTCAGTCGGGTTTCGTTGCCGGATCCCAATGTTCATCGGCCTTGCCGTCCAGGGAACGCCAGCTGTCGAACCAGGTCGTGGTATAGGATTTCGAAGGGTCGCTCGCATCCTTCACTTCCCTTAGATACGCGAAACCGCACGCGCTCGACGTTCCGCGTCGCGGTATTCAGGCACACGAAGATCATGTTGACCAGGAAGCTAGCTTCTTTCGCTTGCTCGATGACCTTGATCAAATGCTCGCTGTTGAGAGTGGTTCGAAAACGAAATCTGCCTTCGCGGCAATCAACTGGTTGATGCGCGTGATCGCTATCCGGCCAGCCTTTACCCGGTTTGCGCTTTCTGCCAACCCTTGAGGCAAGCTCTTCTGGATTTCGTCCGTGTTCACGAAATCGCCAGCGGGGCGATACTTTTCATAGATGGAGGATTTACCGGAGCCGTTGAGACCCGCCAAAATCGTGCATATCGGATTTGGCATGGAGAGCTAACCAGCCGCTATCTTCTTCCTGCCCCTACCGAGGTTTGTCCGCGTATGCGCGCGCTACATATCACGAAGCTTGTGAATTTCGGTTCTGGGAGGGAAAGGGGTACGCGTGGGAGCGTTATCAACCGTCTCTACTTCGATGGCTGGCTGCCAGAGCGGAACGACGCCGAGGACTTCGCCGCGCTTTTCAGCATCGGAGCCGATTTCCTCGATAGCTTTCCACCGTTCTTTGAGCGATTCCAGCAGCATTCGACACCCTTGGTTCAATCGAGACGACCTTTGCGGCTTTCGGCCTTAAACTCCATCGTCTTCGACGACGCGATAAACGTCCGCATTGTCCTGCTTTTCCGAAGGCCCTTGAAAGCCGCATACCGAAGTTTCTGGTCAGTGGCCTACGCACGATACTCGATTTCGGCAATAAAGGTAGGCGCGATCCACACTACTTGGCGCTTGCCACAGTATGGAATTGGCGGCTGCTTCTTTTTCCATGGCAGCCGATCGATGGAGGTCCGCAGATCGACAGCCTGTCGCTCATTAAATCCGGTTTCCACGCTGCCCACGTAGGCCAAGTCGTCGCCCCGATACGCCGCCAGTAGCAAGGAGCCAAATCCGCCGTGCGGACATTGACGGTTCACAGCCCACAATTGAGCTCGACCCAATCGCCGCTCCGGCCGCTGAGGTCAGCTTGCGCGAGGCGATCGTCCTTGCGGTTTTCAACATCTGAATACACCGGGCGTGGTCCAGTCGCCACGACGCGGCGAGACCACCCTGCACAGCAAAGGACCCCACCGGGATTCGATGCCCAGGCGCCTGCTCAAGATGGCGGCTGGATCAGGCAGCCGCCTGCACGTCGAACTCGAAATGAATCCGGTCATACGGAAATTCCACGCCGGCCGCCGCGCGATCGATGACGCCGGCGCTCACGAGTGTCGTCACATCCTTGTGGACGGCTTGCACATCGCGGCCGACACGGCGGGCGACCTCCCGGATCGCCAGCGGTCCTTGCCCTGCCAGCGCTTTTACGATCGCCAGCCGCGACGGGGCAAGAACCCGGTGCATGTCATCGTAACTGACAAAATTGATCGAGGGCGTGACAGGTTGGGCCGAGCCCTCCAGCGCCTTGCGTCCAGCGTTGACAAACCGGGCCTTGGCATCGGACATCGTGCCGAGCCTGACAATC
The DNA here is from genome assembly GCF_007000305.1 of Rhizobium sp. rho-13.1. Lineage (NCBI taxonomy): Bacteria > Pseudomonadati > Pseudomonadota > Alphaproteobacteria > Hyphomicrobiales > Rhizobiaceae > Rhizobium > Rhizobium sp. rho-13.1. The sequence goes on along the minus strand of NZ_SCFL01000030.1, from coordinate 20,048 downwards.
AAAGTCCTCATGCCAGTATCCTTTCCATGTCCGCCTGAAAGGCATCGAACAGCGTTTCCAGATCTGTGAACTCTATCTTTTCTTCAAGTCCGCCGATGTGGCGATGATCGCCTTTCCCATGTTCATTGTCGTATCGAAGGACACACTCTCCCTCCACGACAAGCGCCAGCCGGTATTAGAACGGATGGATGCTTCAAAGGAACGGCGCTGGCAATCGCCAGAGAACCACCTCGAAAAAGGCCTTGTCATTGACGACGGTTGCGGCTTTCTCACGCAGCACGGCATTCATGTTGTTGTTATTGATAAAAATGCTTTCCGTTGTTGTCAAGAACAACAGTTGCGGTGGGATTCGATGCCACGGCGCATAGTCCGGGTCGCGGAAACATGAAGGGAATGGTCGTGACGGCTGCGATTTCCGCTTCTTTTGCGCCATCATCGCTTTTCTGCGATCCAAAATCGGCATCTGGGCCGCTTCGGTCTCGTCCATCCGGGCCATCGGATAGGTATGCTGGCAGATCCGTTGCATCTCGCCGGCCAAGGGGCTGCATCAACCAAGCGACTGACCTTGCTGGCTCACGCTGCCTTCGAGGCAGGCACTGTTCCCGCCAATGTGGGTTTCGATGCGACCGGTGGCAGTCTGCATGTCGGTCATCTTCCTCCGATCATGACGCTACGGCTGCTTCAGCAGGCCGGCTACAAGTCGATCGTCCTCATCGGTGGCGGAACCACGCGTATCGGCGCCGATTTCGGAACCAAGTCGGCCACCTGAAGCGGAAAAACGATTTTGACGTCGAATTTGAAGGCCTGATGGAAGGCGCGCCCCGTGAGGGCGAAGCCTGGTAACCCGGTCGGAAACCCCTGGTAGTTGAGATCCGTGCCGAGGCATCCGCAACACGTTTTCGCTCACCGACACCATGCCCCTGTCGCCAGGGGACAGGCCTTTGACGGTGGCTCAAGCAGCGGCCTCGCCTCTGACGCCGGCGCTCGTAGTGGCCCGAGCGGTCAATATCCTGGCTTGATTAGGAACTGGCCACTGCGGGGATCCGGTTCGGTCGGACGGCGATGACAGCGACTCGTCATGGGCGTATCGTCGTCTTTGGTATGAGAGCGTCATAGATTGGCTCTATCCAGTGCCGATTGGCGATATCGTAGGCGCTAAAACTGCTCTCGAACTGCCAATACGACCATGCGAAGTGATCCCTTTCCGCCGTTCGAGCCACAGCCGATGTCCAGGCAACCCTGGCCGCCATATCGGCCTTGTCGTAGCTGCCGAATTCGCCAAGGAGGATGGGACGATCATGGGCTTTCGACCAGGCAGCGATGTTCGAAAAATTCCGCACTATCGTCTGGTGATCGGCGTCGGTACCCCATGGCACACCGATCAGCCGCTCGCGGCTCGGAACGGTCCATGTCGCGCCCTGGTGCGTGAAAGGGAAAGGGTCATAGTAGTGGACGGTCACGATGATGTTTCGATCAGTGGTCGGCAGGACCAGCGCGTCCAAGGAACGGAAATTGTTTGAGTTGGCCGGCCCAATCACCACGCCGCGCGTCGGGTTCGTCTGCCGGATGAGTGCGAGCGTCTCTGAAAGCAGTCCGTTCCAGAGGTCGGGTGTCATCGCCCTGTTGGGCTCGTTCAGAATCTCGAAGAGCACGGACGCCGGAGCATTCCGGTAGCGAGGCCCTATCTGCCGCCAAAACGCAAGGAGCTTGCTGCGACATTCGTCGGCACCTCTGCCGCAGAATTGGAAATCATGCTCATCCAGAATGACCAAGAGGCCAGCCTCGGTCGCCTGCTCGATAACGGAATCGAGCGTTTCGAGCCATTTCAGATCGAGTTTGTCCGCAGCATCCATGTGTGAGAAGGCTTGGAGGTTGACCCGGATGTGCTGGAAGCCGCTATCGTGGAGCATCTTGTAGTCGCCTGGCTGGAAATGCGCCTTGCTCGGGTCTTTCCAGATGGGGTCGTAGCCAAGGACATTGATGCCTCGCCCCAGCTGCTGGACCAGTTGGTCGGCATGTCCGGCCTGACCGGCGACGATGTTGCCCGCGGATGTGGCAAGAAGAACCAAAGCGAGAAAAATCCGCATGTGCTTTTCCTTACGATCGGCACCCGTCTCGATGGCAGATGCCGGATTATGAGTCCGGTCGCTATGGCCGGGCCACGCGGTCTCACGTCGGCGTTCTCACTCACGCACGATATCGGGACATCTCGACTAGATCAGGGCGGGACGCCTCAGTGTCTCGCTCGAAAACTGGCGGGCGGGGTGCCTCAGTTGGATTTCGTTGCCGGATCCCAATGCTCATCGGCCTTGCCGTCCACGAACCGCCAGCTGTCGAACCAGGTCGTGGTGTAGGACTTCGAAGGGTCCTTTGCATCCTTCACCTCTCTTGGATAGCTGACGGTGACGATATCGCCTTCGGCGACAACCGAGACGATCTTCGTTTTCATCTTGTCGGGAATGGCAGACGGCTGCTTGTTGAGGACTTTGGTGAAGTAGTCGATGACGCCCTGGCGGCCGGAGACGGCGTTCGGATTGTGCTGGAAGTAGCGCGCGGTCAGGTATTTGTCCGCCATCTCCCAATGATTGGCCTCGAGCAGCACCTTCACAATGTTGTAGGCAGCCTGCTTGTTGGTGTTCAATTTCGAGTCGCTGCTCGTAAACAGCGCGTCCGGGTTGTCGGTGCCCACGACGGCCTCCTGTGCTGAAACGGTGTGTGCCAGGCTCATGATGGCAGCAGCTACGAGAAAGCGCTTCATTCTAAACTCCTGTCAGTTATCAACGTCACGGCACATTATAGGTGGCCGGATCGCACGCAAAGTAGGCATGTTGCCCACCCATAGGATGCAAAGGGTAACCAAGCATGGAATCTCACCATTCGAAGCGGTCCGGTGCAACGCTGTTGGGAGATGTCACTCGCTTACGACCCACCTGTTCTGTCCAAGCCCTCCCGACATAAGGGTCCAACGATCTTTCGGGGCTACGGCGACCCGGTCCGTGCGCCATTCCACCTCCTCGCTCGTCAACTGGTAGCGGGAGGAGGAGTGCGCCTCGACGCAGGCGCAAGACAGCAGCTCGAAACGGCGACGCCCCACGCAAGGCTCCTGTGCCATTCGGCGATCATCCCTCCCACGCGTCCTGACGATGGCCGTATCGCTTACGGAACACTGCCGCTCAGCGCGCGCTGCGCGGTGTCGCATTGAGACGAAAGGCATGGCTCGCAGGTTCTGATCGCCCATGTCAGCGGGCAGGTCTCATGTCCAGATTGATCACTACGGCGACGATGAACCCTTTCGATCCGCAATCCTCGCTTGCGTAAGAGCTTGCACGCCTCGCCGACCATACCACCAGCCGGACCGACGAGCTCATACCCTGGAACTGGAAGGCGGAAAGATCCAGCTATCGCGGGGGCGGCGTAAACAGCGTTTGGAACAGCTGCTTTGAGCGCTCCACGCCCTCATCCGTCAAGATCACTGACTTCGCCTTGTTGACCGGGTCCCCGATCATCCCCTTCTTGAACAGCCGATCCATCGTGCCCCAGTCAAAACCCTTCCAAGCACGACCCTCATGCAGCGTCAGCCACAGCAGCGCCAAGACCGCGTCGTCAATTTTATCTTCGTCTATATCCATCGCCGAATGATAGCCAAAGCCGGCTTGCTTGAAAACCCGTCTGGCTATAGCCGATGCCGCCTGTTGCCATAAGCTCGCGGGAACCGTGTCGGAAACCGAAAGGACAACAGGATGCCCACCCACCGATCGGAGCCATCCATGACGCCGTCTGTCCTCGCACCGGCGCCGACGATGACGGCCATCAGAGGAACGATCGGGGCTATCTTAAATCATCGCGGCCAGGGCGGCGTGTATCTGGGCAACGACAGCCGCGCCTTCCCCCACGGCGGCGGCAACCCGTTTGGTGGATCCGGCTCTGACGTCTCCTATTGCAAAGATGTTTGGCAGGCTCGTCTCAAGCGGGAATACCGGCCGCCCGCCGGCGGCATCGGAAAACCTGCCGGTGCAGATAAAGCCGTGTTCATCTGTCTCGACGTGGGCGCGGACCCACGCCGCGTTCGGATCCGCGCCGATGAAGAGGAACATGTGCCGCATGGGTATTCGACGTTCACGGGCGGTCTGCCTGTCTTTCAGAATTGCCCCGCATAGGAGTCGCTCGCTATCGGCTTCGAGCCCAACCACCTCTCACGTCGTATGGATCTCGACGTTCGGCAGGGCGGCGATCCGGTCGATGAGATAGCTTGACATCGTCTCTTCTAGCTTCCGCCTGACGATCAGGCACAGCTTCTTGACCTGTGGCGCGAGGAAGACAACCGCCTGGCCGGCGGAGTTCCCTCCGCCAATGAGGGCGATTTCCTCGCCGGCACATAGCCGCGCTTCGATGGCGGACGCCCAGTACGAGATGCCGGCGCCCTCAAAGCTGTCGATGCCGGCGATGTCCGGACGACGATAGCGCGCACCGGATGCAATGACGATGGTTCGGGCAGCAACGGTACGGCCGTCCGTCAATGTCAGGGCATGGAGCGCGCCCGGACCCGATTTCGGAACCAAGTCGGCCACCTGCAGCGGAAAGGCAATCTCGACGCCGAATTTGAGGGCCTGATTGAAGGCGCGCCCGGCGAGCGCGAAGCCTGAGATGCCCGTCGGGAACCCCAGATAGTTCTCGATCCTTGCCGACGCACCCGCCTGGCCACCCGCAGCCCGTTCGTCGAGGACGATGACGCTCAGGCCCTCCGATGCGGCGTAGACGGACGCGGCAAGACCCGCGGGGCCGGCGCCGACAATCGCCACGTCATAGACCATATCTTCCTTGAGATCGGGCGTGATGCCGAGACACAGGGCAGCGTCGCCATCCGTCGGGTTTCTAAGGACGGTTCCATTGGGGCAGACCATGAGCGGTAGCTCCGAGGCAAGGATGCCCAAGCGTTCGACCAACGCGCGCCCTTCCGTGCCTAAGGAGGCATCGAGCGTGACATAGGGGAACGCCACACGCGACAGAAATCCCTCGAGCCTTGTCAGTGACGGTTGGCCGGGCGTGCCGACGAGCACGGACCCCGAGCCTCCGGCACTTATCAGCGCCACGCGGCGCAGAATGAAGGCGCGCATGATCAATTCGCCGATGTCGGCCGACCCGATGACCAGCGCACGCAGATGCGGTCCATCGAAGGCAACCGCAGTGCATCCATCGGGGCCGGCCTTGCCGTCGACCAATATCGGACGGCCGGAAAGCTGGCTGACTTCGCCGGACATCTGCCCGGCGCGATGCGTTGTGAACTGCGCGCGCCGTGTCAGGCCATCATGGCGAAACGTCTCGATCGCGCCGTCAAGGACGAGCCAGGCGGGAACGTGGTGGTCACCGACCGAGAAAACTTGTTCGCCGGGCGCGAACCGTGTTGGCTCGCCGATGGAGAAACGCTTTGCCGTCTCCATCTGTAGCGGCGAGAGCACAGGAAGCATCTGATATTCACGGGAGCTGAAATCGGTCGTCACACGCCTCTCCTCAAGGTTTCGAGCGGGTCACGATCGACCCTAGGTAGACATGGAAAGCCTGCCGAATTCCAAGAGGTTCAGCAGCTTAACCCCCGTCTGGGACGAAGACCCCATTTTATAAAATCAATGGCGTACTCAAAGTCGGCGCTCCACCTTTTCCGGGCCTTTCCGCCTCTACTTTCCCGGTCGTCTCACGGCCAGGGAAGAGCGCATGCAGCCGGAAAAACGAAGCGAGCGAGGACACAGAGCGTCTTGATTGGTTTTAGGGTGAAATGAAGCGTAGGGCCATTCCAAATTCCATTCCAACTGAAGAACGGGAATTGCGAAAGTTTCATCCGGGCGTCGCGCGTCGATGATGTGAAACTCGATGATTCAGCCATTCAGTGTCTCCCCTTGCTTCGGCTAGGCTTGCGGCTGGATGGGTTTATAAATCGAAATGTTCCCGATCGGGAATGTTTGGTGCACAGTTATGCTAAATTTGAATGGAATTTCCCGATCGGGAATATTCTGTTGACAAAAGGCCGATTTCCTTGCTATTTTCCCGATCGGGAAATAAAATGGCAAAACAAGTTAGCAGTCCAGCCGAGATCGGCGCCCTGGTCCGCAGCACACGCAAGGCACAAAACTTGCGGCAGGACAAGCTTGCCGGCGTTTCTGGCGTCGGCCTGCGGTTCATCGTCGATCTCGAAGCCGGCAAACCGACAGCACAGATCGGAAAGGTCTTGCAGGTTTTACAAACGCTCGGTTGTTCGATTGATATTCTAGCCCCAGGTGAACGTAGAAAATGACGGTAAGGGTCCTTAACGTCTGGTGGAATGGTCGCATTGTCGGACAGTTCACCCAAGATCAGCACGGCGACATTGGCTTCGCCTACGCCGAAGCTTGGCTTGAGGACGAAAAGGCACTTCCGCTTTCTGTCTCCCTACCGAAGCGTCCAGAGCGTTTCTCTCGCCGTGAATGCCGCCCATTTTTTGGCGGCCTACTGCCAGAGGAAAGCCAGCGTCTGTTTGCGGCGCAGGCGTTGGGTGTTTCACCTGCCAACGACTTCGCCCTTCTTGATCGCTTGGGCGGCGACGTCGCCGGCGCGCTTCAACTTTTGCCCGAAGACCAGGAATCGATTGGAGGGGGCCTGATTGCCGATCGGCAAACAGCAGCTCTCGATGAGGTCGGAATCGTCCGGATACTGGACGCACTTCCGACGAGGCCGCTCTTGGCCGGCCAGGAAGGCTTGAGGCTATCGCTTGCGGGCGCCCAATCAAAAGCTCCAGTTGTTCTCATCGATGGCCAAGTCGCACTTCCCTTACCAGGCCAGGCGACGACGCACATCTTGAAGCCACCGATTGCGCGCTTTCCAGGGACGACTGAGAATGAAGCCTTCGCGATGAGGCTTGCTGCCGCAATCGGGCTCGACGTTGCTCCCGTCGACCCGAGGTCCGCGAATGGTCGCCCTTTCCTTTTGGTCAACAGATTTGATCGCCACCACGATGGCGACGGTGTGGTTCTCCGCATCCATCAGGAAGACTTCTGCCAAGCGCTGGGTGTGCCACCTGAAACAAAGTATGCAAGCGAGGGGGGGCCGACCTTCAAGGATTGCTTCGAGCTGTTGCGTCGGGTCTCTGCGCGGCCGGGCACGGACATCGCTAAGCTTTTGGACGCTGCGATTTTCAATCTCGTCATCGGAAATGCGGATGCTCACGGTAAGAATTTCTCGATCCTCTATGACCATTCTGGACCCAGGATGGCTCCGCTGTACGACCTGCTTTCCACCGTGGCCTATCCAGATCTTTCCCCTAAATTGGCTATGCGGATCGGCAAACGCGCGACGCTTGCTGACATGGACGCTGATGGCTGGCAGGCTTTCTCGAAGGAGACAGGTGTCAGCTTACCTTTAGTGCGCCGTCGGGTGAAAGAACTGACTGATGCCACAGGGGACGCGATCCCCCGGTTATTGGAAGATATGTCCCCACTTGCCGCAGACCCTGTGTCGTTAAATCGCGTAGCGGCTTTGATCGCAGACCGTGCCAAACTCGTGGCCCTGAGCATTTAACTCAACAGCGCCAAGCATCTCCGCCGACATAATTTAAATATTGAGGTGTAGCCCGGCTCAAAGGACTGCAGCGTTTATGGCGTCGGCCAGTCGAGGATCAACGCCCTGACCGCCGCAGATGGCCTGTACATCCCCGACAAGGGCCTGGGAGTGCGAGTGCCGTCGGTCCCTAAAGCTGCTCGTTGGCGGGTCATGCGTTACGCGTCCGGTCGATGGTCAATCGGATGAGAAGAGAACGCAAGCATGTCCATGGCTCGCGGTACCAATGGCAGTTATTCAACCCACTTTAAGGGGTTAAATAACGTGATAAGTTGCATCATCTGCACCGTTGAAAGGGTCAATAGACGTGCTTAACGCTGGAAACCCACTTTGATGGCCGGTGGTATTATGCCGTGACTATGGCACTCTTGGACGGCAAACTGATGCCTGATTTGTCGAGCAGAAAGCACTGGCGGCCAGGCTTGGCGCGTTTGCCAGACACCTGCACCTGGCTCCGGCCATGGCGAAGGATATGGGCCGGTGCCGGACATTCGGGACTATACGATCGAGCACTGCATTGGAATCGCAGACAGACGGCATCATTGCGGCGTGCGACTGATTGCAAAGGACAACTCATGGCCCGATGGAGAGAGCCAACGAAAGAGGAGGTTCTGCAAAACCGGCGAACACTGGCGGAACGGGCTCGAGCAGGGGATCTGCGGCTGCCCGGCGCCGTGGCGGAGATCCGGAAAGGGATCGGGATGACGCAGGAGGAGTTTGCCAAGGCACTTGAGCTATCTAGACGCCAAATTGCAGAACTGGAAGCAGGAACTGCTAATCCCACACTGGAGACATTGAAGAAGATCGGTCGGGCCTTCGGTTTCGGGGTTGGTTTTACGCCCAGAGGTGGATGACCGACAGAAGGCTATGACGTCAGGAAGCGAGGGCGTTGAGGACTACACCGGTCGTTCGGATGCGTGCGTGCGAATGATCCAGAGCGCCATCGAGTACGCGCTGTCTCTTAGATCCCTGTCCTACCTCAGGTGCTGAAGTGTATAGCTTCACCGTCGATCGCGATCCTGGTGGTGGGGCGCAGATCTCAATGCAGAATGGAGCGTCAAGCCCCATACTACGCGACGTCTCCGCTTCCTTGACCGTTGAGACGGTGAGGTGCCAATGCCGTCGATATAGGCACGTCTGTCCCTCGCCAAACAGGCCACTTACCCGCGCGGGTCCAACATTTCGCATGTCCGGGAGGGGCCGATACGGCGTCGTCCTTATCGAATGGCAATCCCTTCCGCCTTCAGTCCGTCCTTCAATGCATCGATCATATCGTGACGGGTTTCCGACCACTGTGATGTCGTTGCCCAGTACTGGAGCGTCAAGACGGTCTTGTCGGCGGTAAGGTCATCCGAGAAGATACGGGGAGGCGGGTTCGTTTTGACGCGTTTGTCAGAGGTCACAATGCCGATGATGGTCCGTTTGACCGCCGCAGCATCCACATCGTTGCCTATCGCGACCGAAAGCTCCTGGCGGCGCTCGCGTTCTCTGCTGTGGTTGGTGATCGGCGTATTCCACAGCGTCGAGTTCGGAGCCATCAGGTACAGACCGTCGACCGTTTTCATCTCGGTTGCAAACAGCCCGATCTCGACGATGAAGCCTTTGACGCTGCCTGTTTCGATGTATTCGCCGACCCGGAGAGGGCGGAGAACGAGAAGCATAATTCCGGCCGCGATATTCTGAAGGGTGCCCTGCAGGGCAAGGCCAATCGCCAGGCCCGCAGCGCCCAAGGCGGCAAGGAGCGAAGTCGTCTGGACGCCGAACTGACCGAGGACGGCCACGAAGACGAGCACCAGCAGTCCGTAATGGACGACGCTCTGGAAGAAGCGGGCCAGGGTCTCGTCAATGCCATGGATGCGCGACATTCCCTTGTAGACCCATCGGCTGATCACTCCTGAAAGGATCCAGCCGATCACAAGCAGGACAATGGCACCGACGATTGAGAAGGAGTATTGAACTGCGAGCGCAGCGAGTTGGCTGAAGGCGGTTCGTGTCGCGACGAGTATGTTGTCAGGCTGGGGATTCATGTCTGGTTCTCGGTTTACGGTCTGCACAAAACCGGCATGGCAAAGCTTGGTTCCAATTACAGACGTCCGATAGCTCTTGTCCCGAGACGTTCGAAAGCGAGAGACAATCTGGCGTGAACGATGTCGAAGACCAATGTCGCGGCAGAAATACACAGTCTCGGCAATGTCGGCTGGCCCACCCGCTGCCCGATCAACCCGATCGGTGTCGTCATCGAGCGCTTCTCAATGTGCTACCCGAAGAGGCCCACACCGGTCAGTTCTTCCAACTTGGCAATCAGCTGGTCTTGAAAGCCTATGTTGGTTACCTCGGCACTCGGCTGTCGTTGCTGGCGATGATGCCAGTAGAAGCCGCTGACCTTGGCGGATGAATCATCGCTCGCCGCAAGCCAGCTTTGGGTTTCCTGCCCGGTCTTGAGGTTCCCTGGTGCTCCGGCTCCACCCATTTTGGTTGCCACCCAGCCCGGATCGACGGAATTGCTCAACACCTGCGGCCAGTGGCGGGCGATCGCTGCGGCCAATGCAGCGATCTGCAATTTGGTTTCCGCGTAGGCTTGAGATGGACTCCACTGTCTTGCCGTCCAATCGATGTCCTCAAGAGAGCCCCCACCACCTTGGTGCAGCCCGCTGCTGAGATAGACCAGACGGTCCGGGCGATCGATCAGGGCTGTCAGAATATAGGGTGCCAGCGTGTTGATGGCCAGCGTCCGCGCATGACCTTCGGGGGTATTGCCACGCTGGGGTTCGGCATAGACCCCAGCATTGTGAATGACCGCATCCATTCGGCCGATCGCGTTCACCTGATCGGCAAGTTTACGGGTCTCGACTGCGCTCGTGAGATCGCCGATGACGACAGCCAATGCACGGGATGCGATGTTCCCAATGTGGAGGCCCTTTCCCTGGTCCGGGCGTGAAGGACGACCTCGTGGCCTTGTTCCAGGAGCGAACTGGCAGCAGCAAGGCCGAGGCCATCAGAAGAACCGGTGATGAAGATGCGGCGCATGGGAAACTCCGATTAAGGATCATCAGATCAGATGTGGGTCGTACCCTATCACGATCGGTCGCCAGAACAGCGTCGCGCGACCGGACTGCCGCCGAAGGCATCTCCAGGTGAGATGCAGGTGCCGCCGGACCCGTCGAGCCCTTGCTTGCTTGCCCGCTGCCTTTGCCTTCATCGGCGTCTCTGCCCTTCAACGTCGAGCCGGACGATGAAGGTTGCGCAGGGAGTGACCGTCGAAGGACATCGTCGGACGGTCAGGCTCAATAGGCAGCGTACATCGAATAGTTCGCGCGCGATGGTGGGTAATGACGCAAGCGTGCTGATCTTGTAGATCGCAAGCCTTGTCGTCCCGGCGCTATCGGCATTGCTCGGCGAATGGCAGGGCACGCAAAGGTATGTAACGCCGGCTCGGTGCAATATCAGCGCGGATTTGCAGCCAAGTATACTTTCTCCGAAACCCGTTACCATCTCGAACAGGGCAATTAAACCTAATTTCTTCCACTGTCAAAGTTGCGTTTCTGTTGTTTATATGAAAGAGACTACACATACGTTTATTTCGCTGGCTGATCAGGGCGGCGATATTGAAAATAGAGATCGGACGGATGGAAAATCTAGCAAACGCTGCCAGCGAGGACTTACTCGTTGAATTGACCTCAGATATCGTATCGGCCTACGTGAGTAATCATGTTGTCCCCATGAGCGATTTGGGCTCCCTCATCGCCGACGTCCACGCGGCCTTGTTTTCGAGCTCGATACCTCCCGCTGAAGTGGCTGCCGAAAAGCAGAAGCCGGCCATTTCGGTCCGCAAATCTCTCCAGGACGATCAATTGACGTGCCTGGAATGCGGGCTTAGTTTCAAGTCGCTGAAGCGCCATCTGATGACCAGTCACTCCCTTCAACCCGATGAATATCGCGAGAAATGGGAGCTTTCGAGCGAATATCCCATGGTTGCACCGGCTTATGCAGACGCACGTTCGCGTTTGGCCAAGGAAAGTGGTCTTGGGCAGAGGCGTCGACAGAAGGTGGCCTGATACGATGGGGTAGGGCGTCTTTGAAAATCGATGCCCATCTCCTGTTGCCGGGTTCAAGCGTTTGCCCTTTCGTTGGCGACGCGGTCCACGCCCTCGGTCCTTGAACGGTCGAAGCGTGACCGCCGCCCGGTCGCAAGCCCTCCAACAGGATCGGTGATTTCACGCTTGTGTCAGGCCATGGCCCGTCCGGGGTTGCCTGCATCAGTCCCTCGGAGCAGGAGGACCAGTCAATGACAGGCGATTGCTCGGCCCGCTTCCAAATCTGGTTGTGGCTTTCAGCTACCGATTTCCATTAAATCGCAATTTTAAATCACGCTTCCGAAACCTCACCTTACGGTACCACCCTCAATCAAGGGAGGGGACCTATCCTCTTGGACCCCCGATGAAATGTTGGCGTTCTACCAGCGCGGATCAGGCCACTCCGCATTTTCCAGAGGGCGAATTCGGCCGGAGAGATCAGGTTTTTATCGCCGTTCTTCACGCGCATAGGGTAAAAGCGATCATACATCGGGTCGAGACTTGCGAGAAGTTGCGTAAAGCCGGCCTTCCTTTGCGCTTTCGTCCATGAGCTATAGAGAGCTCCGCGACTATCCATCATGTCGAACATCTCAGACTGAGCTGGGTCGAGGCGCTGCCAAAGATCGACGATAAGCCCCGCCTGCGCTCCGAAATCCTCGCGCAATCCCTCTTCGATGACCGCCTCCAATGCATAAGTGATGGCTTGTGTCTTTGCCTTATGATCGAGGAACGCGAGGGATTGCCTCAGAAGCCTCTGCTGCAACATAAGAACAGGCCAAAGGATCTGGACACCATAGCGGACGCCGATTTCCTCCAAATGTTTCGGTGGTTGAATAATTTCGCGCTGCCGCTCATAGGCTTTTCGCACATCATACGCCAACCCGAGGAAGGAGCCTTCCTTGTCTTTCACAAGAGGCGAGCGATCGTTCACATCGTGAACGACTTCATGCAGCCAGGTGAGGGACGTGTAGTCCCCGATCAATAGGATGCCAGCGTGGTGTTTGAGCAAACCGTAGGAAAGCATCTGCAGTATCCTTTCATAAATTACCCAGCCAGGTCGCCCATGGGTCAACGATGTCTATTCCGAAGCCTTCGAAATCCTTTGTATTGCGTGTCGCTAGCGTCAAATCGTGAGCGATGGTGGTGGCCGCGATCAGGCCGTCCATTGATGGAAGTCCCCGGCCGCTTCGCTTGGCTAGAGCCATGAGATCACCCCCAAGCCAAGGCAACATGCGCGTCCACAGGAATAATCCTGTTGTCAAAACGCTGGGGCAGATCATGCGTGAGCCACGCGTCAAGGGCGTCGCGCTTTCGCCCAATCTCCATCAGCGCAACGCCGCGGCGGATTTCGGTAATCGAGACTATGCTGATGAATGTGCGATCTTCGTCAAGCCCTTGAAGCCAATTCAAGACACATTCAGCCGGGCGAGGTTTTGTAACTTCGGACAGAACATGGGTGTCGAGGAGCAGTCTCATAGGGACAAGTCGCGCGGCTCGTCGCTCAGGCGCTCAGTGTCCAGATCGGCGCCACGCAGGGGCGACGCCAATAGAAATTCCGCTAGCGTTCCTCTGCGCGTCGTCTTCTTCTGCCACTCTTCGGCAGAGACGACCACCACGCTCGGCTTCCCGTTGCGGGTAATGGTCTGAGGTGCCAACTGAGCGCGCTCCATCACCTCCGAAAGTTTTGCCTTCGCTCCCGCAACAGTCCAACTTATCTCATCGTGCGTTGATGCGCGCATTATCCCACCTATAACTAGAATAACCATCTTGACTATGATGCCTGAGCAGCACCGCTGCAAGCGTGCGGTCGAACGGTGCAACGGGTGCCATCTCACCACATAAAAAAATCACAAATCCAAACGCCATAGCCGCTGGCGAAAAATATTCGCCCCAAACCCTTTGCGGCGAAACATGTGACATTTCCCCTTGAGTCTCCCGCGGCTGACCGCGGGTTGACTGATCGAGGAAGCGGACATCGCCGCAGGATTTAGATTTGAAATATAATTCGTAATGTCTTTTTCTCTGCCCAGAGTCGTCAAATCGTCCGTCAAGTTCAGAGTTTCATTTAAGCCTTTCGGCACATATCTGTGCGACGATGTCCTGAAGCTTTTTGATTTGCTGGACAAGCCAACCGAGGTCTTCTGTGGTGATTTCGTAATGGGCGGAGTAGCGCGCATCGACATAAGCGCGGTCGAGACGGGTGAAGCACCGACGCGCAAGTTTCGTATCGCGCGGCCAAATCTCAATCAGTCGAGGCTCAATTCGCTCGGCGTGTGTTCGCAACATGCTCAGCCGATGGGATTTCGGGCTGTAGAGAGTCACTACCAGAAGAACGCAGTGATAGGCCCGTTCTGTAGCTTGATGGAGCATAAATGCACCGTCGCGCCAGATGCCGTTCGCGATACTAAACTCAGCGACAGTCATCGCTTCGGTCGAGAGCGGAAACCACTGTTCGAAATGTCGTTGCGCCTCTTGCCGCTCAGCCTCTGGCGTCAGTGGCTTGGGCTCGGTTAGCGGATGCCCCGGTGCTTCGTATAACATGATGCCGTCGCGGGCGATGTCGACAAAGAAGGGCAGGCCGCGCACAAGCTTGTCATTCACGTCCGGTAAGCTATGAACAATGACTTTCGCCGGCGTCTGAAGGCGCTGTGTGACGGTGAATTCCTGTGTCAGGTGTTCGTCTATCTTAATCCAGACTTCGTTTTCCTCAGCAAATCTGTTGGTGTTGACGACGGCCAGAAGGTCGTAGTCGGAGCGATAGCCACTGTCGTGATCTTCTACCCAGTCGCCACGGGCATAGGAGCCAAACAGGATCAGCTTCAGAATACGTCCCGCACGAGCTTTGTCCGAGAGTTTTGTTTTCTGGGCGTGCTCGAACTCCTCAAAGATAATCTGCACGACGTGAGACAGCTCGCGGCGTTTTGTAGCGGGCAGATGATCGAGTTGCTCAGGGAAGATCAAAACGGCCTCACGAAATTTTCTTTGGAAATGCTAACATTGCGCAACGAAAGATCGATTCTGTGACGCAAACGGCAAGAAAGCAAGCGCTGACGCGCTGCTATCCACTCCCCTTCATCAGTGAGCCCAAGCTGTATCCTTCCACACCCGACCAGAGGGCTGTGTGGCGGATGATTACATGACCACTTCAATACCCTTACGCCGGATTACATTCAGGAGTGCGAACGCTGGGCCTGTCGGCCGTTTCAATCCGCGTTCCATCTGCGAGACGTGGCCGGCCGTCAAGTTGAGGTATTTTGCAAATGCCGCCTGGCTCATGTGTGCGGTTTTTCGCAATGCCCTGATATCTTCGGCTGAGAGCGGAGCGGCTTCGGCGAATTCACGCAACGTGATTTTGCGAAAATCTTCCTCATTCAGTGTTTGGTTTACACGCAATTTCATTGGCCAGCTCAAGGATTTCAAGTCTGAGCTTGGATGGCATCTTAGCCTTCGTTGTCATGGCGTACCTCATTCAAGATTCCCGCGGCGAGATCCTTCTCAATACGATTTGGATCGATAAGCCTTTGTTTGGCTATTGTTTTCAGTTCTTCAAGATCATCGTCTGCAAGGTTGCCACGTTCATTTTTCGTAAAGCCGGCGAGACTCCCGGACCTGAAAAGCAATATCGTTCGATATCCGCCACTTCGCCCTCTTTTCAGGACGGGTCACCCCTTGCTTGATAAGGCCTCCTCCCAGATTTGCATCGATCAATCCTCGATTGGCCCTGTGACAAGCCTCGACAAAGTCCGGGTCGCTTATCCTCTCCTTGCGCAGAAAACGAGCAAGGATCTTTGTCTTACAGATCTGCACCCGACCTCAATCGTTCTCTGCACTATAGTGCAAAGCATTGTATATTTTAACGGCTGTCACGCGGAGATTGAAGGGCGCGGCTGAACCGTTCCGAGCCAAATGGAATGCGCTTCCCATTGCGCTGAAACGAGCGGAGGGCAAGCCACTTTCTATACCCTGGCGCTAGCGTCTGTCCGACCTTCCCGTTTTGCAAGTTCTGGTAAAGGATTCTTGAGCGTTTTTTGGACGCGCCATAAAGGCTTCGCATAGGGGGACCGCGAGGCCGCCAGCGCGATAGAGAGTCGATCGATGGCGTTGAGATATGATTAATGACTAGATGCTGCGCCCCAGTGAGGTTTTGATTGCAGGATTATCTTCGTTTTTGGAGGTTGGATACGACCCGCCCGTTGGTTTGACGGTTCTAAGGTCGAGTTGCATTGGAAGCCAGCTATCAGAAAACGGATCGTACGCCTCTCCGGTTACCATCATGCCCGAGCAATCGATGTTTCGTATGCCGTCCCACGAAATCCGGGGACTGCGCCAAAGTGTTCGGTGATCATCGAAACACTCGAAACCCAATCCATCCGAAAAAATTAAGGTATGCAACTCGGGTTGATACCAGCAATGATCAATTGGTCCGTTGATCTCGCGGACAAGCCTGTGCTCCTCACAGTCAACGATATATCCAGCGCCACCGGAAACGACGACCCTGCTTTGGAACCAAACTCCTGATAGACGGCGGAGAAGCCATCAGGTCGTGGCATCGCAAAGTTTGCCACCCACGGTTTTCCGTGTTCTGGGGTGAACTCCAGAACAAAACCTTCCTGAAAGGCGCTTGGCCTTGGGAAAGATAGAGCCGGAGGCCCATATGGTGGGAGACCAGAAAGAACGCGGAACATCAGCATTATCAGAGGTTACTTGCAGACTTGCTGAGCCGTCAAGGTCGACATTCACGCACTAGGTAACGCTCTGGTTGACCTGCCAAGGGGCATCCAAATTGAGAGATCGGATTTAGTGGTATTTGCTACCTAATTCCGAATATGTCCTCAGTCTGACAGAACTTTAGCTTTTTGAGTTCTAGTTGGCCCTTGGAGAATCCGATTTTCCATAAGCCCTACTGTACACAGCAACCCGATCGTCCTTGGCAACAATGTGATACGCAGACATCAGCGCTGCAAAACGCGGCTGGCCAAGCACAAAGTCCGTCCAGATCGGTTCGTCCTCCTCTACAACTATAAGGTCGTAGTTAAAGCGAACAAATTCGGCATATTTCTCGTCCAAATATGCTTTCGACAGCTCTATATATTTCGCGGCGCCGGCCATATCGCCCTCGGCGGCGGCCTGTTGGCTCAAACTAAACGCAAGAGACCCAAACCAGTCGGCGTTATTCTTCGATGGGAACCGTGTTCCAACCATTCTGGTGAGCGGATGAGCGCCAGCCATATCGCTGCCGATAAAGCCAAGCCGTGACGTTGCAGTGGATACCGCTTTCACCGCGGTGACGAAATCGGCGCTCGGCTTCTGCGTTTCGAGGAATGGCCGCCAGCTGCAGGCAAGCACCAGAAGACAAAGACCGAGGCGCCCCAACGTTGCACGGTCGAGGCGCCAGGCAGGCGACGCAGCAATACGGCAAAGAACGGCGACGAAGGCCAGAGAGATTGCTGGGAACGCATGATAGGCCCAGCCTTTGCCCTGGTAAATCAGCGCTGCAAGCGAGGCAAGCGATGCTAAGATCGCGACCGTGACCAGTGGCGTCATCCGTTCGCCCGGCGCCACCAACCATAGCAAAAGAAGGATAGCGGCATAAGCCGGAGCATAGTTGAGCGCGACCTGTGCTGAGTCGCCTGACGCCATGTAGACGTCTGCGACCTGCGGAAGGATGATTTGAATGAACTCGGGATTGAGCCAAAAAATAAGCGCGATATAGGCCACGCCCGTCACCGCGATGATGCAATTTTCTGGGGCAATCAGCGCCATGAGATTTTTGCGCCGCCATGCCACGTACAGGACAGGTGCGATGTATGCGAGGACGTAATAGGGCTTGAGCAGCACGAGGACGCTACCGCAAAGGGCGGCTGAGACCACCAGCCAAATGCCCGGCACCGCAGGACTTTTTGCCTCGGCTCGCCATCCCATAAGGGCAAGCAACGGCAAAAACAGTACCGTGCCCAGGTGATCTCGCTCGGTAAAGGCGATTCCGGGAAAAATCACAAAGAGTAAGACGAACAACGGCAACTGCCGAAGGAGCGCGCGACCCTCGACAAAATCGGCTTTCCAGATGATAACTGTGGCCAAGGCCAATCCGACGATAACCGCGAGCCAGGTATAAAGGTCAATTGCGACCTCTGGCGAGATGCCGATCCAATGGGACGTAAGCATCGCCGGCAGAAAGAGCCAAATCGTGAATGGCGGGTTGTTTTCCAGCAGATCGATGTAGAGCCGCTCACCGGCAAGAAACCGTTCCGACTCTGTGATGAGCCAGCTAGTATCGACGATAGTTCCCCATCGCTGCTGCCATAGAATAGAAATTAGAAAGATCGCACCACATTGTACGATAACCGCTCGCAATGTCGTGAGTTTCGATAACCAAGACTTCAATGTTGCAGAAACGTCGCTCATGGCTGGAGAAGCTCTGCACTCTTAGACGGCTCTAACAATACCGTCGACTAGACCAATCTACAGCCACGACGAAGTCGTAACTCGACTTTACGACGGATTGGTAAAGCCGGAGTGAATTTCTTCAAATTTTGATATGGCCGGTATGCGCATCCGCTAACACAGATTATTTGAGGTCTTTTCGGGCCCGACAACCTGCTGCCCAAAGTCGTCAAATCGCCATTCAAGTTCGGACATTCATTTAAGCCTTTCGGCACAGATCAGTGCGACGATATCCTGAAGCTGTTTAATCTGGTGAACAAGCCAGCCAAGCTCTTCCGCAGTGATTTCGTAGTGAGCCGAATAACGGGCATCCACATAGGCACGATCAAGCCTGGTGAAGGATCGGGTCGCAAACTTTGTGTCGCGCGGCCAAGCTTGGATTAGCCTTGGATCTAGGCGCTCAGCATGTGTGCGGAGCATGCTAAGACGGTGCGATTTCGGGCTGTAGAGGGTCAGGACGAGAAGGACGCAGTGGTAAAGCCGTTCTGATGCTTGGTGCAGCATGAACGCGGCATCGCGCCACCTTTGGCTTGAAATTCCAAACTCCGCGAAAGCGAATGCGTCGACTGATAACGGAAACCACTGATCGAAATGTCGTTGCGCCTCTCGGCGCTCAGCCTCTGGCGTCAGTGGCTTGGGCTCGGCTAGTGGATGCCCCGGAGCCTCATATAGCATGATGCCATCGCGGGCGATGTCGACAAAGAAGGGCAAGCCGCGGGCAAGTTTATCATTTATGTCCGGCAAGCTATGAACAATGACTTTCGCCGGCGTCTGGAGACGCTGGGTAACGGTGAATTCCTGTGTCAGGTGTTCGTCTATCTTAAGCCAGACTTCGTTTTCCTCAGCAAATCTGTTAGTGTTGACGACGGCCAGAAGGTCGTAGTCGGAGCGATAGCCACTATTGTGGTCCTCTACCCAGTCACCCCGGGCATAGGAGCCGAACAGGATCAGCTTCAAAATTCGTCCCTTGCGAGCTTTTTCGGAAAGTTTTGTTTTCTGGGCGTGCTCGAACTCCTCAAAGATAATCTGCACGACGTGAGACAGCTCGCGGCGTTTTGTGATGGGCAGATGATCGAGTTGCTCGGGGAAGATCAAAAAATGGCCTCATGAAAATTATATTTATAATTGCCGACGTCACGACAGGTCGATTCTGTGACGCAAGCGGCAAAAACGCAAGCGCTGATGCATTGCTAATAGGCCGTGCCATCCGTTTCTCCTCCACCTGTGAGCTACGGTTGTTTCCGCACACTCGGACAGAGGGCGGTGTGGCGAATAATTACATAACCAGTTCGATATCCTTACGACGGATCACATTGAGCAATGCCAACGCCGGGCCTGTCGGCTGCTTCAATCCGCGTTCCATCTGCGAGAGATGCCCGGCCGTCAAACTCAGGTATTTCGCAATACAGTCGGGCACATGTGTGCACCTTTTCGGAAAGCTCTGGTGTCTTCCGCCGAAAGCGGAGCGGCCGTCGGCTCGGCATCGGCGAATTCAAGCAATTGAGTATGCGGAAATCGTCCTCGTTCGTGGTTTCGTTTGCACGCATTTCCTTGGCCAGCTCAAGGATTTCAAGGCTGATCTTGGATGGAATCTTAACCTTCGTTGTCATAGTGGCTTGAGCGCGGCCAGCATGATGGCGCGGCATTGCGCAACTTAAACAGAAAAAAGCCAAATTACCGACGCTCCAAGGAGCGCCAGGGGAAGACCTACTATCAATAAGACGCTTTTTGAATTCGGCTTGGCGCTTCACGAGAAACATAAAAGACTGCAAGCTGTTCGATGAGGTAGGCTCTGCTTGCGTTGGCTAAATACCAGATAGTAGATGGCACTCATATCTTAGACCTGAAGCTCCGACGGCGGGCTGTCGCCCGCCGCTGGTCCGTTGCAGACATATGCCTCAGGTGCGGCCGAATTCGTCGTTGAGGCGGATGATGTCGTCCTCGCCG